>NZ_CP123228.1:6043820-6648202 GCF_029855045.1 Piscinibacter sp. XHJ-5
ACCCAGTCGAAGCTGGCCTTCGGGACGGCCGCGGCGGCCGTGGCGCCCGTTGCCGCCGCCGCGGGGGTGGTGGTCGTCGTGTTCATTGATGCGCCCCCAGCGAAAGCCCGAGCAGCTTGTGCTGCAGCGCCTCGTCATCGGCCAGCTCGGCCATGCTGCCGCGGTGCACGACGCGGCCGTCGTCCATCACGGCGACCCGGTCGCCCAGTGCCTTGGCCATGGCGAAGTTCTGCTCGACGAGCAGCACCGTCGTCTGCGTCGCCTTCAGCTCGCGCAGCGCGGCGACGAGGTTCTGCACGATGGCCGGCGCGAGGCCCTTGCTGGGCTCGTCGATCAGCAGAAGGCGACGCGGCTCGACCATGGCGCGGCAGATCGCGAGCATCTGCTTCTGCCCGCCCGACAGCTTGCCGGCCGGGTACAGCCAGAACTTGCGGATCGCGGGGAAGAGACCGAACAGCCACTCGAGGCGCCGCGTGTCGATGTCGTCGATGCTGCGCGCGCGGCGGGCCGCGAGCAGCAGGTTCTCGCGCACGCTCAGGTCGCTGAAGATGCCCATGCTCTCCGGCACGTAGGCGATGCCCAGCTGCGAAATGTCGGGCGTGCCCAAACGGCCCTTCTCGCCGCCGATGGGCCGGCCGTCGAAGTAGACGCTGCCCTTCGAGGCGGCCCACAACCCCATGACCGTGCGCAGCGTCGTCGTCTTGCCGGCGCCGTTGCGGCCCAGCAGCATGGTCACCTGGTTCGCCGGCACTTCGAAATCGACGCCGTGCAGGATGTGATACGCGCCGATGTGCGTGTGCACGCCTTCAAGGTGGAGCAGCGCGTCGGTCATGCGGCCTCCGCCGTCGCCAGGCCAAGGTAGGCGCTCTGGACCACCGGCGACGCGATCACCGTAGCCGGCTCGCCATCGGCCACCAGCTGCCCGTTGTGCAGCACGATGATGCGGTCGGCCAGCTCGCGCACCACGTCCATCTTGTGCTCCACCAGCAGGATGGTCTTGTCCTGCTGCGCCTTCAGCGCGCGGATGAGGTCCAGGATCACCGGCACGTCGTCGACGCTCATGCCGGCAGTGGGCTCGTCGAACATGTACACCGAGGGTTCCAGCGCCATCAGCATCGCGACCTCGAGCTTGCGCTGGTCGCCGTGCGGCAGGCTGGCGGCCGTCGCGTCGGCGCGATCGCCCAGCTTCACCCGCTCGACCAGCGCATGCGCGCGCTCCAGCGTGTTGCGGTGATCGAGCCACACCGACCACAGGTTGAGTCCTTCGTGCCGCCGGGACTGCACCGCCAGACGCACGTTCTCCACCACCGAGAGCTGCGGAAACAGCTGGGTAAGCTGGAACGCGCGCCCCAGCCCGCGGTGCGTGCGCGACGAGGCGGTGTCGCGCGTGATGTCCACGCCGTGGAGGTGCACCGTGCCTTCGCTCGCACGCAGCTGGCCGGAGACGAGGTTGAAGTACGTCGTCTTGCCGGCGCCGTTGGGGCCGACGATCGCGGTGAGCGTGCCGGGCTGGAAGGCGCAGCTCACGTGGTCCACCGCGACATGGCCGCCGAAGCGGATGGTCAGGTTCTTCGTTTCAAGCATGTCGTGTGGTTCGAGGAAAGTTCATCTCAGGAACACCCGCCGACCACAAAGTGGTTGGGCCCCGTCTGCTTCAGCGTCGTCGTCACGAACACGTTCCACAGCCCCATGTTCTGGTTGGACCCGTTCGCATACGCATACCCGCCGCTCTGGTGGGCTCGCCCCGCCGTCGTGTGCGCGTAGTTCGATGACGTGAAGCACACCGTCGCGCTGCCCGTGGTCGTGCCCGGGGCCGGCGACGACGGCGGGCTCTCCGCACCGCTGCCGTCGACCGCCTTCACGGTCCAGCTGTAGGTCGTGCCGGGCGCCAGGCCGGTGTCGGTGTAGCTCGTCGTGCCGACGAGCGATGCGTTGGCCTTGGCGCCGCCGCGGTACACGTTGTAGCCCGCCGCGCCGTTCACCGCCGCCCAGCCGATCACCATGCTGGTGTCGGTCGCCCCGGACGTGAACACGCCGGTCGGCGCGGGCAGCGTCGAGGGCGGCGTGCCGCTGCCGATCCGCTCGACCATCGCCTTGATCGCGGCCATCTGCGGGCCGCTCTTCTTCGCGTAGTCGGGGTTGTCGTAGCCCCACCAGTCCCAGCAGCTGTTGGTCGCCGCCTGGCTGGTCTGCGGGTACAGCATCACCAACCGGTTGGTGTCGGCCCATCGGTTGTAGCCGGTGCTGCGGACGTACTGCTGGCCCACGTCGGCCGTGTTCTGCTTGCAGCCGTGCAGGACCACGTGCAACCGGCACGGCGTGCCGGCCGAGCAGGCCTGCGGCACGTAGATCCATCCGGTGCTCGCCATGCCGTGGCCGCTGATGTAGGCGGTCTGGTCGAACTCGGTGAAGCCGCCCGACAGCGTGCCGTCGTTGCGCGCATTCAGGGGTCCGTACAGCTGCGTGAGGATGGCGCCGGCGAGGTCGAAGTTGCAGTCGTTGATGTAGGGCGGCGCCTTGACGCTGCAGGCGCCCCCGTAGTCGTCGGTGACGAAGGCATGCTCGGCGGCCAGGTCCTTCCTGTAGACGATGTTGCCGGCGGGCACGAAGCTCTGGTAATAGGTGAGCAGGTCGTTCATCACCGGCTGCTTGACCGCGCTGTCCAGCGTGCCGGAGAACAGGTAGAGCCGGGAGGCCGAGAGATTGGACACGGGGTCGAGAAGGCCGCTCGCCGCCCAGCTTCTGGTCGTGTTGACCAGCGTGGCCACCGGGATGCTGGTGTTGTGTGCCATGCAGCGGCCGGTGGCGTTCACGATGGAGCCCTCTGCGCAGAAGAACGGCCCCCCGGCGACGACGCCGGCGCCCTTCCTGAACGTGGCGGAGAACGCCACATGCAGCTGCACCGCCATGTAGCCGCCGGAGGACAGGCCGGAAACGGTGGTCTCGGCCGGATCGATCGCGACCTGCGGCAGCGGCGCAGCGCGCGCCGCCAGCGGCCAGGCCACCACCGACATCACGACAAAGGTCCGCCAGCTCTTCACGCAAGTCTCCTGCTCAACCCGCCGGCTTCAGCCGGCTTGTTCTTCATGCTGGAGCCCCCTCCCGGAGGGGGCTGGGGGAGCAACCGTCCGCGCGCAGCGCTGAAGGCGTCTTCGACGCCTTCAGCGCTTGTTGCGGATCGGCACGTTCATCTCTTCGGGCTTGATCTCGCGCACCAGCTCAGGCACCCCCCAGGCGAACGCCGGGTCGGCCTTGATCTTGAAGTGGTACATGCTCTGCATCGCCTGGTGGTCTTCCTTGCGGAAGGTCATGCGGCCCTTGGGCGTGTCGAAGCTCATGCCTTCCATCGCCTTGATGAGCTTCTCGGTGTTCGTGTCGCCATTGGTCTTCTTCAGCGCCTCGACCAGCGCGATGCCGGCCGACATGCCCCCGGCCGTGAAGAAATCGGGCGGCGTCTTGAACCGGCTGTAGTGATTGGCCACCAGCCATTCGTTGGCCGGGTTCTTCGGGATGCCGAAGTAGTAGTAGGTGGCGCCTTCCATGCCCGGGAACTGCTTGTACGAAGCCATCGCCGGCAGGATGTTGCCGCCGGTGGACACCTCGATGCCGTAGCGCTTGTGCAGCTCCAGGGCGGCGAGCGCGTTGTACGGCGGTGTGCCGCCGGCCCAGACGACTTCGATGATCTTGCGGCCCGGCTTGTCCTTCAGCGCATCGATGAGCCGCTGGATGCCGGCGGTGAAGTCGGTGGTGGCCTGGGGGAGATATTCCTCGTGAACGATCTTCGCGTTCTTGAGCGCCTCCTTGAACGCCTTCACGCCGTCGCGGCCGAACGCATAGTCCTGCGCCAGCATGGCGATGCTGATGCCCGGCTTGTCCATGGCCACCGCGTTCGAGATCGCGTCCTGGGAGCTGTTGCGGCCGGTGCGGAAGATGAACTTGTTCCACTTGTCGCCGGTGATGGCGTCGGCCACCGCGGGCTCGACCAGCAGGATCTTCTTGTACTCCTCGGCGACCGGCAGCAATGCGAGTGCGACGCCGGACGACGACGGCCCGACCGCCACATCGGCCTTGTCGTCGCCGTAGGCCGCGGCGAGCAGCGACTTGCCGACGTCGGGCTTGCCCTGGTCGTCCTTCTCGATGACGACCAGCTTCTTGCCGGCCACGGTCATCGTGCCCTGGGTCGCGTAGTCCAGGCCCATCAGCAGGCCGGTCTGCGTCTGCTTGCCGTAGGCTTCCAGCGGCCCGGTCTTGCTGTAGACGTGCGCGATGCGGACTTCCTTCGCTTGCGCAAGTGCCAGGGCGGGCATCGCGCCGACGGCGGCGGCAACCAGCAGGGCCAGGGTCGACCGGCGGAGGGGGACGAGGGTCATGGGGCTTGTCTCCGTTCGAGTGATCCGCAGGACAAGGCAAGGGCTGTGCCATTCGGCGCAGGGCGTTTTGCGGCCCCGACTGTCGCCTTTCCGGGCAAAGCTTCGGGCAAACCCGGACGGTTCGAGTGTCGGGCTGCCGGTCAGCGTCCGGCGTGGCGACAGGTCGTGGGGTGCACGACCCAGGCCTCAGCGATCGAGCAGCGGCAGCTTCTCGTACAGCGTCGCTCGCGAGATGCCGAGCAGGCGCGACGCCGCGAGCTTGTTGCCGCCGGTGGCGGCCAGCGCATCGCGGATCGCCTGCAGCTCCAGTGCGGCGATGGCCTGGGGCAGCGGCATGATCGCAGCGACGCCGGGGGGCGGCGGCGCGGCCTCGGCGTTCGCTGTCGGCGGCGACACGACAGCCGGCGCGCGAGGCGGGGGCGCGTCGTCCGGCACCATGCCGCGAAAATGCTCGACGCCGAGCACCAGGTCGTCGGTCATCAGCGTCGCCTGCTCCAGCACGTTGCGCAGCTCGCGGATGTTGCCGGGCCATGCGTGTCGGCCCAGCATCTCCAGCGCTTCGGCGCTGAGCCCCTTGTGGGGCAGGCCACTGCGCCGCGCAATGTCGTCGGCCAGTGCCTCGACGAGCGCTTCGAGGTCGGCCATGCGCTCGCGCAGCGCGGGCAGGCGAATCGGCAGCACGTTGAGGCGGTAGTAGAGGTCCGCCCGGAATGTGCCCGCCGTCACCATGGCCGGCAGGTCGCGGCTGGTCGCGGCGATGATGCGCACATCGATGCGCTGCACCTGGTTGCTGCCCAGCGGCTCGACCTCCTGGTCCTGCAGCACGCGCAGCAGCTTGGCCTGCAGCGCCAGCGGCATGTCGCCGATCTCGTCGAGAAACAGCGTGCCGCCGTCGGCCAGCTTGAACTTGCCCTCGCGGCCCTTTCGGTCGGCGCCCGTGTAGGCGCCGGGCGCGACGCCGAAGAACTCGGCCTCCAGCAGCGTGTCGGGGACAGCCGCGATGTTCACGCCGACGAATGACCGTCCGGCACGCGCGCTCGCTGCATGGATGGCGTGCGCGAGCAGCTCCTTGCCGGTGCCGGTCTCGCCGAGCAGCAGCACCGTGCTGTCGGTCTGGGCCACGCGGCGCGCCTGGCGCTTGACCTCCATCGCCACCGGGCTCGCGCCGATGAAGCTGGCCACGGTGTACTTGGGGCGGCGCTGGGCCGCGAGCTGCTGGCGCGCGTCGTCGAGCTCGCGCTGCAGCCGGCTGAACTTCGCGATCAGCGGCTGCATGGTCGTCTCGGGATGGTCCAGCAGCACCAGGCCCAGCGCACCGATCACCTCGCCGGCCTCGTTGCGCAGCGGCAAGCGGCTCACGAGAAAGGTGCCGGCCTGGTTGGTCAGAAGATCGACGAGGATGGGCTGGCCGCTGTCGATCACCTGCGCCATCAGCGTGTTGGGCACCACCTCCTCGACACGGCGGCCGACGAAGTCCGACTCCTCGTGCCCCAGCGCCGGCAGGAAGCGCTTGTAGCCCTCGCTGATCCAGACGATGCGATGGCTGCGATCGACCACCATCATGCCCATCGCCGTGCGGGCGAAGGTGTCGAACATGCTTTGCGCGGCAAGCTTGAGCACGCCGTCGGTGTCGGCGAGCAGCGGCGCCTCGTGGGAGAGGGACATACGAATCGGCCGGCGATGTCTGGTTTGCAGACACTGTAGCGGCGGGGACGACCACAGCCCATAGGAAGCTGCCCAGGCCGGGTGAACCCCAGTCTCCTTGTAATTATGAATTATTGGTTATAGAGTCCACCCCATGGTCGACCCCACCCCCTTGCGTCCCGCCTCGCTGCACGAGGAAGTCGCCGCCCGCCTGCGCACGATGGTCTTCGATCGCGTCCTGGCGCCCGGCCAGTGGATCGATGAAATGGCTCTGGCGCGCGACTGGCAGATCAGCCGCACCCCCCTGCGCGAGGCGTTGAAGGTGCTGGCCGCCGAAGGACTCGTCACGCTGGTGCCGCGCCAAGGCTGCAAGGTCACCGAGCTGTCCGAAGAAGACGCCGACGAGTTGTTCCCGGTGATGGCCCTGCTGGAGGGCCGCTGCGCCTACGAAGCCGTGCAGAAGGCAACGCCGGCCGACCTGAAGCAGCTGCGCCGGCTGCACGAAGCCCTCGAGAAGCACGCCGCGGCGAAGAACGTCGACGGCTACTACCGTGCCAACCACGAGTTCCACACCAAGGTGCAGTCCCTCGCGGACAACCGCTGGCTGGACCGCACCACCGGCGACCTGCGCAAGTTCGTCCGGCTGCTGCGCGGGCGCCAGCTCCACTGGCCGGGCCGCATCGAAGAGTCGATCGGCGAGCACCGGCAGCTCATCGACGCCATGGAGAAGGGCGACGCGCAGCGAGCCGAGCGCCTGATGCACGACCACCTCATGGCGCAGCTCGCCGCCTTGAAGGCGCTGCGTGCCCACGAAGAAGCTGAACGGAGTACCCAGCATGCTTGAAGGATTCAGGACCGCCGCCCGCCAGGCGGGCCACGATCGCGCGCTGCGCGGCCTGCTGATCGACTGCAAGCGCCTGCTGTCCGAACGCGGTGAAGCCAACAGCGTGGCGATCGCGCGCGACCTGGTCGCGCGCTTCTACGCCCTGGCCGACGACCAGCAGGCGACCTTCTTCGAGCGCCTGTCGCGCGACTTCGGCCCCGACCCGAAGGCGGTGCTCGAGAGCGCGCAGGCCTACGCGAAGGAGCCGAACGCCCGCAACCTGATCCGACTCACCCACCTGGCCGAGCCGCCGCGGCAGGAGCTGCTGCGGCGCATCAACCGGCTGCCCGGCGGCACCTCGAGCATCGTCGCGATGCGCCGCGCGCTGCTCGCGCGGGTGGCGCGCCAGCCCGAGCTGCAGGCGCTGGAGGCGGACTTCCTGCACCTGCTGTCGAGCTGGTTCAACCCCGGTTTCCTGCAGCTGCAGCGCGTCGACTGGAACTCGCCGGCCCAGCTGCTCGAGCAGATCATCCACCACGAGGCGGTGCACGAGATCGACGGCTGGGACGACCTGCGCCGCCGGCTGCAGCCCGACCGCCGCTGCTTCGCCTTCTTCCATCCGCAGCTGCCGTCCGAGCCGCTGATCTTCGTGGAAGTGGCGCTGCTGCCCCAGATGCCCGCTTCCATCGCGCCGCTCATCGACAAGGCGTCGCGTCCGCTGCCGCCGGATCAGTTCAAGGTGGCGGCGTTCTACTCGATCAGCAACTGCCAGCCCGGACTGAAAGGCGTGTCGCTCGGCAACTTTCTCATCAAGCGCGTGGCCGAGGAACTCAAGCGCGAGCTGCCACAGCTGCGCGTGTTCTGCACGCTGTCGCCCATCCCCGGCTTCGCCCGCTGGGTACGCGCCGGGGCCCATTGCGAAGGCCTGCCCAAGGCGCGCGCCGAGCGCCTGGCGCAGGCGCATGCGACGGTGCTCGAGGCCTGCGGCGGCGACTTCGACCGCTGGTCGTCCGCCACCGCGCTGCGCGCGCTGCCCGAGGAGACGATGCAGGCGCTGACGCGGCTGGCCGCGTTCTACCTCGGCGTGCACGCCACCAGCGCCGGCGGCGATCCGGTGGCGCGCTTCCACCTCGACAACGGCGCGCGGCTCGAACGACTGAACCCGCTGGCGGACCTGTCGGCCAAGGGCGTGAAGCAGTCGTTCGCGATGATGGTCAACTACCTGTACGACCTGCAGAAGGTCGAGACCCATCACGAGAAGTTCACCCACGGCGAGGTGGCGCAGTCGCGTGCGCTGGCCGCGCTGCTCTGAACCGCCGCCCGGTTCGCCAGAATCCCCACGACCACGACGGAGACAAACCATGCAACCACGCTCACTCACTCTCTTCTCCACCCGGCGCCGATGGCTGCGCGCGGCCGCTGCCTGCGCGACGCTCGCGGCGCTGCCTTGGGCCCACGCGCAGGGCGGCTGGCCCACCAAGCCGGTGACCGTCGTCGTGCCCTTCCCGAGCGGCGGCGGCACCGACGCGTTCGCACGTCCGTTGAGCGCCGCGCTGACGCGGCAGCTCGGCAAGCAGATCGTCATCGACAACCGCGGCGGCGCCGGCGGCACGGTGGGCGCCACCATCGCGGCCAAGGCGCCGGCCGACGGCTACACCTTCTTCATGGGCGCGGTGCACCACACGATCGCGCCGGCCATGTACCCCAAGCTCGACTACAACATCGAGACCGACTACGTTCCGGTGGGCCTCATCGCCAGCGTGCCGCAGGTGATCGTCGTCAATCCGCAGCGCGTGCAGGTCAACGACCTGAAGGGGCTGCTCGAGTACGTGCGGAAGAACCCGGGGCGGCTCAACTACGCCTCGGCCGGCAACGGCACCTCGCACCACCTGGCCGGCGAGCTGTTCAAGCTGCAGACCAAGACCTTCATCACCCACATTCCCTACCGCGGCGCAGGCCCCGCACTGCAGGACCTGATCGGCGGCCAGGTCGACATGATGTTCGACGGGCTCGGCTCGTCGGCGATGCACATCAAGAGCGGCCGCATCAAGGCGCTGGCGGTGGCGGCGAACAAGCACGCGCCAGGATTCGCCGACCTGCCCACAGCGGCCGAAGCCGGCGTGCCGGCCTACCAGGTCGCCACCTGGTATGGCCTGTGGGCGCCCAAGGGCACGCCGAAGGACATCGTCGAGCGCATGCAGGCGGAGCTCGCCAAGGCCTTCGCCACGCCGGAGCTGCAGTCCACCTGGAACGGTCTGGGCGCCGAGACGCCCAACCTGTACGGCGACGCCTTCGGCAAGTTCGTGAGCGCGGAGATCCGCCGCTGGGCGGAGGTGGTGAAGGGCTCGGGCGCGAAACTCGACTGATGCCCGGCCACATCCTCCTCGAGCCGCTGGGCGACTGGGCGCGCGTCACCCTGTCCCATCCGGCCAAGCTCAATGCCATCGACATCGCGATGTGGCAGGCGCTGCGGGCGGCTTTCGAGCGGCTGCAAGGCATGGCACCGGCGCAGGCGCCGCATGCGGTCGTCGTGTGCGGTGCGGAAGGGCAGTTCGCCTCGGGCGGCGACATCGCCGAGTTCGCCGGCTTCCGCTTCGATGAGGCACGGCTGCATCACTTCCACGAGGAGATCGTCGCGCCGGCGCTGCATGCGATGCTGGCCTGCGACATCCCCAGCTTCGCGCAGATCAACGGCGCCTGCATCGGCGGCGGACTGGAGATCGCCGCCTGCTGCGACATCCGCATCTGCGGCGAATCGAGCCGCTTCGGGGCGCCCATCGCAAAGCTCGGGTTTCCGATGGCACCGGCCGAGCTGAAGGTGCTGAGCGGCGTCGTGGCCGCGCCGCTGCTGCGCGAGATGCTGCTGGAGGCCCGCCTCTTCGATGCCCACGCCGCCTGGCGCTGCGGCCTGGTGCACGAGGTGGTGGCCGACGACCAGGTCGAGCCGGTGGTGCAGCGGCGGGCCGAAAGGCTGGCCGAGCTGTCGCCGGCGGCGGCACGGCTCAACAAGCAGACACTGCGCCAGATCGCCGCCGGCGGGCCCACCGATGCCGAACGCAGGGCACACTTCGGCTATGCCGACAGCGCCGATCATCGCGAAGGCATCACCGCCTTCATCGAAAAACGGCCGCCGCGATTCCAGCGCGGCTAGCCCACCGCTTCGACGCCCATGAACCAGAACCTTTTCGTTGCGCTGCGCGCCGGCTTTCCCGCCGACCTGGACAGCACCGCCATCGAAACCTGCGACGGCGCGGCGCTGTACTACACCTGGCGCGACCTGGACCGTGCGACCGCGCGGATCGCCAACCTGCTGCAATGGCTGGAGCTGCCCGCCGGCGCACGCATCGCCGTGCAGACCGAGAAGTCGGTCGAGGCGCTGATGCTCTACCTCGCGGTGCTGCGCGCCGGCTATGTCTACCTGCCCCTGAACACGGCCTACCAGAGCTCGGAGATCGAGTACTTCATCGGCAACGCCGAGCCCAGCGTCGTCGTGTGCTCGGCCACCAGTTTCGGCTGGCTCAGCAAGATCGCGTTCAAGGCGGGCACCGCCCACGTGTTCACGCTCGACGACGATCGCAGCGGCAGCCTGCTCGAGCGCGCGGCAACGCACCGCGACGAGCACACCCCGGCCGAGAAGAGCGCCGACGACCTCGCGGCCATCCTCTACACCAGCGGCACCACCGGACGCAGCAAGGGGGCGATGCTCAGCCACGGCAACCTGCTGTCCAACGCCCTGACGCTGAAGGACTACTGGGGCTGGCAGGCGGGCGACGTGCTGATCCACGCGCTGCCCATCTTCCACGTGCACGGCCTGTTCGTCGCCTCGCACGGCGCGCTGCTGAACGGCAGCAAGATGCTGTGGTTCGGGAAGTTCTCCGCGAAAGCGGTGGTGGAGCGCCTGCCGCAGGCCACGGTGTTCATGGGCGTGCCCACGATGTACGTGCGGCTGCTGCACGAGCCTGCGTTCAACAAGGAGGCCTGCCGGCGGATGCGGCTTTTCGTCAGCGGCTCGGCACCGCTGCTGATCGAGACGTTCGAGGCGTTCCGCGCGCGCACCGGCCACACCATTCTCGAGCGCTACGGCATGAGCGAGACGGTGATGCTCACGTCCAACCCGTACGACCCGAAGGACGGCGAGCGGCGCGGCGGCACCGTCGGCTTCCCGCTGCCCGGCGTGCAGCTGCGGGTGCGCGACGACAAGGGCCTCATCGCGCCGCGCGGCGAGATCGGCGGCATCGAGGTGCGCGGCCCCAACGTCTTCCAGGGGTACTGGCGCATGCCCGAGAAGACGAAGGAGGAGTTCACGGACGACGGCTGGTTCAAGACCGGCGACGTCGGCCGCTACGACGAGCAGGACTATGTCGTCATCGTGGGCCGCAGCAAGGACCTCATCATCACCGGCGGCTACAACGTCTACCCGGCCGAGGTGGAGGGCTACCTCAACGAGATGGACGGCGTCGCCGAGAGCGCCGTGTTCGGCGTGCTGCACCCGGACTTCGGCGAAGGCGTCGTCGCGGTGGTCGTGCCGCCGCCGGGCACGGCCAAGCCCGATCCGCAGTCGCTGATGGGCGCGTTGAAGGCGAAGATCGCCGCCTTCAAGGTCCCCAAGCAGCTCTTCGTCGTCGACGAGCTGCCGCGCAACGCCATGGGCAAGGTGCAGAAGAAGCTGTTGCGGGACCACTACCGCGACCTGTTCGGCGCCTGAAGCCTGCGCGCCAGCCGCCCCTGAACGCGGGGTCGCGGCCCCTCATCCACGGGCTATCAGCCGCGGTCGCGCGACTGAACAATGCATGCATGCCACGCGCCCAACCCGACTTCGAGAAAACCTACGTCTTCGGCTGGGACGCCGAGCCGCACGACGAGCGCCCGAGCGAGTTCGCGCAATCCAGCGGCTACACCGTGCTGTCCGGCTATCACCATCCGTCGGACGTCAACGCCCGGGCAGCCCGCCGCCGCCAGGGATCGGGCATCGGGTTCAAGGGCATCGTGATCGCCTGCGCCCTGCTGCTCGGCACCAGCGGCTGGGCGATCTACGAGGCGATGAAGCTTCTTCGCGCCTGAGGCCGCCGATCCGACGATTCACACGAACAGCATCGCCGGACTCTCCACCGCCCCCCGCAGCGCCTGCACGAACTTCGCCGCATCCAGCCCATCGACCACCCGGTGGTCGAACGATGACGACAGGTTCATCAGCAGGCGCGACACCACCGCACCGTTGCGCATCACCGGCCGCTCGACGATGCGGTTGACGCCGACGATCGCGACTTCGGGATGGTTGATCACCGGCGTCGACACGATGCCGCCGAGCGCGCCCAGGCTGGTGATGGTGATGGTGGAGCCGCTCAGCTCGTCGCGCGTGGCGCGGCCGCTGCGCGCGGTCTCGGCCAGGCGCGCCACTTCGGCCGCGCAGTCCCACAGGTCGCGTCCCTCGGCATGGCGCAACACCGGCACCATCAGCCCCGAGTCGGTCTGCGTCGCGATGCCGACGTGCACCGCGCCATGGCGCGTGACCACGCCGGCCTCGTCGTCGAAGCGGGCGTTGACCTGGGGAAACTCGCGCACCGCCATCACGACGGCGCGCACCAGGAACGGCAGCAGCGTGAGCTTGGCGCGGTCGCGCGCGAAGCGCTCGTTGAGCCGCGCGCGCAGCGCCTCGACCTCGGTGACGTCGACCTCCTCGACGTAGGTGAAATGCGGGATGCGGCGCTTGGACTCCTGCATCTTCTGCGCGATCTTGCGGCGCAGGCCGATGACACGCACCTGCTCCTCGTCGTGGCGCAGCTCGCCCCGTGCCTCGACGACCTGCGAAGGCGGCGTGGCGGCGCGCGCGACACCGCCCGAGGCCACATGCGCATCCAGGTCGGCCTGCATGATGCGGCCGCCCGGCCCGCTGGGCCGCACGTCCTTCAGGTCGACCCCGAGTTCCCAGGCGCGCCGGCGCAGCGCCGGCGACGCGATCGGCCGGTCGGCGGCATCGTTGGCCGCCGCCGCGCGCTCGGGCGGGGCCGGCGGGGGCCGCCTCTGCTCCAGCCGCGCGGCCTGTTCGCGCATCGCGGCCGCGGGCACCGCGTCGGCCGCAGGCACCGCGTCGGCCGCGGGCACCGCGTCGGCCGCAGGCACCGCGTCGGCCGCAGGCACCGCGTCGGCCGCAGGCACCGCGTCGGCCGCAGGCACCGCGTCGGCCGCAGGCACCGCGTCGGCCGCGCGGAGCCTCGGCTCGGCCTTGTCCACGCCCGCCACCTCGATGCGGATCAGTTCGGACCCGACGGCGAGCACCTGCCCGACCTCGCCCCCGAGCGACACCACCGTGCCGGCCACGGGCGACGGGATCTCGACGTTCGCCTTGTCGGTCATCACGTCGGCGAGCACCTGGTCCTCGGTCACGCTGTCGCCGGGCTTCACGTGCCAGCCGACCAGCTCCACCTCGGCGATGCCCTCGCCGATGTCGGGCATCTTGATGACGTGTTGGCGGGCCATCATGCCTCCATGGCGCGCTTGAGCGCGGTGCCGACTCGATCAGGTCCGGGGAAGTAGGCCCACTCCAGCGCGTGCGGGTACGGCGTGTCCCAGCCGGTCACGCGCTCGATCGGCGCTTCGAGGTGGTAGAAGCAATGCTCCTGCACCAGAGCCACCAGCTCGGCGCCGAAACCGCTGGTGCGCGTGGCTTCGTGGACGACGACGCAGCGGCGCGTCTTCTTCACCGAGGCGACGATGGTCGCGAGGTCGAGCGGCCAGAGGCTGCGCAGGTCGATGATCTCGGCGTCGATGCCGGTCTCGTTCGCGGCGGCTTGCGACACCCACACCATCGTCCCGTAGGCCAGCACGGTCACGTCGCGGCCGGGGCGGAACACCGCAGCGGTGTCCAGCGGCACCGTGTAGTGGCCTTCGGGCACTTCGCCCATCGCATGCTTGGACCAGGGCACGACCGGGCGGTCGTGGTGGCCGTCGAAGGGCCCGTTGTACAGCCGCTTCGGCTCGAGGAAGATGACCGGGTCGTCGTTCTCGATCGAGGCGATCAGCAGGCCCTTGGCATCGATGGGATTCGACGGCATCACCGTGCGGATTCCGCAGACGTGGGTGAACAGCGCCTCGGGGCTCTGGCTGTGCGTCTGCCCGCCATAGATCCCACCGCCGCACGGCATGCGGATGGTGATCGGCGCGGTGAAGTCGCCCACGGAGCGATAGCGCAGTCGCGCCGCCTCGGAGACGATCTGGTCCGAGGCCGGATAGAAGTAGTCGGCGAACTGGATCTCCACCACCGGCCGCAGCCCGTAGGCGCCCATGCCGACCGCCGCGCCGACGATGCCGCCCTCGGAGATCGGCGCGTCGAACACGCGCGAGGCGCCGTACTTGGCCTGCAGCCCTTCCGTGCAGCGGAACACGCCGCCGAAGTAGCCGACGTCCTGGCCGAAGACGACGACGTCGGGATCGCGATCGAGCATCACGTCCATCGCCGAGCGCAGCGCCTGGATCATCGTCATCGAGCTGGTCTTCACCGCACTCGCCGCGGCGTCCAGGTCGGTTTTCTTCAGCATGTCAGGCTCCTGCCCTCGCCTGCGCCAGCTGCTCGTGCAGGTGGCCAGGCATGTCCTTGTAGACGTCCTCGAACATCGATTCGATCGGCGGGATGTGGCCGTCGATCAGCGTGCCGTGCTGCTCGGCCGCGCGCTGCGCGGCCAGCACCTCGGCCTCGAGCTCGGCCTGCGCCTGCTGCTGCTCCTCTTGCGACCAGGCGTTCAGGCGCGTGAGGTGCTGCGCCAGCCGCGCGATCGGGTCGCCCAGGGGGAAGCGCTTCCAGTCGTCGGCCGGCCGGTACTTCGACGGATCATCGGAGGTGGAGTGCGCGCCGGCGCGGTAGGTCACCCACTCGATCAGCGTCGGGCCGAGGTTGCTGCGCGCGCGTTCGGCCGCCCAGCGCGAAGCCGCCAGCACCGCGAGGAAGTCGTTGCCGTCCACGCGCAGCGAGGCGATGCCGCAGCCGACGCCCCGCGCCGCGAAAGTGGTGGCCTCGCCGCCGGCGATCGCCTGGAAGGTGGAGATGGCCCACTGGTTGTTGACGACGTTGAGGATCACCGGCGCGCGGTACACGTGCGCAAAGGTGAGCGCGGTATGGAAGTCGGCCTCCGCCGTCGCGCCGTCGCCGATCCAGGCCGACGCGATCTTCGTGTCGCCCTTGATCGCCGACGCCATGCCCCAGCCCACCGCCTGGATGAACTGGGTGGCGAGGTTGCCCGAGATCGAGAAGAAGCCGGCGCGCTTGTACGAGTACATCACCGGCAGCTGCCGGCCCTTCAGCGGATCGCCCTCATTGGACATGAGCTGGCACATCAGCTCCGCCATCGGGACGTCGTCGCGCGTCAGCAGCAGTCCCTGCTGGCGATAGGTGGGAAAGCACATGTCGCCGTGGTGCAGCGCCAGCGCATGGGCGCAGGCGATGGCTTCCTCGCCGAGGCATTGCATGTAGAAGGAGATCTTCTTCTGCCGTTGCGCGATCAGCATGCGCGCGTCGAAGATGCGCGTCTTCATCATCGCGCGCAGGCCGCGGCGCAGCAGCTGCGGATCGGCCTGTGGCGCCCACGGACCGATGGCGCGGCCGTCCTCGTCGAGCACGCGCACGAGGCCGTAGGCCAGGTCGCTGGTGTCCGCCGGCGTGGTGTCGATCGGCGGACGGCGCAGCTCGCCGGCGGGCGACAGGCGGAGATATGAAAAATCGGTCTGGCACCCCGGACGCCCGGTGGGCTCGGGCACGTGCAGGCGAAGCGGTTGAACGTCGCTCATCGTCTCGGCTCCCGCGCGATCGTGTCGCGCCTGTGGTCGAAGCGCGCCCGGGATCGCCGGGCGCGTCCATCGTGGGATCGAGGGTAACGGCTTTCGCCGTGGCGTCCATACTGGGGCTTCTACGACATCACCGGCGCCATGACTTTCGAGCTCGACACCTGCGCGCGCTGCGGCGCGCCCTTCCGCTGCGGCATGAACGACGCGGCGCCGTGCGCCTGCACGGGGGTGCGGCTGGACGAGCGCGTGCTGGCGCGGCTGCGCGAGCGTTACGTCGGCTGCCTGTGCCTGGCGTGCCTGTGCGACGTCCAGAAAGAAAAAGCCGGCGCGGTCATCGACCGGCCGGCTTGCGAGGACTGAAGGGCTGCTACTTCGAGGCAGCCGACGCCGCGTGCGGCGTGGCCTCGATGCCGTGCTTCTCGCCGCTCATGTCGACCGTGCCGCCGGCCTTGGACAGAAAGTACAGCGCCACGGCGGCGAAGACGGCGAATCCCAGAGCGAGTTTCCACATGATGTGCGTGATTCAGAGAGAGTCGAAGCCGAAGCAGCGGGCCGCGCCACCGGCGGGCGCGAGCCCGCCGGTGGCCTGCGGCATCAGTCGTTGGCGTAGATGTTGACGTCCTTGGTTTCCTTGACGAACAGCATGCCGATCACGAAGGTGATCAGGGCGAAGATGATCGGATACCACAGGCCGTTGTACATGTTGCCCGTCTGCGCCACGATGGCCAGTCCGGTCGCCGGCAGCAGGCCGCCGAACCAGCCGTTGCCGATGTGGTACGGCAGGCTCATCGAGGTGTAGCGGATGCGGGTCGGGAACATCTCGACCAGCATCGCGGCGATCGGGCCGTACACCATCGTGACGTAGATGACCATCAGCGTCAGGATGGCGACCAGGGTCCACCAGGGGCTGCTCATGAACGGAATCGGCTTGGCCTTGTCCGGGTAGCCGGCTTCCTTCAGTGCGGTGCCGATGGCCGCCTTGAAGGCGGCGTCCTGCTTCTTCAGCTCGTCAGGCGGCAGTCCCTTCGACTCGAAGCCCGGGATGACCTTCTCGCCGATCTTGATCTGCGCCACCGTGCCCGTGGGAGCGGCTTCGTTCTCGTAGCTCACGGAACGGCCGGCCAGCACCTGCTTGGCGATGTCGCACGAGCTGGTGAACTTGGCAACGCCGGTCGGGTTGAACTGGAAGGAGCAGCGCGCCGGATCGGCCACCACGACGACCTTGTTCTTCGCCTGGGCGGCAGCGAGCTCGGGGTTGGCCGTCTCGGTCAGCGCCTTGAACAGCGGGAAGTAGGTCAGCGCGGCGATCAGGCAGCCGGCCATGATGATCGGCTTGCGGCCGATCTTGTCGGAGAGCGTCCCGAACACGATGAAGAACGGCGTGCCGATGATCAGCGAGAACGCGATCAGGATGTTGGCCGTGGCCGGGTCGACCTTCAGCGCGCCGGTGAGGAAGAACAGCGCGTAGAACTGGCCCGTGTACCAGACCACCGCCTGGCCCATCGTGAGGCCGACGAGCGCCAGGATGACGATCTTCAGGTTCTTCCACTGGCCGAACGACTCGGACAGCGGGGCCTTGGACGTCTTGCCCTCTTCCTTCATCTTCTTGAAGGCAGGCGACTCGTTCATCGACAAGCGGATCCACACGCTGATGGCGAGCAGGAAGATCGACACCAGGAACGGAATGCGCCAGCCCCAGTCGGCGAACACCGGCTCCGTGAGGTACGTGCGGGTGCCGAGGATGACGAGCAGCGACAGGAACAGGCCCAGCGTGGCCGTCGTCTGGATCCACGAGGTGTAGGCGCCGCGCTTGCCGTGCGGCGCATGCTCGGCCACGTAGGTGGCCGCGCCGCCGTACTCGCCGCCGAGCGCCAGGCCCTGCAGCAGGCGAAGGCCGATCAGGATGATGGGCGCCGCGATGCCGATGGAGGCATAGCTGGGCAGCAGGCCGACCACGAAGGTCGACAGGCCCATGATCAGGATGGTGACCAGGAAGGTGTACTTGCGGCCGATCATGTCGCCGAGCCGGCCGAACACCAGCGCGCCGAACGGACGCACGATGAAGCCGGCGGCAAAGGCCAGCAGCGAGAAGATGACCTGCGAGCTCGGGTCGAGGTTGGAGAAGAACTGCTTGCCGATGATCGCGGCGAGAGTTCCATAGAGGTAGAAGTCGTACCACTCGAACACCGTGCCGAGCGAAGAGGCGAAGATGACCTTCTTCTCTTCCTTCGTCATCGGCGCGGTGGACTTCGCAAGCGGCTTCGCTGCGCTTCCCACTGACGTTGCCATACGGATGTCTCCTGAAAGGAGCACCACCCCCTGTGGTGCAACAGACATCTTCGGCGCACGCTCTGACCCTCCCCTGACGCGGTCCTGAACGCCCGCTGACAAACCCCGTGGGAACCCTGACGGATCGTTTCTCGATGTGGGATTCGCGATCGGGATTTGTCCCGACTCAAGTTTTGCGGGTGACGCCCGGGGGTGCGACGGCCGCACCGTCCCATGCGGGCCCGTCGAACCAGGGATCGCCGCGCAAGTAGGCAGCCACCATCTCGAGCGCATCGAAGCCCCAGAAGAGGCGGCCGTCGACTTCGATCGTCGGCACGCCGAACACGCCCTTGGCGACGGCCCGCGCCGTGGCCTCCTTCAGCGCCTGCTTGACGACGTCGCTGGCGGGATCGAGTCGAGGCGCGAGCTGTGCGGTGAGCGCCGCCAGCCGCGCGGGGTCGTTGGCATCGCCGCCACCGCACCAGACGTGACGCAATGCCTGCTCGCAGACATGGCGCGAGGGCGTGCGGCCAGGCGGCGCGCAGGCCAGGGCCAGGCGCAGCAGCGCGAGCGGGTTGAACGGATGCTGCGCCGGCGTGTGCATCGCGATGCGATGACGGTGCGCGAGCCAGTGCACGTGGCGGAACGTCCAGGCGCGCTTGGGCTCGATCTCGGCCGGCCCCTTCTGCCCCCAGTGCGACAGCAGCCCGGCGAACAGCACCGGCTGGTAGTCGACGCTGTACGACAGGCCTTCGAGCGCCTGCGGCAGCCGTTCAAAGGCGAGGTAGGCGAACGGCGAGACCACGTCGAAGTGGAAGGTGAGGTGCTTCATGGGCGCGAAGTCTCCTGCTCGCGGCGCTGCGCGAGCTGCAGCCACACGGCGCGCTTCTCGTCGTCGTCCATGCGCGACCACGACGCGATCTCGTCGATCGTGCGGAAGCAGCCCTCGCACCAGCCGGTGCGCGCGTTCATGCGGCAGACGCTGTTGCAGGGGCTGGGGACGGGAGGTGCAGGCTCGGACATCGGGACAGTGTGTGTGCTCTCAGTGTCTCTATGTTCATCCCGACGCCGTCATGTCGCCACATCGACGACGGGCGCGCGGGTCAACGCCTCCAGCTGCTGCGGACTCAGCTTGAACACGCCGTTCGGATGCCCCGCCGCGGCCCAGATCTCCTCGAAGCGGAACAGCTCGCGGTCGATGAGCGTGACGAGCGGCGCGACGTGCCCCAGCGGCGCCACGCCGCCGATCGAGAAGCCGGTCTTCGCCTTCACGAACTCGGCGTCGGCCCGGCCCAGCGCACCGACCATGGCGGCCACCTTCTTCTCGTCGACGCGCCGGTCGCCCGAGGTGATGACCAGCACCGCGGCATCGTCGCTGCGGCGGCGGAAGATCACGCTCTTGGCGATCTGCCCGACCGCGATGCCCAGCGCATCGGCGGCCTGCTGCGAGGTGCGCACCGCCGCGTCGAGGAAGACCGGGGCGTGGGGATGGCCGGCAGTCTCGAGGGCGCGGGCGACGGTCTGGAAGCCTTCGGGGCGCGCGGGGATCGAACTCATGGCGCCGTTCACGCTGCGCGCTTTGCCAGCAAGGCCTTCGCCGCACGCGACACCGGAGCGCGGCCCAGCACCTCGGAGATGTACGCGCCCGCATCGACCAGCCGGTCGAGGTCGATCCCGGTCTCGATGCCCAGTCCATGCAGCATGTACACCACGTCCTCGGTGGAGACGTTGCCGGTCGCGCCCTTCGCATACGGACAGCCGCCCAGCCCTGCGATGCTCGCGTCGAAGGTGGCGATGCCCATCTCGAGGCAGGCGTAGATGTTGGCCAGCGCCTGGCCGTAGGTGTCGTGGAAATGCCCGCTCACCTCGGCGATCGGGTAGTGCTTCAGCGCCCGCGCCATCGCCGCCTGCACCCGCCTGGGCGTGCCCACGCCGATCGTGTCGGCGACGCCGCAGTGGTCGACGCCGATGCCCTTCATGAGGACCACGACCCGCTCGACCTCGTCGGGCGTCACCTCGCCCTGGTACGGACAGCCGACGGCGCACGAGATGGCCGAGCGCACCTTGATGCCCTGCGCATGCGCCGCGGCCACCACGGGCCGGAAGCGCTCCATGCTTACCTCGATGCTGCAGTTGATGTTGCGCTGGCTGAACGCCTCGCTGGCGGCCCCGAACACCACGATCTCGTCGGGCCATTGCTCGCGCGGCGCCGAGAGCGCCGCCTCCAGCCCCTTCAGGTTGGGCGTCAGCACCGAATGCCGCACGCCCGCTTCGCGGCGGATCCCCGCCATCACCTGCGCGTTGTCCGCCATCTGCGGCACCCATTTCGGACTCACGAAGCTGGTCACCTCGATCTCGCGCACGCCGGCGGCCTGCAGCCGATGCACCAGCTCGATCTTGTGCGCCGCGTCCACCGGCTGCTTCTCGTTCTGCAGCCCGTCGCGGGGCCCCACATCCACCAGCTTCACACGATCGACTGCCATGACAAAAGTCTCACTTTGCTCGATGAAATTGTGACCGCCACCCGGTTGGGGATGGCGGCTGCGGAAGGCGCTCGTCAACATACCCCATCTCGCCGAGGACCCCGTCTTGGACGCCAATACCCGCCTTCGCATCGCGACCCGCATCCACTTCCTGCTGCTGCGCCATCTCGGCGAAGGCGTCGACGTCGCCACCATGCTGAAGAACGAGAAGGAGGCGCGCGAGGTGCTGTGGGTCTGCGAAGGCTCCGGCGACCGGGAGCTCATGACGCTGGCGGGCCAGTACCGCCGCGCCGGCCGACCGCCCGCCCAGCGCGCCGCCGCCGGGCATGCGCCGCAGGACACCTCCTGGGCCGGCAACACCACCGGCTTCGGCGTCTCGCAGCCGCCGGAGATCCCCGAGTCCGCCGGAAAGCCGGCCACCAGCGTCTCCTCGGGCTGGCTCAGCCCGGTCAGCTGGCTGCGCCGCGCCAACAGCACGCGCTGAACTCACGCCGGCGCGGCCAGACGCAGCAGCTCGCCGCCCTCGCTCACCTGATCGCCAGCCGCATAGAGCAGCTCGGCCACCATGCCGTCGCGCGGCGCGGTGATGGTGTGCTCCATCTTCATGGCTTCCATCACTGCCAGCGGCTGGCCCAGCTTCACGCTGTCGCCCACCTTGGCCAGGAAGGCGATCACGCGTCCCGGCATGGGCGCCGTGAGGCGCCCGCCTTCGAGGGCGCCATCGGCCGCATGGGCGATGGGGTCGATCTCCTGCAGCTGCGCCGAGCCTTCGGCGGCGAACACGGCGATGCGCTCGCCGTTGGCGTAGACGGTGAGCGCGTGGCGCTGCTCGCCCAGCGTCACGTCGTGCAGGTTGGCGGCTCGGGCGCGCGCGCCGAACGGCCAGCGTCGATCACCGATGGCCAGCACCATCGCCCCATCGTGCGTGCGCTGCAGCGTGGCGACGTGATGCCGGCCCTGCGCTTCGATGTCGAACCGGCGCAGGGCCGCGCCATGCAGCCGCCAGCCGTCGCGCCGCGACCAGGGATCGGCGGTCTCCAGCGCCTGCTCGGCGGCCAGCGCATGCGCGACGACACCGGCGGCCGACACCTCCAGCGGCAACGGCGGGGCATCGAACAGCACGGCGCGCTCGCGCTCGATGAGCGCGGTGTCCAGGTCGGCACGGGCGAACGAGCGGCTGTTCACCACGCGGCGCAGGAAGGCGACGTTGGTGTGCAGCCCGACGATGTGCGTCTGCGCCAGTGCCGCGTCCAGCCGCGCCAGCGCCTGGTCGCGGTCGGCGCCCCAGACGATCAGCTTGGCGATCATCGGGTCGTAGTACGGCGTGATCGCATCGCCCTCGCGCACGCCGGCGTCGAGCCGCACGTCGGCGCGCTCGAAGGCCGCGGCCTCGGGCGTGCGGTACACGTCGAGCCGGCCGGTGGCGGGCAGGAAGTTCGCGTCGGGGTTCTCCGCGCACAGGCGCGCCTCGATGGCATGGCCGTGAATGCGCAGCTCGCCTTGCGTGAGGGGCAGGGGCTGGCCGGCCGCGATGCGCAACTGCCACTCCACCAAGTCGAGCCCGGTGATCGCCTCGGTGACCGGGTGCTCCACCTGCAGCCGCGTGTTCATCTCCATGAAGTAGAAGCGCAGGTCGCCTTCGGGCGTGGGCTCGGCGATGAACTCCACGGTGCCCGCGCCGACATAGCCCACCGCCTTCGCCGCCGCCACTGCCGCCTCGCCCATCTCGCGCCGACGCTGCGCCGTCATGCCGGGCGCCGGCGCCTCCTCGAGCACCTTCTGGTGGCGGCGCTGCACGGAGCAGTCGCGCTCGAACAGGTAGACGACGTTGCCCTGCATGTCGCCGAACACCTGGATCTCGATGTGGCGCGGCCGCGTGACGTAGCGCTCGATCAGCACCGCGTCGTCGCCGAAGCTGTTGATCGCCTCGCGCTTGCACGACGCCAGCGCGGCGTCGAAGTCGTCCGCCGAGCTCACCGCCCGCATGCCCTTGCCGCCGCCGCCCGCGCTCGCCTTGATCAGCACCGGATAGCCGATGCGGTCGGCCTCGCGCTTGAGCAAGGCGGCATCCTGGTTCGCGCCGTGGTAGCCCGGCACCAGCGGCACGCGCGCCTTCTCCATCAGCTGCTTGGACTCGGCCTTCAGCCCCATGGCCTTGATGGCCGACGGCGGCGGCCCGATGAAGACGATGCCCGCATCGTCACAGGCCTGCGCGAAGTCCTCGTTCTCGCTCAGGAACCCGTAGCCCGGATGGACCGCCTCGGCGCCGGTGGCCTTCGCCGCCTCGATGATGCGCTCGGCGCGCAGGTAGCTGTCCTTCGGCGCCGGCCCTCCGATGTGAACGGCTTCGTCGCAGGCGAGCACGTGGCGCGCGTCGGCGTCGACGTCGGAGTAGACCGCGACGGTGCGGATGCCGAGCTTGCGCGCGGTCGCCGCGACGCGGCAGGCGATCTCGCCGCGGTTGGCGATCAGGATCTTCTTGAACATTGACATCACCTCGTTGTCTCGCCCGCCGGCACTTGGCCGCTCCTTGAAAACCGCCGCACCAGGAGCCGCAGGAACTTCGCCAGCACGACGATCAGCGCCACCATGGTGATGAGCGCCAAGGCCAGCGCCGCGAAGAACACCAGCGGATGGGCCCACGACAGCCACAGCATCGCCGGCACGGCGCCGTCGCCCAACAGCGACATCGCGACGTTGGAGAACGGCTCGGGCGAGGTATTGACCGCCGCCCGCGTGGTGGCCTTCGACACATGGCTGGTCGCGGCCAGCGTGCCGCCCAGCAGCGCGGCCACCGTGGCCCAGGTGGCCTGGTCGGCGCCGAACACCGCCGCCGCGAGCGCGGCGCCGGCGGGAATGCGCACCACCGTGTGCACCAGGTCCCACAGCGTGTCGACGCCGGGAATCTTGTCGGCGAAGAACTCGACGAACAGCATCATTCCGCTGGCGCCCAGCATCGCGGGATGCTGCAGCACCTTCAACCCGGCCGGCAGGTCGACCCAGCCGAGAGAGCCCGCCATGCCGGTCAGGAAGACGACGGCGTACAGGCGCAGGCCGCTCGCCCAGCCCAGTGCGGCGGCGATGGCGATGAGCTGCGGCGTGTCGAGGTTCATGTCGGTAGCCAGGATGCCGGCCGCTTCTGCAGGAAGGACTGCACGCCTTCCTTGCCTTCGGCGCTGGCGCGGATGTCCGCGATGCGCCGTGCCGTGTCCTCGCGCAACGCCGCGTCGATGGGGCGATGCGCGACGTCGTGCACGAGCTGCTTGCAGGCGCGAACCGCCATCGGCCCGTTGGACCCGATGACGCCGACGAGCTCGTCGACCTTGGCGTCCAGCTCGTCGAGCGCGCACACGGCGTGCACGAAGCCGAGCGCCTGCGCCTGCACGGCGCTGAAGCGCTCGGCGGTGACGAAGAAGCGCCGGGACGCCTGCTCGCCGAGCGCGCGCACGACGTAGGGGCCTATCGTGGCCGGCAGCAGCCCCAGCCTCGCCTCGCTCAGGCAGAAGCCCGCGGCCTCGGCCGCCACGAGGATGTCGCACACCGCGGCGAGGCCGACGCCGCCGGCGTAGCAGTCGCCCTGGATGCGGCCGATCACCGGCACCGGACAGCTGTAGACCGCCCACAGCATGTCGGCAAGCGCCTGCGCGTCGGCACGGTTCTGCTCCCAGCTGTAGTCGGCCATCGCGCGCATCCACGACAGGTCGGCGCCGGCGCAGAAGGCCTTGCCGCGGCCGCCCAGCACGACGACGCGCAGCGATGCGTCGGCCGACAGCGCCGTGAAGGTCTCGGTGAGCTCGCGGATCACGCCTTCATTGAAGGCGTTGCGCACGTCGGGTCGGTTGAGCCAGACCTCGGCCACCTGGGCCGAGCGGCGGTTCAGCTCGAGGGTCTGCGTCGTCATGGCGAACCTCCCGGCTCGCCCTGACGAGCCTCGGCTAGCGTTGTGCGGTGGAAGCCGGCTTCTGGTAGACGACCCGGTCGTCGACCGCGTACAGCGTGCAGCCGGTGCGGCCATGCTCCTGGCAGAACTTCAGCGCGCGCTCCACCGGGTCGCGCGGCTGGGCCGGATCTGTCGGATTGGTGCCGCGAGCGTAGTTCCAGCGCAGGCCGTCGGCCACGACGAAGACCCGGGGCGACTTCCACGTGAGCCACTGCCGATAGGCTTCGCGGCCCTTGTCGCCCACCGGCACGGCGTCGGCATCCTCGAGCACGCCGGTCGTCGGCAGCGACGCGACATCGGGCACGATCACCGGCGCGGATGCCGCCGGCGCAGGCGCGGGAGCCGGCGTCGTCGGTGGCGCGTTGGGGGACGAGGGCGCCAGCACCAGCGCCGGCGCCGCGGCGCCCGGGGCGAGCACCGTGGTCTGCGTGCGCGCAGTGGTGCTCCTGGGCAGCGCGACGATCTTGTCCAGCTCCTGCATCGCGAGCTCGGAAAATTTGTCGTACATCCAGTTCATCCGCATGCTGTCCTGGCCGCCACCCCACCCGCCCAGGGCATAGCTCGCCTTGATCTCGAAGCTGCGCAGCGGCTTGTTGGCGCTGTCCAGCACGCGCACCGTGCCCACGATACGGTCCTCCCCGGCCAGGACGCCGAGCAGAACGGCCGCTGCGGCCGATCGCACACGGATGTCCGTCACCAGGATGTCGACGTGGTTGGGCGCGCCGGCGGCCACCATGCCCTTCGATTCGAGCTTGCGGTACAGGTAGGTGGCCAGCTCGTCGCGGCTGAACTGCGGGTTGTCCGCCTGCTGCGCGACCGCGGCCGGCGACATGCGCGCCACCACCTTGCCGACGCCCTCGACGCCCGACACGTCGCCGTTGATGCGCGTGTGCTGCTTCACCGTGCCCGCGCAGGCCGACAGCAGCGCCAGCAGCGCCATCGCCGCCATCCGTGTCGCGACGGCGATCGCCTTGTTCTTCGTGTGCATTCCCCGCCCTCCGGGTGCTGGAAAGGCGTCCATCGTAGGGACAGGCGCCCCCGGCGTGCGCGGCGGCGCGTCCTGCCGTCGCAAGGCACGTGAGAAAGTGCGCAGCGGCTGTGGCGCGGTTCACGATCGTGCATCCTCCTGCAGCATCCACACCAGGTCGAGCTCGGGACAGGGATGCCCCATCGCGGTGATGGCGGCGGTGATCTGGCCGCGGTGGTGGGTAGCGTGGTTGAAGACATGGCCGAGCGTCGCGGCGAACGGCAGCGACTGCGGCACGCCCTTGGTCGAGGTGTACTCGAGCGTGCCGTCGAAGCGCTCGGCGGGCCACGACGCGATCAGCGCAGGCCAGCGCTGGACGCCCTCGACGAGCCGCTGGCGCAGCCGCGCGCGATCGGTCTCGATCTCTTCGTCGAGGCGCGCCCGGTTCGACACGCCGTCGGCGAAGCGCGCGAACCAGATCACATGCTCGCCCACCAGCAGGTGGTTCAGCGTCCGGTGCACGCTCTTGAAGAACAGACCCGCGTCGCGCCGGTAGTCGTCTTCGGGCAGGGCGTCGACATGCTCGTACAGCTTGCGCGTGGCCCAGACGTTGTAGCGGGCCAGCGTGGCGAAGTAGCGGTGCATCGCGCTCATGGCTCCTCACATGCGGAACACGCCGAACCTGGCATCGGAGATGGGCGCATTGAGGCTGGCCGAGATGGCCAGTGCGAGCACGCGCCGCGTGTCGGCCGGATCGATGACACCGTCGTCCCACAGCCTGGCGCTCGAGTAATACGGGTGCGCCTGGCGTTCGAACTGGTCGAGGATGGGCTGGCGGAACGCGGCCTCTTCCTCGGCGCTCCACGCGCCGCCGCGCGCCTCGATGCCGTCGCGCCGCACGGTGGCGAGCACGCTGGCCGCCTGCTCGCCGCCCATGACCGAGATGCGCGCGTTCGGCCACATCCAGAGGAAGCGCGGCGAGTAGGCGCGGCCGCACATGCCGTAGTTGCCGGCGCCGAAGCTGCCGCCGATGATCACCGTGAACTTGGGCACGTTGGCGGTCGATACGGCCGTCACCATCTTGGCGCCGTGCTTGGCGATGCCCTCGCTCTCATACTTCCTGCCGACCATGAAGCCGGTGATGTTCTGCAGGAACACCAGCGGCACCTTGCGCTGGCAGCACAGCTCGATGAAGTGCGCGCCCTTCAGCGCCGACTCCGAGAACAGCACGCCGTTGTTGGCGACGATGCCCACCGGCATGCCTTCGATGTGCGCGAAGCCGGTGACCAGCGTGGTGCCGTAGCGCGCCTTGAATTCCTCGAAGTCGCTGCCGTCGACCAGCCGCGCGATGATCTCGCGCACGTCGAAGGGCTTGCGGGTGTCGGTGGGAATGACCCCGTGCAGCTCCCGCGGGTCGAACAGCGGCGCACGCGGCTCCACGCATCGCAGCGGAACGTCCTTGGTCCAGTTCAGGTGCGCCACCGCCGTGCGCGCCAGCGCGAGCGCATGCGTGTCGTTCTGCGCCAGGTGGTCGGCCACGCCGGACAGCCGGGTGTGCACGTCGCCGCCGCCGAGGTCCTCGGCGCTCACGACTTCGCCGATCGCGGCCTTCACCAGGGGCGGGCCGGCGAGGAAGATGGTGCCCTGGTTCTTCACGATGATCGACTCGTCGCTCATCGCCGGCATGTAGGCGCCGCCGGCCGTGCACGAGCCCATCACGACGGCGACCTGCGGAATGCCCTGGGCGCTCATCTGCGCCTGATTGAAGAAGATGCGGCCGAAATGGTCCCGGTCGGGGAACACCTCGTCCTGGTTGGGCAGGTTGGCGCCGCCCGAGTCGACGAGGTAGATGCACGGCAGGCGGTTCTGCTGCGCGATCTCCTGGGCGCGCAGGTGCTTCTTCACCGTCATCGGGTAGTAGGTGCCGCCCTTCACGGTCGCGTCGTTGCAGACGATCATGCAGTCGACGCCCGACACGCGGCCCACGCCGGCGATCAGGCCGGCGCCCGGCGCGTCGTTGCCGTACATGTCCAGCGCGGCCAGCGGCGCGATCTCAAGGAACGGGGTGTCGGGGTCGAGCAGCATCTCGACGCGGTCGCGCGGCAGCAGCTTGCCGCGCGCGACGTGCTTCGCACGCGGGCCGTCGCCTCCTCCCTGCGCGATGGCCGCGAGCCGCGCGTTCAGGTCGTCGACCAGCGTTCGCATCGCGGCGGCGTTGGCCTTGAAGTCCTCGGTGCGCGGGTTCAGCTTGGACGCAAGCACGGGCATCTGGGCAGTCTCCTCGAAGCGGCCGGATGAGCGGGGCAAGGATAGCCCTCGGCCGCGAGCCCGTCAGCTTAGGCGACGCGGCGGCGCGGATGGTGCCAGCATGGTTGCAAATCACGCCACCGGAGGCGAGACTGGCCGCATGTCGTCCGCCACCCGCCCCGCTTCACCGTTCCGGCCGGAGCGCGTGGCCGCCACTCCGATGGCATTCGTGCGGGCCATCCTGCTCGGGTACGAGAAGTACGGCATGGATCCGTCCGAGGCGTTGCGGCAGGCACAAATCACGCCAGCGCAGTTGCGCAAGTCCGACGCGCGCATCACCGCCGCGCAGTTCGAGGTGATCTCCGCCCTGGCGATGCAGCAGCTCGACGACGAGGCCCTGGGGTGGTTCTCGCGCCGCCTGCCCTGGGGCACCTACGGCATGCTGTGCCGCGCCTCGATCGGCTCGCCGAACCTGGGCGTGGCGCTGGCGCGCTGGTGCCGCCATCACCGCCTGCTCACCGAAGACCTCCTGCTGAGCCTGCAGGCGCGGGGCGACGCGGCGCGCTTCGCCCTCGAGGAGAGCCGCCGCTTCGGCGCGATGCGCGAGTTCTGCCTGGTCACCAGCCTGCGCTTCATGCACGGCTTCGCCTGCTGGGCGATCGATTCACGCATCCCGCTGCGCGAGACCAGCTTCGCCTTCGCAGCCCCGCCGCACCACGACGTGTACCCGCACCTCTTTCCGGGACCGGTGTACTTCGATGCGCCCTCCACCGCGCTGGTCTTCGATGCGCAGTACCTCGAGATGCCGCTGCGGCGCGACGAAGCCGCGCTGCGCACGATGCTGCAACGCGCGCTGCCGCTGACTATCCTGCAGTACCGGCGCGACCGGCTGCTCGTGCAGCGCGTGCGCGAGCTGCTGCGCACGCGGGCCGCCGATCTCGTCAACGCCGAGGCACTGGCCGAGGCGCTGCACATCTCCACACGCACGCTGCACCGCCAGCTGCAGGAAGAAGGCGCCGCGCTGCAGGCCCTGAAGGACGAGGCGCGGCGCGACCAGGCGATCGACCGGCTGCGGCGCACTGCCCGGCCGGTGAAGCAGATCGCGCTGGAGGTCGGGTTCGGCAACGAGAAGAGCTTCGCGCGGGCCTTCAAGCAGTGGACCGGGCGCTCGCCCAGCGACTTCCGGCGCCAGGCGGGCCCCCGATAATGCGGGCCCCCCGGTTGCTACGTTGACCCCATGTCCGACCGCCTTGCCGTCCTCCATCAATACGCCCTGCCCAAGCGCGCCATCACGGAGCTCGCGGGCCGGGCGGCGTCAGCGCGGGCAGGGCGGCTCACCACCTGGGCGATCAGGCGCTTCGTGAGCCACTACGGCGTCGACATGAGCGAGGCCGCCGACCCCGACATCGCGAGCTACCCGACCTTCAACGAGTTCTTCACTCGCGCGCTCAAGCCCGGCGCGCGGCCGCTCGCGCAGGCCGACCTGGTCTGCCCGGTGGACGGCGCGATCAGCCGCTTCGGCGCCATGGATCGCAACAAGATCCTGCAGGCCAAGGGCCACCACTACCTCGCCGTCGCGCTGCTCGGCGGCGACGACCCGCTGGCGACGCAATTCGACCACGGCCACTTCGCCACGCTGTACCTGGCGCCCAAGGATTACCACCGCATCCACATGCCGTGCGACGGGCGCCTCACCCGCATGATCCATGTGCCGGGCGCGCTGTTCTCGGTGAACCCGCCGACGGCGCGCGGCATCCCGGGGCTGTTCGCGCGCAACGAACGCGTGGTCTGCGTCTTCGAGTCGGCGCGCGGTCCCTTCGTGCTGGTGCTGGTCGGAGCGACCATCGTGGGCAGCGTCGCCACCGTGTGGCACGGCGTGGTCACGCCGCCGCGGTCGGCCACGATCCGGCAGTGGGCCTACGAGGACAAGCCGGTGCGGCTGAAGCAGGGCGAGGAAATGGGCCGCTTCCTGCTCGGATCGACGGTGGTGATGCTGTTTCCGCAGGGGGATCTGCGCTTCAACCCGCAGTGGGCGCCGGACCGCCCGATCCGGCTCGGCGAGGCGATGGGGAACTACGGCACCTCGCCCCGTTCGGGCTGAGCGTCCGGGCGCTGGAAAATGTTGCCAAAGGTACGCAGCCTTTGCGCAGCAAGTTTCGACAAGCCGCGGGACGACGTGCTGGCTACGATGAGGGCACTGTGACGACCCGCGGCTTCACCCTGTTCCCCACCGCCATCGGCATCTGCGGCATCGCCTGGAGCGAGCGCGGGGTGCTCGGACTGCATCTGCCCGATACCGACGGGAGCGACACGCGCGCCCGTCTCGCAAGACGCTTCCCGGGCGCGGTCGACAGCGAGCCGCCCGCGGCCGTCCAACAGGCGATCGACGCCATCACCGCGCTGCTCGATGGCCGGCGGGTGGACCTGAGCGCCGTGGCCCTCGACATGGAGGCGTTGCCGCCATTCCACCGCCGGGTCTACGACGCGGCGCGGCGCATCCCGGCGGGCCGCACGCGGACATACGGCGAGATCGCCGCCGAGATCGGCGAGGCGGACGCGCGGGCCGTGGGGCAGGCGCTGGGACACAACCCCTACGCCATCATCGTGCCCTGCCACCGCGTGCTCGCCGCCGGCGGACAGGCCGGGGGCTTCTCGGCACCGGGCGGCGTCCAGACCAAGCTGCGCCTGCTCGCCATCGAACGTGCACGACCTCACGGCGAGCCCGATCTGTTCGACTGAGCCGCCGCTGACGGGCCGCTGCGCCAAGCTTCTGGCACGAAGCTCGCATCAAAAGGGTCGGGAGGCCCAGGATCTCACGAACGGGCCAAAGCACTTGGCCCCGGGGGGCCGGATCGGATTGCCGGAGTTCACATGAATGACAAACAACGTCACCGCCACGTGCACGCACCGCACGGCTTCCTGCCCAACTGGGTGCTGGTCGTCTTTGCGGCCTGCGCCATGGCAGTCGTAGCGCTCGCGCAGACCATCATCTGAAGGCGTTGCGGGCACCGGCCCGCCATCACCCGAACAGATCACCTTCCGTCCAGCCCGTGGCCGCCATGTCGGCCACTCGCAGATGCGCTTCGCTGGGCATCAGGAACTCATCGAGCTGCGGCGGCCTGACCGACGTGCCGGCCAGCATGGCATGCGCCTGGCCGCGGTGGTGGACCTGGTGGTTGAGCAGATGGGCGATCACATGGCCGCGACGCTCGCGCTGCACGTGATGCGTGCGCACGAGGTCGATCACCTCGTCGAGATGTTCCGCCGACAGCGCATCCATCAGCGCGATGAACCGCTGGTCCGAGCGCGCCTGCGCTGCCGCCAGCTCGGCCATCGTGTCGCTCGGCACGAAATCCTTCCAGCGTTGCGCCATGTCGGCCTCGCCGTGCAGCGCCGCGATGTAGTAGAGGTCGACCTCGAGAATGTGGTTCAGCGTGGCCGCCAGGCTGGGAAAGAAGCTGGTGCGCGGCGCGTGGAACTCTTCGCGCGACAGCGGCGCCATCGCTGCATGCAGCCGGTGATTGGCCAGGCGGTTGGCGCGCGCCTGGATGCACAGGAAGCCCAGCAGTTCCATCAGGCCGACTCCCTGGCCTTGCGCGTCGGCTTGGGCGCCACCGCGCCGCCCGCTTCCTTCCAGGCGGTGAAGCCGCCGCCGATGTGCGCCACCTGGGTGAGCCCCATTTCCATCAGCGTGCGCGCGGCCAGCGCGGAGCGCCAGCCGGCAGCGCAGAACAGCACGAATTCCTTGTCCTGCGCGAACTCCCTGCGGTGATAGGGGCACTCCGGATCGACCCAGAACTCGAGCATGCCGCGCGGTGCGTGCAGGGCCCCGGGGATGACGCCTTCACGCTCCAGCTCTCGCACGTCGCGCACGTCGACGAACTGCACGCCTGGGTCCGCATGCCGCGCCATCGCCTGCTCCGGCGTGTAGGTGGTGACGAGCGCCATGGCTTCGTCGACCAGTGCCTTGGCAGTCTTCTTCATCAGAACGGCCCTTTCTCCAGCCAGCGCTCGATCTGCGGGCGGCGGTCGTTGCCCCAGAACGGCTCGTTGTCGATGACGAAGAACGGCACGCCGAACACGCCGGCGGCCAGCGCCGCGTCGTTGGCCGCCTTGAGGCGGGCCTTCCACGCCGGATCGCCCCAGATCGCCTCGGCCTCGTTGGCGTCGAGGCCGAACTCCACCGCGAGCTCGCGCAGACCCGCCGGATCGCTGGGATCGACTCCCCGGGCGAAATAGGCCCGCAGGCAGTGCCGCGCCCAGTGGCTCGCGGTGGCTGGCTCCCGCTCGTGCAGCCACCAGAAGATGCGCGCCGCGTTCTGGGTGGGCACAGGGAACTTCGCGGGATTCTTCAGCGGCACGCCGGCAAAGCGCGCGGAGCGCTCGAAGTCGCGCAGGGCGTATTCGCGCTTGACCGGGTAGTCGACCAGGCTTCTCAGGCCGGTCGCCTGGAAGGTGACGCCCAGCAGGATCGCCTTCCAGCGGACCGTGCGACCGTGGCGCGCGGCCAGCGCCTCGATCCACTCGGACGCGATGTACGAGTACGGCGACGAGAAGTCGAAGTAGAAGTCGATGGTCGCGACGTTCTGCATGGCGGCAGGCTACTCCAACGAGGCGATTCCCGCATCGGCGTCATCGGTACCAGAACTGCGGCGTGAACAGCACCAGCACGGGCAGCAGCTCGAGGCGCCCGAGCAGCATGCCGAAGGTGCAGACCCAGGTCTGGAAATCGGTCAGGCCGGCGTAGTTGGACCCCGGCCCGACCCCTCCCAGCCCGGCGCCGATGTTGTTCACGCACGCGATGACGGCGGTGAACGCTGTCACCAGGTCGAGGCCCGAGAACAGCAGCAGCATCGTCAGCGACACGATGGAGCCGCCGTAGATCATCATGAAGGCGAGCACGCTGTGGATCACGCGCGGCGGGACGGCCGCGCCGCCCATCACCACCGGGTTGACCACGCTGGGATGCAGGATTCGCACGAGCTCGCGATGGGTCTGCTTCATCAGCAGCAGCATGCGCATCATCTTGATGCCGCCGCCCGCCGACCCTGCGCAGGTGGCAAAGCAGCCCAGCACCAGCAGCAGCACCGGTGCGAAGGCAGGCCACTGCGCATAGTCGACCGTCGTGAAGCCGCCGGTGGTCGCCACCGACATCACGTGGAACGCCGCGTGGCGCAGCGTCTGTGCCTGATCGGCATACACGCCGTGCACGTGCAGGTACCCGGCCACCAGCAGCACGGCGCCCAGCACGACCAGCAGGAAGGCGCGCAGCTCGCTGTCGCGCCACATCACCCGCAGCGAGCGCTGCCGCCAGGCGATGAAGTACATCGCGAAGCTGATGCCGGCGGCCATCATGAAGAGCATCGCCACCCCCTCCAGCACGGGCGAGTCCCAGTGGGCGAACCCGGCGTCGTGCGACGACAGGCCGCCGAGGCTGATGGTCGAGCACATGTGCATGAAGGCATCGGACCAGGTCATGCCTGCGGCGCGATACGCCACGAAGCAGGCAAAGGAGAGAGCGAAGTACACGATCCACAGGCCCCGCGCGGTCTCGGCGATGCGCGGCGTGAGCTTCTGGTCCTTCATCGGCCCGGGCGTCTCCGCGCGAAAGAGCTGGGTGCCGCCCACGCCCAGCAGCGGCAGGATCGCGACCGCCAGCACGACGATGCCGAGCCCGCCGACGAAGGTCAGGAAGCAGCGCCACACGTTGACCGACAGCGGCAGGCTGTCGAGCCCGGACAGCACCGTCGCGCCGGTGGCCGTGAAGGCGGACATCGCCTCGAAGTAGGCGTCGGTCGCGCTGAGGCCGGGCAGCGCCAGCCACAGCGGCAGGGCACCGAAGACCGGCAGCACCAGCCAGGTCAGGGTCACCAGCACGAAGCCGTCGCGCGGCTGCAGCTCGCGGCGAAAGCGCCGCGTCGTGAGGCTCAGCACGATGCCCGCGCCCAGCGTGATGACGAGGGCCTGGAAGAACGGCTTCTCCGCGCGGTCATGGTCGGCCCAGGCGAAGGCCATCGGCACCAGCATCAGCAGCGAGAACAGGACGACCATGCGGCCGATCAGGGCGACGACGGCGAGCGGGCTCGACATGGCCGGTCAGAAGAACAGTGCGCTGACCTGGAACAGCTTTTCCACTTCGCGCACCATCCGCTTGTGCGGCACGAACACGATCACGTGGTCGTCGGGCTCGATGACGGTGTCGTGGTGGGCGATGATGACCTGAGCGTCCTCGCCTTCGCCGCGCACGATCGCGCCGATCTGCGCGCCGCTCGGCAGCGGGATCTCATCGATGCGGCGTCGCACCACCTTCGACGACTTGCGGTCGCCGCGCGCCACCGTCTGCAGCGCCTCGGCGGCGCCGCGGCGCAGGCTGTACACCGCCTCCACGTCGCCGCGGCGCACGTGCGCGAGCAGCTCGCCGATCACCGTCTGCGCCGGCGAGAGCGCGATGTCGATCTGCGTGCCCTGCACCAGGTCGGCGTAGGCCCGCCGGTTGATCAACGCCAGCACCCGCTTGGCGCCCAGCCGCTTGGCGAGCAGGCACCCCATGATGTTGTCCTCGTCGTCGCTGGTGAGTGCGAGGAAGAGGTCGCAGTCGCGCACGCCTTCGTCCTCGAGCAGCTCCTCGTCGGTGCTGTCGCCTTGCAGCACGAGCGTGTCGGCGGGAAGCTGCGTGGTCAGGTACTCGCATCGCTTGGCGTCGGTCTCGATGACCTTGACCCGGCAGTGGCCCGCGATGTCGCGCGCCAGCCGCAATCCGACGCGTCCGCCGCCGGCGATCAGCACGCGCTTGACCGGCTGGTCGCGCCGACGCAGCGTATCGAGCACGCGCCGGATGTCGCGGGTCGCGGCCAGCACGAAGACTTCGTCGCCGGGCTCGATGCGCGTGGTGCCGTCGCAGATGATCTGGTGGTCCTGCCCGCGCTCGTCGGTGCGGTAGATCGCGACGAAGCGCATCGCGATGTCGGGCACGAGCTGCGGCAGCTCGGAGATGACGTGGCGCACCATCGGCCCGCCGCTGATGGCGCGCACGGCGATCAGGCTGACCAGCCCCTGCGAGAACTCCAGCACCTGCAGGGCCTCGGGGTAGTCGATCAGCTTGCGGATGTAGTTGGTGAGCGAGACCTCGGGCGCGATCACCGCGTCCACGGCGAACCCGGCGCGGCTCATCAGCGCACTCTCTTCAGGGAATTCGGGCGAGCGCACGCGCGCTATGGTCGTCTGGATGTTGAAGACGTCGTGCGCCACCTTGCAGGCGACCAGGTTGGTCTCGTCCATCGGACAGCAGGCGATCAGCATGTCGGCATCGGGCGCGCCGGCCTGCTCCAGCACGGACGGCTGGATGCCGTTGCCCGTGACGCCGCGCAGGTCCAGGCGCTCCTGCAGCGCGCGCAGCCGGTCGGGGTTGGTGTCGATGACGGTGATGTCGTTGCGCTCGGTGACGAGGCTTTCCGCCACGCTTTCACCGACGCGTCCGGCGCCGAGGATGATGATGTTCACTGCGGCCCCTCGATCATTCTTTTGAGCTGCGGCTGGTCGGGGTTCCGCTGCGCTGCGCCCCCGCCTACGCCAAGGCCCGTCCGATGAGGATTTTCTGCACGTCGCTCGTTCCCTCGTAGATCTGACAAACCCGCACGTCGCGGTAGATGCGCTCGACCGGGAAGTCGCTGACGTAGCCGTAGCCGCCGTGGATCTGGATGGCGGCGCTGCACACCGCTTCGGCCATCTCGCTGGCGAACAGCTTCGCCATCGCGGCTTCCTTCAGGCAAGGCAAGCCGGCGTCCTTCAGGCTCGCCGCATGGTGGATGAGCTGGCGCGCGGCCTCGATCTTCATCGCCATCTCGCCGAGGCGGAACTGCACGGCCTGATGCTCGAAGATGGGCTGGCCGAACGCGACGCGCTCCTTGGCATAGGCCAGCGCCGCCTCGAACGCGGCACGCGCCATGCCGACGCTTTGCGCGGCAATGCCGATGCGCCCGCCTTCCAGGCCCGACAGCGCGATCTTCAGTCCCTGCCCCTCCTCGCCCAGCAGGTTGGCCGCCGGCACGCGGCAGTTCTCGAACACGATCTGCGCCGTGTCGCTCGCGTGCTGGCCCATCTTGTCCTCCAGCCGGGCGACGATGTAGCCGGGCGTGGAAGTCGGCACGACGAAGGCGCTGATGCCCTTCTTGCCGGCGGCCTTGTCGGTCACCGCCATCACGATGGCGACGTCGCCGTTCTTGCCGCTGGTGATGAACTGCTTGACGCCGTTGAGCACGTAGTCGCCGCCATCCTTGACCGCCGTCGTCCTCAGCCCGTCGGCCTGCGAGCCGACATGCGGCTCGGTGAGGCAGAACGCGCCCAGCATCTCGCCGCGTGCCAGCGGCTTGAGCCATTGGTCCTTCTGCGCATCGCTGGCCCACGCCGTCAGGATGGAGCACACCGGACAGTTGTTGACGCTGACCACCGTCGAGGTGGCGCCGTCGCCGGCGGCGATCTCTTCGAGGATCAGCGCCAGGCTCAGGTAGTCGAGGCCCGCGCCGTCCCACTCGGTGGGCACGGCCACGCCGTAGCAGCCCAGCTCGGCCAGGCCGCGCAGCTCGTCCCTGGGAAAGTGGCATTCGCGGTCCCACTGCGCCGCCTTCGGCGCGATGTGGTCCTGCACGTAGGCACGCACGGCGTCCTGCACGGCGCGATGGTCTTCGGAAAGCAGCATGTGATTCTCACCAGGGTATCGGTGAGCCGTCGTGGTTCAGGAAGCGGCCGTTGTCGGCCGGGGTCAGGCCCGCGACGAGGCGGCGCAGATCGCTGACGCTCTGCGCCGGCGGCAAGTCGGCGCTCGCCCCGCCCATGTCCGTCTGCACCCAGCCCGGATGAACGCTGATGCAGATGGCACGCTCGCCGAGCAGCAGCGAGGCGTCCTTGAGCACCGAATTGACCGCCGCCTTGGAGGCGCGGTAGAGCCAGCCGCTTGCCGAGCCGCGCGGACCGATGGCGCCCATGCGCGACGACAGCACCACCAGGCGTGCGCCCGGGGCGAGGGCATCGGAGATCTGCGAGATGACGCGCATCGGGCCGAGCACGTTGGTGCGCATCACGGCGTCGAAGTCGGCGTCCGAGGGCGGCTGCAGGCCGCTGGTGCGCGGCCCGTACACGCCGGCACAGACGATGGCGACCTCGAAGGCCGCACCGTCGATCTGCCAGGCCAGGCGCGACACGCTCTCCGCGCTGGTCACGTCGAGGGCGATCGGCTTGGCGCCGATGGCGCGCAGCGCGGCCATCGCTTCGTCGCTGCGCGCGGTGGCGGTGACCTGGTCGCCGGCTGCGCGGTACTGCCGCACGAACTCGAGGCCGATGCCGCGCGACGCGCCGACGACCAGCACGTTCATGACTGCCCGTCCTTGACCAGGATGGTGCCGCGCGCGATCACCGCCGGCTTGCCTGGCACGACGGCCGCGCTGCCGTCGAGGTGCGCCAGCACGCCTTGCAGCTTGGTGTTCCACTGAGTGGCGTTCACCTTCCAGGCGAGCGTGACGTCCTGGTCGGCGAACACCGGCCCCTTGAACGCGAAGTTCATGTTGAGGCACAGCATCTCGCGCCGCACGCCGTCGTCGCTGCGCGAGAAATGGCTGGCCAGGAACCCCATCAGCATGGCGGCCGTGTGCTGGCCGCTGGCGATGATCTCGCCGAAGCGCGCCCGCTGCGCCGCCTGGGTGTCGCGGTGCAGCGGGTTCGCGTCGTGGCTCATCCCGGCGAAGGCGACGATCTCCTCGCGCGAGACGCGCACCAGCTTCGCGATGGCCTCGCCGAGGGTGATGAGGCCTGTCCTGAGCTCGGTGGAAGGGCGATCGGTCGTGCGGGTGTCCACTGGCCTAGACCAGCTCGAGCGCCATCGCGGTCGCCTCCCCGCCGCCGATGCAAAGCGCGGCCACCCCCTTCTTCAGCCCGCGCTTCTTCAGTGCACCGAGCAGCGTGACGACGATGCGCGCGCCGCTGGCCCCGATGGGGTGGCCGAGCGCGACGGCGCCGCCGTGGACGTTGACGATCTCGTGCGGCAGCTTGAACTCGGCCATCGCCGCCATCGTCACCGCCGCGAAGGCCTCGTTGACCTCCCACAGGTCGACGTTCTTGGCCGACCAGCTCGCCTTCTTCAGCACCTTGTCGATGGCGCCGATCGGGGCGGTGGTGAACCAGTTCGGCGCCTGCGCGTGCACCGAATGGGCGAGGATGCGCGCCACCGGCTTGCAGCCGAGCCGCGACGCGGTCGACTCGCGCATCAGCACCAGCGCCGCGGCGCCATCGGAGATGCTCGACGAGGTGGCCGCGGTGATCTTGCCTTCCTTGATGAAGGCGGCCTTCAGGCCGGGAATCTTGTCGAGCTTGGCCTTGAACGGCTGCTCGTCGTACCTGACGACGGTGTCGCCTTTCGGACCGGAGAGGGTGACCGGCGTGATTTCCCAGTCGAAGCTGCCGTCCTCGTTGGCCTTCTTGCTGCGCTCGGTGGACGCGATGGCGAACTGGTCCATCGCCTCGCGCGTGAACTCGTACTTGGCGACGCAGTCCTCGGCGAAAACGCCCATGGCCTTGCCCCGCTGGTACGCGTCTTCCAGGCCGTCGAGCGCCATGTGGTCGTAGAGCTGCGTCATGCCGTACTTGACGCCCTTGCGCGCAAAGGTGAGGTGCGGCGCATTGGTCATGCTCTCCATGCCGCCGGCCACGACGATGTCGGCGGTGTCGGCGCGCAGCATGTCGTGCCCGAACATCATCGCCCGCATGCCCGAGCCGCACATCTTCGACAGCGTGACCGCGCCTGCGGTCTGCGGCAGGCCGGCGCCCAGCGCGGCCTGGCGCGCTGGCGCCTGCCCCTGGCCGGCCATCAGGCAGTTGCCCAGCAGCACCTCGTCGACGGCGTCGCCGGTGATGCCGGCGCGCTCGACCGCGGCCTTCACCGCGACGGCGCCGAGCTGGTGCGCCGACAGCGCCGAGAAGTCACCCAGCAGGCCGCCGATCGGCGTGCGGGCGGCGGAGACGATGACGATGGGGTCTTGAGTCATGGAGGAACTCCTTCGAACGGTCATGCAGAGAACAGGGCGCGTCCCGCATCGCGCAGGCGGCGCTGGTGCTTGAAGCGCTTGGTGGCTTCGTAAGGAAATACATCATGCACATGGCCCGCAAGAATGCGTTCCTTGTGGGATTGCCAGAAGGCAGCGTCCAGCAGGTCGGCGTGGTGGCGCATGAACACCTCGCGGATCGTCGGGTTGCCGAGCAGGAACGGGCCGAAGGTCTCGGGGAACACGTCCTTCGGCCCGACGCGGTACCAGACCTCGCCCGACATCTCTTCCTCCTCCGTGCGCGGCGGCGGCACGCGGCGGAAGTTGCACTCGGTGAGGTACTCGATCTCGTCGTAGTCGTAGAAGACGATCTTGCCGTGGCGCGTGACGCCGAAGTTCTTGAACAGCATGTCGCCCGGGAAGATGTTGGCCGCCACCAGGTCCTTGATGGCGTTGCCGTACTCCACGACCGCCCGCTCGATCTGCTCGCGCGTGGCGTCCTGCAGGTAGATGTTCAGCGGCACCATGCGGCGCTCGATGTACACGTGGCGGATCACCAGGTCGTCGCCGTCTTCCTCGATCAGGCTGCCGCAGAAGTGCCTCAGCTCGTCGACCAGCTCGTCCTCGAAGCGCGCGCGCGGGAAGGCGACATTGGAGTACTCCAGCGTGTCGGCCATGCGTCCGACGCGATCGTGCGTCTTCACCAGCAGGTACTTGCTCTTGATGATCTCTCGCGTGGTCTCCTTCTGCGGCGGGAAGAAGTCCTTGATGACCTTGAAGACGAAGGGGAACGACGGCAGGTCGAACACCAGCATCACCATGCCCTTGATGCCGGGGGCGATGCGGAACTTGTCGCTCGAGTGGCGCAGGTGGTACAGGAAGTCGCGGTAGAAGAGGTTCTTGCCCTGCTTGTGCAGGCCGAGCGCGCTGTAGATCTCGGAGCGCGGCTTGCGCGGCATCATCGAGCGCAGGAACTGCACGTAGGCCGACGGCACCTCCATCGCCACCATGAAGTACGCGCGGGCGAAGCTGAACAGCATCTGCAGGTCGTCTTCGCCGAACAGCGCCGCGTCGATGGTGAGCTGGCCCTGGGCGGTGTGCAGGACGGGCAGCGCGAACGGCAGCTCCCAGAAGCCGTTGATCACCTTGCCGACGACGTAGGCGCCCTTGTTGCGGAAGAACAGGCTGGACAGCACCTGCACCTGGAAGTTGGCGCGCGGCCGGTAGTCGCCCAGCTGCGTCGCCACCGCCGCGAGCACGTGGTCGATGTCGCGGTCGAGGTCCTCGAAGGGCCGCCGCAGCTGGAAGTTGGTGATGATGCGCAGCCAGCATTCGCGCAGCGAGTCGCGCGTCGGGTAGTAGGCGCGGTAGGTCGGCAGCGACGCGGGCTCGTCGTTCTCGATGTACTCGGTGGAGACCGCCGGGCGCACGAAGATGAAGTCGTTGTTGAAGTAGCTGCGGTGCAGGATCTTCGTCGTCACCGAGTTGAAGAAGGTCTCTGCGAGCTCGGGCTGGTGGTGGTTGGTGAGCAGGCCGATGTAGTGCAGCTTGACCTGCTGCCACGTGTCCATCGACAGCGCGCCGGCGTCGAACTCGTTGACCAGCCGGTCGGCGCCTTCGTCCACGCGCTTGTCGTAGTACTCGATGCGCTCTCGCTGCGCGCGCTGCTGGCCGTGCCAATCGGCCGACTCGAAGCGCTCCTTGGCGCCGGCGCTGGATTCCTGGAACAGCCGGTAGTGGCGGTTGAAGCCGTCCAGCATCGCCTGCGCGATGTCGAACGCCCGGCTGTCGCTGAGCGCCCGCGGGAAGACGGCGTTGTGGCGCATCAGCGGCTGAAGCGCTCGCGCACCGCGGCGAGTGCCTTCTCGTACGCCGGGCCGACGTCCTCGGCGCCGCCGACCGTCATGCGCAGGTCCTGCAGCAGGCCGTTGTGCAGCCCGTAGACCCAGCCGTGCACGACGACTTCCTGGCCGCGCTGCCAGGCGTCCTGCACGATGGTGGTCTGGCAGACGTTCAGCGCCTGCTCGACGACGTTGAGCTCCACCAGCGCATTCACGCGGTGCTCCGGATCGATGCTGGCCAGCCATTCCTGATGGCGGTTGCGCACATCCTGCACGTGGCGGATCCAGTTGTCGGCCAGGCCGATGCGACGGTCGGTCAGCGCGGCATGGACGCCGCCGCAGTTGGAATGGCCGACGACGATGATGTGCTTGACCTGCAGCACGTCGGTGGCGAACTGGATCACCGACAGGCAGTTCAGGTCCGAGTGCACCACGACGTTGGCGACGTTGCGATGAACGAACAGCTCGCCCGGCGCGAGGTCGACCAGCTCGTTGGCCGGCACGCGGCTGTCGGCGCAGCCGATCCACAGGTACTGCGGTGCCTGCTGCTGCAGCAAGCCGGTGAAGAAGCCGGGGCTGCGCGCCTCCATCTTCTTTGCCCACTGTCGGTTGCTGTCGAGCAGTTCGTGGAGCTGGGTCGTCATGGTGTTGCGGTGCAGCGAAGGCCTGGTGGAGTGTACGCAGCGGAGCCGACCCAGAGGCCCTGTCGGCGCAGCCGATTGACGTATACGTCAATTCGATCATACCGGACGCTGTGTACGATGGCCGCCCACGACGAGGTGCCTCATGAGCGTTCAGTTCGATGCGGGTCGGTTCGGAAGCGGCAAGGCGGTGGCGCGCGTCGAGGACGCAGCGCTGCTCGCAGGACGCGGCCGCTTCACTGGCGATCTGGTCCTGCCGGGACAAACCCACTTGGTGTTCGTGCGATCGCCGCATGCCCACGCGCGCATCGCCTCGGTGGATGTGTCGCCCGCACAGGCGGTGCCCGGGGTGCTGGCGATCTTCACCGGCAGCGACCTCGCGCAAGCGGGCGTGAAGCCGATCCCCAACGTCCAGGGCTTCCGGCGCGCCGACGGCTCGCCGGGCGCCGCGCCGCCGCTGCTCGCACTGGCACGCGAGACGGTCCGCTTCGTCGGCGAGCCGGTGGCCGCCGTGGTGGCGTCGAGCCGCGAGGCGGCGCGCGACGCCGCGGAGGCGGTCTTCGTCGAGTACGAGGACCTGCCGGCGGTCGTCGATCCGGTCGCGGCCACCGCGCCCGGCGCGCCCCTGGTCTGGCCCCAGGCGTCCGGCAACATCGCCGCGGAGTCGCGCTACGGCGACGCCGCCGCGGCCGATCAGGCCTTTGCCGGCGCGGCGCACGCCGTGTCGCTGGACATCGTCAACCAGCGGCTCGCGCCGAGTCCGCTGGAGCCGCGCGGCGTGCTGGCCGACGTCGATCCCGCGAGCGGGCGCCTGACGCTGAGCATGAGCAGCCAGATGCCCAGCGGCGTGCTGACCTCGCTGTGCCAGATCCTGCCGGGGCTGGCGCCGGAGCAGGTGCGCGTGACCGTCGGCGACGTCGGCGGCGGGTTCGGCATGAAGACCGGCATCTATCCCGAGGACGTCGTCGTCGCGCACGCCGCGCGCGTGCTGCAGCGGCCGGTGAAGTGGCAGGCCGACCGTGTCGACGAGTTCCTCTCGGGCTATCACGGCCGCGACGTGGTCAGCCGCGCCGAGCTGGCGCTCGACGCCGAAGGCAAGGTGCTGGCGCTTCGGGTGCGCTCGCTCGCCAACGTCGGGGCCTATGCCGGCAACGCGGGCGTGGCGATCGCGCTGCTCGTCGGCCCGTGGGTGTCCACCAGCATCTACGACATCCGCACCATCGATCTTCATCTGCGCGCCGTCCTGACCCACACCACGCCGACCGGCCCCTACCGCGGCGCGGGCCGTCCGGAGGCGATCTACCTCATCGAGCGACTGTTCGACGCGGCGGCGCGCGAGATGAAGCTCGACCCCGCCGAGCTGCGACGGCGCAACATGATCCGCCCCGATCAGATGCCGTACACGAGCCCGATGGAGCAGGTGTACGACAGCGGGCGCTTCGAGCAGATCCTGGACCGGGGACTGGCGCTGGCCGACTGGCACGGCTTCGCGGCGCGCCGCGAAGCCTCGCGCGTCCGCGGCCGGCTGCGCGGCCGCGGCATCGCGACCTTCCTCGAGTGGACCGGCGGCATGGCGCTGGACGAGCAGGCCGGCATCAACGTGCTGGCCGACGGCACCATCGAGATCCATTCGGCCACGCAGGCGATGGGCCAGGGCATCGTGACCAGCTACGCGCAGCTGGCGGTCGATGTGTTCGGCGTGCCGATCGAGCGCATCCGCGTGCTGCAGGGCGACACCGACCGCGCCCGCGGCTTCGGCAGCGCCGGCTCGCGCTCGCTGTTCACCGGCGGCGCGGCGGTGCACGTGGCCTCGCAGCGCACCGTCGAGCACGCGAAGGGGCTGGCGTCCGACCTGCTCGAAGCAGCGGCTGGCGACATCGAGTACCGGGCCGGCCGCTTCAGCGTGGCAGGCACCGACATCGGCATCGGCCTGTTCGAGCTGGCCGCGCGGCAGCCCGAAGCGCGCATCTTCGTCGAGGCGGCGGCGAGCGCCTCGGCGCCGAGCTGGCCCAACGGCTGCCATGTGTGCGAAGTGGAGATCGATCCGGACAGCGGCGCCGTCGAGGTGATCTCCTACGCGTCGGTCAACGACATCGGGCGCGTCGTCAACCCGTTGATCGCCGGCGGCCAGATCGAAGGCGGCGCGGTCCAGGGCATCGGGCAGGCCTTGTGCGAGCAGGTGGTCTACGACCCGGACAGCGGCCAGATGCTGACCGGCAGCTTCATGGACTACGCGATGCCGCGTGCGGACGTGAACCGCCTGTTCCGCACCGAGTTCGACACGTCCATCCCTTGCCTGACCAACGCGCTGGGCGTGAAGGGGGTCGGCGAGCTGGGCACGATAGGCGCGACGCCGGCGGTGGTGAACGCCGTGATCGATGCGCTGGACCACGCCGGACTGGGCCGCGACGCGGAACGCATCCAGATGCCGGTGACGGCCGAGCGCGTGTGGCGAGCGTTGAACCGCTCCAATTAGGGAGACGGCATCACATCGTCTCGGCGAACAGCTCCCGGCCGATCAGCATCCTTCGGATCTCCGAGGTCCCTGCCCCGATCTCGTAGAGCTTGGCGTCGCGCCACAGCCGACCCAGCGGGTACTCGTTGATGTAGCCGTTGCCGCCGAAGAGCTGGATGCCCTCGCCGGCCATCCAGGTCGCCTTCTCGGCGCACCAGAGGATCACCGAAGCGCAGTCCTTGCGCACCTGGCGCACATGCCCGGCGCCCAGCATGTCGAGGTTCTTGCCCACCGTGTAGCAGAAGGCGCGCGCCGCCTGCAGCACGGTGTACATGTCGGCCACCTTGCCCTGCACCAGCTGGAACTCGCCGATGCTCTGCCCGAACTGCTTGCGGTCGTGGATGTAGGGCATCACGTTGTCCATCACCGACTGCATGATGCCGACGGGCCCGGCGGCCAGCACCGCGCGCTCGTAGTCCAGGCCGCTCATCAGCACCTTGGCGCCGCCGTTGAGCGCACCCAGCACGTTCTCCGCCGGCACCTCGACGTTCTGGAACACCAGCTCGCCGGTGTGGCTGCCGCGCATGCCGAGCTTGTCGAGCTTCTGCGCGATCGAGAAGCCCTTCATGCCCTTCTCGATCAGGAAGGCGGTGACGCCGCGCGCGCCGAGCTCGGGCTCGGTCTTCGCGTAGACCACCAGCGTGTCGGCGTCCGGGCCATTGGTGATCCACATCTTGGTGCCGTTGAGCACGTAGTGGCCGCCCTTGTCCTCGGCCTTCAGCTTCATGCCGATGACGTCGGAGCCGGCGCCCGATTCGCTCATCGCCAAGGCCCCCACGTGCTCGCCGCTGATCAGCTTGGGCAGGTACTTGCGCCTCTGCGCCTCGTTGCCGTTGCGCTTGATCTGGTTGACGCACAGGTTGCTGTGAGCGCCGTACGACAGGCCGACCGAGGCAGAGGCGCGGCTGATCTCCTCCATCGCGATCATGTGCGCGAGGTAGCCCATGTTCGCGCCGCCGTATTCCTCGGACACGGTGACGCCCAGCACGCCGAGCTCGCCCATCTTGCGCCACAGGTCCATCGGGAACTGGTCGCTCCTGTCGATCTCGGCCGCGCGCGGTGCGATTTCGGCCTGCGCGAATTCGCGCACCGCGTCGCGCAGGGAGTTGATGTCGTCGCCGAGTTGGAAGTCGAGGCCGGGCAGGTTCATGGGGCAAGTCTCCTAGTGATGGATGCCGCCGCGGCCGCTCACCGACATCACGGTGGCCACCATCGTGGCGATGAGTTTCGGGCTGGCGCCGTCGGCGCCCAGCTCGAACGCGCGGCCGTCGACGACGCTGATCGTGCGTCCGGGCTTGACGACCTGGCCCTCGAAGCGGAAGCGCGGCCCGCGCGCAGGGGCCAGCAGGTTGATCTTGAACTCGATCGTCAGCACCGCCGCGTCGGCAGGCATCAGTGAAAACGCGGCATAACCGCAGGCCGAATCGAGTGCCGCCGACAGCATGCCGGCATGCAGGAATCCGTGCTGCTGGGTGAACTCCTCGCGGTGCGACATCGCCACGACGACACGCCCCTGCTCGACGCTCTCCAGCGTCGCGCCCAGCGTGCGCATCGCCGCCTGGCGCTCGAACGAGCCGCGAACGCGGGCGGCGAAATCGGGATCGGCGGCTTGCATGGCGGGGTCGTGCGGTTGACGTTTACGTAAACGTCAATCATACCGAACCGCCGGACGCCGACCTCAGCGCCGCGGCAGCGCCTGCTCCAGGTCGGCCAACAGGTCGGCCCCCTCCTCCAGGCCGATCGACAGCCGCACCAGCCCGTCGGCGATGCCCATCTCGGCGCGTCCTTCGGCACCCGCCTCCCAGAAGATCGTCGGCGCAACCGGGATCACGAGCGTTCGCGTGTCTCCCAGTCCGGTGGCCTTGATCGGGATGCGCAGCCGGTCGATCGTCGCCAGCGTCGTCGCGGCGTCGCGCAGCTCGAACGACAGCAGCCAGGATCCCGCCGAGAAGTGCGCCTTCGCCAGCGCGTGCTGCGGGTGAGACTCCAGCATCGGATAGTGCACCGCGGCGACCGCCGGATGGCCGGCCAGGAAACGTGCCACGGCGAGCGCCGTGGCGCTGGTGTGGGCCACCCGCAGCGCCGCGGTCTCGGCGCCCAGGCCGATCTGATGCGCCTGCTCGGACGACAGGGAGCCGCCCATGTCGCGCAGTCCCTTCTTGCGGAGCTGCGTCAGCCCCCATTGCGCCGGGTCGCCGCGGCGGTAGGCGGCGAAGAGGTTCGGCCAGCCTTGCCAGTCGAAGCCGCCCACGTCGGTGACGGCGCCGCCGAGCGCGGCCCCGTGGCCGGCGAGGGTCTTGCTCAGCGAATTGACCACCAGCCCGGCGCCGACGGTGCGCGGCCGGAACAGCAGCGGCGACGTGACGGTGTTGTCGACGACGTACAGCAGTCCGCGCCGGCGGCACAGGTCGCCGATGGCCGCGAGATCGGGCACCTGGGTACCCGGGTTGGCCACGGTCTCGACGAACACCATGCGCGTGCTCGGCCGCAGCGCCGCCTCGACGGCGGCCACCGAGCCCGCATCCACCTTGCTCACCGCGATGCCCAGCTCGCCCAGCGTGCCGAACAGGCTGTTGGTGTTGCCGAACACGAAGCGGCTGCTGATCAGGTGATCCCCGGCGCGCAGCAGCGTGAGGAACACCGCGCTCAGCGCCGCCATGCCGCTGGCGAAGCACACCGTGCCGACGCCCTGCTCGAGCGCCGTGATCTTGCGCTCCAGCGCCGCCGTCGTGGGCGTCCCCTGGCGGGCATAGTTGAAGCCGCCCTTGACGGTGCCCTGGAACACGCCGATCAGGTCCTCGACGCGCTCGAAGCCGTACTGCACCGAGCTGTGAATCGGCTTGTGCAGCCCGCCATGCTCGACGCCGCCGTGGCGATCGGAATGGACGATGCGAGTGGTGATGCCCTGCTCTGTCATGGATGCTGCACTCCCGGCGCCTCGAGGGACGCCGAGAATAGCAGCGCCTCAGCGGGCGGCCATGCCGTTCAGCGCGGCTTGCATCGCCTTGACGCCGGCCGCCATGCGCTGGGCGATCGGCTCGCGCAGCGTTTCGGGCAGCAGGTCCGCGATCCACACCACCCGGCTGCGACCGTCGGCCTCCTCGAACACCTGGAACGACGCGTTGTGATGGCTCATCGCCGTGCCGACCGCCGCGTAGGCGAGGCGCCGCCGCGCGTCATCGACGGTCACGATGAGCTCGCGCGCGACCAGGCCGTCGGCGAAGGTGACGATGCGCGCGCCTTCCTCCAGCTGCACATCGCGCACGAATCCCGGCGCAAGCCGTCGGTGCACCGCCCCGACGTCGCGAAACACATCCCATGCCGCTGCGGGCGGCGCGTCGACGACGAATTCCTCGACGATCGTGGCCATGGTGCTTCCCTTCAATCGAAGCAGACCGCCTCGACGTTGTGGCCGTCGGGGTCGATGAGGAAGGCGGCGTAGTAGGTGTCGCTGTAGTCGGGCCGCGGCCCGGGCGCGCCGTTGTCGCGTCCGCCGGCGGCCAGGCCCTGCGCATGAAAGCGCTGCACCGCCTCGCGGCCGGACGCACGGAACGCGACGTGCGTGCCGGGCCCGATGTCGCCGGCGTGCCGATACAGCCAGAACGCCGGCTCGCCCTTCGGGCCGAAGCCCGCGTAGCTGTCGTCGCCGCCTTGCTGTGTGTGGCCCAGCGCGCCGAGTGCGCTGCGATAGAACGCGACACTCTTGTCGAGATCACGCACCTTCAATCCGATGTGGTCGTACATGCTGTTCTCCTGATGAAGGAGAAGCGATGCTAGAGACGGCGCGCCAGGCGTTCTTGGAAAATCTTGCGGTCGCCACGGGCCGCCCGCCTGAAGCCGCGCGGGGACGTGCCCGCGGCGCGCTGGAAGCTGCGCACGAAGTTCGAGAGGTCGGCAAAGCCGACGTCGAGCGCGATGTCGGTGATGGAGCGATCGTCGTCGGCCAGCAGGCCGGCCGCGCGGCGCAGCCGGCAGCGCACGAGGTACTGGTGCGGCGTCACCCCCAGCACCGCCGCGAACACCCGCAGATAGTGGTAGGCGCTCCAGCCGCTGCGCGCCGCAAGCGCCTCCAGCGTGAGCGCCTCGTCGGCATGGGCGTCGATCCACAGCGCCGACTCGACGGCGCGGCGCTTGTCTGCCGAGGTCGGCCTGGCGGGACGCTGTCCGCCCGCGGCCACGGCCACGAAGCGCGCCGCCAGCGCGAGGCCGATCTCGTCGAGCCCCAGGTCGTTCGCGCCGCCGGCCGCGTGCTGCGCCAGCTCGCCGAGCACGACCAGCTCGGCCAGGGGCGGCACGCCGCCGCTCTGCCAGGCGCGTCCGCGGCGGTCGATCTCGCCGACGAGCTCCGGCGACACGAAGAACGCAAGGCACTCGTCGCCGCCCAGGTGATGCTCGTGGGTGCAGGTGTATTCGTCGCCGGGCCTGCCGACCAGCAGCGAACCGGGCACCAGCTCATGCGTGTGGCCGCGGCAACGGCAGCCGAAGCTGCCGCGCCGCACGTACGACACCGACCAGGCCTGATGGTGCTCGGCATAGGGCCTGTCGTCGGGCCCCGCGGCGCAGCGGTAGTCGACGACCGACACCGGCCCGCGCAGCAGGGGCGTGGAGGCGAGCATCGCGCGCGGCCTCAGGGATAGTGCACCGGCTTGCCCGGGATCTCGGGCAGCGGAATGAACTCGGTCTCGCCGGGCACCGGCGCGAAGCGCTGATGGCGCCAGTCGTCCTTGGCCTGCTCGATGCGCTCGGCCGAGCTGGCGACGAAGTTCCAGCTGAGGAAGCGCGGGCCGTCCATCGGCTCGCCCCCCAGCAGCATGAGCCGCGCCGGCGAGCTGTCGGGCGCGGCCAGCGTGACCGCGGCGCCCTGCTTCAGCACGACGAGACGGCCGGCTTCGAAGCGGCCGTCGGCGCCGAGGTCGAGCACGCCGTCGACGACGTAGATCGCCTGCTCGGCATAGGCAGCCGGCATCGTGATGCGCGCGCCCGGCTGCAGGTGCAGGTCGACATAGAACAGCGGCGACAGCGTCGGCACCGGCGCGCGGCGGCCGAAGAACTCGCCCGCCACGATGCGCGCCGTTGCGCCTTCGCCCTCGACCACCGGCAGGCGGTCGACCTCGACGTGGACGAAGCTGGGCTCGTCCTCCTCGCGCTCTCGCGGCAGCGCAACCCAGCACTGCAGTCCGGCCAGGGAAGAGCCACGCGCGCGAACCTCGGGAGCGCTGCGTTCCGAGTGCACGATGCCGCGGCCGGCGGTCATCCAGTTGACCTCGCCGGGGCGGATCGCCTGCACGCTGCCGACGCTGTCTCGGTGCAGGATCTCGCCGCTGTGCAGGTAGGTCACGGTCGCCAGGCCGATGTGCGGATGCGGCCGCACGTCGAGCCCGCGTCCCGGAGCGAACACCACCGGGCCCATTGCATCGAGGAACACGAAGGGTCCGACCATGCGCCGCTCCACGGAAGGCAGCGCGCGCCGCACCTCGAAGCGGTCGCCCAGGTCATGGGTGCGCGGCACGACGACCACGTCGACCGTCAGGCTCGAATCGTCCATGTCGCGCCCCTCCTGCTGAATGGTCGGCCAGGGTAGCGCAGTCGGGCGACACCACCGCCGGCAGGGCTGAATTCCCGCCTGCCTAGGCCGCGACGTCCGCGCCCGCGTGCAGCACGGCGAGCAGGCGGTCAGGATCGACGGGCTTCGTCAGGTGGTGATCGAAGCCGGCCGCGACCGCACGGCGCTTGTCGTCTTCCTGCCCCCAGCCGGTCAGCGCGACGATTCGCGTGCGCGTGCCACCGGCCTCGCGCCAGCGGCGCGCCACCTCGTAGCCGTTCATGCCGGGCATGCCGATATCGAGCAGCACCACGTCGGGATCGAACGCTTCGCGATGCGTCAGCGCACCTTCGCCGTCGTGCGCGATGGCCACCTGGTGCCCGGACAGCTCCAGCATCATCGCGAGGCTGTCGGCGGCGTCACGGTTGTCGTCGACCACCAGCACGCGCTGCCGCGCCCCGGCAGGCGCCGGGCCGGCGGCCGGCGCCGGCACCACCTGGGCTGGGGCCAGCGGCAGCCGCACGATGAATTCGCTGCCGCAGCCGACGCCGCCGCTGTGCGCCTCGATGCGGCCGCCGTGCAGGTCGACGAGCCCGCGCGCCAGCGCGAGGCCGATGCCCAGCCCGCCTTGCGAACGCTCCAGCGCAGGCGCGACCTGCGAGAACATCTCGAAGACGCGCGCGAGGTGCTCGGCGGCGATGCCGATGCCGTTGTCGCGCACCGTGATCGCTGCTTCGCCCGCCGCCGCGGCCTCCACCTCGATGCGGCCGCCGCGCGGCGTGTACTTGGCGGCGTTGTTCAGAAGATTCAGCAGCACCTGCGTGAGGCGGGTCGCATCCGCCTCCAGCCACACCGGCTCGGCCGGCAGCCGCACATCGAGGGTGTGGCCGGACGCCTCGATGAAGGGCCGCGCCGCCTCGATCGCTCCGTGCACGATGCCGGCCAGCGTGACCCGCTCCAGGCGCAGCTGGATCTTGCCGCGCGTGATGCGCGCGACATCGAGCAGGTCGTCGACCAGCCGCGTCATCTGCCGCACCTGGCGATCGATGACGTCGCGCGTCCAGCGCGTCTCCGCATCGGCCGGGTCCTTGAGCCGCAGGATCTCGAGCGCGTTGGTGATGGGCGCCAGCGGGTTGCGCAGCTCGTGCGCGAGCGTCGCCAGGAATTCGTCCTTGCGACGGTCGGCATCGGACAGCTCCGCATTCAGGCGACGCAGCTCCTGCTCGATGTGCTTGCGGTCGTGGATGTCGATGCCCAGCCCGTACAGCATCGTCGGCCGACCGTCGGCGCCGTACACGGCACGCCCGCGGCCCTCCATCCAGCGCCAGTCGCCGCTCGCGTGATGGAAGCGGAACTCGACCGAGTAGTCCTCGCGCGTCTCCAGGGCGCGGGCGATGGCCTGGGCCAATCGCGCGCGGTCCTCCGGATGGACCAGCAGGCGAAACGCGTCCACCCGGCCGCCGAAGGTGCCTGGCTCGAGGCCGAAGATCTCCTCCAGCTCGCGGCTCCACCAGACGCGATCGGCAATCAGGTCTCGCGACCACGCACCCATGCGCCCGCTGCGCATCGCCAGGGACAGGACGTCCCGGCTCTCGCGCAGCGCCGAGGCGGCGCGCGCATTCTCGACGGCGAACCAGCTGCGCTCCGCGAGCTGCTCCAGCAGCGCCACATCCTCGGCCGAAAAGGGCCGCGGCCGACTGTCGTGCAACACGAGCACCGCCACCAGGCGTGCGTCCTTGACCAGCGGCACGGCCAGCATCGCGCGGGTGTCGATGCGCTCGTACGCCGCCTGCACCGCCGGCGCCGCCACGCGTGCATCGTCGACCCGGTCGGACATCGCCACGCTGCGCCCGGCGCGCAGCTGCTCGATGATCTGGGCGCCGTAGTCCTCGAGGCTGTGCCGCCCGGCCATGCTCGCCACTCCGTGCGTGTAGTCGCGGTGGATGCTGAAGGACTGCTGGTCGGCTTCGATCTCGCCGTAGGTGCAGCGGCTCGCGCCGAAGTGACGGCCGACGCGGCAGACGATCTCCCACTGCACCTGCACGGGGTCGCTCAGGCCGCGCGTCGCGTCGTTGATCTGCACCAGCAGCCGTTGCGACTCCTCGCCGCGGCGCAGCTCGTCGATCGCATGCTGGCGCTCCGACAGGTCCAGCGCGGCCTGCATGCCGGCGCGGCGCAGCGCCGTGCCGACGGCGTCGGCTTCGGCCAGGCCGCTGGGCGGAAGGTCGGGCACCACGTCGCGCTCCAGCTGCCGAGCCGCACGCTCGAGCATTGCAATCGGCTCGCGGATGCGTCGCGCGGCCCAGGTGGCCAGTGCGAGCGCGAAAGCGCCCAGCAGCGCGGCCGCCGCGGCGGCTCTCCAGGCCGCAGTGCGCGCGGCCTCGGTGAGGGCCTCTTGCGGGACGCCGATGATGAAGCTCCAGCCATGCACCGGCGACCGGCTGAAGAACGCCGACCGCAGCACGCCGTCGAGCGCGACCGCGTCGACGCGGCCGTCCGCCCTGGCGCGCAGCGCCGAACTGAGGGCCGCCGGCAGCGGCTGGCCGAGCCAGCGCTCGATGTCGGGCACCCGGGCGACGATGCGGTGCTCGCGATCAGCGATCTCGGCCGTCCAGCCGGGCGGCAGGTGCTGACCCGCGACGATGGCCTGCAGCGCCGCCGGGCTGAAGACGACGCCCACGTTGTAGCGCGCCGGCGAGAAATGACGCTCCGGCGCGAACACCGCCAGCACCGGCTGCCGGGTCACGGGCCCGATGCGCAGGTTGCTCACCTCGACGCGGTCGCCGTCGGCGAGAGAGCGGTCCGGCGTCCAGCTGCGCTTGGGCAGCGGCGTGCCGAACGGCACGGAGGTGTTCAGGAGCTGGTCGTCGTGGTCGACCAGCACGATCCAGCTGCCGGTGTCTTGCGTCGCCGCGCGCGCCTGCGCGTGAAACGCCTGCCAGTCGCCGGCCGCGATGGCCGGCGAGCTGGCCAGCGTGCGTGCGACCGCGGCGCGCTTGTCGAACTCGCGGTCCACCACCAGCGACAGCGCCCGCACCGTCTCGCGCAGCCGCTGTTGCGAGGATTCGGCTTCGCGCAGATAGGCCGACGACACGACCCACAGCACCAGGCCGGCGGTCGGCAGCAGCACGGCCAACACCAGCAGCAGCAGTCGTGCACGCAGCGTCATGTGCCGATGATGCCTTCGCGCCGAGGCGCCCGGCGCAGGCATTTCACCGAATGTCCGTAGACTGCCGACCCTGCATGCACCCCACCGACCGACCCGCCGCCCCCTCTTTCCGCGAGGCCTTCCTTTTCTGGCTGAAGCTCGGTTTCATCAGCTTCGGCGGGCCGGCCGGGCAGATCGCCGTGATGCACCAGGAGCTCGTCGAACGGCGGCGCTGGATCTCGGAGCGACGCTTCCTGCATGCGCTGAACTACTGCATGGTGCTGCCGGGACCCGAGGCGCAGCAGCTCGCCACCTACATCGGCTGGCTGTTGCACCGCACCTGGGGCGGCATCGTCGCGGGCGGGCTGTTCGTGCTGCCGTCGCTCGTCATCCTGATCGCGCTGTCGTGGATCTACCTCGCCTTCGGCCATACACCGCTGGTGGCCGGCCTTTTCCACGGCATCAAGCCTGCGGTGACGGCGATCGTGCTGCACGCGGCGCACCGCATCGGGTCGCGCGCGCTGAAGAACGGCGCGCTGTGGGCCATCGCCGCCGCCTCCTTCGTGGCCATCTTCGTGCTGAATCTGCCCTTCCCGCTGATCGTGCTGGCCGCCGGGGTGATCGGCGCGATCGGCGGGCGCTTCGCGCCGCAGCGCTTCGCCATCGGCGCCAACCATGCCGGCGAGGCAGCCAGCGCTGGCGCAGCCGTCATCGACGACGACACGCCGACGCCGCCGCATGCGCTGCATCGCTGGAGTCGCTTCGCGCGCCTGGCGACGGTCGGCCTGCTGCTGTGGGCCATCGCAATGGGCGCGCTGCTGGCGGCGGTCGGCTGGGACGGCACGCTGACCCAGATGGGCTGGTTCTTCACCAAGGCCGCGCTGCTGACCTTCGGCGGCGCCTATGCCGTGCTGCCCTACGTGTACCAGGGCGCGGTGGAGCAGCACCACTGGCTCAGCGCGCCGCAGATGATCGACGGCCTGGCGCTGGGCGAGACCACGCCCGGGCCGCTGATCATGGTGGTGGCCTTCGTCGGGTTCGTCGGCGGCTGGACGCGCCAGGTGCTCGGCCCCGACGTGCTCGCGGCGTCCGGGGCGCTGGCGGCGGCGGTCGTCACCTACTTCACGTTCCTGCCCTCGTTCGTCTTCATCCTGCTCGGCGGGCCGCTGGTCGAGACCACCCACCGCAACCTGAAGTTCACCGCACCGCTCACCGCGATCACGGCGGCCGTCGTCGGTGTCATCCTCAACCTGGCGCTGTTCTTCGCCTACCACGTGCTGTGGCCGCAGGGGCTGTCGGGGCGCTTCGATGCAGTCAGCGCGCTGATCGCCGTCTCCGCGGCGATCGCGCTGATCCGCTTCAAGCGCGGCGTGATGGAGGTGATCGGCGCGTCCGCGGCGCTGGGCCTGCTGGCCTCTCAGCTCTGACGGTCCTCAGGCCTTCTTGCGCGCGCCTTCGGCGAGCAGCCGCCGGGCTTCCTTCTCGTGCACCCGCACCTCGTCGAGGTTGGCATGCAGGTCGGCCAGCTGCTGCTCGAGCTGCGCACGGTGCGCCGCCAGCACCGAGAGGAACTTGCGCAGCTGGGCCTCGGTGTCCCTCGGCGACTCGTACATGTCGACGAGCTCCTTGACCTCGGCCAGCGTCAGGCCCAGGCGCTTGCCGCGCAGCGTGAGCTTGAGCCGCGTGCGGTCGCGCGCCGTGTAGACGCGGTTGCGTCCGCTGCGCTGCGGCGAGAGCAGCCCGCAGTCCTCGTAGAAGCGGATCGCGCGCGTCGTGAGGTCGAACTCCTTGGCGAGCTGGCTGATCGTGTAGGTGGCCGCCGGCGCAGGCGACACGTGGGCGACAGCAGGGGCAGGCATGGGCACGTAGACTCGGAGGGATTGACGTTTACGTAAAGTGTAAAGCTCGATGAATCCCCTCGAACACGAGCTGAGCTACCCGCTGGGCGAAGCGCTGCCCGAGCCCGGCGCGACGCTGGAGATCGCGTCCGGCGTGCGCTGGGTCCGCATGGCGCTGCCGTTCGCGCTGGACCACATCAACCTCTGGCTGCTGCGCGACGACGTCGACGGCCGCGCCGGCTGGACCATCGTCGATTGCGGCATCGCCAACGACGCGACGCGCGCGGCCTGGGAGCAGGTGTTCGCGCAGGCGCTCGAAGGGCTGCCGGTGCTGCGCGTCATCGTCACCCACATGCACCCCGATCACATCGGGCTTGCGCACTGGCTCACCGAGCGCTGGCAATGCCGCATGTGGATCAGCGCCACCGACTTCAACGCGGCGACGCTCGCCAGCGCGTCGACCACCGGCTTCGGCGGCGGCAGCGCGGCGCGCTTCATGGCCAGTCACGGTCTCACCGATCCCGAAGCGGTCGAGAAGATCAAGGCGCGGTCCAACTACTACGCGAGCATGGTGCCCAAGGTGCCGGACCGCTTTCGCCGGCTGCTCGGCGGCGACACCCTGCGCATCGGCGGGCGCGACTGGGTCTGCCACGTCGGCTACGGCCACGCGCCGGAGCACATGTCGCTGCACTGCCCGTCGCTCGGGCTGCTGATCTCCGGCGACATGGTCCTGCCGCGCATCTCCACCAACGTCAGCGTGATCGACATCGAGCCGGAGGCGAATCCGTTGCCGCTGTACCTCGCCTCGATCGAGCGGCTGCGTTCCTTGCCCGCCGACACGCTGGTCCTGCCTTCGCACGGCCGGCCGTTTCGCGGGCTGCACCAGCGCATCGATCAGCTCGAGGCCCACCACGACGAGCGCTACGCCGAGCTCATCGCCGCCTGCGACAGCGGGCCGAAGAGCGCGGCCGATCTGCTCGGCGTGCTGTTCAAGCGCAAGCTCGACCTGCACCAGACCACCTTCGCCATGGGCGAGGCGATCGCGCACCTGAACGCGCTGTGGCTGGCCGGGCGGCTGCGCCGGTCGCTCGACGACGATGGGGTGTACCGGTTCTCGTCGGCGTGACGCGTGACCGGATTCAATCGAACACCGGCAGCACGTCGTCCTTCAACCCGCCGCGCAGCTGCTCGTAGTCAGGCACCACCGAGCGCACCACGTCCCAGAAGCGCGGGCTGTGGTCCATGTGCCGCAGGTGGGCCAGCTCGTGGGCAACGACGTAGTCGATCGTCGGCATCGCGAAGTGGACCAGCCGCCAGTTGAGCCGGATCGAGCCGTCGGCGCTCGCGCTGCCCCAGCGCGTCTGCGCCGACGACAGCGACAGCCGCTTGACGTGCACGCCGAGCTGTTGCGCGAAGTGCCGGCAGCGATCGTCGAACACGCGCCGGGCCTGTCGCTGCAGCCAGCTCTGGACCGCGTCGCGGATCTGCTCGGCGGCGGCGGTGTGGGGCAGGCCGACGTGCAGCGTGAGCCGCGCCACGCCCGGCAGGGCTTCGGCTCCGGTGTGCAGCACCGCGCCGGTGGCGCGTGCGTCCAGCACGACGATGACGGGCTCGCCGAGGAATGGAATGCTGGTGCCGTCCTTCCACTCGACGCGCGCCTGCTGCAGCCGCTGGTGCCGTTCCTGCTGCTCGCGCAGCTTGCGCAGGATCCACGAGCCCTTCTCGCGCAGGGCGGATTCGATGTCGCCGAGGTTCACCCACTTCGGCGCATTCACGCTGAGGCCGTCGGTGCCGACGATGAACCCGATGCTGCGCCGGCGCACGCGCTTGAGCGCATACGCGACGAGGTGCTCGTCGAGTCGAATCTCGCGGTTGGCTTGCGGGTGGCGGAACATCGCGGGGCTCAGCACGCTGGCAAGGGACAAGGCGGGCGGCGGCGGCGCCGCGGGCGGGACGGCGGGAAGGGCTTGTGCCGCCGGCGCCGCGACCTCGAACAGCGAGAGCTGCGCGGGATCGGGGCTGGGGGAGCGCGCCATGGGCCGCGATTCTAGGGAGCCGCCGCGTACGCCTGCGGATCGAGGCGGCGCATCTCGCCCTCGATCCATGACTCGACTTCGCGCATCAGCTCGTCGGCCTCGCGGCCCTGCGAGGGGATGAGCTTGCCGATGGACACGTCGACGATGCCCGGCCTCAGCATGAACGACTTGCGCGGCCAGCAGCGCGCCGACGTGACGGCGATCGGCAGGACCGAGGCGCCGGTGGTCACCGCGAGCCGCGTGCCGCCGGTCTTGTAGGTCCCCTGGCTGCCGCGCGGCGTGCGCGTCCCCTCGGGGAACATGATCACCCAGTTGCCCTGCGCCATGAAGCGCCGGCCCTGCTCCGCCACCAGCGTCCAGGCTTCGGCGCGCTTGCTGCGGTCGATGTGGACCATGTCGAGCCGGGCCATTGCCCAGCCGAAGAACGGAATCATCAGCAGCTCGCGCTTGAAGACGTAGCACAGCGGATGCGGCATCAGCACGGGAAAGGCGAAGGTCTCCCAGGTGGACTGGTGCTTGGGCAGCAGGATCACGGCGCGCGCGCGGTCGGCCTCCAGCAGGTTGTCGAGGCCGGTCACGCGCCAGCGCACGCCGCAGATCCATCGGGCGCCGTGGATGGCGAACTGCAGCCAGAACGTGGTGAGCCAGTACAGCGGCGTGCCGCGCAGGAAGATGGAGGCGATCAGCGACAGCACCGCCCACGGAATGACCGTGGCGATGAGCCACAGGACGAACACGGCCGAGCGCAGCGACCAGAAGAAGCGTTGCATCGGCATCAGCTGAACCGGCCGGAATCGCTCTCGCCCTTCAGGCCGCGCAGCAGGCGCTCCTCCTGGATGATGGCGTCGGCGAAGGCGCCGAGATCCGCATGCACCTTGGTGCCCGGCACCTGCTGCAGCATCACCTCGAGCTCGGCTTCGTCGAGCAGGCCGCATTTGCCGGTGCGCACCAGATGCGTGGGACAGCCGGCGGCCCGGCCCGCCTGCACGTCGCGCAACGTGTCGCCGACGACGTGCACCTCGCCCAGGTCGAGGCCGTATCGCTCCCCGATCAGCAGCATCAGGCCCGGCAGCGGCTTGCGGCAGTCGCACTGGTCCTCGGGGGCATGTGGACAGAAGAACACCGCGTCGATGCGCCCGCCGTGCTTGGCCAGCATCTGGTTCATGCGCACGTGCATCGCGTTGAGCATCGCCATGTCGAACAGGCCGCGTCCCAGGCCCGACTGGTTGGTGGCCAGCACCGTGTGCCAGCCGGCGTGGTTCAGGCGCGCGATGGCCTCCAGCGCGCCGGGCAGCGGCACCCATTCCTCCGGCGACTTGACGAAGTCGTCGCGGTCCTCGTTGATGGTGCCGTCGCGGTCGAGGATGATCAGTTTCATCGGCGCAAGGGGGTCAGCTCGCGAGCTTGGACAAGTCTGCCACGCGGTTCATCGCCGCGTGCATCTGCGCGAGCAGCCCGAGCCGGTTGGCACGCAGCGCGGGATCCTCGGCGTTGACCATCACGCCGTCGAAGAAGGCATCGACCGGTGTCCTCAGGGCGGCCAGCAGCTGCAGCGAGCCGGTGTAGTCGCCGGCCTCGAATGCCGCCTGCGACTTCGGTGCGACCGACTGCAACGCCTCGAACAGCGCCTGCTCCGCCGGTTCGGCCAGGCGCGCCGTGTCGACGACCGCCGCCACGCTCTCGTCGCTCTTCTTCAGGATGTTGCCCACCCGCTTGTTGGCGGCGGCCAGCGCCTCGGCCTCGGGAAGCGTCTTGAAGGCGCGCACCGCGGCCAGCCGCTTCGGAATCTCGGCCCAGAGCGCCGGCCGGGCCTCGACGACGGCTTCCACCTCCTGCGCGGTATAGCCGGTCTCGCGCAGATAGCCGACCAGCCGCTCGCGCAGGAAGAAGGCCAGCTCGGCCTGCGCCTGTCCGTGCGTGGGTGCGAAGGCGTGGAAGGCCACCGACACCAGCTCCGCGGTGTTCAGCGGCAGTGCGCGCTCGACCAGCATGCGGATCAGGCCCAGCGCATGGCGGCGCAATGCGAACGGATCCTTGTCGCCGGTGGGCACCTGGCCGATGCCGAACAGGCCCGCCAAGGTCTCGAGCTTGTCGGCCAGCGCGACGACGATGCCGGCGTCGCCGCGCGGCAGCTCGTCGCCGGCGAAGCGCGGCTTGTAGTGGTCCTCGATCGCGAACGCGATCGCTTCGGGCAGGCCGTCGTGGCGAGCGTAGTAGGCGCCCATCACGCCCTGGAGCTCGGGAAACTCGCCGACCATGTCGGTCAGCAGGTCGGCCTTGGCGAGCATCGCCGCCTGGTCGGCATGCTGCACCAGCACGCCGCCGCCGAGCTGCCCGGCGATGGCCCGGGCGATGGTGCGCACCCGCTCGACACGCTCGCCCTGGGTGCCGAGCTTGTTGTGATAGACCACCTTGGCCAGGCCCGGCACGCGCGAAGCCAGTGTCTTCTTGCGGTCCTGGTCGAAGAAGAACTTCGCGTCGGCCAGCCGCGGCCGCACGACGCGCTCGTTGCCTCCGATCACCCGGCTCGGGTCGGCGGGCCGGATGTTGCTGACGACGAGGAAGCGGTTGGTGAGCTTGCCCGCGGCGTCGAGCAGCGGAAAGTACTTCTGGTTGGCCTTCATCGTGAGGATGAGGCACTCCTGCGGGACGTCCAGGAACTCGCTCTCGAACTGACACAGCAGCACGTTGGGCCGCTCGACCAGGGCGGTCACCTCGTCGAGCAGCGCGTCGTCCTCGATGGGCTTCAGGCCCTCGCCCGCGGCGGCCGCATCGAGCTGGCGGGCGATGTCGGCGCGGCGCTCGGCGAAGCCGGCGATCACCGCGCCTTCGTCGCGCAGCTGCTGCGCGTAGCTGTCCGCATCGCGCAGCTCGATCTGGGCAGTGGCGGCCTCGAAGCGATGGCCTTGCGTGACCCGGCCCGCCTGCAGGCCCAGCACGCTCACAGGCACCACCTCGGCGCCGTGCAGGGCGACCAGCCCATGCGCGGGACGCACGAAATTGACGCTGGTCCAGCCGTCGGCAAGCTGGTACTGCATCACCTTCGGGATGGGAAGCTTGGCGAGCGCTTCCTCGATCGACTTCTGCAGCGCTGCGGCGAGCGTCGCGCCCTTGGCCACGCTGTCCAGGAACAGGGCCTCGGCCTTGCCGTCCAGCTGGCGCTTCAGCGTGGGCACGACCGACGCATCGGCCCCCAGCGCAGCCAGCTTCTTCAGCAGCGCCGGCGTCGGCTGGCCGTCGGCTGCCAGACCGACGCTCACCGGCATCAGCTTCTGCGAGACCGACTTGTCGCTCGCCGCCGAGGCGACGTCCTTCACGTGCACGGCCAGGCGGCGCGGCGAGGCGAATGAACTGACGGCCGGCGCAGCCGGCACGAGCCCTTGGGATCGCAGGCCATCGGCCAGGTCCCTGGCAAACGATTCGCCCAGCTTCTTCAGCGCCTTGGGCGGCAGTTCCTCGACGAACAGCTCGACGAGCAGATTCCGGGTGGTGCTCATGCAGCGTTCTTCTCGAGTTGTGCGATCACTTCCTGGGCCCAGGCCTTGGGCGCCATCGGGAAGCCCAGCCGCGCGCGGCTGTCGACATAGCTTTGCGCCACGCTGCGCGCCAGGTTGCGGATGCGGCCGATGTACGCGGCGCGCTCCGTGACGCTGATCGCCCCGCGCGCATCGAGCAGGTTGAAGGTGTGGCCGGCCTTGAGCACCTGCTCGTAGGCCGGCAGCGCCAGCTCCTGCGCCATCAGGTACTTGGCCTGCTTCTCGTGCTGGCCGAAGGCGCCGAGCAGGAAGTCGACGTCGCTGTGCTCGAAGTTGTAGGTGCTCTGCTCGACCTCGTTCTGGTGGTAGACGTCGCCGTACTTCAGCGTGTCGGTCCACTGCAGGTTGTAGACGTTGTCCACGCCCTGCAGGTACATCGCCAGGCGCTCCAGGCCGTAGGTGATCTCGCCGGTGATCGGCTTGCAGTCGATGCCGCCGACCTGCTGGAAGTAGGTGAACTGCGTCACCTCCATGCCGTTGAGCCACACCTCCCAGCCGAGGCCCCAGGCGCCGAGCGTCGGGTTCTCCCAGTCGTCCTCGACGAATCGGATGTCGTTGCTCTTCAGGTCGAAGCCGAGCGCCTCCAAGGAGCCCAGGTACAGCTCTAGGATGTCGGCCGGCGCGGGCTTGAGCACGACCTGGTACTGGTAATAGTGCTGCAGTCGGTTCGGGTTCTCGCCGTAGCGGCCGTCCTTGGGGCGGCGGCTGGGCTGCACGTAGGCGGCCTTCCACGGTTCCGGCCCGAGCGCGCGCAGGAAGGTCGCGGTGTGGCTCGTGCCCGCCCCGACCTCCATGTCGTAGGGCTGCAGCAGCGCGCAGCCCTGGCGGTCCCAGTAGTCTTGCAGGCGCAGGATGATTTGCTGAAACGTCAGCATGGAGGTCCGTCGAAGCGCGAAAAACGGCGATTTTACGGGGCGGGCCGTCGATCGACGCCATCGTGCGACCGGCCTTCCCTTTATGCGGCGGCGACCTAAACTGGTCTATCAGCCCAGAGGAGGTCTCCCATGCATGCCTGCAAGAGCTGCACGCTGGCGGTTGCTGCGCTGGCCACGAGTCTGCTCACTGCGTCGCCGGCGGCGCTGGCGGACGTCACCCAGATCATCAACAGCGGACCGCTCATCAAGACGGAACTGTTCCGCAGCGACGGGGCCTCCAACCTGATCTGGGAGGAGCTGTCGTTCAGCTTCGTCGTCCAGGAGAATGCCACCGGCGACGGCGTGTTCAACCTGTTCGCCGGCGGCGACCTGAACAACATCGGCATCGACTGGATCGACGTGACCGAGGGCCCGTTCGGCGACCGCACCCTTCTGGGCACCTTTGCCTTTCCGATCAGCGAGGTGCACTTCACCGCCTGCGAGAACCCGCCGCACAGCAACCCGGCGGGCTGCCCGCTGCCGGAGACCGTGCCGGGCGGCATGTTCTACGACCCGTCGCGCGGCCCGCCCGTCGGCGACGTGCAGGGACGCCGCGACGTGACGATGTCCAGCCCGGGCACGCCGGGGCTGATCGTGCCGCAGGAGATGCTCGTCGAAGGTGCGCACCTGCTGATCAGCCTGTTCCCGCGCAACGAGATCTACGACCTGTACATCGACCGCATGGAGCTGTCGTACCCGACCGCCGCCGCGCCCATCCCCGAACCGTCGACCTGGGCGCTGCTGGTCCTCGGCCTGACCGCCATGGCCGGTCGCGCGGTTCAGCGCCGGCGGGACCACCAGCGCAGCAACAGCACCGCGGCCACGGCGAAGGCGGCCAGCGGCCACAGGCTGTAGCGGGCGGCCCACGCGGCGAACGGCGTCAGGCCCTCGCGGCCCTGCACTGCGCCGTCGAGCACGCCGCGCGTGTAGGGCTTGAGCCCTTGGGCGACGTGCCCGCGGTGATCGATGACGGCGGTCGCGCCGGTGTTGGTGGCTCGCAGCATGGGACGCTGGAACTCGAGCGAGCGCATGCGCGAGATGTTGAGGTGCTGATCGACGGCGATGGTGTCGCCGAACCAGCCGATGTTGCTGAGGTTGGCGAACATCGTCGGCGCCGTGGCCGGATGGCGAAAGCGCGCGGCAAGTTCCTCGCCGAACAGGTCTTCGTAGCAGATGTTGGGTGCCACCCGTTCGCTTCGCACGGCGAACGAAGGCGCCTCGAGCGCGCCGCGGTTGAAGTCGCCCAGCGGGATGTTCATCATCTGCGTGAACCACCGAAAGCCGGGGGGAATGAACTCGCCGAAGGGCACCAGGTGGTGCTTGTCGTAGCGGTACTCCGGGCGGCCCGGCGCGAAGCCGACCGCGGAGTTGGTGTAGCCCGACCTGTCGTCACCCAACGGCACGCCGAACAGGGCATGTGTCCGGCCGGACGCGAAGCGCTCGCGCAGCCCGGCCCAGAACCCCTCGGGCATCTGCTGGGGCAGAAAGGGCACCGCCGTTTCCGGTGCCAGCACCAGGTCGGAGCGCGCGGACAGCATGCCGTTCACATGCCATTCGAGGGCCGCGCCCTGGTGCTCGGAGGCGAACTTCTCCTCCTGCGGGATGTTGCCTTGCAGCAGCGTGACGTCGAGGGTGCCCGTCGGCGTGGTGAACTTCACCGGGCCGGTGTGGGCGTCGACATAGCCCAGCAGCCCCGCCGCGACGACGATGCCGGCCGTGCGCCGCACGCCGATCCGCGGCCGCGCCAGCGCCACCCACGCCGCGAGAAAGGCGGCGACCGCGCCGATGCCGTACACGCCGATCCAGGGCGCGAGCTTCGCCAACGGCCCGTCGACATGCGCGTAGCCGGAGGCCACCCAGGGAAATCCGGTGAACAGCACACCGCGCGCCAGCTCGGCCAGCAGCCACAGCGAGGCGAACAGCAGCGCGTCGGGCAGCGGCCGGGCGCTGCGCCAGCGTGCGAACAAGAGCAGCGCCGTTCCCAGGTACAGCGACAGCACCGCGCTCAGCGCCAGCACGGCCGCCGCGGCCATCCACGCGGGCAGGCCGCCGTACTGGTGCATGCTGATGAACATCCACCAGGTGCCCGCGACGAGCCAGGCGGTGCCGAAGGTGAGCCCGATGGCAAAGGCACGTGCGGGCTCGGCCACGCAGGCGCGCCATGCCAGCATGCCCACGCACAAGAGCTGAAGCCACCAGAATTCGGTGTAGACGTGGGCGGCCGTCTGCAGCGCGCCGAGCGCTGCGGCGACGATCAGGTCGAACCCGAGCGACCAGGGCCGCGCCCAGGCGGCGGTGGACGCGCGCGGCATCAGGCGCCGTCGCCGTCCCGCGCGTCTTCGGGCACGCGGGTCACCTTGAACCAGCGCACCGCGCCGCCGCGGGTCAGCATCACCATGAACTGCAGCCCGCCGAGCGCGGCCGATTCGCCGCGCCGCGGCACGCGCCCCATCTCGTGGGCCACCAGGCCGCCGATGGTGTCGAAGTCCTGGTCGGGCAGCCTTGCGGCGAACGCTTCATTGACCGCGGCGATGTCCGCATCGCCGGCCACGCGGTGGCTGCCGTCGGCCAGCGTGTAGATGCTGCTCTCGGCGTCCTTCTCGTCGAACTCGTCCTCGATCTCGCCGACGATCTCCTCGAGCACGTCTTCGATGGTGATCAGCCCGGCCGTGCTGCCGAACTCGTCGATCACGATCGCCAGGTGGTTCCGGTTGGCGCGAAAGTCGCGCAACAGCTCGTTGAGCCCCTTGGACTCCGGCACGAACACGGTGGGGCGCAGCAGCGTGCGCAGATTGAGCTCGGGGGCACGCTGCAGCTTGAGCAGGTCCTTGGCCATCAGGATGCCGATGATGTTGTCGCGCTCGCCTTCATAGACGGGGAAGCGCGAGTGGCCGGTGTCGATGACCAGGTGCAGCACGTCGTCATAGGGGGCGTCGATGTCGAGCATGTCCATGCGCGGCGCCGCGACCATCACGTCGCCGGCGATCATGTCGGCCATTCGGATCACGCCCTCGAGCATCATCCGTGACTCGGGCGCGATGAGCTCGCGGTCCTCGGCGTCGGCGAGCGTCTCGATCAGCTCGTCGGTGGAATCGGGGCCGGGGTGGACGAACTCGACGATGCGCTGGAACAGATTGCGCTTGTCGGGATGGGCAGCTTGTCTTTCGCCCTTGGTGCGGGCGCTCACGCCGGGGTGGGGGTCAGGCATCGCACGAGGCGAGGAGTGGGGCAGAGCGCCAGCTTACCCCAACGGATTTCGCAAGTGTGCTAGGTTGACGGGTTGCCATTCGTCGCTCCGGCCCCATCTGGCCCGGATCCCCAGACCCCCGCACTGAATCCACGAGACCGCCATGGCCCTCATTCCCGCCACCATCCTCACGGGCTTTCTCGGCTCCGGCAAGACCACGCTGCTGAAGCGGGTGTTGACCGAGGCCCACGGCCAGAAGATCGCCGTCATCGAGAACGAATTCGGCGACGAGAACATCGACAACGACATCCTCGTGCAGGACTCTCGCGAGCAGATCATCCAGCTCAACAACGGCTGCGTCTGCTGCACGATCCGCGAAGACTTGCGCACCACGCTGTCCGACCTGGCCGCCAAGAAGCGCAAGGGCGAGCTCGACTTCGATCGCGTGGTCATCGAGACCACCGGCCTGGCCGACCCCGGTCCCGTCGCGCAGACCTTCTTCATGGACGACGAGATCGCCGAAAGCTACCTGCTCGACTCCATCCTGACCCTGGTCGACGCCAAGCACGGCGAGAAGCAGCTCGACGACCGCCAGGAGGCGCGTCGCCAGATCGGCTTTGCCGACCAGATCTTCATCAGCAAGACCGACCTCGTCGAGGAGACGGCGGTCGACGCGCTGGCCCACCGGGTGCGCCACATGAATCCGCGCGCGCCGCAGCGGCGTGTGCATTTCGGCGAAGTGCCGATCTCCGAGGTGTTCGACCTGCGCGGCTTCAACCTCAACGCCAAGCTCGACATCGACCCCGACTTCCTCAAGGCCGAGGAGCACGACCATGACCATGACCATGATCACGATCACGAGCACGAGCACGGCGAGCATTGCGACCATCCGCACCACCACGCCCACGATGACGACGTGAAGTCGTTCGTGTTTCGCTCCGACCGGCCGTTCAATCCCGCCAAGCTGGAAGACTTTCTCGGCGCCATCGTCCAGGTCTACGGCCCGAAGATGCTGCGCTACAAGGGCGTGCTCCACATGAAGGGCACCGACAAGAAGGTCATCTTCCAGGGCGTGCACCAGCTGATGGGCAGCGACCTGGGTCCGAAATGGGCGCCGGGCGAGAAGAAGACCAGCAAGATGGTCTTCATCGGCATCGACCTGCCCAAGGACGTGTTCCTGCAGGGCCTGGAGCAGTGCCTGGCCTGACCGGAGTCACCCGCCCGCGCAGACGCTGAGCCCGCCAGACGGCCGGCGCGAGAAGGATTGCTCACCCCGGTGTTCAGGGGGCGGAAAACCCGCTGAAAACAGCTACGGCGGCGCGTATACAACGTGGCTACAATCCGCGGCGCCCAAATTCGCCCCGGTGGTCAAGACACCGAGGACAGAGCGGGTATAACCGCCGTTGCGAGGAGACTCACGTGAGCACGACCCCGGCCAAGAAAGCGACGACCAAGAAGCCCCCGGCCAAGACGTCTGCGGCCAAGCCGGCCACGAAGCCAGCACCCAAGGCCGCTGCCAAGGCGCCCGCCAAGCCGGCTCCCAAGGCAGCCCCCAAACCAGCGGCCAAGTCCTCCGCCACGAAGGCCCACGCGCCCGCTGCGGCAACCAAGAGCCACCCGAAACCCGCCGCTGCGCCGCACCATGCGCCTGCCAAGCCGGCAGTGCACGCGCCGGCCGCCCACGCGCCCGCGGCACACGCCCCGGCACACGCCCCGGCACACGCCGCTGCACACGCTCCGGCCAAGCCGGCGCCGGCTCCCAAGGCCAGCTCGCGCGCCCATGCAGTCGCCCCGGCGGCTGCGCCCTTGCCACCCCCGACATCGCGATTCGCCGACCGGTTCGCTCCGCCTCGGCCTCCGACCCGCCAAATGAACAACCTTGCAGTCGATACACCCAAGCAGCCCCACAAGCCGGACCCCAAGCTCGCCAACGCCTGGAAGACCAAGGCTGGCAAGGACCTCACCGAAGAGGAAATCCTCGCCATGCCGGACAGCGAGTACATGAACGACAAGCAACTCGAGTTCTTCCGCGCGCGCCTGCAGATGCTGAAGGACGACCTGCTGTCCAACGCCGGCGAGACCACCGAGCACCTGCGCGAAGACACCTCGATCGTCCCCGACCCGGCCGACCGCGCGACGATCGAGGAAGAGCACGCGCTCGAGCTGCGCACCCGCGATCGCGAGCGCAAGCTGCTGAAGAAGATTTCGCAGTCCTTGGCCAGCATCGACGCCGGAGACTACGGTTTCTGTGACGAAACCGGCGAACCGATCGGACTCGGCCGTTTGATCGCACGACCCACCGCTACACTGTCGCTCGAAGCCCAGCAACGCCGCGAGCTCAGGCAAAAGATGTTCGGCGACTGAGGCACTCCCACGCGGCGACATCCCCGACATGGCGGACCCCAAGGACACGACCAGCTTTTTCCGCAAGGTCGTGAAGTTCGTGGCCAATCCGGCCACCGAATGGAGCGACCTGGAAGCCCCCTCGCAGGAAGCGCGGGAGACCGAGTTCGCCAAGTCCGAGCTGAAGGCGATGATCGAGCGCAAGCGGCGCAACGACTTCGTCCGCAAGCGCGAGTTCGACATGCTGCGCAAGGTGCGCCGCGAGGGCCTGTCCAGCGAGCAGCTTGCCGCGCTGGGCGGCTCGTCGAAGATCGACGACTCCGAGGCGCGCATCGACAGCGGCGCCAAGCCTGACAGCGGCGTGAAGGCCAAGATCGACGAGATCGAGCAGCAGATGGTCGGCGACGGCTATCGCGGCTCGCAACGCCGGGCGCCGGAGTTCTACAACGCCCGCACGCAGCCGGCTCCGATGGACCACGCCGCGCCGCGCGCCTCCGCGGCCGCCCCGCTGGGCCCGCCGGTCGACGGCGCGCGCGTGGTCGACGCCGGGGTGCCCAGCGATCGCGGCAAGCCGGCGCCTGCGGCGCCGGCAGCCGCGGTGATGAGCCCGGGCATGTCGCCGCTGACGCCGCTCACGCTCGACGCCAATACCTCCGACTTCGCCAACCCGTTCGCGGTCGAGGTCAGCGAAGTCGCGCACGATCCCGAGCTCGACGAGGCGGTGATTGCTTTCGCCAACGCCGACTTCGAGCTCTGCGAGCAGTCGCTGTCCACGCTGACCGCGATGACCGGCAGCCGCGCCGGCCATGCCGAGACGTGGCTGGTGCTCTTCGACCTGTACCGCGCCATCGGGCAGCAGCCGAAGTTCGAGAGCCTGGCGCTCGACTACGCGCAGCAGTTCGGCTGGTCCGCACCGCAATGGTTCTCCATGCCCCGGCTCGTCGCCGAGGCGGCGAGCCACGAAGACCGTCCGAAGGCCGCGCGCGTCGAAGGCCAGGTCGGCTGGGTCTGTCCCGATTTCGTCGACTCCGACGCCGTCGCCAAGCTGCGCTCGCAGACGCTGCAGATGCCGCTGCCGTGGGTGTTCGACTGGGGCGCGCTGCGCAACATCGATCCTGAGGCCTGCGCGCGCATGAGCGAGCTGTTCCGCGGCTGGATCGGCCAGAAGCTCGACATGCGATGGCTCAATGGCGAACGCCTGTTCACCGTGCTGAGCGACGCGGCGCCCACCGGGGTGCGCGACGCGGATCCGGCGTACTGGCAGCTTCGCCTCGACGCGCTGCGCATGGCCAATCGCCCCGACCAGTTCGACGAAGCCGCCATCGACTATTGCGTCACGTACGAGGTGTCGCCGCCGTCGTGGGAGCCGGCGCAGTGCCAGGTGCGCATCAGCGGTGGCGAGCAGAGCACCAGCTCCCCGCCCCTGTCGGTCGTGAGCGAGGTCTCCACCAGCTTCGTCGAATCGCAGCTCACCGAAGACACCGGCATGGTCCAGGTCGCGAGCGTCGAGCTCTCCGGACAGTTGGTCGGCGACATCGGCGACACGCTGACGAAGCTGAACGGCGAGCTCGGCAGCGCGTCCATCGTCAACGTCTCGTGCGCCAAGCTGATCCGCGTCGATTTCATCGCTGCCGGCGACCTGCTGAACTGGGTGCTTGCCCGGCGCGGCGAGAACCGCACGGTCGGCTTCGTCGAGGCGCACCGCCTGGTCGCGCTGTTCTTCGGCGCCATGGGTATCACCGAGCACGCCAGGGTCAAGGTACGCACGGTTTAAGCTGTGCGCCGCGGGGTGCGAGCCCTGCTCTTTGTCGATCCCGCGGGCTTGAACCCCGCATCCCCCGCCTGCAGATACCCCGATGGAAAACTACCACGGCACCACCATCGTCAGCGTGCGCCGCGGCAACGTCGTCGCCCTTGGCGGCGATGGCCAGGTGACGCTAGGCAACGTCGTCGTCAAGGCCACGGCCCGCAAGGTGCGCAAGCTCTACCGCGACCAGGTGGTGGCCGGCTTCGCCGGCGCCACCGCCGACGCCTTCACGCTGTTCGAGCGCTTCGAGGCCAAGCTGGAGAAGCATCAGGGGCACCTGGTGCGGGCTGCCATCGAGCTGACCAAGGATTGGCGCACCGACCGCGTCCTGCGGCGCCTGGAGGCGATGCTCGCCGTCGCCGACAAGGAAGCCTCGCTGATCATCACCGGCAATGGCGACGTCCTCGAGCCCGAGCACGGCATCATCGCCATCGGCTCGGGCGGCGCCTATGCGCAGGCCGCGGCGCGCGCCCTGCTCGAGCACACCGAGCTGTCCCCGGCGGACATCGTCAAGAAGTCGCTCGAGATCGCGGGCGAGCTGTGCATCTACACCAACCAGCATCACACGGTGGAAGTCCTATGAGCCCCCACGCTCACCTTGTTCACTGCCAACCGGGGCGGCCGCTCAGCGCGTTTCGAGCGGCCGGGCGGGCGCCGAGATGAAGTCGTCCATGACCCCCCAGGAAATCGTCTCCGAGCTCGACCGCCACATCGTCGGCCAGGGCAGCGCCAAGCGCGCCGTCGCCATCGCGCTGCGCAACCGCTGGCGCCGCCAGCAGGTCGACGAAAAGCTGCGCGGCGAGATCACGCCGAAGAACATCCTGATGATCGGCCCCACCGGCGTGGGGAAGACGGAGATCGCGCGACGCCTGGCCAAGCTCGCGGACGCGCCGTTCATCAAGGTCGAGGCAACCAAGTTCACCGAGGTCGGCTACGTCGGCAAGGACGTCGACTCGATCGTGCGCGACCTCGTCGACATGGCCGTCAAGCAGGAGCGCGAAAGCGCGATGCGCCGTCAGCGCGCGCGTGCCGAAGATGCGGCCGAAGACCGCGTGCTCGACATCCTGGTGCCGCCACCGCGCAGCGACTTCGGCCTGTCGCCCGGCACGTCGACCGACAATGCCGCCCGCCAGACGATGCGCAAGCGATTGCGCGAAGGCACGCTCGACGACAAGGAGGTCGAGGTCGATGTCGCCGACGCCAAGCCGGCGCTCGAGATCATGGGGCCGGCCGGCATGGAGGACATGGCCGAGCAGCTGCGCGGCATGTTCGCCAACCTGGGCAGCGGCAAGCGCAAGCTGCGCAAGATGAAGATCGCCGAGGCGATGAAGCTGCTCGTCGATGAAGAAGCGGCCAAGCTGGTCAACGAGGACGAGATCCGCGCCGAGGCGCTCGCCAACGCCGAGCAGAACGGCATCGTGTTCATCGACGAGATCGACAAGGTCACCTCCCGGTCGGAGCACGGCGGCGCGGAAGTGTCGCGTCAGGGCGTGCAGCGCGACCTGCTGCCGCTGGTGGAGGGCACCTCGGTCAACACGAAGTACGGCATGGTCAAGACCGACCACATCCTCTTCATCGCCTCGGGTGCGTTCCACCTGACCAAGCCGAGCGACCTCATTCCCGAGCTGCAGGGACGCTTTCCGATCCGCGTCGAGCTGGGTTCCCTCAGCGTCGGCGACTTCGAGGCCATCCTCACGCAAACCCACGCCAGCCTGGTCAAGCAGTACCAGGCGCTGCTGGCCACCGAAGGTGTCACGCTGGAGCTGCGCCCCGACGGGATCCGTCGCCTCGCGCAGATCGCGTACGACGTCAACGAGCGCACCGAAAACATCGGCGCGCGGCGCCTGTCGACCGTGATGGAGCGGCTGCTCGACGAGGTGAGCTTCGACGCCCCCAACCTGGGCGGCCAGACCGTCTCGCTCGGGGCGGCCGAAGTCGATGCCAAGCTTGCGGAGCTGGCGAAGAACGAGGACCTCTCGCGCTACATCCTGTAGCGCGACGGCGCTCACATCGCCAGGCGGTGCGACTGCAGCGCCAGCAGCCCTTCGAAGATGAGCGTGTCGACCGTCTCGAACGGCAGGTCGGTGATGGGTGCGAGCTTCACCGCCGCGCCGCCGCTCATCAGCAGCACCGGATCCTGACCCGTGCGCGCGAGCAGGCGCCGGTGCATGCGCTCGATGGCACCAGCGATGGAGTGCGCGCCGCCGCTCATCAGCGCGTCGCTGGTGTTGGTGGGGAAGTCTCGCACGTCGCCGGTGGGGGCCTTGAGCCCGGCGGTGCCCATTTCGAGCGCACGCAGCATCAGGCCGAAGCCGGGCAGGATGAGGCCACCGAGGAAGCGTCCGGTCCCGTCGAGCGCATCGACCGTGACCGCCGTGCCCACCATCACCACCAGCGCCGGCCGCGGCGCGCCCATGGCCAGCACGCGATGCCGTGCGCCGATCAGCGCCACCCAGCGGTCGGTGCCCAGCCGGTTCGGATGGTCGTAGCCGTTGGTGACGCCGGCCGCATGCGGGGACGACACGACCCAGCGCGGCGCGATGTCCCAGATCTCCATCTGCTCCTCGACGCGCCGCTTGACGCCTTCGCCAGCGACGATGCTGCCCAGCATGCTGGCCGGCGGATCGAGGTCCTTCCACTCGGTGTCGGCGAGGTTGTCGATCTGCTCGAGGAACACCGCGCCGTGGGCCATCAGGCCCGCACCGGGTTGAGGCGAGGCGTACAGCGCCCACTTGAGGCGGGTGTTGCCGACGTCGACGGCGAGGAAGCTCATCGGCGGCAATCTAACTCGCCGGCTGAACCGCGTCGCGGCGAGGGATGAGCAGATGCCGCACATGGCGCAGCGTCTGCTGTGCCGAAAGCGTGCGGTAGGGCTTCATGATGCGCGCCTCGACCTCGTCGATCAGCTCGGCAAGCTCGCTGCGGGTGCGGGCGCGGCGCAGGCGAAGCAGCGTCAGCGATCCGGCGACCGGCGCCTCGGCCCGCAGCGCGCGAATGAGGATGCCGCGCGCTTCCTCGAGCGTGGCGTCGGCTCCGGCCTCCAGCGCATCGAAGTCGGTGGGCCGGGAGACGTCCGACGGGTGGCCGCTGTTGAGGGTGTCGTCGAGCACCGACTCGGGCTGCAGGGTGCGCGCGGCAGGCAGCACCGATTCGATCGCGTCCAGCGGAATGTCGACGTGCTGCAAGGAGGCATGGAGCGGGCCTGGCGACTCCGCCGGCCGCGGCAGCACGATGAGCCCGAGCTCGAGCAGGTCGCCGAAGCAGCTCTCGCTGGCGCCGGCCTGGCGGGCCAGGGTTTGCACCTGCTCGGCGGTGCGGCGTCCGTCCACCAGCAGCAGCACGGTGCGATGTCGCTGGCTGAGGCGGCGCTGGCGGCTGCTGAGCTCGGCCTGGCCGTCGGAGGTCTTGACGGGGATGAGTGGGGTCGCCACGAACGCTTTCTCCTTCTCTGCGGCGCGCAACCCGCATGGTCACCGGCGGCGCGCGCTGCAGTCCCAACCGGCGCGATTGTGAGGCCAAAGCCCTGCCGATGGCAGCGCGGCAATCCATCGGATGTGCGACCGGGATACACTGTGCAATTGACGTATACGTCAATTGGGCATGGTGCCCGCACGAGGACAGATTGGCCCGCCGCTCCCCCGACCTCGCAGACTTCCAGCATCGCAGCGCCTTGTCCGCCAAGGCCGCGCCGTTCAAGCTGTCCAGCATCGATCCGTCCGCCAAGCCGTTCTCCAGCGGCGACAAGCTGGCCGACAAGGCTGCCGTGGAGACGCTCGCGACCGAGCTCGACCAGTTGCAGGATCTTTTCTATGCCGACCGCCGCTTCAAGATGCTGGTGGTGCTGCAGGGCACCGACACCAGCGGCAAGGACGGCACGATCCGCGGCGTGTTCGGCAAGATGAGTGCGCTGGGCGTGCACACCGTGTCCTGGAAGGCGCCGAGCCGCGAAGAGCTGGCGCACGACTACCTGTGGCGCATCCACCAGCGCGTGCCGGCCAGCGGCGACATCGTCATCTTCAACCGCAGCCACTACGAGGACGTGCTGGTGCCCGCGGTCAACGGCTGGATCAAGCCTGAACAGGTACGCCAGCGCTATGCCCAGATCAACGACTTCGAGCGGCTGCTGTCCGAAAACGGCACCGTCATCCTCAAGTTCCTGCTGCACATCTCGAAGGACGAGCAGCGCGAACGGCTGCAGGCGCGGATCGACGATCCGACCAAGCACTGGAAGTTCGAAAGCGGCGACATCGAGGTGCGCAAGCAGTGGGATGCGTACCAGAAGGCATACGCCGCCGCCGTGGCCGCCACCGGCACCGAATGGGCGCCGTGGACAGTGGTGCCGGCCGATTCGAAGACGCACCGCAACCTGATGGTCGCGACCGTCGTCAAGCGCACGTTCGAAAGCCTGAAGCTGCGCTATCCGCCGGGCGATCCGGCGCTGGCCAAGCTGAAGATCGAATAGCCGGAGCTCCGCATGACCGACCTCTCCGCCGAATTCAAGGCCCTCGCCGAATACCGTCCGACGAACAAGGTGCGCTTCGTCACCGCCGCGTCGCTGTTCGACGGCCACGACGCCGCCATCAACATCATGCGGCGCATCCTGCAGAGCATGGGCGCCGAGGTGATCCACCTGGGCCACAACCGCTCGGTCGACGAGGTCGTCACGGCGGCGCTGCACGAGGACGTGCAGGGCATCGCGATCAGCTCGTACCAGGGCGGGCACGTCGAGTACTTCAAGTACATGGTCGACCTGCTCAAGGCGCGCGGCGGGGAGCACATCCAGGTCTTCGGCGGCGGCGGCGGCGTCATCGTGCCGGCGGAGATCGCCGAGCTGCAGGGCTACGGTGTGGCGCGCATCTACAGCCCCGAAGACGGCCAGCGCATGGGCCTGCAGGGAATGATCGGCGAGATGGTCATGAGGAGCGATGGCGACCTCTCGGTCTACGCGCCGAAGCAGGTCTCATCGATTCAAGGCGGCGACGAGAAGCACTGGCGCGCGCTGGCGCAGCTCATCACCGCACTCGAGAACGGGAAGGCCTCCGACGAGCTGAAGGCCGCGCTGGCCGCCGAGGCCGCGAAGGCAAGGACGCCGGTGGTCGGCATCACGGGCACCGGCGGCGCGGGCAAGTCCTCCCTGACCGACGAGCTCATTCGCCGGCTGCGGCTGGACCAGGACGACCGCTTGCGCGTCGCGGTGATCAGCATCGATCCGTCGCGCCGCAAGAGCGGCGGCGCGCTGCTCGGCGACCGCATCCGGATGAACGCGATCGGGCCGTGGCAGCATGGCCACCGCGTGTTCATGCGCAGCCTCGCCACCCGCGACTTCGGCAGCGAGATCAGCCAGGCGCTGCCCGACGTGCTCGCCGCCTGCAAGGCCGCCGGCTTCGACCTGATCGTCGTCGAGACGTCCGGCATCGGCCAGGGCGATGCGGCCATCGTGCCGCTGGTCGACGTGCCGGTGTACGTGATGACGCCCGAGTACGGAGCGGCCAGCCAGCTGGAGAAGATCGACATGCTCGACTTCGCCGAGTTCGTCGCCATCAACAAGTTCGACCGCAAGGGCGCGGCCGATGCCCTGCGCGACGTGGCCAAGCAGGTGCAGCGCAACAAGGAGGCGTGGAAGCGCAGGCCCGACGAGATGCCTGTGTTCGGCACCATGGCCAGCCGCTTCAACGACGACGGCGTGACGGCGCTGTACCAGGCGCTGCTGCCGCGCCTCGCCGAGCTCGGCCTGAAGACGGGCGAAAGCCGCCTGCCCGCGATCGACACGCGCCACAGTACGCACCAGGTGCCGATCGTGCCGGGCGCGCGCGTGCGCTACCTGGCGGAGATCGCCGACAGCGTGCGCGATTACAAGCAGCGCGCACGGCAGCAGGCGAGGCTGGCGCGCGAAGCCCAGCAGCTGCGCGAAAGCGCGCGCATGCTCGGCGAAGCCAAGCACGACGCGCCGGCGGCGCTGCAGCAGCTCGCGTCCGAGCGCGAGGCGCAGCTCGATGCCCACGGCAGGAAGCTGCTCGCGATGTGGCCGCAGATGCAGAAGGCCTACGCCGGCGACGAGTACGTCGTGAGGATCCGCGACAGGGAGATCCGCACCGCCCTCACGCACACGACGTTGTCGGGCAGCAAGATCCGCAAGGTCGCGCTGCCGCAGTACGAAGACCACGGCGAGATCCTCAAGTGGCTGCTGCTCGACAACGTGCCCGGCAGCTTCCCCTACACGGCCGGCACCTTCGCCTTCAAGCGCGAAGGCGAGGACCCGACGCGCATGTTCGCCGGCGAGGGCGATGCCTTCCGCACCAACCGGCGCTTCAAGCTGCTGTCCGAAGGCATGCCGGCCAAGCGGCTGTCGACCGCCTTCGACTCGGTCACGCTGTACGGAAACGATCCCGACGTGCGACCCGACATCTACGGCAAGGTCGGCAATTCGGGCGTCAGCATCGCCACGCTGGACGACATGAAGGTGCTGTACTCGGGCTTCGACCTGTGCTCGCCGAGCACCTCGGTGTCGATGACGATCAACGGCCCGGCGCCGACCATCCTCGCGATGTTCATGAACACCGCGATCGACCAGCAGCTCGAGCGCTTCGCTGCAGACAACGGCCGCGAGCCCACCGACGACGAGGCGCAGAAGATCCGCGCCTGGGTGCTGCAGAACGTGCGCGGCACGGTGCAGGCCGACATCCTCAAGGAAGACCAGGGCCAGAACACCTGCATCTTCTCGACCGAGTTCTCGCTGAAGGTGATGGGCGACATCGCCCAGTACTTCGTGCACCACCAGGTCCGCAACTTCTATTCGGTGAGCATCTCGGGCTATCACATCGCCGAGGCCGGGGCCAATCCGATCTCGCAGCTCGCCTTCACGCTGAGCAACGGCTTCACCTTCGTCGAGGCGTACCTCGCCCGCGGGATGCACATCGACGACTTCGCCCCGAACCTGAGCTTCTTCTTCAGCAATGGCATGGACCCCGAGTACACCGTGCTCGGCCGCGTGGCGCGGCGCATCTGGTCAGTGGCGATGCGCGACCGGTACGGCGCCAACGAGCGCAGCCAGAAGCTCAAGTACCACGTGCAGACGAGCGGCCGCTCGCTGCACGCCCAGGAGATCCAGTTCAACGACATCCGCACGACGCTTCAGGCGCTGATCGCGATCTACGACAACTGCAATTCGCTGCACACCAACGCGTTCGACGAGGCGATCACGACGCCCACGGAGGACAGCGTACGCCGCGCGATGGCCATCCAGCTCATCATCAACCGCGAGTGGGGACTGGCGAAGAACGAGAACCCCAACCAGGGCGCGTTCATCGTCGACGAGCTGACCGAGCTTGTGGAGGAAGCCGTGCTGGCCGAGTTCGAGAAGATCGCCGAGCGAGGCGGCGTGCTCGGCGCGATGGAGACGGGCTACCAGCGCGGCAAGATCCAGGAAGAGAGCATGCATTACGAGATGCTCAAGCACACCGGCGAGTACCCCATCATCGGCGTCAACACCTTCCGCAACCCGCACGGCGATCCCGTGCCCGAGCACATCGAGCTGGCGCGCTCCACCGAGGAAGAGAAGCAGTCACAGCTCAAGCGGCTCGCGGACTTCCACCAGCGTGGCGCTTCGGCGGCGCCGGCGATGCTCAAGCGGCTTCAGCAAGCGGTGATCGACAACCGCAACGTGTTCGAGGTGCTGATGGACGCGGTTCGGGTCTGCTCGCTGGGGCAGATCACGAACGCGCTGTTCGAAGTGGGCGGGCAGTACCGGCGAAGCATGTGAGTCGGCCCCGGCTTGCGGGGTGGCGCGTCATGCGCCGTTCTGCAGCACCGGCTCGCGCCGAAGCCGCTCGACGGCAAAGTCGATGAAGGCGCGCACCTTGGCCGCGGCGCGCCGTCCGTCGGCATGCACCACCTGCACCGGAATCGGCGGCGGTTCGTGGTCGGCAAGCACGATGCGCAGGCGTCCCTGCTTCACGGATTCCGCCACCTGGTACGACAGCGCCCGCGCCAGCCCGTGCCCGGCCAGTGCCGCCGCGATGCCGACCTCGCCCGTGTTGGCGACGAGCTGCATGCGCGGGTGGGCGATTTCGCGTTGGGCCCTGCTCTTGCGCCCGGGCGGATAGAGCGCCCACGGCGCGACGACGCCGCCGTGCATCGCGAAACCCACGCCGTCGTGGCGCGCCAGGTCGGCCGGCGTGCGCGGCTCGCCGTGCGCTTCAAGGTAGGCCGGCGACGCCACGATGACACGCCGCACGTGTCCCACGCGAATCGCGGTGAGCCCCGAGTCCGGCAAGTGCGCGATGCGCACGGCAACGTCGAACCCCTCCTCGAGCAGATGCACGATGTGGTCGACGAAGTGCGCCCGCGCGCTCACCTGAGGGTGCTGCGCCAGGAACGCCAGCAGCACCGGCGCGACGTGCATCCGGCCGAACATCTGCGGCGCGGTGATCGCGAGCTGGCCCTGCGGCGCGCTGTGGGTGCCGCCGGCCACCGCCTCGGCCTCGGCGACCTCCGCCAGGATGCGCTTGCAATGGGCATGGAAGCGTTCACCTGCCTCGGTGAGCGAGACGCTGCGCGTCGTTCGCCTCAACAGCTGTGCGCCGACGTGCTCTTCCAGCGCGACGATGGCGCGGCTCACCGCCGGCGGGGACATTCCCAGCAGCCGCGCGGCCGGCGCGAAGCCCTTCGCGTCGGCCACGGTCACGAACACCCTCATGCCTTCGAATCGGTCCATCCCAGCATTCCACGCGGCGTAACGGTGAAGTGTCCCTCACGGGCATTCCGTTTCGCGCAACCGGCCGCGAAGATGCGCCCTGCACGCCAAACCCGAAAGACGACCATGACCCCGATCCGCCTGTACGCCTATCCGCTGTCCGGCCACGCTCACCGCGTCGAGCTCTTCCTTTCGCTGCTCGGGCTGCCGTTCGACAAGGTCGACATCGACATCGTCAAGGGCGAGCAGAAGCAGGCCGAGTTCCTGGCCCTGAATCCCTTCGGCCAGGTGCCTGTGATCCAGGACGGCGAGCTCACGCTGGCCGACAGCAACGCGATCCTCACCTATCTGGCGCTGCGCTATGACACCGGCGGCCGCTGGCTGCCTCGCGATCCGATCGGCGCGGCGCAGGTGCAGCGCTGGCTCTCGGTGGCTGCCGGCCCGCTGGTCAACGGGCCCGGCAGCGCACGCGTCAACGTGCTGTTCCGGCGTCCGCACGACCCGCGCTGCCTCGACATCGCGACGGTGCTGCTGACGCGCATCGAGCACCACCTGGCCGCGCGCGATTTCCTCGCTGCCGACGGGCCGACCATCGCCGACATCGCGCTGTACACCTACACCTCCCACGCGCCGGAGGGCGGCGTCTCGCTGCAGCCCTATCCCAAGGTGCGGGCCTGGCTGGCGCGAATCGAGGCCTTGCCGGGCTTCGTCGGCATGCCGCGGCAAGCCGCGGCCGAGGCGGCTCGATGAGCGCGCCGCCACCGGATGCGCCGTTTCATGCCGGCGAGCGGGCGGTCCAGGAGCGTGTCGGCGTGCGCGACAGGATCGAGGCGATCGGCCAGCGCGTGATCCGCTCCTTCATGCCCGAGCAGCATCGCGAGCTGTTCGGCAAGTTGCCGTGGTTCTTCGTCGGCAGCCTCGACGCGCAGCGGCGTCCCTGGGCCTCGGTGCTCGCCGGTCGACCGGGCTTCGTGTCTGCCCCCGACGAGCGCACGCTGCGCATCGCGGCCGTGCCGTCGTCCGCCGATCCGCTCGCGCAGGCCTTGCGGCCCGGCGTGCCGCTCGGGCTGCTGGGGCTGGAGCCGCACACCCGCCGGCGCAATCGCATGAACGGCACCGTCAGTGACATCGATGCCGACGGCTTCACGGTTGCCGTGGACCAGAGCTTCGGCAACTGCCCGCAGTACATCCAGGCGCGTGAGCCGCAATGGGCCCGCCCGCCGGACACGGCCGAGCCGGCCGCCGAATCCCTCGGGGCGGCGCTCCACGACGCAGCGATACGGCTGGTGCGAGCGGCCGACACGCTGTTCATCGCGTCCGCGGCGGCGCGGGCGCGCGGTCACGGGGGCGCCGATGGCGTCGACGTCTCGCATCGCGGCGGCAACCCGGGCTTCGTGCGCGTGGACAGCGACGGCAGCAACGGCACGGTGCTGACCCTGCCCGACTTTCGCGGCAACTTCCTCTTCAACACGCTCGGCAACATCGCGGCCCACCCGCAGTCGGGCCTGCTGTTCATCGATCATGCGAGCGGAGACCTGCTGCAGCTGACCGGCCGCGCGGAGATCGTGTGGGGCGGACCCGAAGTGCAAGCCTTCGAAGGCGCGCAGCGCCTGCTGCGGGTTCGCGTCGACGAGGCCGTCTGGCGGCCGGAGGCGCTGCCGCTGCGCTGGTCTGCCCCGCAGTTTGCGCCGCAGCTGGCCACGACGGGGCGCTGGCGGTAGCGAGCACAAGCACGCGCGGGTTCGCCCCGGCGACATGTTGTTGCCTAGGCGACTGCCTCGAAGGTGCGCGGGCGCTAGCCTTGGCCCTTCTCGCTTCATCCCGCTGCCATGAATGATCTGTTTTCCCTCGAAGGCCGCACGGCGCTGATCACCGGCGGCTCGCGCGGCATCGGCCGCATGATCGCGGCCGGCTTTCTGCAGGCCGGCGCGCGCGTCTACATTTCCGCCCGCAAGGCCGACGCCTGCCGGCAGACCGCCGCCGAGCTGTCGGCGCTGGGGCCCTGCGTCGCGCTGCCGGCCGACGTGTCGACGCTCGAAGGCGCGCAGGCGCTGGTCCAGGCCTACTCGGCGCACGAGTCGCAGCTCGACATCCTGGTCAACAACGCCGGCGCCGCCTGGGGGGCGCCGTACGACGAGTTTCCCGAAAAGGGATGGGACAAGGTGCTGGACCTGAATCTGAAGAGTCCCTTCTTCCTGACGCAGGCGTTGAGCCCGGCACTGCGCAAGGCAGCCGAGTTCCGGCCGGCGAAGGTGATCAACATCGCCTCCATCGACGGCATCTCGGTGAATGCACAGGAAACGTATTCGTATGCCGCCAGCAAGGCAGGGTTGATCCACCTCACGCGGCGCATGTCGCTGCGCTTGATCCAGGACAACATCGTGGTGAGCGCCATCGCCCCGGGTGCGTTCGCCTCGGACATGAACCGCGACGCACGCGACCGCGCAGGCGAAGTCGCGGCACATGTGCCTGCCGGCCGCATCGGCCAGGACGACGACATGGCGGGGGCCGCGGTGTACCTCGCCTCGCGTGCAGGCGACTACGTCGTGGGCGCCACGCTGGTCGTCGACGGCGGTGTCACCCTGGCGCGATAGAGACGCCGAGGGACCATCCGACACCGGCGGCATCGACTGAATCCGGACGTTGCCCGCGTAGTCCCGCTCCTACAGCAACTCCACTGCTCACCCGATAGCCAGGGGCCGTGCGGCTCGGCAGGATCGCTTTGCGGGCCCGCCGGTGCCGGGTCGATGGAGTGAAGCAATGGCCAGCGATGCGAGGGAGATCCTTCCAAGCGGATCGGTACCGCATACCGAGGCCGCGCTCGTCGACGCGTCGCCTTCGACGATCGATTCGACGGCGACCGATGTGCTCAATGCGATGGGGTACGAGGCCGCCGATCCGGCCTTGCATGCGCCGCTGTGGGCCGAAGCGATGGCCGACGCGGAGCGCAGGAGCCTGCGATGAGCGAGCGGCATCCGGAAAGCCCGGCCCTGCGCCAGCAATGGCGGGATTGGTGGCAGCGCCTGCCCGAGCCGGTACGCGCCCCGGCGTGGCAACTCGGGTTCGCGGTCCTTGTCATCGTCGCGCTGTTGCTCGGCTTTCACCATGTCGTGCGCCAGTCGGTGCGCCAGGGCGAGGTGCTGCGCATGAGCGTCAGCACCCACGCCGAGGCGGTGTGGCGCTGTCAAGCGCTGAGCAGCCCACGCAGCCGCGAGCAATGCCTGCATCAACTTCAGGCGCCGCCCGCCCAACCGGGGCGGACGCCGCCCAACACCGCGCCGCTGCGCGTGGTGCGGCTCGGATCCTGAGTGGTCAGTACTCGACCATGACATGGAGCACGTGTGACTCGATGCGCTTTTCCACACGGGGAATGAAGGCGACGCGCGCCGTCACGCCCTGCGCGCTGAACAGCGCCACCGAGGGCACCAGCAGCGGTTGCACGTCGTCGGCGTAGCCGGTGACGCCGCCCGCCGTCAGGGCCAGCGCACGCCATTGCCAGCTGTAGCCGGCATAAGCGCTGGTGCGGTCCAGCGAATTGCGATAGGCCCCCAGCGTCCAGCCTGCATCGCTTCGCCAGTAGAGACCGGGGTTCACGTTGTTGAAATGGCGCGCCGGAAAGTGCACGCTTCCCAGGTGCACCCCGACGGTTCCCGCACTGGCGCCGGGTGCGGCAGCGAGACAGACGGCCGCGCCGCACGCGGTGAAGAAGCAGGGCCAGAAACGCGACATGGCGGTGTCTCGATACAGCGATGCCGCTTCTTCGGCACGCGCAGGGTCGGCCATGAGGCCGTCCGTCCACTCGAAGGCGTCCGATTCGGGATCGCTTGCGGCAAGCGTGAGCTGTTGCCGGCAGGCTGCGGGTCAACCCGCGGCGAGATTTACAAAAGCCGCTGCAGCAACGCCAGCGCGGCAGCCGGTGCGCGCTCCTTGGCCCCGCTGATGAAGTAGATGAAGACGTCGCGCGGCGTGTCCGGCGCCGGTGTCGAAGTGACACGCGGGGCATCGGCAGGCTCGCCCCCGGCCGCCCATGTCTTGGCGGCCTGCGCCCACCGATCGAGTGACGAGGCGCCGTAGCCCGTGTCGACGTCGGCCTGTGAGCGCATCAGGCGCGCATACACCAGGTCGGACGTGATGTCGGCGAAGGACGGGTATTCGTCGGTGTCGGCATACACCACGCCGGTCTTGTATTGGCGCAACAGCGCGATGAACTCGGGTACCTTGAAGCTCGGATGGCGGACATCGACGACGTGCCGCAGCGCCAACCCATCCACACGATGGGGCAGCAGCGCCAGGAAGGCCTCGAAGTCTTCGGGCTCGAAGCGCTTGGTCGGCATGAACTGCCAGACGATGGGCCCGAGCTTCTTGCCGAGTTCGCTGATGCCGCTGCCGATGAAGCGCTCGATCGACTCACCGGCAGTGGCCAGCTCCCGCCGGTTGGTGGAGTAGCGCGACGCCTTCATCGAGAAGACGAAGTCGTCAGGGGTATCGTCGCGCCACTTCGCGAAGCTGGCCGGCTTCTGGGTGCTGTAGTACGTGCCGTTGATCTCGATCGCCGTGAGCTTGCCCGCCGCGTATTCGAGTTCGCGCGCGTGCGGCCAGCCGGCAGGATAGAAGTTGTTGCGCCACGGCTCGTAGGTCCAGCCGCCGACGCCCACGCGGATGCGGGATGCGCCTTTCGATGCGTTCTTCGCCAAGGTGAGTCCTCCGCTGCAGCGAAGGCGCGATCATGCGCTGAAACGCTCGCCTTGAAGGGGGCGCGAGTCAGATGCGGGCGCTCGCACGGCGCGCCAGGCGCGCCTGCTCGACACGGCTCCAGGCATCGGTGTTCGCGGGTTCGTCGGCGATCGACGACAAGTCGACCGACGCGCTCCAGTCCGCGTGCGTGGCGGCGCCGAGATCCCTGGGTTCGCAGGCCATCAGCACGACCGTCGCGCCCAACGTGGCGAGGGCCACCGATTTGTATGCCGCCTGCAACCGCCTCTTCATCGTCGTCTCCCCGTGACCGGCCCCTGGGCCTTCGCAAGGAGCTTGCCGCCGGCCAGGGGCCCGCGATGCCGGCACCGGCCGGCGATGCGGGTCGGGCGTCCCCCCCGCTCGATGTAGGACGACGCCGGCTCGCGATCACGCCGACGCGTCATGACGTATCGTCGCGGACTTTCAACCCATCCCCAGTTCCGATGAAACGTCTGTTCGCCAGCATCGCGCTGGCGGCCGCCGCCGGCGCCACCAGCGCTCAGGCGATCCCGGCCGTCGGCCAACAGCCCTACCCGGGCGCGATGACGCTGCAGGTCGACGCGACCGACCTGGACCGAAAGATCTTTCGTGCCGTGCAGAGCCTGCCGGTCCGCCCTGGACCGCTGGTGCTGTACTACCCGCGCTGGCTGCCCGGCACGCACGCGCCCCAGGGCAACGCCTCGACATTGACCGGCCTGCAGGTGCGTGGCAACGGCCAGCGCATCGAGTGGCGGCGCGACACGCTCGACGTGCACGCCTTCCATCTGCACGTGCCCGCGGGAGTGAGCCGGATCGAACTCGAGTTCCAGTTCGTCTCGCCGCTCGAAGGCAGCCAGGGCCAGCGGGTCGTTGCCACGCCCGACATGCTGGGCCTGCAATGGAACACGGTGCTGCTGTACCCGGCCGGCTACGCGGCGTCGCAGATCACCGTGCAGCCTAGCGTGTCGCTGCCGGCCGGCTGGTCGTTCGGCAGCGCGCTGGCTGTCGCTTCGCGCAGCGGCGACACCGTGCGCTTCAAGCCGGTAAGCGCCGAGACGCTCGTCGACTCGCCGCTGTTCGCCGGCCGCCACTACCAGCTCGTCGACCTGGACCCCGGCGCGGCCGAGGCCGGCCGGCCGCCCGTGCGCCTGCACATCGTCGCGGACCAGCCGTCGCAGCTGAAGGCCACGCCGGAGCAGATCGCCCTCCATCGGGCACTGGTCACGCAGGCCGACAAGGTGTTCGGCACTCGCCATTTCACGCAGTACGAGTTCCTGCTGGCCCTCAGCGATCAGTTCGGCGCCATCGGGCTCGAGCACCACCAGTCGAGCGAGAACGGCGTCAAGACCGGCTACTTCACCGACTGGGCCAAGACGCCGGTCGGCCGCGATCTGCTGGCTCACGAATACGCCCATTCGTGGAACGGCAAGTTCCGCCGGCCGCTCGACCTGCTGACGCCCAACTTCAACATCCCCATGCAGAACAGCCTGCTGTGGGTCTACGAAGGCCAGACCCAATACTGGGGCAAGGTGCTTGCCGCACGCTCGGGCCTGATGAACGCGTCCGATGCGCGTGACGACCTCGCGGCCGCAGCCGCCTGGCTGGAGATGCGCACCGGCCGCGCCTGGCGCAACTTGCAGGACACGACCAACGAGGCGATCGTCAATTCGCGCTGGCACCGCGACTGGACCAACTGGCAGCGCGCGGCGGACTACTACGACGAGGCGCGACTGTTCTGGCTGGAAGCCGACATGCTGATCCGGGACGCGTCGAAGGGACAGCGCTCCCTCGACGACTTCGCACGTGCCTTCTTCGGCGTCGAGCCCGGCCGGGTCTCGCCGCTGGCCTACCGCTTCGAGGACGTGGTGCGCGAGCTCGACCGTGTGCAGCCACACGACTGGGCCGGCTTCCTGCGCCGGCACCTGGACCGGCACGACGGCGGCGCGCCGCTCGAAGGACTGGCCAGGAGCGGCTGGCGCCTCGCCTGGACCGACAAGCCCAGCGAGTTCTACAAGGCGCTCGAGACGCGCAACAGGGTGGCCGACTTCGGCTATTCGCTCGGTTTCGAGGTGAGCACCGAGCCGAACAAGGACGGCCACAAGATCGCACAAGTGCTGTGGGGAAGTCCGGCCTTCGAAGCCGGTGTCGCACCGTCGTCGACGCTGGTCGCCGTCAATGGCCGCGCCTACAAGGCCGAATGGCTGAAGGACCAGATCACCGAAGCCAGGGACAGCGGCAAGCCCATCGAGCTGCTGGTGCGCAGCGGCGATCTCTACCGGACGGTGAAGGTGGCCTATCGCGGCGGTCTGCGCTATCCGACGCTGCAACGCATCGAGGGCGTGCCGGACCGCCTGAGCGAGGTGCTGGCGCCGCGCTGATCAACGGTAGGCGTGGCGGTAACGCTCCACCGTCAGTCCTTCCATGTCGATCTCCGGCTCGCGGCCGGAGATCAGGTCGGTCATCACGCAGCCGGTGCCCGCGGCCATCGTCCAGCCCAGCGTGCCGTGGCCGGTGGCAATAAAGAGATTGGGCAGCCGCGTGCCGCCGACGATCGGCGTGCCGTCGGGCGTCATCGGCCGAAGCCCGCACCAGAATTCGGCGCGCGAGACGTCGCCGCCCCGCGGGAACAGGTCGGCCACCACGTGCTCCAGGGTGTTCCGTCGCGCGTCGTGCAACTTGAGCGTGTAGCCGGCGAGCTCGGCCGTCCCGCCGACACGGATGCGCTCGCCGAGGCGGGTCACCGCCACCTTGTGCGTCTCGTCCATCACGGTGGACTCCGGGGCGCCGCGCGCGTCGGTGATCGGCACGGTGATCGAATAGCCCTTGACCGGATACACCGGAATGTGAATGCCTATGCCCTCCAGCAGCAGCGGCGAATAGCTGCCCAGGGCCACGAGATAGGCGTCGGCGCGCTCGGTGCCCGTCTCGGTGACGACGCCGGCGATGCGCATTCCCTCGCGCAGCAGGCCCTTGATCGGCGTGCCGTGGCGGAACACGACGCCGCGCTCGGCGGCCAGCGCGGCGAGCCTCTGCGTGAACTGGAAGCAGTCGCCGGTCTCGTCGCCGGGCAGCACCAGGCCGCCCACGAACTTGTCCTCCACGGCCGCGAGCGCTGGTTCCTGGCGGATGCAGCCAGCCCGATCGAGCACCTCGAAGCGCACGCCGTAGCGACGCAGGATGGCGACGTCCGCGCCCGTGCCGTCGAGCTGCTGACGTGTGCGAAACAGCTGCAGCGTGCCCTGCATGCGCTCGTCGTAGCGGATGCCGGTCTGCTCTCGCAGCTCGCGCAGGCAGTCTCGGCTGTACTCGGCAAGCCGCACCATGCGACTCTTGTTGAGGTCGTAGCGCGCCGCCGTGCAATTGCGCAGCATGGACAGCACCCATCCCACCATGCCCCAGTCGACATGCGGTCGAATCACCAGCGGGCGATGCCGCATCAGCAGCCATTTCACCGCCTTGACCGGCACGCCGGGACCCGCCCAGGGCGCGGAGTATCCCGGCGACACCTCCCCCGCGTTGGCGTAGCTGGTCTCGAGACCGGGTGCCGGCTGCCTGTCGATCACCGTCACTTCGTGGCCCGCCGCCGCGAGCTGCCAGGCGCACGACACGCCGATGACACCACTGCCGAGAACCATCACGCGCATGCATGCACCTCGAAGGGCTGGAAGGGCGCGTCGAGTGTAGCCATGCGTTGCAGGGGTCGCGGGGCGAGAATAGGCACAACGATCCCCAAGGAACAGAACAACATGCCATCGGTCCCGCCCTTCATCGCGCCGGCCAGCTTCGAGGACCCGGCCGCAGCGCTCGATCAGCTGCGCGGCATCTACGACGCCAGCGTCGCGCACCTGCGAGACGCGCTGCAGCGCTTCGTCGCCGGCGAAACACTGACGCAGCACGTGCGCGCCTGCTACCCCTTCGTGCGCGTGCACACCGACACCGTTGCGCGTGCCGACTCTCGCCTGTCGTACGGCTTCGTTGCCGGGCCCGGCACCTACGAGACCACGCTGACACGCCCGGATCTTTTCGGCGAGTACTACCTCGACCAGTTCCGTCTGCTGATGAAGAACCACCACGTGGCGTTGGAGATCGGCACCAGCGCCCAGCCCATCCCGGTGCATTTCTCGCTCGCGGAGAACGACCACCTCGAAGGGTCGCTCGACGCCGGCCGGCGCCTGCTGATGCGCGACCTCTTCGATTTGCCCGACCTCGGCGCGATGGACGACGGCATCGCCAACGGCACGCACGAGCTGCGGCCGGGTGAGGCGCAGCCGCTCTCGCTGTTCACCGCCCCCCGGGTCGACTATTCATTGCACCGGCTGCGCCACTACACCGGCACGGCGCCGGAGCACTTCCAGAACTTCGTCCTGTTCACCAACTACCAGTTCTACATCGACGAGTTCGTGCGCCTCGGCCACGAGGCCATGGCCGGCGGCAACGGCGACTACAGCGCCTTCGTCGAGCCGGGCAACGTGATCACGCGGCGCGCCGGCCTGCCGATGCGCCCCGGCGACGACCTGGGCGCGCCGCCACCGCGGCTGCCGCAGATGCCGGCCTACCACCTGGTGCGCAACGACCGCAGCGGCATCACCATGGTCAACATCGGCGTCGGCCCGGCGAATGCGAAGACCATCACCGACCACATCGCCGTGCTGCGCCCGCATGCCTGGATCATGCTCGGCCACTGTGCCGGGCTGCATACCACGCAGCAGCTCGGCGACTACGTCCTCGCACACGGCTACGTCCGCGAGGACCACGTGCTTGACGAGGACCTGCCGCTGTGGGTGCCGCTGCCGCCGCTGGCCGAGGTGCAGCTCGCGCTCGAGGCGGCGGTGGCCGACATCACGAAGCTCAAGGGGCGCGAGCTGAAGCGCATCATGCGCACCGGCACCGTCGCCAGCACCGACAACCGCAACTGGGAGCTGCTGCCGCAACGCACGCCGGAGCGCCGCTTCAGCCAGAGCCGCGCGATTGCGCTCGACATGGAAAGCGCGACCATCGCGGCCAACGGCTTTCGCTTCCGCGTTCCGTACGGGACCCTGCTGTGCGTCTCGGACAAGCCGCTGCACGGCGAGATCAAGCTGCCCGGCATGGCCAACCATTTCTATCGCGAGCGCGTGGATCAGCACCTTCGCATCGGCATCCGGGCCATCGAGCTGCTGCGCCAGGCCGGCGTGGACCAGCTGCACAGCCGAAAGCTGCGCAGCTTCGCCGAGGTGGCGTTCCAGTAGCGCGCCCGCGCTACTTGCGCAGCTTGTGGTAGGTGGCGTCGGCCACCGGGCCGCGGTCGGTATCCTGCTTGCCGCTGGTCACGTCGTCGTGACCCTGGCGCATGCGCTCGCGCGACTGCCCGGTGGCGGCGCTGTCGGCGGCCGGCGTCTCACCGGTCTGGTCTTCGGCGGACTCGTCCCGCTCGTGCGGCAGCTTGGGCCGCGTCTCGTCTTGCTGCGACACGGACGTGCCGCGCTTGGTGGTTCGGGGCATGGAACTCCGTTCAGAACTGGCCGCGCAGGTAGACACCCAGGCCGCCCTTGCGCGGCCGCACCGAAAGCCGGTAGCCGGAATCGAAGTGCACGCCGATCGTGCCGTGATCGAAGCCGAGCGTGCTCTTGGCGGGCTTCCATTCCATGCCGACCTTGGTGTTGACGTAGTAGCCCTCGCCGTCGGGTGGCAGTCCGCGCGCACCGAGCGCGTCGGCGTAGACGGCCGAATGCATGGACGTGCGATAGCGCAAGCCGACCGAGAGTGTCGGTGCTGCGCCGGTGAGCGTGACGGGTGCGCCGATTCCTTCGGACGGAGGTCGGACGTAGCCGAGCGTGCCGACACCGACACCCATCGCTGCCGGTCCCCGCGACAACCACAATCGGTAATTCACACCGGCAAGTTCTGTCATCTGGCGACCGTCCGAGGTCAGCGCGGGAGCACCGGGAGGCGTCAGGCGGCTGCGGGTAGCGTCGACCTCGGGCGCCACGCTCCAGCGGCTCGGGATGCTGTTCCTGCTTTCCACCGCGGCGGTGGTCATCTCGGCGGCGGTCTCTGCGGGGGGCTCGGCCCAGGCGCCCATGGCGAGCGACGCTGCGGCACAGCAGAGCGCTCTTCCGGCAACCGGGATCCGGGTCGACCCGAACAACGACAGACATGGAGCGCTGGTCGTCATGGCCGTATATGAGCAAGTGAAATGCCTGAGCGACAGTTTCGTCCTCGGACAGTCCCGGGTCTGTCGGCCGCGATTGTCACTGCCTGTAGGACGTGATGCATGCCGATGCCGATTGGCGCGCAGGGGCCGCTGTCGCATACTGCGGCCCCTTCGCCTGCGGAGCGCCTGCATGACGCATGTCCTCTTTCTTCGACGCTGGCTCTGCATGGCGGTACTCGGCCTGGCGGCCACCGCGTTCGCCCAGGACTTCGATTCGCCCAACCAGGGGCCGTTTCGCACGACGAGCGACGGCGCCGACGACAAGCTGATGCTCATGGGCTACGACGCCGTCGGCTACTTCACCGAGGGCCGTGCGTTGAAGGGCGATCCGGCGATCAAGACGGAGCATCTGGGCGTCACCTACCGTTTCGCCAGCGAGGCGAACAAGGCAGAGTTCCTCAGGCAGCCGCAGAAGTACATGCCGCAGTTTGGGGGGTTCTGCTCCAACGGCATCAACTACGCCGTGCCTTGGGGCGCGGGCGGCGGACCCGACACCTGGCGCATCTACCGCGGCAAGCTCTACGTCTTCGGGGGACAGGCCTCACGCGACCACTTCGAGATGGACACCGAGCGCAACCTGCGCCTGGCCCACCGGTACTGGAACGAGGAGGTGGCCGGGTCCAACGCTTTCCTGACACGCGCCAGGCGCCTCGTGTTCCGCGTGCCGCACTACAAGACAGACCGGGAGCTGCGCGAGGAGTGGGAGGGCAAGCGGGCGGCAGGGACGCTGCCCGTGATGCCTGGTGCGCCGCAGGTGGTGCCGGCGCAGTAGCACGGTCAACATCAAGGGCACCCGATCCCGATTGCCGCTGGGCCCGCGATCCCGTACGCTCAGCGCCATCGGACCGCCCCCACCACGGCGCGCCGCGCCGCGGGCTGCTTCGGGTCGGCCTTCACGGGAGAGCGCGCATGTCGACAGCGAATCCGGAGATTGCCTGCATCCGAACGATCGCCCTCGTCGGGCAGACGGCGGCGGGCAAGACCAGTCTGGTGGAGGCGCTGCTGTGCAAGGCGGGGGCGATCGGGGCGCCGGGCAGCCTCGAGCGCGGCACGACGGTATCCGACTTCGATCCGCTCGAGCGCCGCGCGCAGCATTCGCTCAACGCCGCCGTGGTGCACTTCAGCCACAACGGCGCCAACATCCACCTGATCGACACGCCGGGTTACGCCGACTTCGTCGGGCAGTCGATGACCGCGCTCGAGGCGGTGGACACCGCCGCGGTCGTGATCAATGCGCAGGTCGGCATCGAGATGATGACCACCCGCATGATGGAATGGGCCGCCAAGCGCAACCTGTGCCGCATGATCATCGTCAACAAGATCGATGCGCAGGGTGTGGACCTGCCCGAGCTGGTGGCGCAGGTCCAGCTCCAGTTCGGCAAGGAGTGCCTGCCGCTGACCCTGCCGGCCGCCGGCGGCACCGAGGTCGTCGACTGCTTTTTCAATCCGGCCGCGAAGCCGGGCCACGAAGCCGACTTCTCGTCGGTGGAGAAAGCGCACCGGGCGCTGGTGGAGCAGGTGGTCGAGGTCGATCCGGACTTCGTGGAGCGCTACCTCAACGACGGCGACGTCGATCCGCGCGAGCTGCATGCGCCCCTGGAGCAGGCGCTGCGCGAGGGGCACCTCATTCCCATCTGCTTCGTGTCGGCGCGCAACGGCGCCGGCGTCAGCGAGCTGCTGGACGTCTTCGAGAAGCTGCTGCCGAACCCCACCGAAGGCAACCCGCCGCAGTTCTATCGCGGCGAAGGCGCCGACGCGGTCGAGTTGCATGCCGATCCCGATGCCGGCAAGCACGTCATCGCCCATGTGTTCAAGGTCACCGTCGATCCGTACGTCGGCAAGATGGGCATCTTCCGTATCCACCAGGGCACCGTCACCAAGGACAGCCAGCTCTACATCGGAGACGGTCGCAAGCCGTTCAAGGTGGGACACCTGTTCAAGCTTCAGGGCAAGGAGCACGTCGAGGTGGTCAAGGGGGTGCCGGGCGACATCTGCGCAGTGGCCAAGATCGACGAGATGCACTTCGACGCGGTGCTGCACGACGCCGCCGAGGACGACCACCTGCACCTGAAGCCGCTCGAGTTCCCGGTGCCGGTGCACGGCCTGGCGATCGAGCCCAAGCGGCGCGGCGACGAGCAGCGCATGTGGGAGATCCTGCAGAAGCTCGTCGACGAGGACCCCTGCCTCAAGGTCGAGCACGTGGCCACCACCAACGAGACGGTGGTCTACGGGCTGGGGGACCTGCACCTGCGCACGCTGCTCGAGCGCATGAGCGAGACGTACAAGTGCGAGGTCAATACCCGGCCGCCACGCATTGCCTACCGCGAGACCATCACGGCGCCGGCCGACGGGCACCATCGGCACAAGAAGCAGAGCGGCGGTGCGGGACAGTTTGGCGAGGTCTTCCTGAAGGTCGAGCCGTTGCCCCGTGGCAGCGGCTTCGAGTTCGTCGATCAGGTCAAGGGGGGAACGATTCCCACCCAGTTCATCCCCGCGGTCGAAAAGGGCGTCCGCCAGGCGATGGACAGTGGCGTGATCGCCGGCTTTCCGGTGAAGGACGTGCGCGTCATCGTCTATGACGGCAAGTCGCATTCGGTCGACTCCAAGGACATCGCCTTTGCCACGGCCGGCCGCAAGGCCTTCGTCGATGCGATGCTCAAGGCCAGGCCCATCGTGCTGGAGCCCATCGTCAAGGTCGAGATCACTGCGCCCGAGCAGTCCATGGGCGACATCACCGGCGACCTCTCGTCCAAGCGAGGCCAAGTCAGCGGCACGCACGCCATGCAAGCCGGCAGCATGACGGTGAGCGGCCAAGTGCCGCTGTCCGAGTTGAACGGCTACCAGGCGCGGCTGAACGGCATGACCGGAGGGCAGGGCCGCTACACGCTGGAGCTGAGCCATTACGAAGCTGTGCCGCCGAACATCCAGCAACAGCTGATGGGGCAGTACAAGGTCAAGGAAGAAGACTGACCTGGTTCGTTATTCCGCTGTAGGACAGGGCGGACAGGTTTTGGCCGCAGTGTCCGACTGACGCGGCATGCTGCCTGAAGCATTCTTATGGCACCGAAAGCCATAGGAGAAGCAGTGATGAACACGACTGGACGAACCCTCTCGACCACTGCGCTGGTCGTCGCGCTCGCCGCAGGCCTGGGAGCCTGCTCGGGCATGTCGCACCGGGACAAGACGACGGCTGCCGGCGCGGCCGTCGGCGGCGTCGCCGGCTCGGTTCTGACGAACGGCAGCGCGATCGGCACCATCGGCGGTGCAGCCGTGGGTGGCGTGGTCGGCAACGAAGTCGGCAAGAAGAAGTAGTAGTTTCGCCCCGGTGGGGTGAACAGGCTGGACGGATCGACCATCGACCGAACCAGCCGGAGGCGGGCCCTGCGGGGCCCGCCTCTCATTTCGGGACGCACGGAACGCGCCGGTCCTGTATGGATCAACAGGGCAACGAAGCTTTATCATGTGCCCTCATGCATGCCGGCCCCAGAGACGTCGCCCAGATCCGCCTCGACAACGCGCTGGCCCTCTTCGACGAATTTGTCCACCACACGGTGAAGCACCCCGATGCCGCAACGCTGCGCGGCCTCGAACGCCGCTTTGCCGAGCGTCTCCAGATCCAGCCGAGCTACTGGAGCCAGATCAAGGGCCGCTCGCGGCAGATCGGTGAACGCCTGGCGCGTCAGTTCGAGCAGCTGTGCCACAAGCCCTACGGGTGGATGGACCAGCCGCACGACGAATTCTCCGCCCCGAATCCGATCGCCTCGCCGTCCCGCACCGAGGACGACGACGCACTGCGCAACGTCCCGCGGGACGACGACGAGCGCTTCATCGTGGGCCTGGTGCTCACGTACTACCGCCGCCACCCGCAGAAGGCACGCACCCGGCTGCTCGATCTGCTGGGAGAGGTGCTGACCCCGGCGCCCTCCCCGACGTCGCCGTCCGCGCGCGGCACGGTCGCCGAGCGCAGGAACGTCGCGCCCGCGGACGATCCGCGCGAATTGTGGACACGCACGCAGTCCGGCGTGGCGCCGTTGAAACGCAAGAAGTGACCCCCGTGTCCTAGGGGGTTGAAAAGGCACCCGTGCCTCTTGCGCCGCAGATAATCGATCATTTATCATTTGCGCAAGCTGTGACTCACCGCAGTTCCGCAGCGAAGCCATCCCGCAACCCCACCGCAACGCCTCAATGTCCCGCACCCTTGCACTGAATCACACGACGTCGTCCCGCGCGCTGCGCTGGACCGTCGCTGCGAATCGGTTCATGGGCGTCCGGCAGGCGCCGCCCGGTCCACGCTGTCCCTGAGCGTTCCAAGGAACACTCCACACGGCCCGGGATGCGCATCGCCCCGGGCCGTTTTGTTTTTGCCGCCGAGGAGACCCACCATGACGATGACCATCACGCCCCGCAAGCCACGCAATCCGCTGGTCGCGCCCTCGCATTTCCGCCGCGCTGGATCCCATCGCCCGGGTGGCGGCGCGCTGCGACAGCAATCCAGCCGTGCGCTGCGTCGCGAGCTCGACCAGCTCGCCCGTCCCAAACCAAGCCCCTGAGACCCCGGCGCCCACGAGGCGCCGTCCCGAGAAGGAACCATCATGACGAGCTTGAAGCCCCTGCCTTGGAGCCCCGTCGTTTCGAGGCCTCCCTGGATCCACCTGGCGCGCCACGCGGCGGCCGCGGTGTTGCGCACCGCCAGCGCGCTGCTGGCGCACCTGGCCCACCGCGTCGCGCTGCCCGCACCGGTGCCGACGCCGCCCCTGCCTGCGGTGCTCGAGTTCTACGCCGATGCCGGCGCGCCCGAAGGCGCGCTGTACCTCGACGGCGAACTGGTCGGCTGGATCCCCGGCGTGCGTCGCCTCTGATGAGCGCCGCACCAGACAGCCCGGCCCGCTTCGGCGGCCGGGCTGTCTTTTGTCAGCTCATCGCGAGCGGCCGTTTGCGCTTCGGAGGCGGAAAGCGTTGATCGAGCTCGGCCATGTCTTCGGCGCGCAGCACGAGCTCACGCGCCGCCAGGTTTTCGCGCAGGTGGGCTTCGCGCACCGCCTTGGGGATCGGCATCACGCCCGGCTGGGCCAGCACCCAGGCCAGCGCCACCTGTGTCGGGCTGACGCCGTGCCGGCGGGCCACGTTGGCGAGCGCCGGATCGCCTGCCAACCCCCCTTGCGCGAGCGGGCAGTAAGCCATGCATGGCATGCGATGAGATCGCAGCCACGGCAGCAGATCGACCTCGATGCCGCGCTCGCTGAGCGCGTAGTACACCTGGTTCGCGGCACACCGATCGCCATGCTCGACGCCGATGAGCTCCTCCATGTCGTCGGTGTCGAAGTTGCTGACGCCCCAGTGCCGGATGAGGCCCTGCTGCTTCAGCGCCTCGAAGCCGGCAACGGTTTCCCCCAGGGCATGCTGGCCGCGCCAGTGCAGCAGGTAGAGATCGATTCGTTCGAGCCGCAGTCGCTTGAGGCTGCGCTCGCAGGCGGCGCGCACGCCGGCGCGGCTGGCGTTGTGCGGGTAGACCTTGCTGACGACGAACAACTCCTCGCGACGCAGTTCGCCGGCCGCGACCGCCTGGCCCACGGCCTCGCCGACCACCTCCTCCGCGCCACCCTCGCCATACATCTCCGCCGTGTCGATGACGCGATAGCCCATCTGCAGCGCCAGTCTCACGGCCGCCACTTCGGCTCGTTGACTCCCGGGCGACTCGCCCGTCCGCCAGGTGCCCAACCCCAAGGCGGGCAGTGTTTCTCCGGTCGGCAGTGTCACGAGCTGCATGGGCATCTCCTCGGGGAGATGGCATCGTAGCGGCGGCATGCCGACCCTGTCGCGCGCGTGATAGCGCCGTGCCGCGCAGCCGCGCACGCTGCCCCTCCGGCTTTCCCATCGCAAGGAGACACGCATGACTGCGTCCAGCTTCATCGTGAAACGCGACGACCTGCGCCAGACTCGCTCGGTCGACGACGCAGCCGCCACCTCGCCGTTGCCTGCCGGCGCGGTGCGCGCCCGCATCGACCTGTTCGCGCTGACCTCGAACAACGTCACTTACGGCGCGTTCGGCGACACCATGCACTACTGGGACTTCTTCCCCTGTGAAGTCGCCGGCTTCGGCCATGTGCCAGTCTGGGGCTTCGCGGACATCGTCGAGTCCCAGGCCGAGGGCGTCGTGGTCGGCGATCGCTGCTACGGCTACTACCCGATGAGCAGCCACGTCATCCTGGAGCCGGTGCAGGCGGGTCGCACCGGCTTCGTCGACGCAGCGGCGCACCGCCAGGCGCTGCACGCGCTCTACAACAAGTACCTTTGCACCACCGGCGACCCGTTGTACCGGCGCGAGCACGAAGCCGAGATCGCACTGCTGCGCCCGCTGTTCACCACCTCGTTCCTCATCGACGACTTCCTCGCCGACCAGGGCTTCTTCGGTGCACGCAGCGTCGTGCTCGCCAGTGCCTCGAGCAAGACCGCCTACGGCACCGCCTTTTGCCTGTCGCAGCGGCGCGGCACGCCCGGTGCGCCGCGCATCGTCGGGCTCACCTCGCCGGCCAACGTCGCGTTCACGCGCGGGCTCGGCTGCTACGACGACGTCGTCGCCTACGACGAGTTCGAGCGGCTGCCGGCCGATGAGCCTTGCGTGTACGTCGACATGAGCGGCAGCGCCCCGCTGCGCGAGCGCGTCCATGCGCACTGGAACGACCGTCTGATGCACAGCTGCGCGGTCGGCGGCACGCATTGGAGCGAGCTGGGCGGCGGCCAGGGACTGGCCGGGCCGCGCCCCGTTCTCTTCTTCGCGCCCGCGCAGGCGCAGAAGCGCATCGCCGAGTGGGGCGGAGCTGGCCTCGCCCAGCGCATCGCCGCGGCCTGGACGGCCTTCATGAAGCCGGTGACCGATCCGGCGTCACCGTGGCTCACGGTCGTGCGCGGACACGGAGCGCGCGAGGTGGAGGCCGCCTGGCGCGGACTGATCGAGGGCGGCGCGGATCCCCGCCGAGGTCAGGTGCTGAGGCTGTGATCGGCGGCATGGGGCACACTGCCGCCCCATGTCCGAGCGTGCGCTGATCTCGCTGCAGTCCGTCGACAAGCAGTTCGCCAACGGGGTGTGGGCTCTGCGCGGCGCGACGTTGCAGGTCGTCGAAGGCGAATTCGTGTCGCTGCTCGGCCCTTCGGGATGCGGCAAGAGCACGGTGCTGCGCTTGGTCGCGGGGCTGGACACGGCCAGTGCCGGACACGTCGTCGCGGCGCCCGGCCACGGCGGCACGGGCTTCGTGTTCCAGGAGCCCACGCTGATGCCCTGGGCAAGCGTATCGGACAACGTGTGGCTGCCGCTGCGGCTGGCCGGGCGGTCGCGCCGCGAGGCGCGCGAGCGTGTGCATGCGCTGCTGCAGACCGTCGGGCTGGCCGAGTTCGCGCATGCCTTCCCGGCCGAGCTGTCGGGCGGCATGAAAATGCGCGCGTCGATCGCCCGGGCATTGGTGACGCAGCCACGTGTGCTGCTGATGGACGAGCCGTTCGCGGCGCTCGACGAGATCACCCGCCAGCGCCTGAACGACGACTTGCTGCGCTGGTGGCAGTCGCAGCCGCTGACGACGCTGTTCGTCACCCACAGCGTGTTCGAGGCGATATTCCTCAGCCAGCGCGTGGTCGTGATGAGCGCGCGACCGGGACGCGTCGTCGCCGACGTCGCCATCGACGAACCCTATCCGCGGCACGCCGGCTTCCGCACCTCGACGCACTACGCACAGCTGTGCCGCGAGCTGTCGAAGGCGCTCGAGCGCGCCATGCACGGCCAACCTGCTCCCGAGAGGCAGTGATGGGACGGCTGCTGCCGCTGGCCAGCCTGCTCGCGCTGATCGCCGGCTGGGAGGCGCTCGTGCGGCTGGCCCATATCCCGCACTACACGCTGCCCGCGCCATCGCTGGTGCTCGCCACGCTGATCGAGCACTTCGGGTCGCTGGCAGCGAGCTGGTGGTTCACGCTGAAGATCACCGTCGGCGCGCTCGCACTGGCATGCGCGGGCGGTGTGCTGATTGCGTCGGCCTTCGCGCTGTCGCGGCCGCTGGAGCGCGCGCTGTGGCCGCTTGCCGTGGTGCTGCAGGTGACGCCCATCGTCGCCATTGCGCCGCTGATCCTGATCTATGTCGAGAGCACGACGGCCGCACTCCTGCTGTGCGCCTGGATCGTCGCCTTCTTTCCGATCCTGTCGAACACGGTCATCGGCCTTCGCGCCGCCGATCCGCACTTGCGCGACCTCTTTCGGCTGTACCGCGCGACGCCGCTGCAGCGATTGCGGCTGCTGCTGGTGCCGTCGGCCTTGCCGTACTTCGTCGCCGGGCTCAAGATCTCGGGCGGCCTGAGCCTCATCGGCGCGGTGACGGCCGAAATGGTGGCCGGCGCAGCAGGCCGCGAGACCGGTCTGGCATCGCGAATCCTCGAGGCCAGCTTTCGCACCGAGACGCCGAAGATGTTCGCCGCACTCCTGCTGCTCGTTGCGACCGGCGTGCTGATCTTCTGGACCTTCAACGGCCTGTCGCGTCTGCTGCTCAGCCGCTGGCATGCTTCGGAGAAGGACTGATTCCGATGACAGGAGGATCGATGACCCACACCCTTGCACGACTGGCCGCCTCCACGCTGCTGCTGGTTGCCACGCTTGCTCCGGCCGACGACAAGGTCGTCTTCGCCACCAACTGGAAGGCCCAGGCCGCGCATGGCGGCTTCTACCAGTCCGTGGCCGACGGCACCTACCGCAAGTACGGCCTCGATGTGACCATCCAGCCAGGGGGTCCGCAGGTGAACAACCGCCCACTGCTGCCCGCCGGCCGCATCGATTTCCTGATGACGGGCAATCTCCTGCACAGCTTCGACAACGCCAAGAACGGCGTGCCGACCGTGGTCGTCGCGGCCATGTTCCAGAAGGACCCGCAGGCGCTGATCGCTCATCCCGGCCAGGGCTATGAGCAGTTCGACAACCTGAAGAACGCGCCGGTCGCGCTGATCGCCAAGGACGGCCAGTTCACCTGGTGGCAGTGGCTCAAGGTGACCCACGGCTTCCAGGACGAGGCGCTCAAGCCCTACAACTACAACCTCGGCCCCTTCCTCGCCAATCCCAAGGCAATTCAGCAGGGCTACTCCGTGGCCGAGCCGATCTACGTCGAGAACCAGGGCAAGTTCAAGCCGGTGGTGCACCTGCTCGCCGACCACGGCTTCTCGACCTACTCCACGCTGATCGAGGCCCGCACCGAGACCGTCAAGAACAAGCCCGAGCTGGTGCAGCGCTTCGTCGATGCATCGGTGCTCGGGTGGGTCAACTACCTCTACGGCGACCGTCGCGCGGCCAACGCGATGATGATGAAGGACAACCCCGAGATGACGGTGGCCGAGATGGAGGCGTCGGTGGCGCTGATGAAGGAGCAGGGCATCGTCGATTCCGGCGAGGCGGCGCGCAACGGCATCGGCGCCATGAGCGAGACGCGCATCCGCGACTTCTACCAACAGATGGTGAAGGCGGGCCTGTACAAGGCCGGCGAAGTGGACCTGTCGAAGGTCGCCGCAATGCAATTCGTCAACAAGAAGGTTGGCCTTGACGTGAAAGGCAAGCTCGGCGGCAAGTGAGCGGGCTCAAGCCGGCCCGGCGATCGGCCGAAAACCAGGGACAGTTCCCCGGTGTGGGGTGCCCTGCCGCCGTACTGTCATGGAGACCATCCGCCTTACCCAGCCGCTTCGTGACCTGGCCGCGTGGACCGCGTGCTTCCAGGCCGCCGAGATTCCGGTGCTCAGTTCCACGGCGCAGGCGGTGGAGGAGCTTCGCCTCAACGAGGACGCGGTCGACGCCAACCTGATCGGCGAGACCGTTGCCGGCGATCCGCTGATGACGCTGCGCCTGCTGGCGCATGCCGCCGCCAACCGGCCGCCGCGCATGCTGACCGAGCCCGAAACGGTGACCGCGGCCGTCGTGATGATGGGCATCGCGCCGTTCTTTCGGGCCTTCGGTCCGCTGCCGACGGTGGAGGACCGGCTGCACGACCAGCCGGAGGCACTGCAGGGCCTGCGCGACGTGCTGAGACGAGCCCATCGCGCCGCGAACTTCGCGCTCGGCTTCTCGGTGCATCGCATGGATCACGACGCGGCGGTGATCCACCACGCCGCCTTGCTGCACGACTTCGCGGAGTTGCTGTTGTGGTGCCACGGGCCCGAACTCGCGCTGCGGATCCGGCGCGCGCAGGAGGCCGATCCGACGCTGCGCTCGAGCAGCATTCAGCGGACCGTGCTCAACATCACCATCAGCGAATTGCAGCAGGCGCTGATGCGCGCCTGGCGGCTGCCCGAGCAGCTGGTGCGCTTCAGCGACGATCGCCATGTGGAGCACCCCAGCGCGCGCAGCGTGATGCTGGCCATCCGCTTCGCGCGCCACACGTCGCGAGGCTGGGACAACGCTGCCCTCCCGGACGATGTGCGCGACATCGCGCAACTGCTCAACCTGTCGGAGGCGGCAGCCTGGCAGGTGCTGCGCCAGCTGGATTCGTAGGGCTTACACCGGCACGGCGGTGGTGTTCTTCACCCGGTCGAGCACGAAGCTCGTCTTGCAATCCTCGACGCTGGGGTGCTTGAGCAGCGTGTCCATGATGAAGCGGGAATAGTGCGCCATGTCCTCGACCACCACGCGCAGCAGGTAGTCCATCTCGCCGGTCAGAGCGGCGCACTCCACCACCTCGGGCCAGGTCTGCACCGACGCCTTGAACAGGTCCATCGGATTGCGCTTGTGGACCTCGGTGTGCTTCTCCAGGCGCACATTGAGATAGGCGGTGAGCCCGAGGCCCACCCGCTCCGGCGGAATCAGGGCCACGTAACCCGCGATCACCTTGTCCTCCTCGAGCCGCTTGACGCGGCGCAGCGTCGCCGATGGCGACAGCTTCACCTCGGCGGCCAGCTCGTCGTAGGTCATGCGGCCGTCGGCTTGCAGCGCTCGAAGAATGCGTCGATCGATGGCATCGAGCCGGACTTCGGTTTCCATGGCCGCCATTTTGCAGGTTTGATGCGTCACCGTCCATCATGGCGATGAAACTTGCAGAAAAACTGCGGATAAACGCTCCTACAGTGCGACATCGACGTTGATCTGCGTCAAATCCACCCACACAGGAGCGCCGCATGCAATTCACCCCCTGGGACAACCCGATGGGCACTGACGGTTTCGAATTCGTCGAGTACGCGGCGCCGGACCCTGTGGCACTCGGCCGTCTCTTCGAGACCATGGGCTTCACCGCGATCGCGCGGCACCGCCACAAGAACGTCACGCTGTACCGGCAGGGCGAAGTCAACTTCATCATCAACGCCGAGCCCAACTCATTCGCCCAGCGCTTCGCGCGCCTGCACGGGCCCAGCGTCTGTGCGATGGCCTTTCGTGTGAGGGACGCGGTCGTCGCCTACGAGCGCGCACTCGAGCTGGGCGCCTGGGGCTTCGACAACCAGACCGGCCCGATGGAGCTCAACATCCCGGCCATCAAGGGAATCGGCGACAGCCTCATCTACTTCGTCGACCGCTGGCACGGCAAGGGTGGCGCCCAGCCGGGCGCGATCGGCAACATCAGCATCTACGACGTCGACTTCGTGCCCATTCCCGGCGCGCAGGCGAACCCGGTGGGATGCGGGCTGACCTACATCGACCACCTGACGCACAACGTGCACCGCGGCCGCATGAAGGAGTGGGCCGACTTCTACGAGCGGCTGTTCAACTTCCGCGAGATCCGCTATTTCGACATCGAGGGCAAGCTCACCGGCCTGAAGAGCAAGGCCATGACGAGCCCATGCGGCAAGATCCGCATCCCCATCAACGAGAGCTCCGACGACAAGAGCCAGATTGCGGAGTACCTCGACCTCTATCACGGTGAAGGAATCCAGCACATCGCGCTGGGCACCTCCGACATCTACGCGACGGTCGATGCGATGAAGCGCAACGGCGTCGCCTTCCAGGACACCATCGCGACCTACTACGACATCGTCGAGAAGCGTCTGCCGAACCACGGCGAGAACCTCGAGGAACTGAAGCGCCTGCGCATCCTGATCGACGGCGCCACGCATCAAGGCGCGCCGAACGAACTGCTGCTTCAGATCTTCACGCAGACGGTGATCGGCCCGATCTTCTTCGAGATCATCCAGCGCAAGGGCGACCAGGGATTCGGCGAAGGCAACTTCCGCGCCCTGTTCGAAAGCATCGAACTCGACCAGATCCGCCGTGGCGTCCTGGCCGAACACACAGCGGAGTGAACACCATGCTGGCCGAAAAAGCTGTCAACCAGGGCGTCGCCCCGGTTACCTATGGGCAAGGCGATCGTCCGCCGCGAGGCGACTATGCATCGGCGCGGGCCGACTACACCTGCGATCAGAACTGGTCGGCGTACACGCCAGAGGAACATGCGCTCTACCGCCGGCTGTACGAGCGGCAGGCCGCGCAGATGCGCGGGCTGGCCTGCGACGAATTCATCTCGGCTGTGCAGCATCTGGGAACGCCGGAACGCATCCCGCGCTTCGACGAGCTGTCGCAGACGTTGTACAAGCGCACCGGCTGGGAGGTCGTGGCCGTGCCGGGGCTCATCCCGGAGGAGGCATTCTTCGCGCTGCTCGCCGCGCGCCGCTTTCCCGTCACGGGCTGGCTGCGCAAGCCGGAGGAGTTCGACTACATCGTGGAGCCGGACGTGTTCCATGACCTGTTCGGGCATGTCCCTCTGCTGTTCGACCCGGTGTTCGCCGACTACATGCAAGCCTACGGCGCGGGCGGCCTGAAAGCGAGCCGTCTCGACGCCTGCGAGCTGCTCGCGCGCCTGTATTGGTACACCGTCGAGTTCGGGCTGATCCGCACCCCGCAAGGCGTGCGTGCCTACGGGGCGGGCATCCTCTCGTCGGCCGGTGAGCTGCGCTACAGCGTCCAGAGTCCCGAACCCAGCCGTGTCGGCTTCGACCTGCAGCGCATCATGCGCACCCGCTACAAGATCGACAGCTACCAGGCGACCTACTTCGTCATCGATTCGTTCCAGCAGCTGTTCGATGCGACTGCGCCCGACTTCACGCCGATCTACCGCGCCGTGCGCGAGCTTCCCGAGATCGAGGCGGGCGCCGTGCTGCCCGGCGAAAGCTTGATCGCCGCCGAATGACATCACCCCCTATCGGGGGTCGTTCGAGCGAGCGATTGTGAGGTCCACCTCTCGCGCCCACACTGGGGCCTCTCCGTTTGGGGCACGTGTTTGCCCGAGAGGCGAAACCCATGTCGGCTCGAATGTCACAAGCGTGCGCCATGGTCCTGCTGCTGGCCATGGCCTTCGCATTGGCAGTGGGCTTCCTGGCATGGGGTCCGATCGCCATCACGGCCGCTGATCACCGCTTCGCCGACGAACGCGCCGGCTTCGGCGTGCCGCAGGTGGTCAACACATTGGCCGGCATCCCTTTGCTCGTGGCCGGCGTGCTCGGGTTGCGAGCGGCGAAGCGCGGCCACTGGCCCACGGCACTGCGCACGCCGTGGTCGGTCTTCTTCGTCATGTGCACCGCGCTGTCGGCGATGGGCATCGCGTACCACGTCGCGCCGAACGACGTCGGCTTGGCGTTGAACCATCTGTTCGCCGCCGCCGCACTCGCGTCGCTGACGATGGGCTTTCTGGCGGAACGAGTCGATGCGCGGCTCGGAAGCAGACGCGTGCTGGCGGTCGCCATGGGAGCGGTTGCGGCGGGCGGTTTGTGGTGGTGGATCGGCCAGGGGGCCAATGGCAGTGGTGACTTGCGGCCGCTCTTGTTCCTCGAAACCTTGCCGGTGCTGCTCATCCCGGCAGGGGCCTTGAGCCTCGCGGGACATCACACCGGCGCCGGCGACTGGCTCGGCATGTTGGGACTCTACGGGCTCTGCCGGATGGCCGGAATCGCGGACAGCACAATCTATGCGCTCACTGGCGCCATCAGCGGCCACACAGTGATGCACCTGTCATGGGCCGCCGTCGCGGCCTGGCTGGCCTACCGCGCCGCAGTCGCTCCCGGCTCCGCACGCGTGACAGCGCCCGCGCTTTCAGACCCGATCCAGCGCAGCACCTCCCTGAACACGTCGTCGTGATGAGCCATGTGCACATGCGCGGTTCCAACGATGTGCCGGTTGTCGGCCCCGGGCAGTGTGGCCGTCGAAGCCGGAAAAACTACGTTGTCGCAATGCCCGTAGAAGCACGTGAAGCGCTCGAAGCGTTGCGGCGGTTCGCGTGCCGCCAGCTGCTGCTGCCACTCGCTGCCCAGCCTCATCTGGCGCGTGTTGTTCGTCCGCCCGAACCGGCCGAGGAAGGTCCCTCGGTGCGGAGTGCCGATCGTGATGACCCGATGCACGCGCTCGTCGCCTTGCGTGGCGGCCAACCAGGCACGTGTCGCGAGGCCACCCATGCTGTGCGCCACGACGACGGGCGCCGAGCCGGTCGCTGAGCGCACCTTCTGCACGGCCGCGTCGATGACGTCGGCGTAGCGGTCGATCGAACCGAACACCGGCTCCAGGTTCACCGCGACAAAAGGCACGCCGAGCGCGCGCAGCCGCGCCATCAGTGGGTTCCACAGTCCGCGATTGCAGACGAATCCGTGCACGAACACGACGCCGCGTCGCTGCGTGCCCGCCGGCAGATGATCCGGTTCCGCATTCGAGCGAAACGGCTGGCGCCAGCAGAACACCCGCGCCGCGGTATGCACTTCGCCCCACCAGGCTTTGAACAGCTGCCACGCGGTCGCTCGCGGGGTTGGGTCGTTGCGGTTCACGAACCAGAGCAGCACGAACTCGAGGGCCAGGACGAGCGCATAGCCGAAGAGGAGCAGCAGCGCCCCGGTGCCGGCCCACACCGGCTCTCCGCGGGCCCCGAAGTAGGCGGCCCACAGCAGGGCCGCGGCAATGAGTCCCAAAGTAGTGACTTGTTGCAGGCGGGCGAGCATCGGAGGATGCTAGCAGCGCGCTCAGGCCAGCTTCACGTCGCGGCCGCTGAGCTGCTTGGCGAGCCGCGTCGCGAGCAGGTTCACGAGTCCGTAGATGGAGAGCTGGGGATTCGCTCCCACGCTGGTGGGAAACAGCGAGCCGTCATGCACGGAGAGATTCTCGAGTTGCCAATGCACGCCATCGGGCCGCACGACACCAAGGCGCTCATCGCCAGCCAACCCGCATCCCCCCATCACATGCGCGCTCACGACGCGGGTGAGGAGCGGCTTCATCGGCAGCCCATGAATGGCGTCGCGCGCCTGCGCCCAGCTCGTGTACGAGGAGGCCAGCTCATGCACCGGCTGCACCGTCTCGGCGCCCGCGGCGAACTGGATCTCCGCCATGCTGAGCAGCGCGCGCCGGGCGCCGTCCATCACGAAATCGTTGAGCGGATAGTCCAGCACCGGCGTGCCATCTCCACGCAGATGCACTTCGCCGCCGCGCGATTGCTCGTGGAATCCGTCGCGCAGCAACGCAAGCAGTGTGTGCGTGTGCGGGAAGCGCTTGAGCATGTCAGCCTGTTGTCGGCCGTACCCAGGCAGCGTCGACGCGAAGATGAGCGGATGAATCGGCGGCGCCTCGAGCTTGTACCCGATGGGACCGTCGATCGGATGGGTGTGAAGGAAGTGATCGGAGTAGATCGTCTGCGGGGCGCCGTTCCAGCCTTCCACCGCATGCCGGAAAGTCGCAGCCGACAGCACCACCGGGTGGAGGAAGGTGCGTCGCCCCAGCAGGCGGTGCGGATCTGGTGCCAGCGATCGCTTGAGCAGGGCCGGCGAGTTGATGGCGCCACCGGCCACGATGTAGTGCCGCGCAACGATGCGAGTCTGCGAGTTGGACAATTCCGTGCCGTCTCGCTGAACGGCCTCGCACTTGAGGACACGGACCTTGCCGCCTTCGATCTCGAACTGTCGCGCCCGCGTTTGCACCAGCAGCTTCGCGCCCCGGTCCAGCGCGGCGGGAATTGTCGTGACGAGCATCGACTGCTTGGCGTTCGTCGGGCATCCCATGCCGCAGGACCCGAGATTCCAGCAACCCTTCACGTTGCGGTCGATTACCGCGGCGGCGATGCCGAGCTTGATCGCACCGCGACGCAGCAGGTCGTTGTTCTCGTTGGGCTGGGTGAGCCAGGGGCCGATGTTCAGGCGGCGCTCGGCTTGCTCGAACCAGGGCGCCATCGCTTCTTCGGTCAACTGCGGCAATGCAAAGTGCTCGCGCCAATGCTTCAGTGTCGGGCCAGGCGTGCGGAATGAACTGGTCCAGTTGACGGTGGTGGAGCCGCCGACGCAGCGGCCCTGCAGGATGTTGATCGCCTTGTCGACCGTCTTGCGCGCCGCGCTCTCCTGGTAGAGGCTGGGGTATGCCTCGCTCTCGCGCTGGCGGAAGTCGCTGCTGCTCTTCAGCGGTCCTTCTTCGACCAGCACGACGTCGAGCCCCGCGCGGGTAAGGAGTTCGGCGGTGATGCCAGCGCCCGCGCCTGTACCCACGATGACGACATCGCATTGCAAGGCTGCAGGCAGCGCGCCATGGGGGCCGCCAAGGACTTTCCAGCCTCGCGCGAGGCCGTCGCGCACGGGATCGGGGAGTTGACTCATGTCGAGGCTCGTTCAGATGTCGCGCGGTCCCGGATAGCCCGTGAGCGCCCAGATTTGTGGGGCGGCGTAGTACGCAGCGTTGGTGAGATCGCGCAAGGCGTGGTAGGCCTGCTGGCGCAATGCGATGTTCGACGTGCGCATGCCTTGCAACGCGTGCTGCAACTGCTCGACGCTCGCGTCGGGCCAGTCGGTGTGCAGACCCGCCAGCGCGACGCGGCCCGGCGGTGATGCGAGCAGCATGAGCAGTTGGGAAAGCTCGTGATGGGTCGCGGCCGGAAAGCCGGCGAGCGTCTCGTCGAGCCGCTCCAGGTGCGATTCGAGTGCTGCCGATCGCTGCGCGGCATCAGCAGGAAGACTGCCGTCGAGCACCGCACGGGCGACCGCGTGGAACACCGAGCGAGCGGCGGGCGTCATTCGTCCGTCGGCCCATCCGGGCTTCAACAGCGCGAGGCCGCCACCGGCGAGCGCGAGCAGTGCCGCCGCACCGAAACCAAGCTTGAGCCAACTTCGTCGTTGCATGGACTGTGCACGGGATGGAGATCGATCGAGTGTTGCATCGATCGACCGGGCGCCCTTAGGGACCCCCGACTAAGTCGTGATCTCGAAAACCCGAAGCCCGATCGCACTAAAGTGATGTGTCTCGTTGAATCTCAATCGCCGCGATGAGCGCTCACGCCGACTCGATACTTGCCCACCTGCGCACTGTCGATGCGGAGCGCCGACGGCGCTCCGGCCAGCCGGACATGACCGCACGCGTCCAAGCGCTGAAGACGTATCAACAGAAGCGCTTTTCCCACAGTTACGCCGATTTGCTGAAAACCGCTCGCTACGGGCCGGCGGCGCGATTCTTTCTGGACGAGCTCTATGGTCCGCATGACTTCAGCGAGCGGGATGCGCAGTTCGCGCGGGTGGTACCGGCCTTGGTCCGGCTGTTCCCACACGAGATCGTGGCGACCGTGAACACGCTGGCCGAACTGCATGCGCTGTCGGAGGTGCTCGATTCGATTGCGGCGGGTCATTTGCCGGACGCGCACGTCGATGCGGCCCGCTATGTGAGCGCATGGCAGGCCACAGGGCGAGCGGACGACCGCGAGAAGCAGATTGCCCTCACGCTGGGGGTCGGCGAATCACTCGACAGGCTGACTCGCAATCCACTGTTGCGGCACACGCTGCGCATGATGCGAGGTCCGGCGAAGGCGGCCGGACTCGGCGCGTTGCAGAGCTTTCTGGAGATCGGGTTCGACACGTTCAAGGCCATGCGCGGGGCGGGCGATTTCCTCGCGACGATCGCCACACGGGAAAGGGCGCTGGCGCGTGCCTTGTTCGAGTCGTCACTCCAGGGCGATGGACGCCTAGGTGACACCGCGTTAGGACAATTACCGTAGCGATGGCCCCAGGGCCCCGCGACTATCGTCCGAAGCGTCAGTCATCGGAGGCCTTGTGCTGCAAGCCGTTGTCAAACCCTGGTTGAAGAACTACCCGTCCGGCGTGTCACCGGAAATCGACGTGACACAGTACGCGTCGCTGGTGCAGCTGCTGGAGGAATCGTTTCGCAAGTACGGCGCGCGCGACGCCGCCGTCTGCATGGACACCCGTGTCAGCTACCGCGATATCGATGAGATGTCGGCGGCGCTTGGAGCCTGGTTGCAAGGCAAGCGCCTGAGCCGCGGCGCACGCGTGGCGCTGATGATGCCCAATCTGCCTCAGTACATGGTCGCGATAGCGGCAGTGCTGCGCGCGGGATACACGGTGGTCAATGTGAATCCGCTCTACACGGCCCGCGAGCTGGAGCATCAGCTCAACGATTCGGGTGCCGAAGCGATCATCGTGCTCGAGAACTTCGCCAAGACCCTGGAGGAAGTGATAGCCCGCACTCGAGTGAAGCACGTCGTGCTGGCTTCGATGGGCGACATGCTCGGCTTCTGGAAAGGGATGCTCGTCAACTTCGCGGTCCGCCACGTGCGCAAGATGGTCCCTGCTTTCAGCTTGCCGCTGAGCGACGGCCGCACGGTGTCGCGCTTTAACATGGCAGTGGCCGACGGCATGCGCATGAGCCTGAGCCGTGTCGAGATCGGTCCGGACGACGTGGCGTTTCTACAGTACACCGGCGGCACGACGGGCGTCTCGAAGGGCGCCACGCTTCTTCATCGCAATGTCGTGGCCAATATCCTTCAGGCGGAGGAGTGGTTCAAGCCGATGCTCGCCAGGATCGGCGAGAAGCAGATCGTAGCCGTGTGCGCGCTGCCTCTGTATCACATCTTCGCGCTGACCTGCTGCTATCTGTTTGGAGCGCGGCGCGGGATGATGAACGTCCTGATCCCCAATCCGCGCGACATCCCGGGCTTGGTGAAGACGCTGCAGCGACATCGCATTCACATGTTCCCTGCGGTGAACACGTTGTTCAATGCCTTGACCAACGATGCCGATTTCGCACGGCTCGATTTCTCGGAGCTCGTCATTTCGAACGGTGGGGGCATGGCGGTGCAGAAGGCCACGGCGGACAAGTGGCTCAAGCTCACCGGCTGCCCGGTGATCGAGGGCTATGGACTGTCGGAGACATCGCCCATCGCCACCATCAATCGGGCCGACTTGACGGAATTCACGGGCACGATCGGCTTGCCGATCTCGAACACCGAGCTGAGCATTCGTGACGACGAAGGGCGCGAGGTGTCCATGGGAGAGCCCGGCGAGATCTGCATTCGCGGACCGCAGGTCATGGCCGGCTATTGGAATAGGCCTGACGAGACCGCCAAGGTCATGACAGCCGATGGGTTCTTCAAGTCGGGTGATGTAGGCGTCATGGACGAGCGCGGCTACTTTCGGATCGTCGATCGCAAGAAGGACATGATCCTGGTGTCGGGATTCAACGTGTATCCCAATGAGCTCGAGCAGATCGTGAATCTGCATCCCGGAGTGCTGGAGTGTGCAGCGGTGGGCGTAACGGATGCCAAGTCGGGGGAAGCCGTGAAGCTTTTCGTGGTGAAGAAGGACTCGACGCTCACCGAGGAGGATTTGGCGGAGTACTGCAAGCAGAACTTCACTGCATACAAGCGGCCGAAATACATCGAGTTCCGCGACGAGTTGCCCAAGTCGAATGTCGGCAAGATCCTGCGGCGTGAACTTCGGAGCTGAGCGGCAGTGCGGGAGGATCTTGATCGCGCTGGCATCACGGTCCTCGAGCGGGGCTGGCTTTCGTCGAACAACGTCCTGATTCGAGGCGCAGCGGGCTCCGGCGCGACACTCGTCGATACTGGCTACTGGATTCATGCCGATCAAACAGTCGCCTTGGTCCGCCACGCGTTGGCTGGCGAGCCGTTGCTGCGCGTTCTGAACACGCATCTTCACTCGGATCACTGCGGTGGCAACGCCGAGATTCAACGCGTCTTCGGCTGTGGCATTGATGTGCCCGCCGGCGAGGCGGAAGCGGCCGATGCTTGGGATTCGCAACAACTGACCTACGAAGCGACCGGGCAGTTTTGCCCTCGCTTCAGGCGCACGGGGGTTCTCTCGCCGGGCAGTGTCCTGATTGCCGGCCGGTGGCACTGGGAAGTCGTCGCCTCACCCGGTCATGACCCGCGGTCGGTGGCGTTGTATCAGCCCGATCTGGAGGTGCTGATTTCGGCGGATGCGCTGTGGGAGAACGGATTCGGAGTCGTCTTTCCGGAGTTGGAAGGCTCGTCGGCGTTCGCGGACGTTCGCCAAACTCTGGAGGCGTTCTCCTGCTTGCGAGTGCGCTGGGTGATTCCCGGTCACGGTCAACCGTTTTCGGAAATGCGCAGCGCCGTCGATCGCGCTCTTCGCCGGCTGGAAGGTTTTGAGGTGGACCCGGCCATGCATGCGCTGCATGCGGTGAAGGTCCTCATTAAGTTTCGCTTGCTCGAAACTCGAGAAGCGACTTGGGAGAGTTTGCTCGCGTGGCTTGCCGGCGTTCGCTATTTCGAGCTGGTTCGACGGCGGTATTTCCCCTCGAGTGATTCAAGCGGATGGCTGCAAGCGCTTGTAGAGAGCATGATCCGACGAGGTGCGCTGGCGTCGGTTGGAAATCGAATCAAGAATGAACCATGATTCAAAATTCCGTCCCAACAGTCACCCGATAGAACACCAGCTAGAAATGAAAAGGCCCCCGTCTGAACGACGGGGGCCTTCTGTTATTAGCCTGACAATGTCCTACTTTCACACGGGAATCCGCACTATCATCGGCGCTGAGGCGTTTCACTGTCCTGTTCGGGATGGGAAGGAGTGGGACCACCTCGCTATGGTCATCAGGCTTAACCGGTCACCGACCTGCCCCTCGGGCAAGTCAGCCAATTCGTAGAGTCTGCCGAGATTTTCGGCTCATCAGCTTTTGATTGCGCGCAGCTTCAATTGAAGACTGGCATAACTTGAACTCTCGCTTTGACTCATTCGTCAAAGTTATAGGGTCAAGCCTCACGAGCAATTAGTACTGGTTAGCTTAACGCATTACTGCGCTTCCACACCCAGCCTATCAACGTCCTGGTCTCGAACGACTCTTCAGGGGGCTCAAGGCCCCGGCAAGACTAATCTTGAGACGAGTTTCCCGCTTAGATGCTTTCAGCGGTTATCTCTTCCGCACATAGCTACTCGGCAATGCCACTGGCGTGACAACCGATACACCAGAGGTGCGTCCACTCCGGTCCTCTCGTACTAGGAGCAGGCTCTCTCAATCTTGCAGCGCCCACGGAAGATAGGGACCAAACTGTCTCACGACGTTTTAAACCCAGCTCACGTACCTCTTTAAATGGCGAACAGCCATACCCTTGGGACCGGCTACAGCCCCAGGATGAGATGAGCCGACATCGAGGTGCCAAACACCGCCGTCGATATGAACTCTTGGGCGGTATCAGCCTGTTATCCCCAGAGTACCTTTTATCCGTTGAGCGATGGCCCTTCCATACAGAACCACCGGATCACTTAGTCCTACTTTCGTACCTGCTCGACTTGTCAGTCTCGCAGTCAAGCACGCTTATGCCTATGCACTATCAGCACGATTTCCGACCGTGCCTAGCGTACCTTCGAACTCCTCCGTTACGCTTTGGGAGGAGACCGCCCCAGTCAAACTGCCCACCATACACTGTCCCCAACCCGGATAACGGGCCAAGGTTAGAACCTCAAACACACCAGGGTGGTATTTCAACGTTGGCTCCACGACACCTAGCGGCACCGCTTCAAAGCCTCCCACCTATCCTACACAGATCTGTTCAAAGTCCAATGTAAAGCTACAGTAAAGGTTCATGGGGTCTTTCCGTCTTTCCGCGGGGAGATTGCATCATCACAAACATTTCAACTTCGCTGAGTCTCTGGAGGAGACAGTGTGGCCATCGTTACGCCATTCGTGCAGGTCGGAACTTACCCGACAAGGAATTTCGCTACCTTAGGACCGTTATAGTTACGGCCGCCGTTTACTGGGACTTCAGTCAAGAGCTTGCACCCCATCATTTAATCTTCCAGCACCGGGCAGGCGTCACACCCTATACGTCGACTTTCGTCTTTGCAGAGTGCTGTGTTTTTAATAAACAGTCGCAGCCACCGATTCTCTGCGGCCTCATTGGGCTCCCCCTGTGCGGGTTCACCTACTAAAGGCACACCTTCTTCCGAAGTTACGGTGTCAATTTGCCGAGTTCCTTCTCCAGAGTTCTCTCAAGCGCCTTAGAATACTCATCTCGCGCACCAGTGTCGGTTTGCGGTACGGTCGTGTGTAGCTGGAGCTTAGTGGCTTTTCCTGGAAGCAGGGTATCACTCACTTCAGCGGCAAGCCGCCTCGTTATCACACCTCAGCTAAGCCCTCCGGATTTGCCTAGAGGGCACGCCTACATGCTTGAACCGGACACCAACAGCCGGCTGAGCTAACCTTCTCCGTCCCCACATCGCACTACACATCGGTACAGGAATATTGACCTGTTTCCCATCAGCTACGCATCTCTGCCTCGCCTTAGGGGCCGACTCACCCTACGCCGATGAACGTTGCGTAGGAAACCTTGCGCTTACGGCGAGGGGGCTTTTCACCCCCTTTAACGCTACTCATGTCAGCATTCGCACTTCTGATACCTCCAGCAGACCTCACGATCCACCTTCACAGGCGTACAGAACGCTCTCCTACCACGTACGCTTGCGCGCACATCCGCAGCTTCGGTAACTGGCTTAGCCCCGTTACATCTTCCGCGCAGGACGACTCGATCAGTGAGCTATTACGCTTTCTTTAAATGGTGGCTGCTTCTAAGCCAACATCCTGACTGTTTTAGCCTTCCCACTTCGTTTCCCACTTAGCCAATTTTAGGGACCTTAGCTGGCGGTCTGGGTTGTTTCCCTCTTGTGTCCGGACGTTAGCACCCGGTGCACTGTCTCCCAAGCTGTACTCATCGGTATTCGGAGTTTGCAATGGTTTGGTAAGTCGCCATGACCCCCTAGCCATAACAGTGCTCTACCCCCGACGGTAATACTTGAGGCACTACCTAAATAGTTTTCGGAGAGAACCAGCTATTTCCAAGTTTGTTTAGCCTTTCACCCCTATCCACAGCTCATCCGCTAGTTTTGCAACACTAGTCGGTTCGGACCTCCAGCAGGTGTTACCCTACCTTCATCCTGGCCATGGATAGATCACTTGGTTTCGGGTCTACACCCAGCGACTGAACGCCCTATTCGGACTCGATTTCTCTACGGCTACCCTATTCGGTTAACCTTGCCACTGAATGTAAGTCGCTGACCCATTATACAAAAGGTACGCCGTCACCCTTGCGGGCTCCGACTGTTTGTATGCATGCGGTTTCAGGATCTATTTCACTCCCCTCCCGGGGTTCTTTTCGCCTTTCCCTCACGGTACTAGTTCGCTATCGGTCGATTACGAGTATTTAGCCTTGGAGGATGGTCCCCCCATCTTCAGACAGGATTACACGTGTCCCGCCCTACTTGTCGCACGCCTAGTTCCACCACCGACTTTTTTCTTACGGGGCTATCACCCACTATGGCCGGACTTTCCATTCCGTTCTGATAAATCGATGGCTAAAACGTGCAGGCTGTTCCGATTTCGCTCGCCACTACTTTCGGAATCTCGGTTGATGTCTTTTCCTCGAGCTACTGAGATGTTTCAGTTCACCCGGTTCGCCTCGCACACCTATGTATTCAGTGTGCGATACCTTTCGGTGGGTTTCCCCATTCGGAAATCTCCGGATCATAGCTAATTTGCCAGCTCCCCGAAGCTTATCGCAGGCTATCACGTCCTTCGTCGCCTGTAATCGCCAAGGCATCCACCACATGCACTTAGTCACTTGACCCTATAACTTTGACGCCTCCCGCTCTCACGAGCACAGAAGCATCGTCAAGGACTGGTTGAGTATTCGCGTTATGCCGTCTTCAATACTCTTTCGAGTTGAAGTCTTGTTGACGCAATCAAAATGTTGTCGGCGGCACGGTCCGCATGAAGCGGTTTCCGCCGACAACGCTGATTCGACTCTACGAATTGTTAAAGAACTACAGCCGATTCTTTCGAATCACTGACGCAAGCCGCCACGCGCCGGCTTGCGTCAGTGTGTCCGGACGATTAGTGTTGGTGGAGGATGACGGGATCGAACCGACGACCCCCTGCTTGCAAAGCAGGTGCTCTCCCAGCTGAGCTAATCCCCCATGAAGATGGTGGGTCTGGTTGGTCTCGAACCAACGACCCCCGCCTTATCAAGACGGTGCTCTAACCAACTGAGCTACAGACCCTTCACGCTTGTTGTGAAGCGTCCGGGTTGCGGTTCTTGGCCAGCCAGGTGCCAAAGCACGAAGCTGTTCAGTGCTCAGCCGGCTCACTTTCACACGCTGTGTTCAACTACAGCCGATAAGTGTGGGCGCAAGAAATTGAGTGCAGTTTTCCAGAAAGGAGGTGATCCAGCCGCACCTTCCGATACGGCTACCTTGTTACGACTTCACCCCAGTCACGAACCCTGCCGTGGTAATCGCCCTCCTTTCGGTTAGGCTAACTACTTCTGGCAGAACCCGCTCCCATGGTGTGACGGGCGGTGTGTACAAGACCCGGGAACGTATTCACCGCGGCAAGCTGATCCGCGATTACTAGCGATTCCGACTTCACGCAGTCGAGTTGCAGACTGCGATCCGGACTACGACCGGTTTTCTGAGATTAGCTCCCCCTCGCGGGTTGGCAGCCCTCTGTACCGGCCATTGTATGACGTGTGTAGCCCTACCCATAAGGGCCATGATGACCTGACGTCATCCCCACCTTCCTCCGGTTTGTCACCGGCAGTCTCATTAGAGTGCCCTTGCGTAGCAACTAATGATAAGGGTTGCGCTCGTTGCGGGACTTAACCCAACATCTCACGACACGAGCTGACGACGGCCATGCAGCACCTGTGTCCTGGCTCTCTTTCGAGCACTCCCACATCTCTGCGGGATTCCAGGCATGTCAAGGGTAGGTAAGGTTTTTCGCGTTGCATCGAATTAAACCACATCATCCACCGCTTGTGCGGGTCCCCGTCAATTCCTTTGAGTTTCAACCTTGCGGCCGTACTCCCCAGGCGGTCAACTTCACGCGTTAGCTTCGTTACTGAACAGCAAGCCGTCCAACAACCAGTTGACATCGTTTAGGGCGTGGACTACCAGGGTATCTAATCCTGTTTGCTCCCCACGCTTTCGTGCATGAGCGTCAGTGCAGGCCCAGGGGATTGCCTTCGCCATCGGTGTTCCTCCGCATATCTACGCATTTCACTGCTACACGCGGAATTCCATCCCCCTCTGCCGCACTCCAGCCATGCAGTCACAAATGCAGTTCCCAGGTTAAGCCCGGGGATTTCACATCTGTCTTGCAAAGCCGCCTGCGCACGCTTTACGCCCAGTAATTCCGATTAACGCTTGCACCCTACGTATTACCGCGGCTGCTGGCACGTAGTTAGCCGGTGCTTATTCTTCAGGTACCGTCATTACGCCGAGGTATTAGCTCAGCGCGTTTCTTCCCTGACAAAAGCGGTTTACAACCCGAAGGCCTTCTTCCCGCACGCGGCATGGCTGGATCAGGCTTTCGCCCATTGTCCAAAATTCCCCACTGCTGCCTCCCGTAGGAGTCTGGGCCGTGTCTCAGTCCCAGTGTGGCTGGTCGTCCTCTCAGACCAGCTACAGATCGTCGGCTTGGTAGGCCTTTACCCCACCAACTACCTAATCTGACATCGGCCGCTCCAATAGCGCGAGGTCTTGCGATCCCCCGCTTTCACCCGTAGGTCGTATGCGGTATTAATCCGGCTTTCGCCGGGCTATCCCCCACTACTGGGCACGTTCCGATGTATTACTCACCCGTTCGCCACTCGTCGCCAGGTTGCCCCGCGTTACCGTTCGACTTGCATGTGTAAGGCATGCCGCCAGCGTTCAATCTGAGCCAGGATCAAACTCTTCAGTTCGATCTTGAATTACTGCTCAAAGAATTGAAGTGAACTTCACTTCAGTGAGCGTTTAAGGTCATGAGACCTTGAGTCTTGCGACTCTTGGCACTCGCCTTCAAACGCCCACGCTTATCGGCTGTTAGTTTTTAAAGAGCGTCGCCTTGCGGCGGTTGCTGATCAACTTGCTGTTGTCAGCGAAGAAAGCGATTCTGACATGTTTTTTAAACCCTTGTCAAGCGCTCGGCTTTCTCGTTCTTCGCTGCTTGTGAGAATCCTTCGATTCCCCTACTGCCTTTCAGCAACCCCGGCGTCGATTTTTCGTCGACCGCCGTCATCAGCGAAGACAGCGACTATAGCACCATTTTTGAAGCCGGCGCAAGAAGGCTGCGTGTACTCGTCCTCAGACGGCCAGCATGGCCGCTGCGCCGCTCGGTGCGCCGCTTATTACGGCGTGCAGCTCCGCGCACACGGCCTGCGGATCCTCCGCGTGGAGGATCTGCTCCAGCCGCGCTGCCCAACGACGCGCATCCGTCCGTAGCACCCGCTGCTTGATCGCCGAGATCTGCGAAGGATGCATCGAGAAGCTTCTCAGCCCCATGGCCAGCAGCAACTCAGTGAACGCAGGGTCGCCCGCCATTTCACCGCATACGCTGACGTTCTTTCCCGCCGCACGGGCTTGCGCGATGGTTTGAGCGACGAGCTTCAGCACCGCCGGGTGCCAGGGGTCGTAAAGGTGCGCGACCGTCTCGTCCGCGCGGTCGATGGCCAGCGTGTACTGGATCAGGTCGTTGGTGCCTATCGAGACGAAGTCGAATATCCGCAGGAGGCTCGGCAGAATCAGGGCTGCCGCCGGCACTTCCACCATCGCGCCGACCTCGATGTCGGTATAGGCGCGGCCTGCTTCGGCGAGCTGCTGCTTCGCCCGCGCCAGCGCCTCCAACGTATGTCGCGCCTCGCTGACGTGCGCGACCATCGGAACAAGCAGCCGGACCTTCCCGTAGGCGCTGGCGCGAAGCACTGCGCGCAGCTGTTGCCGGAACATCGCGGGCTCCGACAAGCTCCAGCGAATCGCACGCAGTCCGAGCGCCGGATTGAGCGCATGCTCATGCCGCAGTTCGTTGACCGACATGCGATCCAGCGGCTTGTCGGCCCCGATGTCGACAGTTCGGATCGTGACGGGCATGCCGTTCATTGCCTCGACCGCTGCCCGGTAGGCCTCGAACTGCTCGTCCTCGCCCGGCAGCTCGCCGTCGCGGTTCATGAAGAGGAACTCGCTGCGGAAGAGTCCGACGCCGACTGCACCTGCCTCCACTGCGACGGGCGCATCCTGCGGCAACTCGATGTTGGCCAGCAACTCCACCCGCTCGCCGTCGAGCGTGATGGCCGGCGTATGGCGCAGTCGGGACAGTCGCGCCCTCTCCAGTTCGCTCTGCCGCTGACGGAACCGATATTCCTCCAGCACGATCGGCGAAGGATTGACGATGACGATGCCGGCATCGCCATCGATCACCAGCCAATCGTCCTGACGGATGATGCGGCTGGCCTCCCGCGCACCGACGACCGCGGGGATGTCCAGGCTGCGCGCGACGATGGCGGTGTGCGAGGTGCGACCGCCCACGTCGGTGACGAAGCCGGTGAATACGCTGCGCTTGAACTGCAGCATGTCGGCCGGCGCGATGTCGTTGGCCACCAGCACGAGTGGATCCTCGCCACCGAAGTCACGCGTGGCGGAAGCCGGCCCGGGTGCCGGCGCGAACGACGAGGAAGGCCCGCGCGACATGGCGCGCAGCAGCCGCTCGACGACCTGCTCCAGGTCAGCCTTGCGCTCGCGCAGGTAGTCGTCTTCCATTTCGTCGAACTGCCGCGCCAGCACTTCGAACTGCGCCGAGAGCGCCCATTCGGCGTTGTAGTGCCGATCGACGATCCACTGCTTGGTGGCGCCGGTCAGCACCTCGTCGTGCAACAGCATCAGATGCACGTCAAGCAGGGCCGGTAGCTCGGCCGGCGCTTCGTGCGGCAGATCGCGCTTCAGCGCCATCAGTTCGCCGGCGACCGCGTCGCGCGCGACCCGCAGGCGAGAGATCTCGTCCTCCACCTTGCTGTCGTCGATGAAGTAGTGAGCGACGTCGACGCGGCTCGATGCCACGAGCACGGCGCGGCCAATCGCGACGCCGCGAGAGACCGGCAAACCGAACACCTGGATGCTCATGCAGCCATGCTAGCAGTGCCAGACGCCATGGGGCTTGCGGGTTGTCACGGCGTCATGGGCGCTGTCATCCCCTGGTCACCCCTGGTTCACGACCGCGTCATCCTGCGGCTCCAGCATCCACGGAACCAATGGAGAACCTGATGAGGGAACTGCCTCTGCCGACGATGCCGCTGTCCGACCTGCGCGCGCCCGCGCCACGGAGGTCACTTCACCCGCGCTCGGCGTCCCTCGACCTTGCCGGCAATGACAAGGCTCGGTTTGAAGTGGTTTGGGCTCGCAACGACGATGATGTTCGGCAAGCCCAGCAGCTGAGGTACGTGGTTTTCGCCGATGAGATGGGTGCGCGGCTGTCGGTGCCTCAGGGCTCGCCCGCCGGTCACGACATCGACATGTTCGATCCGTATTGCGAGCATCTCCTCGTGCGCGCGGCCGCCGCAGACGGCCAATCCGGCCCCGTGATCGGCACCTACCGCGTCCTGACTCCCGCCGCCGCCAAGCGGGTCGGCGGCCTGTACAGCGACACCGAATTCGACCTGACGCGATTGCGCCCGCTGCGCGGCAAGATGGTGGAGCTCGGCCGATCCTGCGTGCACCCTGCTTGGCGCTCGGGCGGCGCGATCCTGGCCTTATGGGGAGCGCTGGCCGAGTTCATGGTGCGCAACGAGCTCGACACGATGATCGGATGCGCCAGCGTCAGCATGCGCGACGGCGGTCACGTGGCGGCAAGTCTCTGGGAGCAGTTGCGCAAGACGCACCTGGCGCCGATCGAGTGGCAGGTTCGCCCCCGGTTGCCGCTGCCCGTGGAGGAGCTGCAAACCGATCTGCTGGTCGAGGCACCGGCGCTGATCAAGGGCTATCTCCGCTGCGGCGCAAAGGTGCTGGGCCCGCCCGCGTGGGATCCTGATTTCAACACCGCGGACCTGCCGATGATGATGCGCATCGCGGATCTCCCGATGCGCTATCGCAAGCACTTCCTCGGCGACTGAACACCGAGGTGGGCGCTTCACTCGCCTTCGCCGAACTTGTCGTTGATCAGACGGGTGATGGCGTCCATCGCCAGCTGCTCGTCCTCGCCCTCGGTTTCGATCTCGATCTCGGACCCGAGCCCCGCTGCCAGCATCATCACGCCCATGATGCTCTTGGCGTTGACGCGGCGGCCGTTTCGACTCATGAAGACTTCGCTCCTGAAACCGGTGGCCAGCTTGGTGAGCTTGGCCGAAGCCCGTGCATGCAGGCCAAGCTTATTGCTGATGGTGATGCTGGTTTTGATCATTGGCACCTGGTTTGTAGGCCTGATTCTGCGGCCGTGAGGTCGCGACCTGCATGACTCCCTGCGTGGCGCCGGCCATCGCCCGCGCCACCAGCATGTCGAGGCTGTCATCCGCATAGCACAGCGAACGCCACAGCATCGGTACGTTCACGCCGGCAATGACCTTGACCTGAGCGCCCTCCACGCTGCTGGCCAGACGCTGCGCGACGTTGCAGGGGGTGGCGCCGAAAACGTCGGTGAAGATGAGCGCCTCGGGATTGCGCACACGTCCCAGAAGATCGCGCGCCTGTGCCTCGATGTCCTCGACCTGCATCTCGGGGGACACGTCGAGCGCTTCCAGCATGCGACCGCACTCCGGGAAGGTGTGGCTCGCCACCGCTTTCAGCGATGACGCCAGCGGCGCGTGGGCGATGATCAGCAGTCCCGGCATGGTGGATCGATTATCGGCAGTTGCTTGGGCCCCGGCTCAGGGTGCCCCCGGTGCGGTGCGGTCATCGCCACGCAAAAACCACACATACGACGCCACGCAGCACAGTGTCAACAACGCGAAAGCCCCCTGGAACGACGACTCGATGCCCCACCCGAGCGCCTTGAATCCGTCGATCGCCAGCCCGATGCCCCACTGCAGCAGGAAGACCCCCACGAAGATGAGCAGGTTGTACGCCGACAGCGCGCGCCCGGCCAGTGCCGTGGGAAACGCCTGCGCGACGGCCGGCTGGGACAGCGACACCACCGTGCTGCTGACGCAGAACGCGCCCCATGCCCACGCGGTTGCGCCGCTGCCGAGCAGCACGGCGGTGGCCAGCACCGCCAGACACAGCGGCGTGCCGCGGGCAATGAGGCGCTGCGCCGTCCACCCGCGGGCATAGAGGCGCGGCACGACGACGCCCCAGCTCATGAAACTGAGCAGCATCGCGACATTGATCCCGAACAGCCCGCGGGCCGCCTGCTGCGCAGTGAAGCCGCATACCTGCACCATCCATGGACCGGCCCAGAGCGACTGCACCGCCACCATGCCGCCGTATTGAAAGAAGGCCATGGGTGCGAAGCGCCGGAAAGTCGGGTGGCGGAACACCCCGCCATAGCCTGCCAGTGCGCCGTCCGACCGGCGCGAGGACGACGGGGCCGGCGCGTCCGAGGGCACCAGCCAGGCGATGGTGGCAATGGCCACGGCGAACAACAAGGCAAGGGCCCAGAAGAGCGCGCGCCAGCCGACGAGCGGCAGCAGCCACTGCACCGGGAGCGTCGATGCGACCATGCCGAGCGAGCCGGTCATCAGCATCCAGGAGTTCGCTCGCATCTGTGCGGTGGCCCCGAAGCTGCGCCGAAAGGTCGTCATCGGCGCCATGAGGCAGGCGCTGACGCCGACCCCGATGAGCGCACGCGCGACGGTGAGGCCGAGGAAGCTGCGCGCCAACGCAAACGCCGCGCATCCGAGGACCGCCACGGCGATGAACACGAGGAGAACGCGCCGCGGCCCAAAGCGGTCGAGCGCGCCGCCGAGCGGCAGCTGCATGAACGCGAAGCCGAAAAAATAGGCGCCTGCCAGCAAGCCGAGGTCGCCGGCGTTGAGGTCGAGCTCGGCACTGAATTCGGGTGCCAGGGTCGCCGTGACGCCACGCACCAGCGCCGAAAAGAAGTATGCGAAGGCGAAGCTGAGGAACATCAGCGTCGCCGTGCGCATGGGCACCGACGACGAGGCGGTTGCCGCCGGGTCGAGAGCGATCGGCCGGCTCATGAGCTCAGCTTCAGGCCGCTGAAGAAGGTATCGACGGCCTCTTTGTCGAGCTTGGGCCCGACGATGGTCGCCTGATACACGCGCAAGCCCTTGACGAAGAAGGCAGCTTCCTCTCGCACCGCCTCACCCTGTGCGTCATGACCTTGCATGGTCAGCTTCTCCGCGAGCGGGTTGGGCGTCATGCCGGACACCGACCACGCGCTGCGGGTCGCCGTCTTCGCACCGATGTTGGCCGCCGACGCGCTGCGCATCTCGTTGAGCGCCGTGTTCACGTCGGCAGGATCGCCCAGCAGCGCATAGCCGAGGGCGTACGTGACCGCCTGGGCGGTGCACGAGGCGAGATGCATGCGCACACGGACGCCGGCCAACATCACGTCGCGCGAGGCACGCTGCGGCTTGCAGGGGAACAGCGCAACGGCTTCGCTGTCGACCGGCCTGACTTCGCGCCAGTCGAGCGCAGGCGTGCAGGCCGCCAAGACGAATGCGGCGACACCGCTGCGCCATCTCGGGTCCAGGATCATCGCCTGATTATCTTGGCTGCTCCACAATCGGCTCATGTCCGATCGCGAAGACCCGACTGTGCGTCAGAGCCTGTCCGGTGTGCGGGTGCTCGACCTGTCACGCGTGCTCGCGGGCCCCTGGTGCACGCAGACGCTGGCCGACCTCGGCGCCGACGTCGTCAAGGTAGAACGGCCTCGCAGCGGAGACGACACACGCGGCTGGGGCCCGCCGTTCCTGAAGGACCGCGACGGCGCTGACACCGCCGAAGCGGCGTACTACCTTGGCACCAACCGTAACAAGCGCTCCATCACGGTCGATATCGCGCTGCCCGCCGGACAGGCGCTGATTCGCGACATGGCCACGCGATGCGACGTGTTCGTCGAGAACTTCAAGGTCGGCGACATGGCGCGCTACGGGCTCGACGCGGCGGCACTGTGCGCGCTGAACCCTCGCCTGGTCTATTGCTCGATCACCGGCTTCGGCCAGACGGGGCCGTATCGGGAACGCGCGGGCTACGACTACGCCGTGCAGGCGATGGGCGGGTTGATGAGCGTCACGGGCGAGCGCGACGACTTGCCGGGAGGGGGTCCGCAGAAGGTCGGCGTCGCAGTCGCGGACCTGTTCACCGGCATGTACGCGACCGTCGCCATCCTGGCAGCGCTGCGACACCGCGACGCCACCGGACAGGGGCAGGCCATCGACATGGCGCTGCTCGACACGCAGGTCGCGATGCTCGCCAACCTCGGCGCGAACTACCTCGTGACCGGCGAGGCGCCTCGGCGGATGGGCAACGCGCACCAGAACATCGTGCCGTACCAGGTGTTCGAGGTTGCCGACGGGCACATCATCCTGGCCGTCGGCAACGACGGGCAGTTCGCGAAGTTCTGCGAAGTGGCCGGACTCGCCGGGCTGGCGGCCGATGAGCGCTTCGCGCGCAATGCCGATCGGGTGCGTCACCGCGCCACGCTCGTTCCGATGCTGGCCGAGACGATGAGGCAGCGCACCAAGTCCCGATGGCTCGCGGCGCTCGAAGCCGCGCGCGTGCCGTGCGGTGCGATCAACGAGCTGTCGGACGTGTTCGCCGATCCACAGGTCCGCGCGCGCGGGATGACCGTCGACGTGCCTCATCCGCTCGCGGGCGCGGTGCCGCTGGTCGCCAGCCCACTGAAGCTCTCGGCCACGCCGGTGCAGTATCGGCACGCGCCGCCGCTGCTGGGCGAGCACACCGACGAGGTGCTGCAGGAGTTCGGCATCGGCCACGAGCAACGCCTGTCGCTGCGTGCGCAAGGAGTGATCTGATGGCGGACTTCGTGCTGGTTCACGGCGCCTGGGGAGGCGCCTGGTGCTGGAAGCGTGTGATCCCCGGCCTGTGGCAGGCGGGCCACCGCGCGTTTGCGGTGACGCTCACCGGTGTCGCCGAACGCAGTCACCTGCTGTCGCCGCTGATCACGCTCGACACCCACATCGCCGACGTGCTGTCGGTGATCGAAGCGGAGGAACTGCATCAGGCCGTCCTGGTCGGGCACAGCTACGCCGGCATGGTCGTCACCGGCGTGGCCGACCGCCTTCCCGAGGCGACACGGCTCGGGCGCCTGGTGTACCTGGACGCCGTGGTTCCCCTGCCCGGCGAGAGCTGGTCCAGCGGGCATGCTCGGCAGACGCAGGCAGAGCGCCGACAGGCGATCGCCGAATCGGGCGTCATACCGCCCGCCGATCCGGCACTGTTCGGACTGAGCGGCCACGATCACGCCTGGGTGCAGCGGCGCCAGACGCCGCAGCCCGGCGGTGTCTACGACGCCGGGTTGCCGTTCGAGCCTGTACGGGTGCAACGCTGGCCCCGCAGCTTCATCGACTGCACGTCGCCGGCGTTGGCCACCATTGCGCTGATGCGCCAGCGCGTGCGCGCCGAGCCGGGCTGGCATGTCGTCGAGATCGCGACCGGCCACCTGCCGATGATCAGTGCGCCCGCAGCGCTCCTGGAGACCCTGCTCGCGCTGGCTCGGTAACAGGATGTTCCAAGGCCACGCGGCTGGCGCCGTCGCCCCCCGCCTGGCCTTCCCCCTCACCCAGGGGGATTTCGCAAACGTCAGTGGCACAAGCCCAGCGCAGCGACAACACTGCGCACCGTGACGCGGCCGCGTCCATCCCCGCTGGTGCCACCGGCGGCGCGAAATCGTGCGGACCCGCGCGCCACGCCGGTTGTCGCGTGGACATCAGAACAGGGACACACATGGACATGTCGGACATCAAGCGCGGTACGCCTGCAAGTCAAGGCGCCGCTGCGGACAACTTCGATGGAGAACGTTGGCGCGACCTGGTCAGCACGGTGGGCAGCGAGATCGCGCTGCCGCTCACGTCGGCGCTCGAGCGCATCGAGGCGCTCACCTGCAGCGGCCGCATCGACAAGGCCGGCCTGCGCGCATTGCGCGAGGAGGTCGAAGCCGCACGGCGCGCCAGCATGCTCGCTCAGCAGCTCACGCGATTTGCTTCTGCGCGCCTGCGCCAGTCGCACGAGCGGCTCACGCTGGCCGACACCCTGAAGACCGTGCTGCGCCACCGCGCCCGCGAAACCGAGGCGCGCGGCATCACGCTCAAACCCGCGCTGAAGCCTGCCGACGTGATCGTCGACGCCTCGCTGCTGTTCAGCCTGCTCAACAGCGTGCTCGACTGGAGCCTGTTGCATGCACGTTCAGAGATCGCCTTCGCGGTGGACCTGAAGGCCTGGCCGGCCCATGCTCGGCTGAACTGCCACTTCGCCTACCGACCGGCCGACGAGCCGGCGTTCGTGGCGACCGCCGAGCCTCAGCTGGATTCCCTGGTGTGGCGGCTCATCGAGCAGACCGCGTGGACGATGGGCCTGCCGCTCACCCGCACGGTAGGCCAAGGCCAAGTGCGGCTGGTGATCGAATTCCCGCGCACCGCCGACGACTCGATGGAAGGCATGAGCACGATCGAGCTCGACCAGGGCTTCGGCCTGTCGAGCAACTCCACTTCGCTCGCCGGCAGTCATGTGCTCGTGATCGCATCACGCCGCGAGATGCGGGTGCGCCTGCGCGACTCGATCCGGCACATGGGGCTCATCATCGACCTGGTGGCGTCGGTGGACGAGGCGAAGGACTTCTGCCGCGAGGGTCTGCCGCACGCGATCATCGTCGAAGGCATCCTCAACGGCGAGAAGCTGCGCCAGCTGCGCAGCCAGATCGGCTCCGAGCTGCCCGAGTTCCCGTTCATCGAAATCATCGAGGAAGGCTCGTCGTTCGCAATGTCCGGCTTCGACGGGGCGCCGATGGGACGCGTGGGACGCGATGCGATCGAATCGGCGCTGCCTTCGGTGCTGATGTTCGAGCTGTCGCGGGCGCTTTGATCTCAGTAGGACGACGGCCAGCCGAAACGGGCGCAGACGCGCTCGTAGCGCGTCCGTAGATCGGCCTCGTCGCGGCCGGGCATGTTGAGCACCGCCCAACGGTGCGACCCCAGCCACTTGATCTCCCGCTGCAGCGATGCACCTCGCTTGGGGTACAGCTCCAGCCGGGCCAGCGGCAGCTCGCGGGCCAGCCAATGGAGATCGTCGCGGGAAGGCATGCGCGGGCAGGATGTGCCGTCGAAGCTTCGCCACACGAAGCTCGCCGCCGCGCCGAAGCGCGGGGGTTGCGCGGCCGGTAGCGGCCGGTTCAGCGCCATCGCGAAGCCAAGCTCGTAGGTGTCCACGCCGTGGACCCAGTCGTGCACCTGGGCCAGCTGCGCCGCCAGGCGCGGATTGATCTCGATGAGCTTGAGGCAGCCGTCGGCGGCGACGAAGAACTCGAGATTGAAGAAGCCGTGCACCAGGCCGAAGCCGCGCAGCACGCGCTCGGTGGCGCCAAGCAGGCGAGCATGCAGCGCCGCATCGACCGTGGCCGGCGAGGCAAAGCGCGCAAACGCCATGGTGCCGGGATACATGAGCTCGTCGGCCATGCCCAGGAGGTGGATGCGGCCGCCATGCACGTAGCCGTCCACGTTGATCTGGCGCCCCTCGAGCAGCTCCTCGACCAGCAGGTGGCGCGAGCTGACGCGAAACTGCGGGAAGCGCTTCAGAGCCTGGTTGTGCGGCTCGATCAGCCGGCTGATGATGTGCTTTTCCCAGGGATGGAAGCGCAGGTGCTCGATCAAGTCGGCAGGCGTGTCGCAGCGCCGCGCGAGCACGGAGAACGTCGCCTTCACCGGCTTGACGAACAGCGGGTAGCGCAGGCGCCGCGCATCCTCGGGCGTGATCGTGTACGGGATGAGTTCGAAGTCGGGACACAGCTCGGGCGCGATCTCCCGCAGCCGCACGCGCGCCTCGTACTTGTGCTGGGCCCGCAGCAGGCAGGCCGGGTCGGCGCCGGGCAGCCCCAGGCGCTGCGCGACCAGCGCGGCGGCCAGCGCGCCGAACTGCTCGTTGGAGCTGAACACGGCGTCGATGCGGCCGCGGTAGCGCTCGACCATGCGGTCGACGAAGCGCCACAGGTCGAACCACATCAGCCGGGCGTTGCTCGGAAAGCGGAAAAGATCGAAGCCGTGCTCGTGGAAGCGGTAGCGGCCGCTGCGCGCGTAGCGCGGCAGCAACCGACCGTCCCAGTCGGCGCCGAACAACACCAGCACCCTGGCGGGGCGAGCGGGCAGCGCGACAGGCCGCAACCCGATGTGCCCGCCCAGCGTCGCGGTCTCGGCGAAACGGGCGTTGACGTGCGGCGGGTTCTTCAAGTGCATGGGCGAAGTACGCGCGGTCGCCGGCCTTGGATGCGTGTCCTACCGGATCGCGCCGAACACCCGTTTCAGGATGGCGCTGCCGGTGCCGACCGGATCCTGGCGAATCTTGCGCTCCTCCTCCGCAATGACGACAAACAGGCCATCGAGCGCCTTGCCGGTGACGTACTGCTGCACGTTGGCATCCTGCTCGCGGATCAGCCCGAGCGCGGCCGCCCTGCCCGCGACGGCGTTGTACTTGTCCGCCAGCGCAACCTTCTGCGTGGCACGCGTGACGATGGGCAGGAATCGCACTGCCAGCGGTTCTCGGGTCTTGCGGGCGAAGAACTGCGTCGCCGCGTCCTCGCCGCCGGTGAGGATTTGGCGCGCATCCTCCACGCTCATCGACTTGACCGCCGTTACCAGCAGCGACTTGGCCTCGGGCACAGCCGCCTCGGCGGCGCGGTTCATCGCCGTCTCGAGCTCGTCGATGCGCCGCTGCTGGCCGGCCGCGCGCAGGAACCTGGCCGCGTCGTTCAGATAGCCGGGCAGCGGGATGCGCACCTTGTCGTTGCGAAGGAAGCCGTCGGTTCGGCCGAGCAGCTGCACCGCCGCGACGGCGCCCTTCTCCAGTGCGACCCGGATTCCGGTCGCCGCCTCGCTTTCGCTCAACGCATTCGCCGAGCCGGCGCACAGCCACAGCCCTGCCGAAGCCAACACCCCTGCCGTAAACTCCCGACGTTGCATGGGACCCCTGCGATGAAATTTGCCCGCCATGTTGCTTCCGCCCTCACCGTCTTGGCAATCGGTGTCGGCGCCTACCTCACGTTTCAAAGTGTCGCCGGCCGCGAGACCGCGCCTGCCGTCACGTATACGCTGCTCGACGGCACGACATCCGGCACCACCCAGCTGATCGGCAAGGTGGTGCTGGTGAACTTCTGGGCCACCAGCTGCACGACATGCGTGCACGAGATGCCGCAGATCGCGTCGACGCACGAGAAGTACAAGGCGCGCGGCTACGAGACGGTGGCGGTGGCGATGAGCTACGACCCGCCCGCGTACGTGATCAATTTCGCCGAGACGCGCAAGCTGCCGTTCGGCGTCGCCATAGACAACACCGGCCACATCGCCAAAAGCTTCGGCGACGTGAAGCTCACGCCCACCAGCGTGCTGATCAACAAGCGCGGCGAGATCGTCAAGCGCTTCGTCGGCGAGCCCGATTTCGCCAAGCTGCACGAGCTGGTGGAGAAGCTGCTGGCCGAGGCCTGAGCGCTCAGGCGTAGAACAGCCACCAGACGAACAGCAGCAGCGCCGCCGCGGCAGCCACCGTCCACGGCCGCTCGCGCAGGTCGTCCCAGAACGCTCCGCCGCCGGATTCGTCCACCGCGTCGGCCTCGGCTTGCATCTGCCGCGCGAACTCGCGCCTGCGCGATACATCGCCTTCCAGCTGCAGCAGGCGACGCGCGCGGACATGCGGTGCCGGCGAACGCGCATGCGAGCGCAGCGCGTCCTCGAGCGCGCTGACCGCCCGATGCGCCTGGCTCAGCTGGGCCACCGCCAGGGTCGCACCGCATTGCTCGCACTGCGCCGACACGCCCGGCGGCAGCGGCGCGCCGCACGCCAGGCATTCGAGCGCGACATGGCGGGCCGCCACGCCGTGCACTGCATGGCCTTCGGTCGCGCCTTCGGGGTCGAGGGCGGCGGCCAGGCGCGCGACGTCGACCATTCCGGGCGAGGCATCGCAATAGGTGCAGCGCGCATCCGACGGCCCCACGGCCGCCCCACAGTTCAGGCAATGCAAGCTCCCGCGCCGTGTCAGTGCGGCCCGATCGGCCGACGACAGCGGGCGCACCAGTCCCTTCTCGGAGAGGAACTGCGCGAAGGTCTGATAAGCGCCGTGCCGCCTCCGGCATTCGAGTTGCAGCGTGGGGCCCCAGCGCGAGCGGTTGTGGATCGGCTTCAATGCGCCGGCGCATCGGGGGCAGCGTGCATCCGGGTCGAGCACGTGATGCGCTTGCCGCTGAGCCTCTGTCATCTCACCCAGCAGCGCCAGCAGGCCCGTGCCGGTGAGCCGCACCGACTCGACGGTGTCGAACCACACCAGGTGGCAAGGCGCGCACAGGTCGATCTCGACACGCTGGCCGTAATGGCCGTCGAGCGTCAGGCGCCGCATCGGGCGCCGGCAATTCCCGCAGCTCAGCGTGTCCGCTGCGACGGGAGTCCCGGCCTGGCTGGCGCTCAGTTCACGGCATCCGCCACGCCCGCCGCATGTGCCTGCTGGTCGGCGTGGTAGCTCGAGCGCACCAGGGCGCCCACGGCGGCGTGACTGAAGCCCATCGTCTCGGCTTCGCGCTCGAACATCCTGAAGGTGTCCGGATGCACGTAGCGGCGCACGGGCAGATGGTGACCGCTGGGCGCCAGGTATTGGCCGATGGTGAGCATGTCGATGCCGTGCTCGCGCATGTCGCGCATCACCTGCAGGATCTCCTCGTCCGTTTCGCCCAGTCCGACCATCAGGCCGCTCTTGGTCGGCACCCCGGGCGCGAACTCCTTGAAGCGTTTCAGCAGGTTGAGCGAGAACATGTAGTCCGAGCCCGGCCGCGCCTCCTTGTACAGGCGGGGGATGGTCTCGAGGTTGTGGTTCATCACGTCGGGCGGGGCGGCCTTCAGGATGTCGAGCGCGCGGTCCATTCGGCCGCGGAAGTCGGGCGTCAGGATCTCGATGCGCGTGGCGGGCGACAGCTCGCGCACCCGGCGGATGCACTCGACGAAGTGCCCGGCGCCGCCATCGCGCAAGTCATCGCGGTCGACGCTCGTGATGACGACGTACTTGAGCTTCAGCGCCGCGATCGTCCGGGCGAGGTTGAGCGGCTCGTCCGCATCCAGCGGATCGGGCCGGCCGTGGCCCACGTCGCAGAACGGGCAGCGGCGGGTGCACTTGTCGCCCATGATCATGAAGGTGGCCGTGCCCTTGCCAAAGCATTCGCCGATGTTCGGACACGACGCTTCCTCGCAGACCGTGTGCAGCTTGTGCTCGCGCAGGATCTGCTTGATCTCGTAGAAGCGGGTGGTCGGCGAGCCGGCACGCACGCGGATCCAGTCGGGCTTCTTCAGCGTCTCGGCGGCCACGACCTTGATCGGGATTCGCGCCGTCTTCGCCTGGGCCTTCTGCTTGGCGGTGGCGTCGTAGCTGGCGGCGTCCTGGGCCTGGTGGGTCACGTTGTCGGTCGACATCGGCTGGCTTTCTGCTGCTGAGGGCGAGCCGGGGACATGTCCGGGCGACATCCGACTCAAGGGCCCAGGTGCGAGGCCAGCCTGTCGCCAAGCCGCCGGGCCACCGTGGCCCACTCCGTGGAAACCCCGAGTGTAGCGAGGTCGACCGTTTTCAGCCCTTCGTAGCCGCACGGATTGATCCATGTGAAGGGTTGCAGATCCATCGCGACGTTGAGGGCGACGCCGTGATAGGTGCAGTGGCGGGTCACCTTGATGCCGAGGGCGGCGATCTTCCCCACCCCAGCGAACGGATCCCCAACCGCCGCACGCACGCCCTCGCGATCGCGCGGCGCACGAGCATCGACCGGCGCGTGCCCGAAGGGATCGTCCAGCCTCACGTAGATTCCCGGCGCACCGGGCACCCGGTGGCCCGTGACACCGTCGGCTTCCAGCGTCTTGATGACGCAATGCTCGAGCCGGTAGACGTATTCCTTCACGTAGATGCCCAGCCGCTTCAAATCGATGAGCGGGTAGGCCACGACCTGGCCCGGGCCGTGGAACGTGACCTGGCCGCCGCGGTTGGTGGCGATCACCGGGATGCCGTGCGCGTTCAGTACATGCTCCTGGCGGCCGGCGATGCCCTGCGTGTAGACCGGCGCGTGCTCGCACAGCCAGATCTCGTCGGTCGTCTCGTCGTCGCGGCTTTCCGTGAAGCGGCGCATCGCCTCGACCGTCGCCGCGTAGTCGACCCGGCCGAGCAGCTTGACGACGGGCGGCCCGGCGGGCTTCACAGCACGACTTTCACCATGGGGTGCGTGCTGAGCGTGCGATACAGCTCATCGAGCTGCTCGCGGCTGGTGGCCGTGATGGTGATGGTCAGTCCCAGGTAGGTGTTGCCCCGGCTCGGTCGCCTCTCCATGCTGGCTGGATCGAAGCCGGGATCGAAGGCCTGCGCCACCCGGGCGATGGCCTCGGCGAATCCGTCGGCATTGAGCCCCATGACCTTGATCGGGAAGCGCGAGGGGTACTCGATCAGCGACTGCTCGGGGGGAATGTCTTTCATCGTCGTCGTCATCCGGACCAGATGGGGCCCGCGGGCGCGATCTCAATCAGATGGACTGGATCGTCTTGGCTCGCTGGTAGGCCTCGTGCAGGCGTGCATACACTGGACCGGGCTTGCCGCGCAGGGCCCCGTGGCCCACGGGGTCGCCATCGAGTGTGGTCACCGGAAGGATTTCCTTCGTGGCCGAGCTGATCATCAGTTCGTCCGCCGCCAGCACCTCCGCCTCCGGAATCGGGCGGAGGTTGTAGGCGATGCCCTCTTCCTCGCACAGCTCGCGGATCAGGTCATAGCGGATGCCTTCGAGCACGTGCTCGCTCTTGGGCGCGCCCAGCACGGCGCCTTCGTGCACGACCCAGACGTTGCTCGCCGAGGCCTCGGTGAGGAACCCGCCGCGGAACATGACGGTCTCGTAGGCACCGCGATCCGCGGATATCTGGCGCGCCAGCACGTTGCCCAGCAGCGAGATGGACTTGATGTCGGCCCGCTCCCAGCGGAAGTCGCGCGCGGTCACGCAGGCCACGCCCTGGTGGCGCTGCTCGGGCGTCGGGTGCTTCATGGGCGTGGCCATCATGAACACCGTCGGCTCGATGTCGGCGGGCATCACGTGATCGCGCAACGCCACGCCGCGGGTGACCTGCACGTAGACGACCTGGTCCTCGGCCGGCTGCGCCGCCATCAGCTTGCGGCAGCGCTCCAGCCACTCGGCACGCGTGTGCGGGTTGGCGATACGGACCTTCCCGAGGCTGCGCGTCAGGCGGGCCAGGTGCTCGTCGAATCGGAACAGCTTGCGGCCGTACACCGGGACGACGTCGTAAACGCCGTCACCGAAGATGAAACCGCGGTCCAGAACCGGCACTTTCGCCTGGGCGAGCGAGGTGTATTCGCCGTTCAGGTAGCACAGGATGTCGGGGATGGTCTGCATCGCGCCTCCATGACTCCGGGTTGGGCGGCAGGGCCGATGGGCGAGCTTACTTGATCCACAGCCGCAGGGAGTCCCAGGCGCGGCCGAAGATGCCGGCCTGCTCGACGGGCTCCATCACCACCAGCGGCACCTCGGCAACCTTCGTGCCCGAAGCAGTGGTCACACGCACGGTGCCCACGCGCTGGCCCTTGCCCAGCGGGGCGACCAGCGGATCGGTGCGCTCCAGGTTCGTCTTCAGGTTGCCGCCCTCGCCGCGCGGCACGCTGACGTACATCGCTTCTGCAGGACCGAGCTTGGCCTCCTTCGCGGAGGCCTTCCACACCGGCACCGTCACCATCGGCTTGCTGGTGTCGAACAGGCGGATCGCATCGAAGGCCTGGAAGCCCCAGTTCAGCAGCTTCTGGCTCTCGTTGGCGCGCGCCTCCATCGACGTGGTGTTGAGCACCACGCTCAGCAGCCGGCGCTTGCCGTTGGGAAAGTCGCGCTGGGCGCTTGCGATGAGGCAGTAGCCGGCGGCTTCGGTGTAGCCGGTCTTCATGCCGTCGACTGTCGGATCGCGGCGCAGCAGCAAGTTCCGGTTGGGCTGCGCGATGTTGTTGTACTTGTAGTCCTTGATCGAATACAGCGTGTAGAAGTCGGGGTGGTCGCGAATGATGTGGCCGGCGATGACCGCCAGGTCGCGCGCCGTGCTCTTGTGGCCCGCCTCGGTGACACCGGTGACATTCTTGAATGTCGTGTTCTTCAGCCCCCAGGCCTGGGCCTGGCGGTTCATCATCGCGACGAACTGGTCGAGCGTGCCGCCCACCGCCTCGGCCAGCGCGACCGAGGCGTCGTTGCCGCTTTGCACGATCATGCCGCGCAGCAGTTCCTCGACCTTGGGCTGCATCGTCGTGTCGATGAACATCAGCGATCCGCCACCCTTGCGCTCCTCCCAGGCGCGCTTGGACACCGCCACCGTCTGCTCGAGCGTGAGGCGCTTCTCCTTGATCGCGTTGAAGACGATGTAGGCCGTCATCAGCTTGGTGAGCGACGCAGGATCGGCCGGCGCGTCCGCTTCGCGCTCGGCGAGCGGCTGGTTGCTCGTGAGGTCGACGAGCAGATAGCTCTTGGCCGCGACCTCCGGCGGCTGCGGGGTCTGCGCGAAGGCGGCGCCGGCAAGGGCCAGCGAGGCAAGAAGGGAAAGGAATGATTTCATCGGGATCCGGAGTGAGGACAGAGCGAGGCGTCTGAGCCGCTTCGTCGCGAAGGGTTCAGGCTATCGGCCGCTGCAGTTGCTGCACGACCAGGTTCTTGAGCAGCGACAACTGCCCGTGGAAGAAGTGCCCGACACCGGGCAGCACGATGACGGGCAGCGATTGCGGGCGCGCCCAGTCGAGGGTGGCCGACAGCGGCACGACTTCGTCGGACTCGCCGTGCACGACGATGGTGTCGGCGGGCACCGTTTCCATCGCCTGCTTCTGCGTGGAGGGTCCGACCAGCACCATGCGCTGCGGCTTGTCGCCCTCGGCCAGGCGCTTGGCCGCTGCCGCGGCCACGTAGGCGCCGAACGAGAAGCCGGCGAGCATGAACGGCGCATCGGCCTCGCGCTGGGCGGCAATCACCGCCAGCGCATCGTCGACCTCGCCGCGCCCCTCGTCCCAGTGCCCTTGCGAGCCGCCCGCGCCGCGGAAGTTGAAGCGCACCGTGCGAAAGCCGATCTGCAGGAATGCGCGCGCCAGCGTGATGACGACCTTGTTGTCCATCGTGCCGCCGTGCACCGGGTGCGGATGGCAGATCACGGCCACGCCCGCGGGCGCCGCCGCCGGCGCATCCAACGCACATTCGATCGCGCCGGCAGGCCCGGCCAGCATCTCGCGGACGGTGTGGGAATTCATCGGCCGACGTTGGGCGGCAGAAGCAGCCGATCGACGACCTCGCCCTTCTTCAGGTGCGCGTCGACGATCTCGTCGATGTCGTTCGCGTCGACATAGGTGTACCAGACGGCCTCGGGATAGACGACGGCAACCGGCCCGCCGGCGCAGCGGTCCAGGCAGCCGGCCTTGTTGACTCGGATGCCGCCAGGTCCCGCGAGCCCTTCGGCCTTGATGCGCTTCTTGCAGTGATCGAAACCGGCCTGGGCGCTGTGATGCGCGCACGAGTCTTCGCCGTTGTCCCGCTGATTGAGGCAGAAGAAGATGTGCCGCTGGTAGTAACTGCTCATCCGCGCATTTTAGGGACCCCGCGGTCAACCCGACTCCTTGGCGCCGATGCGGGCGAGCAGGTAAGCCATGGTCACGTACGGCCACAGCCAGCCGACCCACTGTGCCGCGCCGTGGAAGCGGATGAAGCGTCCCTGCTCCCACGCCTGCAGGCTCTCGGCGAAATAGGCGTCCGCCGGCGCCTGCGCGATGACCGCCACCAGCGCAGCCAGCACCATCAGCCCCAGCCCGGCCGCCGCGCGGCGCGGCACCCACGCCAGCGCCAGCGCCAGGGTCACCCCGGCCAGCAGACCCGCTTCGGCCGCCGGCGTGCGCCACGCCAGCGAATGCTGCGGCCCGAAATTGAGCGCGGTCGACAAGGTGATGGCCGCCAGCCCGAGCCCCGTCGCACCCAGAGCAAGCACCAGTCGACGCCAGCCGGGTCGCGAAATCGCGTAGGCGACCAGGCAAGGTGCCAGCAGGCCGAGCGCGATGGCGATGAATTCGCTGCCCGAGGACAGGGCGGCGCCCGCGCTGTCGTCGGGCACCAGCCAGGGTTCGACCCACGGGGCGACCGCGCTGTCCTCGAGCCATCCGGACAAGGTGTCGCGCAGCCGCGGCCAGACCTGACCGCCGCCGAACGGGACCGGCCCGGGGAAGAGCTGGCCGATGGGCCACAGCACGAGCAGCGCGAGACCGCCCGCGCTGTGATCGATGAACCAGCGCTCGCGCACCGCCTGCCAGCGCTCGACGCCGCCGAGCAGGTGGACGCTCAGCGCCAGCGCGGCGCCGGCCGCGGCACCGACCGTGTTGAGTGCCAGATCGACGTTGGACGACACGCGGTGGGGCAGGAAGTTCTGCAGCAGCTCCATGGTGAACGAGAGGCCGCTGCCGGCCGCGACCGCGACCGCGACCGAGCGTCCGGGCGACCAGCCCGAGCGCACGCACGCGCCGAACACCAGGGCGCCCAGCGGAAGGTAGCCGACGAGGTTGGAGATGAGGTCGAACGAGGTCCACCACTGCCACCACGGGCGGAGCAGGAAGGCCCATATCGACGGACCCGGCATGCGCCACCCGGTGAACGGGTAGAGGCTGGCGTAGACGATCAGCGCCGCATAGATGCCGGCCAGCGGCGCGGCGGAGCTGCGGTGGCTGGCCATGCGCTGGGCGGCGGGTCAGAACGGCTTGACGACGACCAGCACGACGATGGCGGCGAACAGCAGCACCGAGACTTCGTTGAAGACGCGGAACCAGCGCTCGCTGCGCTGGTTCGCGAACTGCTCGAACTTGCGCAGCAGTGACCGGCACGCATGGTGATAGCCGATGGCAAGCACGACGAGGAGCAGCTTGGCATGCAGCCATCCGCCGGTGTCGCGGAAATAGCCCAGCCACAGCCACAGTCCCAGGCCCACTGCCGGCACCATCAGCATGCTGGCGAAGCGGTAGAGCTTGCGCGCCATCATCAGCAGGCGTTCGCGCTCGGCATGGCTGTCGGCCGGCACCATCGCGAGGTTGACGAAGATGCGCGGGAGGTAGAAAAGGCCGGCGAACCAGCTGGCGACGAAGACGATGTGGAAGGCTTTGATCCAGGGCATCGCGCGATTATGGCGATGCAGCATCGGTTGTTGCGGCGCTGCCGCAAACAGCGTACCCGGCCGTCGGCCGGCATGCAGATTGCCTCTCGTTCCGAGTGACGGCGCAGACACGCATCCTCGAACTCGTTCGCGACGAAGCACAGCTCCTGACGGATCTGGGCGACGTCGACATGCTGGTGCGGCTGGTGGGTCCGTCGCGGCTGGTGCTGCTGGGCGAGGCCACGCATGGCACTCACGAGTTCTATCGGCTGCGCGCCGAGTTGACCCGGCGGCTGATCGTCGACAAGGGGTTCGACGCCGTCGCGGTCGAGGCCGACTGGCCCGCCGCGCTGCGCGTCAGCCGCTACGCGCAAGGCAGCGACGACGACAGTTCGGCCGAGAGCGCACTGCGGGGCTTCGAGCGGTTCCCTCGCTGGATGTGGCGCAACACCGAGGTTAGCGACTGGATCGAGTGGCTGCGCCAGCGCAACTGCAGCGTGCCGGAAGAATCGGCGCAGGTCGGCTTCTTCGGCCTGGATCTCTACAGCCTGCGCGAGTCGATGAACGCGGTGCTGCTCTACCTGGACCGCACCGACCCCGAGGCGGCGCGGCGAGCGCGCGCCCGTTATGCCTGCTTCGACGAAGTCGCCCAGGATCCGCAGGCGTATGGCCACGCCGTGCACTTCGGCCTGCGCGAGGACTGCGAGCGCGAGGTGCTGCTCCAGCTTCGCGACCTGTGCGGCGACAGCAGCCGCCTGAGGCACGATGGCGCGGCCGCCACCGACGAGCTGTTCTACGCGCAGCAGAACGCACTCGTCGTCCGCAACGCCGAGGCGTACTACCGCACCATGTTCAGCGGCCGCAGCGACTCGTGGAACCTGCGCGATCAGCACATGGCCGACACCCTCCATGCGCTGGACCGCCACCTGACGGCGCAGCGCGGGCGTCCGGCGCGAATCGTGGTGTGGGCGCACAACTCTCATCTCGGCGATGCCCGGGCCACCGAGTCGGCGCGGCGCGGGCAGTGGAACCTCGGCCAGCTCGTGCGCGAGTCGCAGACACGGCCGAACGAGAGCTTCCTGCTGGGCTTCACGACGCACACCGGATTGGTGGCCGCGGCCACGGATTGGGACATGCCGGTGGAGTTCAAGCCCATCGTGCCGTCGCGGCCCGACAGCATCGAAGGCCTGCTGCACGACAGCGGCCTCGACCGCTTCGTGCTTGCGCTGCGCGAGGGCAGCGATGCGCTGCAGCATGCGCTGTCGCGGGAGCGCCTGCAGCGTGCCATCGGCGTGATCTACCGGCCGGACACCGAGCGATGGAGCCACTACTTCGGCGCGTCGGTGTCGCGGCAGTTCGATGCGCTGGTGCACCTGGACACGACCCATGCGTTGCAGCCGCTGGATGCCGACGCCATCTCCCAGCACACGGAAGAACCCGAGACCTATCCGTCGGGTGTCTGATCGCTGATGCGGCGGTGCGCAAAGAAAAAGCCCTGACGCATGGTCAGGGCTCAAAAGCCTTAACGCTGTCATCACGGTAAGGCACCTGCTCAGGGAGGAAAAGCAGGGAACGAAAGCCTTGCGGCTATCATTCACCGCTTACTTTAGCAGATGCACATCGCTTCCGAAACGCCGCCGACACCGGAATAACGCGAAGTTTTCCCCCTCGGTACAAGGCTGCCGGCCGTGCTTGTGCGATCTTCGGAAAGCACCTCCACGTGTCCATCCTCCCCCCGTTTCCGACCAGCCGTCCACGCCGATTGCGCCGCGATGAATTCAGCCGCGCGATGGTGCGCGAGCACCGACTGCATCCCTCCGATCTGATCCTGCCGGTGTTCGTGCTCGCCGGGCACGGACACACGCAGGACGTGGCCTCCATGCCCGGCGTGCAGCGCCTCAGCGTGGACCGCCTGCTGCCGGTAGCCGAGCAATGCCTGTCGCTGGGCGTGCCGGCGATGGCACTGTTTCCCGTGATCGACACGGCGCTGAAGACCGAGGACGGCCGCGAGGCGCTGAACCCCGAAGGCCTGGTGCCGACCGTCGTGCGTGAGCTGAAAAAACGCTTTCCCGAGCTCGGCCTGATGACCGACGTGGCCCTCGATCCGTTCACCAGCCACGGCCAGGACGGCCTGCTCGATGCGAGCGGCTACATCGTCAACGACGAGACGGTCGAGGTGCTCAAGCAGCAGGCGCTGGTGCAGGCCGAGGCCGGCGTCGACATCGTCGCCCCGAGCGACATGATGGACGGCCGCATCGGCGCCATCCGACAGTCGCTCGAAGCGCGCGGGCTCATTCACACCAGGATCATGGCCTACAGCGCCAAGTACGCGAGCGCGTTCTACGGCCCGTTCCGCGACGCGGTGGGATCGGCCAGGAACCTGGGCAAGAGCAACAAGAAGGTCTACCAGATGGACCCGGCCAACAGCGACGAGGCGCTGCGCGAAGTGGCGCTCGACATCGCCGAAGGCGCCGACATGGTGATGGTCAAGCCCGGCATGCCCTACCTCGACATCGTGCGCCGCGTGAAGGACGAATTCCGCCTGCCCACGTTCGCCTACCAGGTGAGCGGCGAATACGCGATGCTGAAGGCCGCCGCGGCCAACGGTTGGCTCGATCACGATGCGGTGATGATGGAAAGCCTGCTCGCCTTCAAGCGGGCCGGGGCTGACGGCGTGCTGAGCTACTTCGCGCTCGACGCGGCGCGTCTGGCCCGCGCCTGAAGCCGCGCCGATGCGCATCTTTCACGTCCACGGCGACCAGTTCATCGAGCTCGACACGCTGCCCGAGCGCCTGCCCGCCGGCGGCTACCTGTGGATGGGCACGGCTCGCCGCGAGTTCGAGGTCCAGATCTCGCGCCTCCAGTCGGCGCTGCAGTCGTGGACCGGCGGCCAGCTGTTCGAGCCGCACGTGGCCGACCTGCTCAACAACCAGCTTCCTTCGCACTACGACTACACCTCCTGGTACGACATCCTGGTGTTCCGCCGACTGGCCGCGGGCGGCGGCAGCGCAGAGATGTTCGTGGACGAGAGCCACGGCACGCTCGCCAGCGCACGGCGAGCGCTGGCCTCCATCGACACCAGCCCGGTCGGCTTCGCGCTGTTCGATCGCCTGCTGCTCAGCGTGCATCCGACCGAATGCCAGGTGTTCGAGTTCTTCGTGCAGCGACTCAAGACGCAGTCGCAGGTCAGCGAGCAACGCGGGGGCAGGCTTCCCGCCAGTCCGGCCGACCTGATGCTGCGCATGGTCAACCACATGGTCGACAGCTACCTCGCGCTGCGTCGCCTGCTGACGCGCCAGCTCGGCTACCTGCAGCAAGAGCTCTTCGGCGCGCGCAGCCGCCTGGAGACCTGGCAGGTCTTGCTCGACTCGCGCAACACGCTGCATGTGCTGGAGGACACCTGCGAGGACCAGCGCGCCGCCATCGTCGAGTGGATCGACGCCCTCGACGAGTGGCCCGAGCCGCCGGACGCCGCCGCGCGTCGTGAGCGCGAGCTCGTGCGGGTGCGCTCCAAGGACGTGCTCGAGCACATCGAACGCGTGCTCACGCACGTGCGCCGGCTCGAATCGTCGGCCGAGGCAGCGGTGCAGATGTACTTCGCAGCGCAGAGCAACCGCACCAACGCCATCATGCGCACGCTGACCGTGCTGACCGCGATCTTCCTGCCGCTGAACCTGGTGACCGGCTTCTTCGGCATGAATTTCGAAGGCCTGCCGTTGATCCACAGCGCACGCGGCTTCTGGATCATCTTCGGCGTGATGCTCGTGCTGGGTCTCGGCCTCAGCGTCTTCTTCTGGCGCAAGCGCTACATCGGTACCTCGCATTGAGCCTGACGCCCCGCCAGTCGCTGCTGCTGGTGCTGCTCACGTTGACCTGGGGGCTCAACTGGCCCGTGATGAAGCTCGGCGTGACGGGATTCCCGCCGCTCACCTTTCGCTCGCTCTCGATGTGGCTCGGCCTGCCGGTGCTGTTCGCCGTGACGCGCTGGATGAAGGCCGACTTGCGCATCCCGCACCGTGACTGGCCCGAGGTGGCCAAGCTCACGCTGACCAACATGCTGGTCTGGCACACGGTGTCGATCCTCGCGGTGCAGGCGCTGTCGTCCGGCCGCGCCGCGATCCTCGGCTACACGATGCCGATCTTCAGCGCCGTGTGGGGCCGTGCGCTGTTCGGCGAGCGCCTCACGGCCCGCCAGCGGATCGGGATCGCGGCCGCGGCCGTCGGCGTCGCGCTGCTGCTGTGGCACGAGCTCGCGCAGATCGCCGGCCGCCCGTGGGGTGCCTTCGGCATGCTCGTGGCCGCGGCGGCCTGGGGGCTGGGCACGCAGCAGATGCGCCGCACGCACCTCGCGGCGTCCACCATCGCGTTGAGCTGGTGGATGACGGTGATCACCACCGTCGTCGTCACGCTGCTCGCGGCGATCATCGAACGCGATCGATGGCACGCGCCGCCGCCCGCGATCTGGTTCTCCGTGGGCTACAACGCGCTGCTGGTGTTCGGCTTCTCGCAGCCTGTCTGGCTGGTGCTGGCGCGCACGCTGCCGCCGGCCGCCTCGTCGTTGTCGGTGATGATGATCCCGGTGCTCGGGGCGCTGTCGGGCGCCTGGTGGCTCGGCGAGTCGCTGCACTGGCAGGACGGCGCGGCCATCGTGCTGATGGGCGCGGCGATCGCCTCGGTGCTGTGGCCGCGCCGGATCAGCGCCGGCGCCGGTACGGATCGGCGTAGCCCAGCGCCATGACGATCTCGCTCTCGCGCGCCTCCATCACCTGGGCATCGGCATCGGCCTCGTGGTCGTAGCCCTGGGCGTGCAGCGCTCCGTGCACCAGCAGGTGGGCGTAGTGCGCCTCCAGGTCCAGCCTCTGCCGGCGTGCCTCTTCGGCCACCACCGGCGCGCACAGGATCAGGTCGGCTGACACGACCGGCTCGCGGCTGTAGTCGAAGGTGAGCACGTTGGTGGCGTAGTCGCGGCCGCGGTAATCGCGGTTCAGCGCGCGCCCCTCTTGCGCATCGACGATGCGCACCGTGATCTCGGCCGGCCGCTCCAGCGCCGCGCGGATCCAGCGCGCCACGCGGTGCCGCGGCAGCGCCGCTCGGTGCGCGGGATCGGCGAACTGAAGCGACAGCGCGAGCGGCGGACGAGCCATCGTCACGTGGCGTCGGAGCGTGCCGCGTCGTAGGCCTCGACGATGCGGGCCACCAGCGGATGGCGCACCACGTCGGCTGACGTGAAGTGCGTCGTCGCGATGCCGCGCACGCGGCGCAGCACCCGCTCGGCGTCGATCAACCCGCTGTCCGTGCCGCGCGGGAGGTCGATCTGGCTGACGTCGCCGGTGACGACGCACTTGCTCCCGAAGCCGATGCGGGTGAGGAACATCTTCATCTGCTCCGGCGTGGTGTTCTGCGCCTCGTCGAGGATGACGAACGCATGGTTCAGCGTGCGTCCGCGCATGAACGCGAGCGGCGCGACCTCGATGCTGCCCTTCTCGAACGCCTTGCCGACCTTGTCGAAGCCCATCAGGTCGTACAGCGCGTCGTACAGCGGCCGCAGGTACGGATCGACCTTCTGCGCCAGGTCGCCCGGCAGGAAGCCGAGGCGCTCGCCGGCTTCGACTGCCGGACGCGTGAGGATGATCCGCTGCACGGCGCTGCGCTCCAAGGCGTCGACCGCGCAGGCCACGGCGAGGAAGGTCTTGCCGGTGCCGGCCGGGCCGATGCCGAAGGTGATGTCGTGCTCGAGGATGTTGCGCAGGTAGGTGTGCTGGTTCGGCGTGCGGCCGGCCAGGTCGGCGCGGCGGGTGCGCAGCGCGATCTCGTCGGACTCCGGCTCGCCGGCGCGGGCACGCGCCGGCACTGCCGGATGGCTCGCTTCGGCGAGCGCGAGCTGAAAGGTCTCCGGTGCGATCGGATGGCGCGCGCGGTCATACATGGTCTGCAGCAGCGCAACGGCCTTCTCCGCCTGCGGCTTGGCGCCCTCGACCTTGAACGACTCGTTGCGCCGCGTGATGCTCACGTCCAGCGCGGCCTCGATGTCGCGCAGGTGCTGGTCCATGCTGCCGCACAGGTGCGCGAGGCGGTCGTTGTCCAGGGGGATGAACGCGTGGCGAAGGATCACGAGGCGCTGGTCGGGTGGTGCGGGCGAGGCCGCATTGTCGCTGCTGTCGTGGATTCCGCCCGGCAAATGGAATGCCTGCGCGCCGCGGGCGGCAGCCGGGACGGTCGCTTACTGCACAATCGCGCGCCATGTCCATCCGCGCCCTCTGGACCTTGCTGCTCGCCTGGCTGGCGGCGCTGAGCCTCACGGGGCCCGCGACCGCCGCGCCCGTGGTCATCACGCGGGCCCTGTCAATCAACAGCGCGAGCGACCGATTCCCCGAGGGCGTGCCGACCCTGCCGGTTCAGCTGCCCGACGACTGGGCGCAGACGCGGCCGCGCCACGACGGCAGCGTGTGGTACCGCACGACGTTCGATACGCCCGCGGGCACCGGACGCGACGACCTGCTGGCGCTGTACATCGAGCGGGCTTGCAGCAACGTCGAGGTCTTCCTCAACGGCCACCGCATCTACAGCGGCGGGCGCATGACGGAGCCGCTGACCCGCCAGTGCTACCACCCCCACCTCGTCACCCTGCCGGCCGCGCTGCTGCAGTCGCAGGGCAACGTGCTCGACCTTCGCCTGGTGGGCTCGGCGCTGCAGCGGGTTGCCGCGCGCCAGCGCGCCGGCGGCCTGTCGGCGCTGACCATCGGGGCGCAGTCGCAGCTCGAGCCGGCCTTCGCCGAGCGGCTGTTCTGGAACATCACGCTGGTCGAGCTGACCAGTCTCACGCTGCTCATCGTCGGCGCCTTCATGCTGGCGCTGTACCGGATGAACCGGCGCGAGGTGCCGCTCTTGTATTTCGGTGCGCTGCTGGCCGGCTGGGCGCTGCTGTCGACGCGGGTCTGGTGGCGCGACCTGCCGCTGCCCACCGCCACCATCGAATTCATCGCCAGCAGCGCCTATCCGGCGCTGGTGGCGTGCCTGGTGCAATTCCTGCTGAGCTACGCGGCGCTGCGCTCTCGCCTCATCGAAAGCATTCTGGTGGCGCAATGCCTGCTGATGCCGCTGACCCTCGCGCTGGCCGGACCGACGCGGCTGTTCGCCGCCACCAACGCCTGGTATGCGCTGCTCGCGCTGGAGGTGTTTGCGGCGATCGGCCTGTACCTCACCGTCGTCTGGCGGCACCGCCGCGACGATTTCGCGCCGATGCTGATGATCCTCGGCGGCACCACCGGACTGCTGCTCTACGTGATCGCCGTGCAACTGCAGGCCGTGCAGCAGCCGCCGGTGCAGATCATGCACTTCCTGGTGCCGCTGCTCTTCCTCGGGATCGGATCCCGGCTGCTGCAGGTGTTCAGCCGCGCGCTGAGCGCTGCCGAAGCCAATCGCTCGACGCTGGAGGAGCGCGTCAAGGAGATCACCGCCGAGATCGAGCGCAATTTCGCCCAGTTGTCGGAACTGCGGGTCGAGCAGGTCACCGAGAAGGAGCGCAAGCGCATCGCCGCCGACCTGCACGACGACCTCGGCGCCAAGCTGCTGACCATCGTGCACACCAGCGAGAGCGAGCGCATCTCCACGCTGGCGCGCGAGGCGCTCGAAGAAATGCGGCTGTCGGTGCGCGGGCTCACCGGCAAGCCGGTGCGGCTGGCCGATGCGCTGGCCGACTGGCGCGCGGAGACTGTCCTGCGGCTGGGCCAGGCCAACATCGAGTGCGACTGGAAGGGACCGGCCGACGAGATCGAGCACCTGCTGCCCGCCCGCGCCTACGTGCAGACGACGCGCATCCTGCGCGAGGCGGTCAGCAACATCATCAAGCACAGCAGTGCCTCTCATTGCAAGGTGCGCTCCAGCGTCGGCGAGCGCGACTTCGGCCTGCTGGTGCAGGACAACGGCAAGGGCATTCCCATGGAGCTCGACGGCAAGCTCGACCGCGGGCACGGCATGTCCAGCATGAAGCACCGCGCCAAGCAGCTGCAGGGCCAGTGCCTGGTGGAGTCGGGCCCCGGCTACGGCACCGTGATAAGGCTCACGCTGCCGCTGTAGTCAGGGTCCAGCCCGGTCCCCCAGCCGGGTTTTGGCGCTGTAGCATGGTGGTGAGTCCACGCATCGCCCCTGTGCGCAACGCCGTCATGAACAACATCCTGCTGCTCGAAGACCTGCCCGAGATCCGCGCCTGGATGAAGCAGCTGGTGCTGCAGGTCTTTCCGAACTCGCTGATCTCCGAAGCGGCGCGCGTGCACGACGCGCGCGAGCTGATCACCGCGGTCAAGTTCGACCTGGCGCTGATCGACCTCGGCCTGCCCGATGGCTCCGGTGTCGACGTGGTGGCGGCGCTGCGCGAGTCGCAGCCGGAAGCGCAGTCGGTGGTGGTCACCATTCACGACGACGACGATCACCTGTTCCCGGCGCTGCAGGCCGGCGCCTTCGGCTACCTGCTGAAGGAGCAGGCGCGCGAGCTGATCGCCGAGCAGCTCAAGCGCATGAGCCAGGGCGAGCCGCCGCTGTCGCCTTCGATCGCGCGGCGCGTCATCTCCTACTTCGCCGCACAGGCACGGCCTCAGCAAAGCGCGCACAGCATGCCGCACGTCGCTCTCACCGAGCGCGAGAACGAGGTGCTGCTGCGCGTGGCCAAGGGCTTCACGCTGCCCGAGATCGGCGTGCAGCTGAACCTGTCGCGCCACACCATTGCAGACTACGTGAAGCAGATCTACCGCAAGCTCAACGTGAGCTCGCGCGCCGAAGCAGCCCTGGAAGCCCAACGCCTCGGCCTGTTCCGCCGCTGAGGTCCGCCGCGGCGAGAGCGCCGCCGATAATCAGCCGATGATCGGCAGACTCACCGGCGTCCTCGCGGAGAAATCGCCCCCGCAATTGCTCATCGACGTGAACGGCCTCGGCTACGAGGTCGACGTGCCGATGAGCAGCTTCTACAACCTGCCGGGGCTCGGCGAGCGCGTCACGCTGCTCACCCACTTCGTCGTGCGCGAAGACGCGCAGGTGCTGTACGGCTTTCTCACCCACGACGAGCGCGCCACCTTCCGTCAGCTCGTCAAGATCTCGGGCGTCGGGCCGCGCACCGCGCTGGCCATCCTGTCGGGCTTGAGCGTTTCCGAGCTGGCGCAGGCGGTGAGCCTGCAGGAAAGCGGACGGCTGGTGAAGGTGCCCGGCATCGGCAAAAAAACCGCCGAGCGGCTGCTGCTGGAGCTTAAGGGCAAGCTCGGCGATGCGCTGGCCGCGCCCGCAACGGTGGCCAACGACGCGCACGCCGACATCCTTCAGGCGCTTCTCGCGCTGGGCTACAGCGACCGGGAGGCGGCGGCAGCGATGAAGGGCCTGCCGGCCGATGCGAGCGTGAGCGACGGGATCAAGCTGGCGCTGAAGTCGCTGGCGCGCTGACCCGGCCTCAGTGCTTGTGGTCGCGGGGCTCGCCGGTCTTCACGGCGTCCACCGTCACCTCCACCTTCACCTCGCCGGCCTTCTCGAACTTCAGCGTCATCGCGAAGCGCTCGCCTTCCTTCAACGGCGCCTTCAGGCCGATCAGCATCAGGTGCAGGCCGCCGGGATGCAGCGCCACCGCCTTGTTCGTGGGCACCTCGATGGCATCGAGCTGACGCATGCGCATCACGTCGCCTTCCATCTTCATGTCATGCATCTCGACACGCTGCGCGATGTCGGTCTGCACCGCCACCAGTCGGTCCGACGGGCCGCGATTCTCGAAGCGCAGGTAGGCGCCGCCGGTGGGCTGGCCGGGCAGCGTGGCGCGCGCGTAGGGATGGTCCACGGTGATGGCACCCAGCTTGTAGCCATGGGCCTGGACCGCGAAGGCGGCGCAGGCCATTGCCAGGCCCGCAAGATGTCGAAACTGCATCGCCCGATTGTGCCAAACGGCCCCGTGCCCACGCGCCGATAATGGCCGCCATGAGCATCCAGACCGACGAGTTCCCTGCCTCGCGTCGCATGGTCAGCGCCGCCAGCGCGTCGCCCAACGAAGAGGCGATCGAGCGGGCGCTGCGGCCCAAGGGGCTGGCGGAATACATCGGCCAGAGCAAGGCGCGCGAGCAGCTCGAGATCTTCATCGGCGCAGCCAGGATGCGCAGCGAGGCGATGGACCATGTGCTGCTGTTCGGCCCGCCCGGCCTCGGCAAGACGACGCTGTCGCACATCATCGCCAACGAGCTGGGCGTCAACCTGCGGCAGACCTCCGGGCCGGTGCTCGAGAAGCCCAAGGACCTGGCCGCTATCCTCACCAATCTCGAACGCAACGACGTGCTCTTCATCGACGAGATCCACCGGCTGAGCCCGGTCGTCGAGGAGATCCTGTACCCGGCGCTGGAGGACTACCAGATCGACATCATGATCGGCGAAGGCCCGGCCGCGCGCTCGATCAAGCTGGACCTGCAGCCGTTCACGCTGGTGGGCGCCACCACGCGCGCGGGCATGCTGACCAACCCGCTGCGCGACCGCTTCGGCATCGTCGCGAGGCTGGAGTTCTACACGGCCGACGAGCTCGCGCGCATCGTGCACCGATCGGCCGGCCTGCTCGACGTGCCCATCGATGCGGAGGGTGCCTTCGAGATTGCCCGCCGCTCCCGCGGCACGCCGCGCATATCCAACCGCCTGCTGCGCCGCGTGCGCGATTACGCCGACGTGAAGGGCGACGGCCGCATCACGAAAGTGATCGCGGACAAGGCGCTGGCCATGCTCGACGTCGATCCGCAGGGCTTCGACGTGATGGACCGCAAGCTGCTCGAAGCGGTGATCCACCGTTTCGACGGCGGGCCGGTGGGCCTCGACAACGTGGCCGCCGCGATCGGCGAGGAGCGCGACACGATCGAAGACGTGATCGAGCCCTACCTCATCCAGCAGGGTTACCTGCAGCGCACGCCGCGCGGCCGCATCGCCACGCTGGCCGCCTTCCGCCATCTCGGCGTGGCGCCGCCCAAGTCAGCGGGCGACCTGTTCGACGCCTGATTCGACCGGCTTGCGGCGCCGCTGCAGCCATGCCAGCAGCTCGCCGACGAAGCCGCGCCGGAAGGCGATGACGCAGACGACGAAGATGACGCCGATGATCACGTTGACCCAGGAGCCGACGCGGTCGGCCAGGTAGTCCTGCAGGCCGATGATGGTGAAGGCGCCCAGCACCGGCCCGGCGAAGGTGCCCATGCCGCCGAGCAGCGTCATCAGCACCACCTCGCCGGACAGCGACCAGTGCACATCCGACAAGGTCGCGAATCCGAGCACCACCGTCTTCAGCGCGCCGGCAAGCCCGGCCAGTGCGGTCGAGAGCACGAAGGCCAGCAGCTTGTAGCGGTCGACGTCGTAGCCCAGCGAGACCGCGCGCGCCTCGTTCTCGCGGATGGCCTTCAGCACCTGGCCGTAAGGCGAATGGACGATGCGGATGATCAGCGCGAACACCGCGACGAACACGGTGAGCACGAAGAAGTAGAGGACGAGGTCGTTCTCCAGCGAGACCAGCCCGAACAGCTTGCCGCGCGGCACGCCCTGCAGGCCGTCCTCGCCGCCGGTGAAGGGCGCTTGCAGGCACACGAAATACACCATCTGCGCCATCGCGAGCGTGATCATGGCGAAGTAGATGCCCTGGCGGCGGATCGCGATCAGGCCGACGACGAGCCCGACCAGCCCGGCGACCAGCGCGCCGGCGACGATGCCGAGCTCGGGCGACCAGCCGGCGGAGCGCACCAGCCAGCCGGTGGCGTAGGCGGCCGCGCCCATGAAGGCCGCGTGTCCGAACGACAACAGCCCCGTGTAGCCCAGCAGCAGGTTGAAGGCGCAAGCGAAGATCGCGAAGCACAGGCCCTTCATCACGAAGATCGGGTACAGGCCGATGAAGGGGGCGGCGATCAGCAGCGCCAGCGCGACCAGCCAGGCGATTCGTCCGACGCGTTGGCCGTCCATCACTTCTCCTTGCCGAAGAGCCCCGCCGGGCGTATCACCAGCACGATGGCCATGATGACGAAGACGACGATGTTCGACGCCTCGGGGTAGAACACCTTGGTGAGCCCCTCCACCAGGCCCAGCAGCAGCCCCGTGAGGATGGACCCCAGGATGGAGCCCATGCCGCCGATCACCACCACGGCGAACACGACGATGATCAGGTTGCTGCCCATCAGCGGCGTGATCTGGATCACCGGCGCCGCCAGCACGCCGGCGATCGCGGCGAGCCCCGCGCCGGCGGCGTAGGTGAGCATCACCATCATCGGCACGTTGACGCCGAAGGCCTGCACCAGCGCCGGGTTCTCGGTGCCGGCGCGCAGGTAGGCGCCCAGCCGGGTTCGCTCGATCAGGAACCAGGTGCCGAAGCACACTGCCAGCGAGGCGAACACCACCCAGGCGCGGTAGTTGGGCAGCACCATGAAGCCCAGGTTGGTGGCGCCCTGCAGCGCCTCCGGCACCGAATACGACTGGCCCGACACGCCGAACTGGTCGCGGAAGACGCCTTCGGCGATCAGCGCCAGCCCGAAGGTCAGCAGCAGGCCGTAGATCGGGTCGACCCGGTACAGCCGCTTGAGCAGCGTGCGCTCGATGACCACGCCGATGGCCCCGACGACCAGCGGCGCGACGATCAGCGCCAGCCAGTAGTTGAGGCCGAACTTCTCGAGCCCGATCCAGGCGACGTAGGCGCCGATCATGTACAGCGCGCCGTGCGCGAAGTTGACGATGCCCAGCAGCCCGAAGATGACGGCCAGGCCCAGGCTGAGCATCGCGTAGAACGAGCCGTTCACCAGGCCGAGGAGCAGCTGGCCGAGAAAGGCCTGGAGGGGGATGCCGAGGATTTCCATGGTGTGCGAGCGCGGTGGAGGCGCGCCGGCCGGCCCCGTGAGGCCGGCCGGCGCGCAGTGCCTCACTTCATTTCCACAAGGCGCACTTCGTTTCGGTCTTGCTGGTCCACGCCTCTTCGCCCTTGAAGGTGTGAACCACGTTGTAGTAATCCCAGGGCTCGGTGGACTGCTCGGGCTTCTTCACCTGCATCAGGTACATGTCGTGCACCATGCGGCCGTCGCCGCGGATGAAGCCGTTCTTGGCAAACACGTCGTTGACCTTGGTCTTGCGCAGCTGCGCGAGCACCTTGTCCGGGTCGTCGCTGCCCACTGCCTTCACCGCGTTGAGGTAGTTCAACGTCACCGAGTAGTCGGCGGCCTGCAGCGACGACGGCATGCGCTTCATCTTCTCGAAGAACTTGCGGCTCCATGCGCGCGTTTCGGCGTTCTGGTTCCAGTACCAGCTGTCGGTGAGGTACATGCCCTGGGTGGTCTTCAGGCCCAGCGAGTGGATGTCGTTGATGAACACCAGCAGGCCCGCCAGCTTCATCGTCTTGGTGATGCCGAATTCGTTGGCGGCCTTGATGGAGTTGATGGTGTCGCCGCCGGCGTTGGCCAGGCCGAGGATCTGCGCCTTGCTCGACTGCGCCTGCAGCAGGAAGGAGGAGAAGTCGCTCGCGTTCAGCGGATGCTTGACCGAGCCCACGACCGAGCCGCCGGCGGCCTTGACGATGGTGGACGTGTCGTTCTGCAGCTGCGCGCCGAAGGCGTAGTCGGCGGTGAGGAAGTACCACGACTTGCCGCCTTCCTTGACCACCGCGTTGCCGGTGCCCTTGGCGAGCGCCACGGTGTCGTAGGCCCAGTGCACCGTGTACGGCGTGCACTGCTCGCCGGTCAGCGCCGAGGTGGCCGCGCCCACCACGAGGAACGGCTTCTTCTTCTCGGCCGCCACCTTCGACATCGCCAGGCTGGTGCCCGAGTTGGTGCCGCCGATCAGCATGTCCAGGCCCTGCGTGTCGAACCATTCGCGCGCCTTGGCGGCCGCGATGTCGGGCTTGTTCTGGTGGTCGGCGAAGACCACCTCGATCTTCTTGCCGTTGACCGCGCCCCCGGCATCGGCGATGGCCATCTTGATCGCCTCGACCCCGCCGGCGCCGTCGATGTCGGAGTAGACGCTCGACATGTCGGTGATGATGCCGATGCGGATCACGTCGCCGGAGATCTGCGCCTGCGCGCTCGTGCCGAGCATCGCGACAAGGGCAAGCGAGCAGGCGGCGGCGGTTTTCTTCAGTTTCATCGGGTACTCCATGGGTTGAGAGAGACGGAAAGCGGGACGTCAGACGCCCAGGTATTCGTGCAGCCGTTCCTGGCGCTGCGGCAGCTCGGCCTGCGTGAACTCCTGGATCACGCGCCCGTGCTCCATCAGCAGGAAGCGGTCCGCCAGCGGGGCGGCGAAGCGGAAGTTCTGCTCCACCATGACGATCGTGTAGCCCTGGCGTCGAAGCGAGACCACGGTCTCGGCGAGCTTCTGCACGATCACCGGCGCCAGGCCCTCGGAGATCTCGTCGAGCAGCAGGAGCTTTGCACCCGTGCGCAGGATGCGCGCAACCGCCAGCATCTGCTGCTCGCCGCCCGACAGCCGCGTGCCCTGGCTCGTGGCGCGCTCCCGCAGGTTGGGGAACATGGCGTAGATCTGCTCGACGGTCATGCCGCCGCCTGCGAGCGTGGGCGGCAGCATGAGGTTCTCCTCGGCCGACAGGCTGGAGAAGATGCCGCGCTCCTCGGGACAGTAGCCGATGCCCAGCCGCGAGATGCGATGGGTGGGCAGGGCGATCGTCTCGGTGCCGCGGATCTTCACCGACCCCTTGCGGCTGCCGATCAGTCCCAGGATGGCGCGCAGCGTGCTCGTGCGGCCCGCGCCGTTGCGTCCCAGCAGCGTCACGACCTCGCCTTCGTCGACGTGCAGGTTCACGCCGTGCAGCACGTGGGATTCGCCGTACCAGCCGTGCAGCTCGCGGATCTCGAGGAACCTGGTCATCCATGTGCTCCGGCGAGGGCGACGTTGGCGCTGCCCATGTAGGCCTCGATCACCGCCGGGTTCTTCGACACCTGCTCGTACGGACCTTCGGCCAGCACGGCGCCGCGCTGCAGCACGGTGATGGTGTCGGCGATGCTCGCGACCACGCTCATGTTGTGCTCGACCATCAGCACGGTGCGCTGCGCGGCGACCTTCTTGATGAGCTGGCGGATGCGGTCGACGTCTTCCAGGCCCATGCCCTGAGTGGGCTCGTCGAGCAGCATCAGCTGGGGATCCATCGCCAGCGTGGTCGCGATCTCCAGCGAGCGCTTGCGGCCGTACGAGAGCTCCACCGCGAGCAGCTCGGCGTAGCGCTCGAGGTCCACGGCGCGCAGCAGCTCCAGCGCCCGTTCGTTCAGGCCGTGCAGCGACCGCTCGGGCTTCCAGAAGTGGAACGAGGTCCCGAGCTTTCGCTGCAGCGCCACGCGAACGTTCTCCAGCACGCTGAGGTGAGGGAACACCGCCGAGATCTGGAACGAACGGATCACGCCGCGGCGCGCCACGTGCGCCGCCGACTCGGCGGTGATGTCGTCGCCGTCGAAGACGATGTGGCCCGAGGTGGGCGCGAGGAACTTCGTCAGCAGGTTGAAGCAGGTGGTCTTGCCGGCGCCGTTGGGTCCGATCAACGCATGGATGGTGCCCCGCCGCACGCGCAGGTTCACCTTGTTGACGGCGATGAAGCCCTTGAACTCGCGCGTGAGCTCGCGTGTCTCGAGGATGATGTCGGCGTTGTCGCTCATGGTCGTCGGCGCCTCATGAACGTGTTCGGCGGCGCGCTGCAGGCGCGGACTCGGGCAGCGGCAGCTCACCGCCCAGGCGGCGCGACAGCAATCGCGCCGCCTCGACCACCACGCGGCGCTGCCGCTCGCCGTGGTCGCTGCCGAGCATCGCCTTGTGGATGCACACGCCGATGCCGGCCACCGGCTGGCCGGTCGCGTCGAAGACCGGCGCGCCGATGCAGTACACGCCCTCGCGCACATTCTCGTCGTCGATGCTGTGGCCGCGCCGGCGCGTGAGCGTCAGCTCCTTCATCAGCTCGGCCACGGTCTTCGGGCCCTTGCCGGCCATGCGCACGAGCGTGGGGCCGGGGAACAGGCGGCGCACGAAGGCTTCGTCGTGCCAGGCCAGCATGGCCCGGCCGGTGGCGGCGAGGTGCGCCGGCAGCCGCATGCCGACGTTGAACGCCAGCCCGAGCGGGCGCAGGCCGTTGCGCGCCGCGACATAGACGACTTCGGCGCCGTTCAGCACCGACAGCAGCACGGTCTCTTCGGGCGCGGTGCGCGCGTCCTTCCACAGCGCGCTGAACTCCTGGGCGACGCTGGTGCCGTGCACGAACGCCTCGGCCAGGCACATGACGCGCGGACCGATCATGAACGCGCCGTCGTCCTGCCGGCGCAGGTAGCCGAAGGACACGAGCGTGTTGCACAGGCCGTGGACGCTGCTCTTGGGCAGCGACAGCTCGCTCGCAAGGCGGGCCAGCGTCATCGGCTGGCGCCCTTCAGCCAGCCGGTCGAGCAGCGTCAATGCACGGCTGAGCGCGGGCACGAGCGCCGGCGGCTCGACGCTGGAGCGCCTTGGCGGGACATGGCGTGAGGCGGTCGCTTCCATCCACAACATCGCGTCTTGACTGTTCAGCCTGCTGAACGCAGTTCGATAGGACAAAGACGGCGAGTCTAGGAAGGTGCGCCTCGAAAGTCACCCTCGGCAAGCGGCGATGCGGGTAAGTCCTGTTCGGGAGAGTACGGGGCGGTGTGCACGACGACCCGGCATCAGCCATCCGCCTGCAATTGACGGACGGCGGCATCGCGCGGCGTGCAGATCACGCCCACGCCCCACAGCCCCGCGACGATTCCCGCCGCCGCTGCCGCCTGCTGCGCCGCCGTCAGCGTGTGCGCGTTCCACAGGAACAGGGTGGTCGCGTTCAACAGCAGCAGGAACAGCGCGATCGCCGCAATGGCGGCACCCTTGCTCAGCGGCGGGTCGAAGCGGGCGACCTGGGCGATGTCGAAGGCCGGCTTCGGCCAGCGCGCGGCGACATCCGGCGGCCGCCATCCCGGATGCTTGAACCACACCCGAAGCTTGTCGCCCCACGACTCCGCGCGCCACGAGTCGAGCGCCATGTCGCGGTAGTTGTGCAGGTTGGCCCACAGCGGATTCCAGCTGCGCAGCGGACCGCGTGTCCCGTAGACGCACGGCTCGGCGTCGTCTTCCGGCTGGAAGCTGCCGAAGAGCCGGTCCCAGACGATCAGGATGCCGCCGTAGTTGCGATCGAGGTACTTGTCGTTCACCGCATGGTGCACGCGGTGATTGCTGGGAGCGCAGAACCACCGGTCGAACCAGCCGAGCTTGCCGATCTGCTGCGTGTGCACCCAGAACTGGTACAGCAGGTCGATCAGCGCGACGGTGCCGAACACCAGAGGCGGGAAGCCCAGCACCGCCATCGGCAGGTAGAACAGCCATCCGCCGATCCAGCCGCTGGAGGTCTGCCGCAAGGCGGTGGACAGGTTGTAGTCCTCGCTCTGGTGGTGCACCACGTGCGCGGCCCAGAACAGCGCGACGGTGTGGCCGAGTCGGTGGTGCCAGTAATAGCACAGGTCGTACAGCAGCAGCCCGGCCACCCACACCCACAGCGCGTCGGCGGGCAGCTCCCACAGCGCCGCATGCGTGTAGGCGACGGTGTAGACGCCGATGGCCATCAGCTTGGTCAGCACGCCCACCAGCTGGCTCATGATGCCCAGGCCGATGCTGTTCAGCGCGTCGCTGAGGCGATAGGTGTTGCACCCGCGTTTCCAGCCGACCACGAACTCGACGCCGATCAGCAGGAAGAACACGGGGGTCGCGAGGACGATGATCTGCGGCCCGGTCATGCGGCGATGATCGCGCCGCAGCCACCCCCGGCGCAATCGGGGTTAGCGAACGCAGCCTCGGGCGTCGATGCGCCACACGGCCTCGACCGTGCCTCGCTCCAGCCCGCCGCGCACGGCGACGTAGTCGTCGTGCAGGTTGACCGTCGGGTCGCAGTGCCCGGGCACCAGCCACACCGTGTCGCCGAGTGCCGGCAGCGCCGCGCCGCGCAGGATGCCGTGCTCGTCGCCGCCGTTTGCGTAGTCGAGCTCGCGCTGCCACACGCGCGGCAGGCCGGAGTCGATGGCATGCGACTTGTGCCCCGCATCGATCACGGCGTGCGCATGGCCGCGGCTGATGACCTGCGCCTTGACGAACAGCGCGTGCTCGAAGCGAGGCGCATTCGGCGTGGGCTCGTTGTCGGCGTAGTCACGGTCCATGAATAGATAGCTGCCGCACTGCAGCTCGCCGTACACGCCGCTGGCCGCTTCCAGCGCAAAGCTGCCGGTGCCGGCACCGGTGACCAGCGGACAGGCGACACCCGCCGCGGTGACCGCGGCCTGGGCGGCTCGCGCCAGAGCGACCGCATGGCGGATCGCCGCTTCGCGCTCGGCTGCCGTGCGCAGGTGCTGCGCGCGGCCGTGATAGGCCTGGAGCCCGGCGAAAGGCAGGCCGTGCGCGATGACCTGCTGCGCCAGGGCCCCGGCGGCCGCCGGGGCGACGCCACAGCGGCCCTGCCCGACGTCGACTTCGACGAAGACGTCCGCGCGGCTGCCGGCGACGCGCAGCGCCTGCGCCAGCCGGTCGACGCCGAGGGAAGAGTCGACCGCCACCGCCAGACGCACGCGCTGCGCCAGCTGCGCCAGCCGCGCCAGCTTGTCCGGCGCGATCACTTCGTTGCTGATGTAGATGTCGCCGATGCCACCCGCGGCCAGCGCTTCGGCTTCGCCCAGCTTCTGCACGCACACGCCCACTGCGCCCGCCTCGACCTGACGCCGCGCGATGGCCGCGCTCTTGTGCATCTTGGCGTGGGGCCGCAGCCGCATGCGGTGCTGCCGGGCGAAGTCGGCCATGCGATGAAGGTTGCGCTCCATCGCGTCGAGGTCGATCACCAGCGCAGGTGAGGCGACGGCGTCGACGTGATCGCCGACGCAGGCGGCCGGCGTCATGCCGCCGCGCTCCCGACGCGGTCGGCCGACTCGTCGCGCGTGTCGTGTTCGAGGTGGAAGGTGTCGCTCCATCCGATCAGCGAGAAGCCCTGGGGCGTGTAGAGCAGCCGGTTGATGCTGGCGTTGCCGAGCTGCCAGGAGCGCGGCGCCTGCAGGTCGATGCGCGATGCCGCGCGGTACAGGCAGTCCATCACGCCGCCGTGGGCGATGACCGCGATGGTCTGCCCGGGGTGCGCCGCGGCGAGGCGGGTGGCGGCCGCGATCGTGCGGTCGTAGAACCGGCGCAGCGATTCGCCGCCGCCGGGCGCGAAGTCGATTTCGCGGCGTCTCCAGCGCTCGCTCTGCTGCGGCCACCGCGTCTCGATCTCCTGCCAGGTGTGCCCTTCGAACTCGCCGAATCCGCGCTCGCGCAGGCCGACGTCGGTGACGACGGGCAGGCCACAGGCCGCGGCCACCGCCTGCGCCGTCTCGTAGGCGCGCAGCAGGTCGCTGGCGTACAGGGCCGCGAGGTTCTCGTCGGCCACCGCAAGCGCCACACGGCGCGCCTGCCAGCGCCCGACGTCGTTCAGCGGGACATCGAGCTGTCCCTGGATGCGCGTGTCGACGTTCCACGCCGTTTCGCCATGGCGGATCGCGATGACGCGGGTGGCGTGTTCGTGCATCGGGCAGCGCGCTCGATCAGCGCAGCAGGCGCTTGTTGAGGGTGTAGGTGCCCGAATGAGTGGCCTCGCCACGCACGTACGGATAGATCGCCTCGCGCACCTGGGCGCCGGTGAACGCGCCCTCGACAGGCGCGCGCTCGATGCTCAGCGCGTACAGCGTGAACACGTAGTGGTGGATCAGCGAGTCGTTGAACGGCGGGAAGGGTCCGTCATAGCCGAAGTAGTCGCCGGCCCTTTGCGCGTCGCCGGCGAACCAGCCGGTGAAATCGTTGAGGCCATGGCGGGCCCCGTGCAGCGTCGCCGGCCCGGGCTTGCCACGCGCGGTGAAGCCGCGGCTGAACTCGCCTTCGCGGATCTCGCGCAGCGACGCCGGCAGGTCGACCAGCACCCAGTGGAAGAAGTCGACCCGCGGCAGGTCGCTGGGCACTTCGCGGTCGGCCTTGTTCACGTCGTCGCCGCGGCTGGGCACGTCGAAGTCGTGGCAGATGAGCGCGAACGACTGCGTGCCGGCCGGCACCTCGCTCCAGGCGAGGTGCGGGTTGAGGTTGTCGGAGAACGTCGGCGTACCGCCATCGTCCAGCCTGCCTGCCGCGTAAAGAGCGGGAATGCGCTCCCCGTTGATCCAGCTATCGCTCCACAGCTTCATCGTCGGACTCCCTGTTCTCGGTGGTCACACGCCCCAGACGATCTCTTTGTCGTCGGCGTGCGCGCGTTTCATCATGTCGACCAGCGGCCAGGCGCGCTGGCGCAGGGTGACCGCCTCGCGTGGCGGCAACGACCTGCCCTCGGCGGCGGCATCGGCCTCGGCCTGCTTGCGCGCATTCTCCTCGTCGACGATGGCACGCTCGATGGCCTGAATGGCGGCCGGCATGTCGGCGGGCTCGATGATGCCCTTGGGTGCCGGAACCTTGCCGATGATGCGCAGCACGTGATCGCCGCTGGGTTCCATCATGATCACGTCGCCGGCGGCCTTGGACTTGAATTTGTAGATCATCAGCGGTAGATGTAGGACCGATTGAAGGGGTAGGCCGATTGTGCGCCTCGCATCGGCCCGTCGGCGACGTCGCCGCTCGGCCTCGCCGCGAGCATCTGGTACAGCGACATCCACCCGCGCTCGAAGCACATCGCGCTGCCCGCCAGGTACAGCCGGTAGGCGCGCACGATGCGGTCATGGGTGAGGTCGCGCGCCTCGGCCAGACGCGACTCCAGCCCGTCGCTCCAGGCCCACAGCGTGCGGGCATAGTGCGGTCGCAGGTTTTCGACGTCCAGCGGCTCCAGGCGGGCCTCGCTCATCACCTTCAGCACGTGCGACACGTGCAGCAGCTCGCCGCCGGGGAAGATGTAGCGCTCGATGAAATCGCCCATGCCGGCGCCGAGCTGGTCGTTGCGCGTGCCACCGGCCGTGATGCCGTGGTTCATCAGCAGGCCGCCCGGCTTCAGCAAGCGGTGGATCTTCGCGAAGTAGGTCGGCAGCTGCGCCCGGCCCACGTGCTCGAACATGCCGATCGACGCGATCTTGTCCCACGGTTCGCCTTCGGGCAGGTCGCGGTAGTCGCGCAGCTCCATCGCCACCCGCCCCTTGAGGCCCTTCTCCTCGATCAGCCGGTTCACGTGCGCGTGCTGGTTCTTGCTCAGCGTGATCCCGTGGGCCGTGACCCCGTAGTGCTCGGCTGCCCACAGCAGCAGCCCGCCCCAGCCGGCGCCGATGTCGAGAAAGCGCTCGCCCTCGCGCAGCATCAGCTTGCGGCAGATGTGGTCCAGCTTGGCCTCCTGCGCCTGCGCCAGCGTCATCCCGGCGTCGCGGAAGTAGGCACAGGAGTAGACGCGGCGCGGATCGAGCCACAGCGCGTAGAACTCGTCGGAGACGTCGTAGTGGAACTGCACCTGCTCGGCGTCGGCGCGCTTGTGGTGGCGCGCCCGCGAGCGGCTGTGGCGCGCCAGCTCGCTCCACCAGCGCAGCGGTGCCGCGGCCGCGTCGTCTCGCAAGGGGTCTTCGCCCATCATCTGCGCGGCGATCAGCATGACGTCGCGCATGGCGCCCTGGATGTCGAGCTTGCCCTCGACGTGGTCCTCCGCCACCCGGCCCACCTGACCAGCGGCCAGCTTGGCCAGCGCCGAGAGGTCGTACAGCTTCACGGTGACGCGGGCGTCGGCCGCACCGACTCGAGCGCCACCGGGCAGCTGCACCGCGAGCGGCACGTCCAGCGTGGCGAGCTTCTTCTCCAGCAGCGAGGTGACCGGAATCATGGCGCTCCCAGAACCAGGAGCGTTGCCGCGCGGTCGGCGACCGCGGTCCCTCGGACGCTCCTGTGGCGACGACTTTACAAAAAATCGCCTGGAAACGTCGTCGTCAAGGTGTCATGCCGAAGGCAGCCGGCCGAAGGCGCTGCCGATCACGTCGGTCTGGCTGCCCAGGCGCGCTTCGAAACTCGCGCTGTCCAGCGCCGGCGCGAACAGGAAGCCCTGGTACTGCTCGCAGCCGGTGCCGGCCAGGAACGCGCGCTGCGCCTCGGTCTCGACGCCTTCGGCGACGACTTCGAGCTGCAAGGCGCGGCCCAGGCTCACGATCGCGTTGACGATGCCGGCATCGCTGGCATCGCTGGGCAGCCCGCGCACGAAGCTGCGGTCGATCTTCAGCCGGTCGATCGGAAAGCGCTTGAGGTAGCCGAGGCTCGAGTAGCCGGTGCCGAAATCGTCGATCGCGAGCTTGACGCCGAGCCCGGACAGCGCCTGCAGGCGCAGCAGCGCATCGTGGGCGTTCTGGATCAGGATGGACTCGGTGAGCTCGAGCTCCAGCAGCTGGGCCGGCAACGCGGCGTCCTTCAGTGCCGCGGCCACGCTGTCGACGAAGCCGTCACGGTGGAACTGCACCGCCGACACGTTGATCGAGACGACCAGGTCGCGGCCCTGCGCGTGCCAGCGCGCGGCCTGCTGCACCGCCTGGCGCAGCACCCACTCGCCGATGGCGATGATGAAGCCGCTGGCCTCGGCCACCGGGATGAACTCGCCGGGCGGGACGTCGCCGAGCTCGGGATCGCGCCAGCGCAGCAGCGCCTCCGCGCCCAGCACCCGCCGGCTGCCCATGTCGACCTGGGGCTGGTAGTGCACCCTGAAGTGGCCATGGGCCAGCCCCTGGCGCATCGCGTGGTCCAGGCGCAGGCGGCCGCGGGCCGGCGGCTGTCCGCTGGCATCGCCGGGCTCGTGGAAGCGATAGGCGGCGCGGCCGGCTTGCTTGACCTGCTGCATCGCGCCATGGGCGTGGCGCAACAGGTCGTCGAGTTGCGCCCCGCCTGCGGGATACAGCGCGATGCCGATGCTGCAGGTGACCGTGAAGCTGAGGCCCCCGTGGGCGAACGGGCCTTGCATCGTCTCGAGGATGCGGCGCGCCGCCGCCTCGGCGCCCGCCGCATCGGCCTGGTGAGCCAGCACGACGAACTCGTCGCCGCCCAGGCGCGCCACGGTGTCGACCTGGCGCATGCAGGCGCCCAGCCGCCCCGCGATGTCGCACAGCACGCGGTCGCCGAATTCATGGCCCAGCGTGTCGTTGATGTGCCTGAAATGGTCGAGGCCGGCGACCAGCAGCGCAAAGGAGGTGCCTTCGCGCTGCGCCAGCGCCGTCGCGAACTGCACCCGGTCGGCCAGCACGCGGCGCGTCGGCAGGCCGGTCAGCGTGTCGGTGTGCGACAGCGTCTCGATGCGGCGCTGCGCCGCCAGGCGCTCGCTGATGTCTCGGAACGAAAAGACCCTTCCGACGCTCGCCCCGCGGGAGCTCTGCGGCCGCGCTACCCGCTGCAGCACCCGGCCGCAGCGCAGGATGACGGTGTCCACCGACTGCAGCAGCTCGCTGTCCTCGATCGCGGCGAGTCGGTGTGCGTAGCCCGTCGGGTCGCTGACGCTGCGCTGCATGAAGGCGGCGACTTCGTGCGCATCGCGCCGGCGCAGCACTTCGTCGGGCAGCGACCACAGGCGCGCGAAGGTGTGGTTGAAGCTGCGGATGCGACCGGCCAGGTCGGTGACCAGGATGCCGTCGGCCGTCGATTCGAGCGTCGCCGCGAGCTCGGCGACGCGCGACTCGAGCTCGCCTTCGATCCGGCACTGCTCGCTGCGGTCGTGCATCACCAGCACGAAGAGGCTGGACCCGCCGGCGGCGGACAGGCGGCTCACGCGGCGCAGCACCGGCACGCAGGTGCCGTCGTTGCGCCGCAGCCAGGTCTGCGACTCGATCGCCTGCTCGAGGCCTCCCGCCGCGTCGCTCCAGAACTGGAAATCCTCCGGCGTGGCGCACAGGCCTTTCACGTCGCGCCCGCGCAGACCCGGCACGTCCGCGCCGAGCAGGTCCGCGGCGGCGGCGTTGGCCGCGACCACGCGCAGGGAGGCACCGTCGACGAGGCACACCGCGTCCAGCATGCCCTCGATCAGGCCGGCGGTCAGTGCCGTCGCGGCGACTGCGGCGTGTTCGTCTGCCTGCGGCGGCTTCATGCCATGGCCTCCTCGGCGGCGGGTTCGAAGAAGTAGGCGACGCGCGGCCGCGACTCCAGCGTGGCCTGGGCCTCGCGCGGCAGCTGCGACGCGCGCAGGCTGCGCCGGATGCCCAGCGTCGGATGCCGCTCGAGGTCGATCGCCAGGCCCTCGTCGGCCGGATGACGGGGGTCGCACACCACGACCCGCGGCTTCAGCGGCCGCGTGGAGTTCACGCCGACCACTGTCGCGTAGCGGTCGTCGGTCAGCTGCACCACCGAGCCGGGCGGGTACACGCCCATCATCCGGATGAAGGCGCCGAGGATTGCCGTGTCGTACCGGTTTCGGCCCTGTGAAAACAGCAGCGACAGCGCCTCGTGCGGCGTCAGCGCCTTTGCCGGCAGGTGTGGATTGCAGAGATTGTCGTAGCGATCGACCAGCGCGACGATGCTCGACGCCGGCGTCATGCGCTCGCTGCCGAGCCTGAGCGGGAAGCCGCTGCCGTCGGCCGTCTCATGGTGCTGCGCGATGACGAGCGACGCACCCGGCGACAGACCCATCTTCAGCGCGTGCGCCACTCCGTGCGCCACGTGCTGCTCGTAGAAGCGGGCCTCCGCCGGCGTGAAATGATCCTCGCGGTGGCGCACGCGCGCGGGCAGGTCCAGCTTGCCCATGTCGTGCAGCAGCGCGCCGACGCCGAGGTCGAGCATGTCGGTGTCGCCGAAGCCGAGCGTGCGGCCCATCAGCAGCGAGATCAGGGCCACGTTCACCGCGTGCGCAGAAGCCTTGTCGCCGGCGGCCTCGGTGAGCAGCCGGATGCAGAGTTCGCCGTCGCCGGCCATCTTGTCGACCAGCGCGCGAGACAGTGCCTGCGCCTGGTCGCGGGCAGCGATGGGTTGGGTGGTGACCAGGTCGGTGAGCCGGCGGCAGTCGCGGGCGGCCTCGGCAAATTGACGCTCGCACACGGCGAGCGAGGCGCGCTGCGCCGACAGCGCTTCGCGGCCGCGTCGGCGCTCCGCCGCTTCGGGCGTCTCGCACGGCGCTGCGGCAGGCGGCGCGACGGCGGCGGCCTGCGCAGTCGCGTCGGCCAGCAGGCTGTGCTCGGGGCTCCAGCGCAGCTTGCCCAGACCCAGGGATCGGATGATGGCGATCTGCTCGGCCGAGGCGATGCGAAAGCTGGACAGCGGAAACGGGTGCGACATCCAGCCCACATCGAGATGCACGAACATCCCGACACGCAGCGCGTCGACTTCGATCTGAATGGTGGATCCGGTGTTTTTCATCCCTGCAGGCGACCGCATTCGAGGCGGACGGCCTGGCCAGGACTATCGGCAAGCAGCGCTGAAGCTTGAGAGATCGGTGGAAACCCTAGCGCTCGATCCGTGTGGACAGGACGATCGCGGAAGTCGTGCGCTCCACGCCGTCGAGTGCGCCGATGCGATCGATCAGGGCGTCCAGCTCGCCGATGGACGTGGCGGCCACCACGGCAATCAGGTCGAAGGGCCCGCTGACCGAATGCAGCACGCGCACCTCGGGAATCTTGCGCAGCGCCAGCTCGATGGCGGCGCTCTGCTTGGGCACGAGCGTGATCAGGACATGGGCGCGCACCAGCGACTGCTCGAGCTCGTCGGGCACGGTGATCGTGTAGCCGGCGATGACCCGCTGGCGCTGCAGTCGTTCCATGCGGCTTTGCACCGTGGTGCGCGACAGCTTCAGCTTGCGCGCCAGGACCGCCGTCGGCGCGCGGGCGTCCTCGCGCAGCAGCGCGAGGAGCTCGCGATCGGTGGCGTCGAGAACGGGCTTTCGCATATCGACGAAGTTTAGTCGGCAGTTCGCCGACGAGCGCACCGCTGATCGTCGAGTGAGTGGCTGCGCTTTGCGCAAAGCGGCACGAGAATTGCCCCGTTCTTAACGACAACCTGCGCGAGGGCGACTCCATGAAAAGCATCCTGGTCATCGGCGGCGGCAAGATCGGGTCGGTGGTCGCCGACCTGCTGGTGCAGACACCGGAGGACACGGGCTACCGGGTCACGGTCGCCGACCGCTCGGCGGCCCAATTGGCCGAAATCGATGCCGATGCGCGCAAGTCGGCGCGCCTGTCGACGCTGTGCCTGGACGTCACCGACGCCGTGGCGCTGCGCGGCGCGATGAAGGGCCGCTTCGCGGTGCTCAGCGCCGCGCCGTACCACCTGACCGTCAAGGTGGCCGAAGCGGCGCGCGAACTGGGCGTGCACTACCTCGACCTGACGGAGGACGTCGCCAGCACCCGCCGCATCCGCCAGCTGTCTGCCGGCGCGAACACCGCCTTCATCCCGCAGTGCGGCCTTGCCCCCGGCTTCATCTCCATCGTCGCCGCCGACCTCGCGCGCCAGTTCGACAAGCTCGATTCGGTGCGCATGCGCGTCGGAGCGCTGCCGGCGTATCCCAGCAACGCGCTGAACTACAACCTGACCTGGAGCACCGAGGGCGTCATCAACGAGTATTGCGAGCCCTGCGAGGCCATCGTCGACGGCCAGCTTCGCGAGGTGCCGGCCCTCGAGGAACGCGAGGAGTTCGCGCTCGACGGCGTGCAATACGAGGCGTTCAACACCTCGGGCGGCCTGGGCACGCTGTGCGAGACGCTCAAGGGCAACGTGCGCACGCTGAACTACCGCACCATCCGCTACCCCGGCCACGCCGCGATCATGAAGGCGCTGCTGCACGACCTGCGCCTGCGCGACCGCCGCGACGTGCTCAAGGACATCCTGGAGAGGGCCGTTCCCGCGACCATGCAGGACGTCGTCATCGTCTTCGTCACCGTCGCCGGACTGAAGGACGGCAAGCTGCTTCAGGACAGCTACGCCCGCAAGATCTACAGCCACGTGCTGGCGGGCAAGATGCGCAGCGCGATCCAGATCACGACGGCCAGCAGCTTGTGCGCGATGCTGGACATGCTCGCCGCAGGCAGCCTGCCGCAAGCGGGCTTCGTGAAGCAGGAGGATGTGCCGCTCGAAGCCTTCCTGGCCAACCGGTTCGGGCGGGTCTACGCCATGGAAGAGCTCTCCAAGGCCGCCTGAGCCTTTCGGCTCGAGCCGCCTTGAAGGCTCGGCCACACACCGCTCCCCAAAGCCCCTCCTGGAGGGGCTTCAGCATGAGGACGAGCCGCCATGGCGGCGTTCAAAGGACCTGGGGCCGGAGGCCCCAGTCCGCCCATGGCCACGACCCTGCTTTGTCGGGCTTCTCTGTATACTGTTCCCTAATCGAACGCTTGTTCTATTAGAGAACAAAAGGAGATACCCGTGATCGACAAGATCTCGCCCAGCGTCGAAGCGGCGCTGCAGGGCATTCCCGATGGTGCCACCGTGATGATCGGTGGCTTCGGTGGCGCAGGACAGCCGGCCGAGCTGATCGACGGGCTGATCGCCCAGGGCGCGCGTGAGCTCACCATCGTCAACAACAACGCCGGCAACGGCGAGGTCGGACTGGCCGCGCTGCTGAAAACCGGCCGGGTGCGCAAGATCATCTGCAGCTTCCCCCGCCAGGTCGACTCGCAGGTGTTCGACGGCCTGTACCGCGCCGGCAAGATCGAGCTGGAGCTGGTGCCGCAGGGCAACCTCGCCGAGCGCATCCGCGCCGCCGGCGCCGGCATCGGCGGCTTCTTCACACCCACCGGCTACGGCACCGATCTGGCCAAGGGCAAGGAAACGCGCGAGATCGACGGCCGCATGTACGTGCTCGAGGCGCCGATCCACGCCGACGTGGCGCTGATCAAGGCCGAGCGGGGCGACCGCTGGGGCAACCTCGTGTACCGCAAGACCGCGCGCAACTTCGGTCCCATCATGGCCATGGCCGCCAGGCGCACGGTCGCGTCGGTGCACGACATCGTGGAACTCGGCGCCCTGGACCCCGAGCACATCGTGACGCCGGGCATCTTCGTGCAGAGCGTCGTCCTGGTGCCCCGCACCGCCACCGGCCCCGCCGGCTTCCGCCAGGCCGCATGAGGACTCCCATGCAAAAGCTCAACCGTGATCAGATGGCCGCCCGCGTGGCCCGCGACATTCCCGAAGGTGCCTACGTCAACCTGGGCATCGGCCTGCCGACGCTGGTGGCCAATCACCTGCCGAAGGAGCGCGAGATCTTCCTGCACAGCGAGAACGGCCTGCTCGGCATGGGTCCGGCGCCGGCGCCCGGCGACGAGGATTACGACCTCATCAATGCCGGCAAGCAGCCGGTCACCCTGCTCAAGGGAGGTGCCTTTTTTCACCACGCAGACAGCTTCGCGATGATGCGCGGCGGCCACCTCGACATCTGCGTGCTCGGCGCGTTCCAGGTGTCCGCCGGCGGCGATCTGGCCAACTGGCACACCGGCGCACCCGACGCCATCCCGGCCGTCGGCGGCGCGATGGACCTGGCCATAGGCGCGAAGCGGACTTTCGTGATGATGGAGCACCTCACCAAGGCCGGCGAGAGCAAGATCGTCGAGCGCTGCACGTATCCGCTGACCGGCATCGGCTGCGTGAGCCGCATCTACACCGACCTCGCGGTGCTCGACGTGACGCCGCAAGGTCTCAGGGTGGTCGAGACCTTCAACGGCCTCGGCTTCGAGGAATTGCAGCGGCTCACCGGCGTGCCGCTCAGCCACTGAAGGAACGAACCATGAGCACCGACGCATTCATCTGCGACGCCCAGCGCACCCCTTTCGGCCGCTACGGCGGCGCGCTGTCTTCCGTGCGGGCCGACGACCTCGGCGCGATCCCGCTGAAAGCGCTGATGGCACGCAACAAGGAAGTCGATTGGGAAGCGGTGACCGACGTGATCTACGGCTGCGCCAACCAGGCCGGCGAGGACAACCGCAACGTCGCGCGCATGTCCTCGCTGCTGGCCGGCCTGCCGATGGGCGTGCCGGGCTCCACGGTCAACCGCCTGTGCGGCTCGGGCATGGACGCGGTCGGCACGGCGGCACGTGCCATCAAGAGCGGCGAGGCCGTGCTGATGATCGCCGGCGGCGTCGAAAGCATGAGCCGCGCTCCGTTCGTCATGCCCAAGGCCGAGACCGCGTTCTCGCGCAGCAACGCCGTCTACGACACCACCATCGGGTGGCGCTTCGTCAACAAGCTGATGAAGGAACAGTACGGCGTCGACTCGATGCCCGAGACGGCGGAGAACGTGGCCGGCGACTACCGCATCGAACGCGATGCACAGGACCGCATGGCCCTCGCCTCGCAGCTCAAGGCGGTGGCCGCGCAGCAGTCGGGCTTCTTCGATGCCGAGATCACGCCGGTCACCATCGCTCAGAAGAAGGGCGATCCGCTGATCGTCGCCAAGGACGAGCATCCGCGCGAGACATCGCTGGAGGCCCTGGCCAAGCTGAAGGGCGTGGTGCGGCCGGACGGCACGGTGACGGCTGGCAACGCGTCGGGTGTCAATGACGGTGCCTGCGCGCTGCTGCTGGCCGGCGAGTCGGCCGCGGCCAGGCACGGCCTCACGCCGCGCGCCCGCGTCGTCGGCATGGCCACCGCCGGCGTGCCGCCGCGCGTCATGGGCATGGGGCCCGCCCCCGCGACGCGCAAGGTGCTGGCGCTGACCGGCCTCACGCTGGAGCAGATCGACGTCATCGAGCTCAACGAGGCCTTCGCCGCCCAAGGCCTGGCCGTGCTGCGCGATCTCGGGCTGAAGGACGACGACGCGCGGGTCAACCCCAACGGCGGCGCCATCGCGCTGGGCCATCCCCTCGGCGCGAGCGGCGCGCGGCTGGTCACCACCGCGGTGAACCAGTTGCACCGCATCAAGGGCCGCTATGCGCTGTGCACGATGTGCATCGGCGTCGGCCAGGGCATCGCGCTCATCGTCGAGCGGGTCTGAAGATCCCCTAACACGCCGGGCTTCCGCGCGGGCGTGCGCCTCCTACACTGGTGAGCTCTTCACCGGGGGAGGCGCCATGTCGTACGACTACAGTTCCGAGTCCAAGCTGCTGGAGCTGCCCAATCCGTACCAGCTGCAGAACCGGCTCCTGTGGGCTTGCGCCGTGCTGCTCGTCGCCGCCGGCGTGACCAGCCTGTGGTGGGCGCGCACCGCGATGCAGGACCAGTCGGTGCGGCTCGCCGCGGCACCGCTCATCACCGGCCTGCTGCTGCTCGCAGCCGGCATCACCTGCGCCGCGACGGCCGCGCGCCGCCTGCGCTTCTTCTTCGGCCGGGGCCGTCCAGCCTCGCTGGCGCCGGAGATTCCGGTCGGCGCCAGCGGGGGATCGCCGGCGGCCGACCAGGTCAAGGAGATTCTTCGTCAGGGCGGCCTGACCTATCCCGAGCCGCAAGGTGCGATCGAAGGCGTGCTGTACCACTGGATGCCCACCTTGATCACGGCGCCGCGAGAAGTGCAGACGCTGGCCCGGCGCTTCGTCTTCAATCTCGCGGCCGTCGCGGCGACGCTGATCAGCTTCCTGTTCTCGTGGTGGGTGTTCGGCACCGACGCCACGCGTCCGTGGATCGGGTTCCTGTACTTCGCCTTCGGCGTCTTCTTTCTGCTCAAGCCGGTGCTGTCACAGGACCGCGCACGGCTCACCAGCGCTTCGCTGATCGGATTGATCGCGGTCGCCATCCTCGGTCCGGTGGCGATCGGCCTGTTCGCCCCGAGCCTGCCCCGTCTGGGCGAGTTCTCGCTCAACACGCAGACCTTCGTGATGCTGGCCACCGCACTGGTCGCCTGCGGCCTGGCGATGGCAGCGGTGCTCGCGCAGGTCGACAGCGCGCCGCAGACGCGCGCCAGCGTCGAGCAGGGACGCCTGTCGATGAACGCGCCGCCGGCAAGCCTCATGGACGAGCTCGATCGCCAGTTGCAGTCCGAATGGACCGAGCGCATTCCCAACCGCCGCTACGGACGCATCGAGCCGGCGACGCCCGCGGCCACACCGGCCGGCAGCTTTGCCGGCGAGCTGTTCGAGGAGACGCAGCCCTTGCCGGTGGCCGGCACGAAGGCCCCCAGCTTCGCCGCGGCGATCGCCGATCGACGCCACCGGCCGCTGCTGTTGCTCGATTTGTACGCGGTGCTGCTGGTGCTGGTGGCCGCCGGCATGGCGCTGGCCTTCGTGCGCGGCTTCGACGCGCTCGCCGGCTGGCAGAACAACCGCATCTCGCTGCTGGGCAACTCGGCCATCCTCGCGTTCGTCGCCGCGTTCTGCTTCCAGTCGTCGGCGCGGCTGTGGGGCCGCTTCAACTTCGAGTCGGTGCTCGTCTGGGTGGAAATGATCGGCAATTACCAGACCTCGCGCATCGGCACCGGCAACAACCTGACCAGCCGGATGAACACCCAGAACGACGTGGTGCGCACCGAGGCGATGACCTTGCGCATCTGGCGTGCGCGCATCGAGTCGGTCGTGTTCGGCAAGGACGATGCGCGCCAGGTGACCGCGATGTTTTCCACCGAGCGCGAGGCCAAGGCGCTGGCCTTGCACCTGATGCAGTTCGCGCGCAGCCAGAGCGTGCTCGTTGCGCCGGGCTCGACCGAGGACCAGGCGCGCATCGCGGCGCTGAACACCGGCGAGCGATCGCTGACCGGGGCCGCCGACACCCGCTCGGCCGCCCAGCTCAGCCGGCAGATCCACACCGCGGCCGCGCTGCAATCGGTGGAGCCGCCGTCGCTGGTCGACCTCGACCTGGAAGCCGATGCACCGACGCCGCGCCTGCACTGCACGCAGTGCGGCGCGGCGGCGACCCCGAACGCGCGCTTCTGCGCGAACTGCGGGACGCCGCTGACCCGCTAGCGCGACGGGGGCGGGCCCTCAGGCCGCGACGCTCTCGGCGCGGCACACGCGCGGCCTGCTGTCCAGGGCCTTCAGCACACGGCCCAGCGCCGCCACGGCGTCGTCGATCTGTGCCCGCTCGATGACCAGCGGCGGTGCCAGGCGCACCACCGTGCCGTGCGTGTCCTTGGTCAGCACGCCTTCGGCCATCAGCGCCTCGCAGACGGCGCGCGCGCTGGCGAACGACGGATCGATCTCGACCCCGATCAGAAGCCCCTGTCCTCGCACCTCCTTGATGGCGGGGTGCGCCAGGCGGCGCAGCTGCGCCATCAGGTGGTCGCCGTGCTCCTGCGCGCGACGCGCCAGCTGTTCGCGCTCGAGCAACTCCAGCGCGGCCAGGCCGACGGCCGCGGCGAGCGGATTGCCGCCGAAGGTGCTGCCATGGTCACCGGGCGTGAACTGGGACATCACGTCCTCGCGGGCGAGAAAGGCGCTGACCGGCAGCAGGCCGCCGCCGAGCGCCTTGCCCAGCGTGAGCCCGTCGGGGCGCACGCCTTCGTGGTCGCAGGCCAGCATGCGCCCCGTGCGGCCGAGGCCGGTCTGCACCTCGTCGCAGATCATCAGGACGTTGTGCCGCGTGCAGATGTCGCGCACGGCCTTCAGGTACCCGGCAGGCGGCACGACGATGCCTGCCTCGCCCTGGATGGGCTCCACGATGAAGGCGGCGGTATGCGGCGTGATCGCCGCCTCGAGCGCCTTGGCGTCACCGAAGGGCACGCTTGCGAAGCCTGGTGCGAACGGCCCGAAGCCGTCGCGGTACTGCGCTTCGGTGGAGAAGCCGACGATGGTGGTGGTGCGGCCGGCGAAGTTGCCTTCCGCGACGAGGATCTGGGCCTGGCCGTCCGGCACGCGCTTGACCTTGTAAGCCCATTTGCGGGCGGCCTTGATCGCGGTCTCGACCGCTTCGGCGCCGCTGTTCATCGGCAGCGCTCGCGCCATGCCGGTCACGCGGCACAGCGCGGCGAGGAAGGGACCGAGGCGGTCGGTGTGGAAGGCCCGGCTGGTGACCGACAGGCGGCCGGCCTGCTCGGTCAGCGCCTGCACCAGCGCGGGATGGCTGTGGCCGAAACTGACCGCCGAGTAGGCGGACATCATGTCCAGGTAGCGGCGGCCTTGCTCGTCGAACAGGTAGACGCCAGCGCCGCGGTTGAGCACGACCGGCAGCGGTTGGTAGTTGTGGGCGCCGTGGCGGTTCTCGAGCTCGATGGCGTGGGTCGCGGCTCGGGCTTGGAGCGCGGCGGCTCGGGCAGCGGTGGTCATGAGACTTCCTTGAATGTGTGTATGGACTGACTGTCCGGGCAGTCTAGTGCCGACCGGACGAAATTTGCTTTCCAAAAGTTGCGTGAGATGACACATAGGTGCATGATTCGTTCTTCTGACCCCGACCGCGCCATGACACCATCGTCCATCGACACCCTGGACCGCAAGATTCTTGATGTGCTGCAAGCGGACGGCCGCGCCTCCAATGTCGAGCTGTCCGCCAAGGTTCACCTGTCCGCGCCGCAATGCTTTCGCCGGGTGCGCGCGCTGGAAGAGCGCGGGGTGATCCGAAGCTACCGCGCCGACGTGCAGCCGGCCGCGCTCGGGCTGGGCGTGATGGCCTACGTGAGCCTCAACATCGACGGAGGCCAATTCGGACGCGTGCGCGAGATCGAGGCGAGCATCCGCGACTTCCCCCAGATCCTCGAGTGCCACACGGTGTCCGGCGACTACGACTACCTTCTCAAGGTGGTGGCGCGGGACCTGAAGAGCCTGAGCCAGTTCCTCACCGACCGCCTCATGCAGGTGCCGGGCGTCGACGACGTGCGCTCCATGATCTGCATGGAAGAGGTGAAGGCCCCGGCGGCCCTCCCGGTGGACTTGGCATGAACGGGCGCACAGTGCCCGAGCGGGCGAATAGGCGCTCGGATTGCGCGTTATTCGCACCGTAGTTTGTCTAGCGAACGCCGCGGATGGCCATTTCGGTCTAGATTGCCTGACTACCGCCGGGCGGTCCGAGGGGGCCTGCCCATGGCAATTCGCCGGGTGCACACGCCCGGTCATCGAGTCGGGAGTCCGCCCCATGAACAGCTTCGATCGCGAGGGCGCCGAGCAGGCGTCCGAACCCGCGCAGTCCGCCGTGCGGGAGTCCCCGCCCGGCCCGCAGAAACGCGACCTGATCGCCGGCCTGGAAAAGGGCTTGTCGGTCATCGCCGCGTTCGACCAGGACCGGCCGCGCCTGACCATGAGCGAAGTCGCTGCGCTGTGCGGACTGACCCGGGCAGCAGCGCGCCGCTACCTGATCACCCTGGAATACCTGGGCTTCGTCACCAGCGAACGCAAGATGTACGCGCTGACGCCCAAGGTGCTGCGCCTCGGCCAGAGCTACATGCACTCCGCGCGCCTGCCGCGCATCGTGCAGCCCGAGCTGCACAAGCTCGCGTATTCGATGAAGGAGGCCTCGGCGGCGGGCGTGCTCGACGATGCCGACGTGATCTGCATCGCCGCCACCAGCGCCGGTCGCGTCGTGTCGTCGACCTTGCAGCCGGGCACACGCGTGCCGGCGTATTGCACGGCCAACGGCAGAGTGCTGCTGTCGTCGATGCAGCAGGCCGAGGTCGACGCCTGGATCGCCAGGCAGACGCTGGCGCCGCTCACGCCCAACACCATCACCAACGGCGAGCGGCTGCGCATCGAGATCGCCCGGGCACGCGCCCAAGGCTACGCGGCCGTGGACCAGGAGCTGGAGCTCGGCCTGCGCACGATCAGCGTGCCGCTCAAGAGCTACCGGGGAGACGTGCTGGCGGCGATGAACATCAGCGTGCATGCGGCCCGTGTCTCGATGGACCAGCTCGTCAACGACTGCCTGCCGGCGCTGCTGCAGGCACAAGCCAATCTGAGGACAGTGCTGTAGAGATGCGAACTCAAGTTGCCATCGTCGGCGCGGGCCCGGCAGGCCTGCTGCTCGGCGCGCTGCTGCACCGCGCCGGCGTCGACGCCGTGATCGTCGAACAGCGCAGTCCCGACTACGTGCTCGGCCGCATCCGTGCCGGAGTGCTCGAGCAGACCACCGTCGACCTGCTCGACCAGGCGGGCGTCGCACAGCGGCTGCACGCGGAAGGCCTGCTGCACGGCGGCATCGAGCTGAGCTTCGCGGGGTCGCTGCATCGCATCGACTTCAAGGCACTGACCGGCAAGCAGGTCACCGTGTACGGACAGACGGAAGTCACGCGCGACCTGATGCAGGCGCGCGCCGACCACGGACTGAAGACCGTCTATGAGGCCGAGCATGTCAGCGTGCATGACTTCGACGGCGCGAAGCCGCAGGTGCGCTTCCAGCTCGGCGGCCGCAACGAGGTCATCGAGTGCGACTTCATCGCCGGCTGCGACGGCTTCCACGGGGTGTGCCGCGCCAGCGTGGCCTCGGCGATCGAGGTGTTCGAGCGCGTGTACCCGTTCGGCTGGCTGGGCCTGCTCTCGGAGACGCCGCCGGTGTCGCACGAGCTCGTCTACTCCAACCATCCGCGCGGCTTCTCGCTGTGCAGCATGCGGTCGCCGACGCGCAGCCGCTACTACCTGCAGGTGCCCAGCGACGACAAGGCAGAGCGCTGGTCGGACGATGCGTTCTGGGACGAGCTGCGGCGGCGCGTCCACCCGTCGGTGGCCGAGTCGCTGGTGACCGGTCCGTCGCTGGAGAAGAGCATCGCGCCGCTGCGCAGCTTCGTCGCCGAGCCGATGCGCTTCGGCCGGTTGTTCCTCGCCGGCGACGCCGCCCACATCGTGCCGCCCACCGGCGCCAAGGGGCTCAACCTCGCGGCCAGCGATGTCGGCTATCTGGCGCGCGCGCTCGCCGAGCACTACGCCGGCAGCGACGAGGGCATCGACGGCTACTCCGAGCGCTGCCTGCGCCGCATCTGGCGCGCCGAGCGCTTCTCGTGGTGGTTCACCTCGCTGATGCACGACTTCCCCGAGACCGGGGCCTTCGGCCACAAGATGCAGATGGCCGAGCTGGGGTACCTGGTCACGTCGCAGGCCGCGTCGACCGCGCTGGCCGAGAACTACGTGGGATTGCCGCTCGAAGCCTGAGGCTTGTCCTACCATGGGGCATGCCTCGCAGCGAACATCGCAAAGCCATCGCCGCGCGCTTCAGCCGCGAAGCGCAGCGCTTTGTCGAATGGGCCGACGGCAGCGCGATCGGTGACCGCCTGACCGCGCCGCTGGCGCTGCGGCGCGTCGTGCTGCTCTACACCGCGGCCCTCGAGCTGCCGCAGCCGTGGAGCGAAGGCGTGTCCGCGCGCGCCGAGGAGGTGCCGGTGTTCCTCGAGGCGCGGCTCAACCAGGTGCGGCTGCGCGCGGCGGCGATACCGCTGCAGCACTACAGCGAGATCTTCAGCCCGCTGGTGCCGCCCGACCAGCCGGTGGTGGGCGACCTGGCGGACGACCTGGTCGCCATCTATCGCGACGTCGCGCTGGGGCAGCACCTGCACGCCGGCGGACGTGTCGACGACGCGCTGTGGCAGTGGGGCTTCGGCTTCCAGATGCGTTGGGGCCAGCACGCCTCCTCCGCCATCCGGGCACTCCACTGTTACCTGGCGCAGGAAGATCCGAGCGGGCTGTGCGCATCGGACTGATCTCCGACACCCACGGTCTGCTGCGCGAGGAAGCGGTCGCCGCGCTGCAGGGCAGCGAGCGGATCGTGCATGCCGGCGACATCGTCGATCCGCAGATTCTGGAAGCGCTCGCGCGCATCGCGCCGGTGACCGCCGTGCGCGGCAACAACGACCAGGGCGCGTGGGCGCTGGCGCTGCCGGAAACGGCCGTGCTGCAGGCCGGCGCGATCAGCATCCTCGTCATCCACGACCTCAAGACCCTGCGCGCCGGCGCCGCGGCGGGACACCAGGTCGTCGTGTCGGGTCATTCGCACCAGCCGAAGGTGGAACGGCGCGCCGGCGTGCTTCATGTGAATCCGGGCAGCGCGGGACCGAGGAGGTTCAGGCTGCCGATCTCGCTGGGACGTCTGGACATCGACGGCGCCGAGGTCAGCGCAGCGCTGATTCACCTGCAGGTCGGCTGAAGCGCGGAAAGCACGCTACGAAGACACCAGGGCATCGTCCGCTTCGGCGTGCCGCCGCGATGCCGGCGCTGCGATGATGCGCTGCACCTTGCCGCTGCGTCCGCGTGTGAGCGCGCGGTCGCACTCCAGGACGACCTCGAGGGGCGCCAGCCCGTGGCGCCGGGCGAACGAGCGCAGCGCCTCGGCTCCGCGCGCCAACGCCGCCTCGCCTTCGACGCCTGCGAGAGGCAGCCGCAGCACCAGCGTGCTCGCATCGCGCTGCTCCAGCTGGAAATGGAAGAGCTGCGCATCGTCCTCGAGCACCGTGGTCAGCGCGAGCGGCAGCAGGGTGGCCAGCCGACCATCGCCACCGAGCAGTCGCAGCGGCTCGTCATGGCGGCCATGAACCTCGATCACCGGGAAGGGCGAGCCGCAGCCGCAAGGTTCGTCGTGCACCCGGATCCGGTCGCCGATGTCGAAGCGGATGATCGGCTGCACCTCGTTGCCCAGGTTGGTGATCAGCGTCGAATGCGACATCTCGCCGGCGGGCACCGGCCGCTGCTGCGCATCCACGGGCTCGATGAGCACCCAGTCCGTGTTGGCATGCATCCGGCCATGGCTGCACTCCCAGCCGATCGGCAGGAACTCCGACGTGCCGTAGCTGTTGCTGACCGTGCAGCCGAAGGTCTGTGCCACACGGCGGCGCACCGTCGGGCTCAGCGTCTCGCCGCCGGTCCACACCTCCTTCGGCTTGATGACCAGCGTGCCGCGGCCGAACTCTTCGGCCAGCAGCGCGGCCGCCGTCGGATAGGTCACGATCACGGTCGGCTCGAAGCGGTTGAGGTCGGCGACGAGATCGGCGGTGGGCGACAGGATGGAGAAGCTGCGCATCGCGTTGGCCATCCATCGATTGATGCGCCGCAGCCGCTGCGCCGACACCTCGCTGGCGAAATGCCCCGTGGTGGCGCCGATGAAGGCGATGCGCTCGGCGATGCACAGCGGATCGAGCATGCGCTGCCACGGCCGCGGCAGCGGACGCCGCAGCGCTTCCAGGGCGTCGTAGATGGCCAGCGTCTGCACGTCCTGCACGAAGATGCCCGGCTCGCCGCTGGTGCCCGAGCTCTCCCACACCAGATAGCGATCGAGGTAGGGCTCGCCGATGCGCCGGCGATCGGAGATGAAGGCCTGGAGCTCATTCAGCTTGAGACGCGGATCGGTCACCCAGTCGTCGAATCGCTGCATCAGTTCCGGCTTGGACACCACCGGCAGCTCCTGCAGGCGCACCGTGGACGGATCGCGTCCGCGCAGCAGCGGCCGGTAGTACGCCGAGCTCGCCCCGACCGATTGCAGCAGGCGTGCCAGGCGCGTGGCCTGCAGCGCTGCGAGGCGCTGCGGCGTCTGCTGCGCGGCCGTCAGCACCTTGAGGCCGAGCGATCCGAACAGCACGGGATCGAAGACCGTGGACACGGCAGTCTCTCAAGGCGGGTTGTCGGGCTGCTCCTGCACGCCGCCTTCGAGCGTGTCGGCCGCGCCCTCGGCTCGCTCGCCAGGTCGCACGATCATCACCGGCACGGGCGCGTGGCGCAGCAGCTCCTGCGCCACCGCACCGAATGCAGCGCTGCCCTCACCCATGCCGTGGGCGCCCATGATGACCACGTCGCAGCCGTAGTTGTCGATGAGGTCGATCAGCGTGTGCGCCGGATCGCCGGTGGCGACCTCCATCTCGTGGTCGATGTCGGCTTCGTTCAGCAGCGCATCGGCGGCGGCCAACGCATGCGTGCCTGCCTCCGCGGCCATGCGGCGCAACGCCTGCGGATCGTGGACGACGACCATCTCGTACAGCGAGCTCGGCTCCTGCACGTTGGCGAGCACGAATTCCGCCTGCAGGCCGTCGCGCACGAGGCGGATCGCGTGGCGCACCGCCTCCAGGGACAGCGCCGAGCCATCGACAGGCAGCAGGATCTTCATCGCTCAACACCTCGCGCGGGAGTGGGAGGGGCGAGCTTGAGCGCGGTGGCGACCCCACGTCAAGTGCGGGCTCGCCTCGGACCGAGGTGCATCCGGATGTGAGAAAGCCGGGTCAGGCCGACCCTAGGTCAGGCTGGCGCGCAGCTGCTCGCTCAGGCCGGCGAACGCCGCCTCCATCGTCTTGTCGCTCGTGTCGCAGACCGCGTCGGCCTTCGCGTAGAACGCCGCCCGGCTGTCGAGGATTCGCCGCAGATCGGCCATGGCCTCGACGTTGCCGTTCATCGGTCGGGTGTCGCCCTGAGCGAGCACGCGGCTCATGTGCTCTTCGGGCGTGGCACGCACCCACACGGTGTAGCAGTGCGCCAGCAGCAGGTTGAAGGTGGCCGGCTCGGAGACGATGCCGCCGGGCGTCGCGATCACTGCGCGCGGAAAGCGCTGGATGGTGTCTTCCAGGGCGCGCCGCTCGTAGCGGCGATAGGCCTGCGGTCCGTACAGCGAATGGATCTCCGACAGGCTGCAGCCGGCCACGCCCTCGATCTGCCGGTTCAGCTCGACGAAAGGCACCACCCAGCTTTCGGCCAGCATGCGGCCCAGCGTGCTCTTGCCGGCACCGCGCAGGCCGATGAGCGCCACGCGCTGGCGCCGTGCCGACGCGCTGGCCGGTGCGCCGAACATCTCGGCCAGCGAGCCGCGCGCCTGCGCCAGCTCCGACTCGCTGCGGCCGCGCAGCAACTCGCGGATCATCAGCCACTCCGGCGAGCTGCTGTCGTCGCCGATCAGCTCGGCGAGCGTGCAATTGAGCGCCTGGGCCACCTGCCGCAGGAACTGGATCGACGCATTGCCCACGCCCATCTCGACGTTGGCCAGGTGCCGCTCGGACACGTCGGCGGCTCTCGCCAGCCCCTTGCGCGTGAGACCGCGACGCGCCCGCAGCGCGCGGGTGCGTTCGCCGAGGGCCTGCAGGAAGGGATCTTTCTCGACGCCGAGGACCGGCTCGGGCGAGCTGACGGAGAGCTTGGCGGCCACGGGTTTGTCCGGTTCTTGAGCGCCAGGAGGCCTGGACTACACTGGGGTGGCAGTGCAACATATTGCATTGCCACGCCGATTGCAAGCGCGTCGCCTGCATTATCCGGGAGGACCCCCGCGATGGACACGATCGCTGCCGCGCCGCCGTCACGGTTCAACGTCGCACGCCACCTGCTCTCGGCCCACGGCGCCCGGCCCGGCAAGATCGCCTACATCGACGACAGCCGCCGCATCAGCTATGGCGAGCTCGACGCGCTGGTGCGGCGTTGCGCCGCCGGCCTGCTGCGCCTCGGGTTGCGGCCGGAGGAGCGGGTCCTGGTCCTGCTGCATGACAGCGTTCATTTCCCGATCGCCTTCCTCGGCGCGCTGTATGCAGGCGTCGTGCCGGTGCCCGTGAACACGCTGCTGACGGCCGCCGACTACGCCTACATGCTTCAGCACTGCCATGCGCAGGCAGTGCTCGCGTCGCCCGCGCTGCTCGACACCGCGCGGCAGGCCCTGTCGCTGGCGCGGCTCGACGTGCCGCTGATCGTGTCCGGCACGCCCGAGTTCGACGCGCTGCTCGAAGCACCGCCCCTGGCCGACGCCGCCGACACCGGCGCCGACGACTTCGCCTTCTGGCTGTACTCGTCGGGCTCCACCGGCCGCCCCAAGGGCACGGTGCACACGCACGCCAATCTCTACTGGACCGCAGAGCTTTACGGCAAGGCAGTGCTCGACCTGCGCGACGACGACGTCGTGTTCTCCGCCGCGAAGTTGTTCTTCGCCTACGGCCTGGGCAACGCGCTGAGCTTTCCGTTGAGCGTCGGCGCGACGACCGTGCTGATGGCCGAGCGGCCCACCCCGGCGGCGGTGTTCCGGCGCTGGACCGAGCACGGCGTGACGGTGTTCTGCGGCGCACCCACCGGCTATGCGGGCATGCTGGCGTCGCCCGACCTGCCGGCGCGCTCGCAGGTGCGGCTGCGGCTGTGCTCGTCGGCCGGCGAAGCGCTGCCGCGCGACATCGGCGAGCGCTTCAGCGCGCATTTCGGCTGCGAGATCGTCGACGGCCTCGGTTCGACCGAGATGCTGCACATCTTCCTGTCGAACCGGCCGGGCGACGTGCACTACGGCAGCTCGGGACGCGTGGTGCCGGGCTATCGCCTGCGCCTGTGCGACGAGGCCGGCCGCGACGCGGCGCCCGGCGAGATCGGCGACCTTTTCGTCAGCGGCCCGAGCGCGGCGGTGATGTACTGGGGCAATCGCGAGCAGTCGCAGCGTACCTTCCAGGGCGAATGGACGCGCACAGGCGACAAGTACACGCGCGACGCCGACGGCCTGTACACCTACGCCGGGCGCAGCGACGACATGCTGAAGGTGAGCGGCATGTACGTCTCGCCGTTCGAGGTGGAGGCCACGCTGATGCAGCACGGCTCGGTCCTCGAGGCGGCGGTGATCGGCAAGCCGGACGAGCACGGGCTGACACGAACCAAGGCCTTCGTCGTGCTGCGCCCGGGACAACAGGCGAGCGAGGCCGAGCTCAAGGCCTTCGTGAAGGACCGGCTCGCGCCCTACAAGTACCCACGCGAGATCGAGTTCATCGCCGAGCTGCCGAAGACCGCCACCGGAAAGATCCAGCGCTTCCGGCTGCGCGAGCGGGAGCGCGCCTGACGTTGGCCGATGAAACCACCGATTCGCGGCGTCCGCCCCGCTCGCTACCATGCGGCGGCACCCTGAATCGAAGCCACTGGAGAACTCGATGAAGACCCTTTCGACGCTCACGGCCGCGGCGCTGCTCGGCCTTGCGGTCAACGTGCACGCACAGTCCGCCGCACCGATCAAGGTGGGCCTGATGCTGCCCTACACCGGCACCTACGCGGCGCTCGGCAACATGATCGAGAACGGCTTCAAGCTGTATGTGCAGGAGCAGGGCGGCAAGCTCGCCGGCCGCGAGATCCAGTACTTCAAGGTCGACGATGAATCCGAGCCGTCCAAGGCCACCGACAACGTCAACAAGCTGATCAAGCGCGACCAGGTCGACGTGCTCGTCGGCACCGTGCACTCCGGCGTGGCGCTGGCGATGGCCAAGGCAGCCAAGGAAAGCAACACGCTGCTCATCATTCCCAACGCCGGCGCCGGCGCGATCACCGGGCCGATGTGCGGGCCCAACATCGTGCGCAGCTCGTTCTCCAACTGGCAGCCGGGCTACGCCATGGGCGTCGTCGCCGGCCAGCGCGGCCACAAGCGCGCAATGACGATCACCTGGAACTACGCCGCTGGCGCCGAGACGGTCAAGGGCTTCACCGAAGGCTTCGAGAAGGGCGGCGGCAAGGTGATCAAGGACCTCACGCTGCCCTTCCCCAATGTCGAGTTCCAGGCCCTGCTCACCGAGATCGCGGCACAGAAGCCTGACGCGGTGTATGCGTTCTTCGCCGGCGGCGGTGCGGTCAAGTTCGTCAAGGACTACGCCGCGGCCGGCCTCAACAAGTCGATCCCGCTCTACGGCCCCGGCTTCCTGACCGACGGCACGCTGGAGGCGCAGGGTCCGGCGGCGCAGGGCCTGCTGACCACGCTGCACTACGCCGACAACCTCGACACGCCGCGCAACAACGCCTTCCGCAAGAGTTTCGCGTTGACCTACAAGACCAACGCCGACGTCTACGCCGTGCAGGGCTACGACGCGGCGCAGCTGCTCGGCGCCGGTCTCGCGGCCGCCAAGGGCGACCTGGGCAAGCGCGACGTGGTCACGGCCGCGATGCGCAAGGCGGTGGTCGACAGCCCGCGCGGCAAGTTCACCATCTCGGCGGCAGGCAACCCGGTGCAGGACATGTACCTGCGAGAAGCCAAGGGCGTGAACAACGAGTTCAAGAGCATCGCCGTGAAATCGCTGTCGGATCCGGCGCAGGGCTGCAGGATGTGAGCCCCCCAGTCGCTGCGCTCCGGCCCCCCAGGGGCTCCGCCTGGCGGACCGGCGGAGCCGGATCCGCGGGCGTGGCTTGAGGGGTGCTCGCTTTGCTTCGCTTGCTTTTCTGGCCACTGCCTTGGATCTCGCCACTTTTCTTGTCCAGTGCCTGAATGCGGTTCAGTACGGGCTGCTGCTGTTCCTGGTGGCCAGCGGGCTGACGCTGATCTTCGGGATCATGGGGGTCATCAATCTCGCGCACGGCAGCTTCTACATGCTGGGCGCGTACCTCGCGTTCGTGCTGGCGCCGTTCTTCGCCGACAGCTTCCTGCTGATGCTGCTGGTCGGGGTGGCGCTGTCGGCGGTGTTCGGCTTCGTGCTCGAGTGGGTCTTCTTCAGCTTTCTCTACCAGCGTGAGCACCTGCAGCAGGTGCTCATGACCTATGCGCTGATCCTCGTGTTCGAGGAGGCCCGCTCCATGCTCGTCGGCAACGACGTGCACGGCGTGCCCATTCCGGCATGGCTGGCCGGCAGCTTCGAGCTGGGCGCGCTGATGTCGTACCCCTGGTACCGGCTCTTCGCGTCGGCGGCGTGCATCGTGCTCGCCGCCCTGCTGTACCTGGTCGTCCACAAGACGCGCCTGGGCATGATGATCCGCGCCGGGGCCAGCAACCGCGACATGGTGCGCGGGCTGGGGATCGACATCACCCTGCTGTATCGCATCGTCTTCGCCGGCGGCGTCGCGCTGGCGGCCCTCGCCGGCATGATCGCCGCGCCGATGTCCTCGGTGTACCCCGGCATGGGATCGAGCGTGCTCATCATCTGCTTCGTCGTCGTCGTGATCGGCGGCATCGGCTCGATCACCGGCGCGCTCGTCGCCTCGCTGCTGGTCGGCTTCGTCGACACCTTCGGCAAGGTGTTCTTCGCCGAGGTCAGCGGCATCGGCGTGTATCTGCTGATGGCGATCATCCTCGTGTGGCGGCCGGAGGGGCTGATGAAGGGCCGGGCATGAGCACTCATGCCGCAGCCCGCAGCGCGGAGGCATTCCGATGAACCCGAGGTTCGCCTGGGTGCTTCCGGTCATCGTCGCGGTGATGCTCGCTGCGCTGCCGGCCGTGCTCACGCCGTACACCCACGACCTCGTCGTCAAGATCGCGATCTACGCGGTGTTCGCGCTGAGCCTCGAGCTGCTGGTCGGCATGACCGGCCTGGTGAGCCTGGGCCACGCGGCCTTTCTCGGCATCGGCGCCTACCTCACAGTGCTCGCCTCGGGCGCGTCCGGGAGCGCCTCGGTCCTGTGGCTGCTGCCGGCGGCGGTCGGCGCTTCGGCGCTCTACGCATTGTTCGTCGGCGCGCTGAGCCTGCGCACCAAGGGCGTGTACTTCATCATGGTCACGCTGGCGTTCGCGCAGATGGCGTACTTCGTGTTCCACGACACCAAGCTGGGCGGCGGCAGCGACGGCATCTTCCTGTACGCCAAGCCGGTGCTCGACGTGGGCGGGCGCGCCTGGCTCCGACTCGACGACAAGCAGCACGTCTACTACACGGTGCTCGCGGCACTGGTCATCACCTACGGCGTGCTGGCGCTGATCCGGCGCTCGCGCTTCGGACACGCGCTGGCGGGCATCCGCGTCAACGAGCAGCGCATGCGCGCCGCCGGCTTTCGAACCTATGGCTACAAGCTCGCGGCCTTCGTCATCGCCGGCGCGCTCGCGGGCCTGGCCGGCTTCCTGCTCGCGGTCAAGGACGGCGCGGTCAACCCCGAGCTGCTGAGCTGGCACGAATCGGGCGCCGTGCTGCTGATGCTGATCCTGGGCGGCATCGGCCACCTGCGCGGCGCGGTCATCGGTGCCGTCGTGTTCACGCTGCTGCGCGAGCTGTTCCAGACCGAGGCGCTCGTCGGCTCGCTGGCCGCGCACTGGCAGATGACGCTGGGCTTCACGATCATCGCCTTCGTCGCGCTGATGCCGCACGGACTCATCGGCTCGGGCATACGGCGCTCGCAGCGCCTGCGCCAGCCGCCGCGGCGGCCGCATGTGGAGCTGCCGGCCGACGCCGAGAGCACCATCCTGCAGACGCGGCCCAGCCCGGAGGTGCGCGATGCATGACACGCAGCCCGCCGAGGGCATGCCGCTGCTGCGCGCCTCGGGCCTCACGCGGCGATTCGGCGGGCTGACCGCGGTCGACAGCGTGGCGCTCGATCTCGACGTGGGCGAGGTGCATGCGGTGATCGGCACCAACGGCGCGGGCAAATCCACGCTCATCAACATGCTGTCGGGGGAACTGCCGGCGTCGGCCGGCCGCACGCACTTCGCGGGCCGCGACATCAGCAGCTGGTCGCAGCCGCAGCGCGCCCGCGCGGGCATCGGACGCAGCTACCAGCGCACCACGATCTTTGCCGAGTTCAGCGTGCTCGAGAACTGCCGGCTCGCCGCGCAGGCCATGCACCCGCGGCCCTGGGCCGTGTGGGAGGCCGCCGCGCGCTGCAACGCGAGCCTGCGCGCGGCGCACCAGGCGCTCGAGTCGGCCGGCCTGGACGATGACGCGGACCGGCTTGCCGGCACCCTGAGCCACGGCGGCAAGCGGCAGCTGGAGATCGCGATGTGCCTGGCCACGCGGCCGCGCGTGCTGCTGCTCGACGAGCCGCTGGCCGGAATGGGCGCAGAGGAGACCGAGCGCATGCTGGCGCTGCTGGACCAGCTCAAGCGCGAGCACGCCGTGCTGCTCGTCGAGCACGACATGGACGCGGTGTTCCGCGTCGCCGACCGCATCACGGTGATGGTCAACGGCGAGGTGATCGCAAGCGACGTGCCGCAGCGCATCCGCAGCAGCCCCGAGGTGCAGATCGCCTACCTCGGCGAGGACGCGGCCTCCGCCGCGCAAGCCTGATGCTGTCCATCGACGACCTCCACACCTACTACGGCGACAGCCACATCCTGCGCGGCGTCGCCCTGTCGCTGCCGGTCGGCGTGTCGCTGGGCCTGCTCGGCCGCAACGGCATGGGCAAGACGACGCTGATCCGCACGCTGATGGGCTATGTGCGTCCGGCCGCCGGTCGCGTGCAATGGCACGAGCGCGACATCACCGCGCAGCCGCCGGAGCGCATCGCCAGGCTGGGGGTCGGCTACGTGCCCGAGGGGCGAGGCATCTTTCCGAATCTGTCGGTGCTCGAGAACCTCGTGATGAGCGCCCGCGCCGGCCTCGACGGCCGCAAGGCGTGGACGCTGGAGCGCGTGCTGGCCACCTTTCCGCGCCTGGCCGAGCGGCTGCGCCACGGCGGCCAGCAGCTGTCCGGCGGCGAGCAGCAGATGCTCGCGATCGGCCGCGCGCTGATGACCAACCCGCGGCTGCTGATCCTCGACGAAGCGACCGAAGGGCTCGCGCCGCTGATCGTCGCCGAGATCTGGCGCGTCATCTCCGAGGTTCGCGCCACCGGCATCAGCACGCTGATCGTCGACCGCAACTACCGGGCCGTGCTCGCCCACACCGATCGCGCGGTGGTGCTGGAAAAGGGCAAGATCGTGCTGGACGGCGAGTCGTCGGACCTGGCGCGCGATGCGGCGGCGCTGACGGCGTTTCTCGGGGTGTAGCCGGAGCCTGTCGGGGTTACGCTGCGCTTCCACCTCAACCTGCGAAGGAACCCATGATCCTCGAGCTCGCGGACATCCGCATTCCGCCCGGCAAGCAAGCCGAATTCGACGCCGCCATCCGCCATGGCGTGGAGACCGTGATCGCCCAGGCCCGGGGCTTTCGCGGCTACAAGGTCAACAAGGGCGTCGAATCGCCCGAGCGATACATCCTGATGATCTATTGGGAGACGCTCGAGGACCACACCGTCGCCTTCCGCGGCGGGCCGCTGTTCGCGCAATGGCGCGCCATCGTCGGGCCGTATTTCGCGCAGCCGCCGGTGGTGGAGCACTTCACGCTGGTCGCGAAGTCCGCCTGACTACGACACGGCCGGCAGGGGTTCGAGCCAGCCCCACAGCGTCTGCCACAGCGCGGCCGCCTCGACCGGCTTGGCGATGTGGTCGTTCATGCCCGCCGCCGTGCACCGCGCGAGGTCCTCGGGTACGACGCTGGCCGTCATCGCGATGATCGGCAGCGCCGCGCGTCCGGGGAGCTGGCGGATGCGGCGTGCGGCGCCCGGGCCGTCGAGCACCGGCATGTGCATGTCCATCAGCACGGCGTCGTAGGCCTCGGCAGCCACTCGCGCCACCGCCACCTCGCCGTTCTCCGCCACGTCGACGATGACGCCGGCCTCGTTGAGCATCGCCACCGCCACTTCCTGGTTCACCGCGTTGTCCTCGACCAGCAGCACGCGCTTGCCGGCGAGGCCCGCCGGCGGCCTGGACAGTCCGTGCGGGCCGAGCGAGGCGCCGTCCGGCACGCCTTGCAGCCGCGCCGTGAAGCGGAAGCGGCTGCCGACGCCCGGCTGGCTGTCGACGCCGACGCTGCCGCCCATCAGCTCGGCCAGCCGCCGCGAGATCGCCAGGCCCAGCCCGGTGCCGCCGAAACGCCGCGTCGTCGAGGCTTCGGCCTGCTGGAAGTCCTGGAACAGCCTGCCCTGCTGCTCTGCGGTGAGGCCGACGCCGGTGTCGCTGACGCTGAACTCGATCAGCAGGCGGCCGTCGCGCGCCTCGAGCAGGCGCGCGCTGATGTCGATGCGCCCGCGTTCGGTGAACTTGATCGCGTTGCTGGCGTAGTTGAGCAGCACCTGCGACAGGCGCAGCGGGTCGCCGACCAGGTTTGCCGGCAGGCGCGCGTCGATGTCGAAGGTCAGCCTGAGGCCCTTGGCCGCGGCCGTGTCCTCGACCAGTGCCGCCACCCCGTCGATCAGGTCGGCGAGAGCGAACTGGCGCTGCTCGAGGGCCAGCTTGCCGGCGTCGATCTTCTCGCTGTCGAGCACGTCGTCGATGATGCCGCGCAGGTGGCGTCCGGCGCGCTCGATCTTCAGCAGCTGCTCGTGCGTCGTGGGCGGCAGCGGCGCCTGCAGCACGAGGCGCGTCATGCCGACGATGGCGTTGAGCGGCGTGCGGATCTCGTGGCTCATGTGGGCCAGGAACGCCGCCTTCGCTTCGCGCGCGGTCTCGGCGGCGGCCTTGGCGTCGGCCAGCTCCCGGGTGCGCTCCTCGACCTTCATCTCCAGCGTGTCGCGCGCATCGGCGAGCCGACGCGTCGCGGCCAGCAGGGCCAGCCGCATCGACTCCTGCGCCGCGGCGAGCCCGTTCACCTCGCGCCACGGCGAATGCACCTCGACCGGCTCATCGAGCTGCAGGCGACCGATTCGCGCGCTCTCCTGCGCGAGCCGCTGCAGCGGCTGCGAGAAACGCCGCGCCATGCGCATGGACAGGAACCAGCCCAGCAGCACGGCCGCGGCAGCCAGCGCGGCGATCATCCACGCGCGCATCGACAGCGCGGGGCGGAAGTCGGCCTCGGGCGCGAGCGTGCCGATCCAGAAGGTCTGGTCGCCGAACCGGATGCTGCGGAACACCGCGAGCCATGACTCGCCCTCGCTCGTCAGCGGCACCAGCGCGCCATCGAGGGCGCCACGCGCGCGCCACAGGGCGAAGGCGGCCGAGAGGGGTCCGACCCCGATGTCCGCGACCGGCTTGAGCACCGCGGCCTTGATGGCCGCGTCGGATGAGAAGCGGGGATCGCGCGGCAGGCCGAGCAGCTTGCCTTCGCCGGTGAGCACCGCGACGAAGCCGCTGCGGCCGGCCACGATGCCGCCGGTGATGCGCGACAGGTCGATCAGCCGGATGTCGCAGGTCATCGCATGGCGCGCACCGTCCGGCGCGGTGAACCGCACCGCCGCCGACAGGCCCGGCTCGAGCGAAGAGCGGAAGATGAACGGCTCGGTCCAATGGATGGTGTCGCCTCGCTTCAACGTCATGGCGCCCTGGAACCAGGGACGCTTGCGTGCGTCGTAGTCGAGCTCGATGGTCTCCTCGTGCTCGATCTGCCCCCGCTCGTCCCACGTGAGCACGCGTGCAAGCCGCCCCTGGCGCTGCGGGTCGGTGAGCCGGTTGATCCAGCGGCCATCGGGCTTTCGCAGCAGCAGCAGCTCGCGTCCCGACTCGTGCGCCAGCACGACGGACGACAGGTCCGGTCCGCGTTCCAGCACCGGCCGGTAGATGCTGTTGAAGCGCGCCACCTGCTCGGTGTCGAACAGGCCGCGCTCGCCCCAATCGTGGTTCAGTCGCGCCACGGCCTCGACGCGCTTGACCAGCGTGGCCAGCTTGAGTTCGACCTGGTGCGATGACACCACCATCTGCGAGGCGGCGAGCTCCTGCGCCAGCGGCCGGAAGACCAGGATCGACGCGCCGACGACAAAGGCCGACAGCGCGGCCAGCAGCAGCAGCACGTCGGACGCCATCAGGCTGCGCTGGATGGATCCTGCGGACCGCGCGGCCGGCGATCGCGCGCCCAGGCGCCACGGCAGGCGCCGCATGCCGAACATCGGACTGTCGTCGTCCATGCCCGCCCTCCCGTTCGGAACACCCGAGGTGCCCGTCGCCCAGTATGAACCCCGGCGCGCCGGCAGGCTGACTCGGATTTCCCCTGCACGTCTTCGCCCCGCCTGCCACCCGGAGCCGCCCAATTCCATGCGGGCATTGCGCATTGCTGCCCGGCGAAGAGCAGTCGCAAAATGGTTCGAAACCACCCAGGAGACAGACATGAGCGAATCCATGCCCAAGGGTCCGAAGGTGGCGCTGTCCGCCGCCGAGCAGGCTCTGCGCGACGCAGCGCTCGAATACCACCGCTCGCCGGTGCGCGGCAAGATCGCCGTCAAGCCCACCAAGGCGCTGTCCAACCAGCGCGACCTGTCGCTCGCCTATTCGCCCGGCGTGGCCTACGCCTGCCTGGCGATCGAGGAGGACCCCGCGCTGGCGGCCGACTTCACCTCGCGCGCCAACCTGGTCGGCGTGGTGACCAACGGCACGGCGGTGCTGGGGCTGGGCGACATCGGGCCGCTGGCCGGCAAGCCCGTCATGGAAGGCAAGGGCTGCCTGTTCCAGAAGTTCGCGGGCATCGACGTGTTCGACATCGAGCTGGCGGAGCGCGATCCCGACAAGCTGGTCGACATCATCGCCGCGCTCGAGCCGACGCTGGGAGGGGTCAATCTCGAGGACATCAAGGCGCCGGAGTGCTTCTACATCGAGCGCAAGCTGCGCGAGCGGATGAACATCCCCGTGTTCCACGACGACCAGCACGGCACCGCGATCATCTCGGCCGCCGCGCTGCTCAACGGCCTGGAGCTGGTGGGCAAGAAGATCGGCGACGTGAAGATCGCCGTCTCGGGCGCCGGCGCGGCCGCCATCGCCTGCCTCGACCTGATGGTCGAGCTGGGCGTCAGGCGCGAGAACGTCTTCGTCTGCGATTCGAAGGGCGTCATCCACGACCGCCGCGAGGACCGCCTCGACGAATCGAAGCGGCGCTACCTGCAGAAGACCTCGGCGCGCACGCTGGCCGACGTGATGCAGGGCGCCGACGTGCTGCTCGGCTGCTCGGCCGCCGGCTGCGTGTCGCCCGACATGGTGGCCAGCATGGCCGACAAGCCGATCATCCTGGCGCTCGCCAACCCCGAGCCGGAGATCCGCCCCGAGCTCGCGCAGAGCGTGCGCCCCGACTGCATCATCGCCACCGGCCGCTCCGACTATCCGAACCAGGTCAACAACGTCCTGTGCTTCCCGTACATCTTCCGCGGCGCACTCGATTGCGGCGCGACGCGCATCACCGAGGCGATGAAGGTGGCCTGCGTACGCGAGATCGCCGACCTGGCCAAGGCCGAGATCAGCGCGGAGGTGGCCGCCGCCTACGCCGGCCGCGAGCTGCGCTTCGGTCCCGACTACCTGATCCCGACGCCGTTCGATTCGCGCCTCATCCTGCGCATCGCGCCGGCCGTGGCCAAGGCCGCCGAAGCCTCGGGCGTGGCCACGCGGCCCATCGCCGACCTGGAGGCGTACCGCCAATCACTGACCCGCTTCGTCACGCACACCGGCATGTTCATGCGCCCGGTGTTCCAGGCCGCGCGCGAGGCGCCGCGGCGCGTGGTGTACGCCGAAGGCGAGGACGAGCGCGTGCTGCGTGCGGTGCAGGTGGCGCGAGACGAAGGCCTGGTGAGGCCGATCCTGGTCGGCCGCCCCGCGGTGATCGCCTCGCGCATCGAGCGCGCGGGCCTTCGCCTCATGTCCGGCCGCGACTTCGAGCTGTGCAACCCGGAGGACGATCCGCGCTTTCGCCAGTACTGGGAGGCCTACCACCGGCTGTGCGCGCGCGACGGTGTGACGCCGGAGATGGCCAAGGCGACGCTGCGCCGTTCGAACACGACCATCGGCGCGATGATGGTCCACCTGGGCGACGCCGACGGCATGCTGTGCGGCCTGGTCGGCCGCTTCGACGGCCACTTCGACCATGTGCGCGAGGTCATCGGCCTGCGCGAGGGCTGCGGCAGCTTCGCCGCGGTCAACGCGCTGATGCTCGACAAGCACACGCTTTTCATCGCCGACACCTTCGTCAACGACGACCCCAGCGCCGAGCAGCTGGCCGAGATCGCCGCGATGGCCGCCGAGGAGGTGCGCCGCTTCGGCGTGACGCCCAAGGTGGCCTTCCTTTCGCATTCGATGTACGGCAGCAGCAAGCGCGCGTCGGCGGTCAAGATGCGCGCGGCGCGCGACCTGTTCGCCCGGCGCATGCCGGATGTCGAGGCCGACGGCGAGATGCAGGGCGATGCGGCGTTGAGCGAGGAGGTGCGCCAGCAGTTCCTGCCCGGCGGCACGCTCGCCGGCTCGGCCAACGTCCTGATCCTGCCCAACATCGACGCCGCCAACATCCTGTTCAACGTGCTCAAGATGACGGGCGGGCAAGGCGTCACGGTCGGTCCCATCCTGCTCGGCGCTGCCGCGCCCGTGCACATCCTCACGCCGTCGGCCACGGTGCGGCGCGTCGTCAACATGACGGCGCTGACGGTGGCCGATGCCGGGGCGCGCGCCCGCGGCTGAGCATGCGCAGCGGGCTCGCCGCCCTGGTGATCGCGCTCGCCGTCGCCGCCTGCGGGGGCGGCGGGGGCGGGGGCGCGGCCGGCCCGACGCCGCCGGGCCCTGACGGCTCGCTGCACGACACCACCGTGTACTCGAGTGCCCCCGGCGGCTCGTTGCCCGCGACGGTCGTCGAAGCGGCTGCGGTGACGCGGCACACGCTGACGATCCGCGGGGCGGCCATCCCCTACACCGCGACTGCCGGCCACCTGACCGCCCGGCATCCGGTGAGCGGCGAGGCCGAAGCGTCCTTCTTCTACGTCGCCTACACCGCAGACGGCGGCGACGCCGCCACGCGGCCGGTGACCTTCTTCTACAACGGCGGCCCGGGCTCGGCCTCGGTGTGGCTGCACCTCGGCTCCTTCGGCCCCAAGCGACTGGCCACCGGCAATCCGGCGTCCGACCCGCCCACCCCGTTCCCGCTGGTCGACAACGCCGAGAGCCTGCTCGACGTATCGGACCTGGTGTTCGTCGACGCGGTCGGCAGCGGCTATTCGCAGGCCATCGCGCCGTACACCAACCAGAGCTTCTGGGGCGTGGACCGCGACGCGGCCGTGTTCCGCGATTTCGTGATGCGCTACCTGCAGGCCAACGGGCGTGAGGACTCGCCGAAGTTCCTGTTCGGCGAGTCGTACGGCACGGCACGCACCGCCGTCCTCGCCCATCTGCTGGAGACGGCCGGCGTCGCGCTGAACGGCATCGTGCTCCAGTCGGCGGTGATGAACTACGGCAGCAACTGCGGCGTCGTGTCGGCCACCATCTCGTGCGCCGGCTACCTGCCGAGCTACGGCGCGATCGGCGCGCACTACACGCTGGTCACGCCGCCGCCGGCCGACCTGCCCTCGTTCATGACGCAGATGCGCGGCCTCACGAGCGCGAGCTACGACCCGGCCGTCGCGCTGTGGATCGCCAGCGGCACGCTGCCCGGCGACGCGACGCTGTCGCAGCTGTCGGCGAGCACGGGCGTGCCGGCCAGCCGCTGGCAAAGCCGCTTCAACCTCGACCCCGGCACGTTCCAGACGACATTGCTGCCCCACGTGCTGATCGGCCGCTACGACGCCCGCGTGTCCGCAGCGGCGGACAGCGATCTGGCGCGCGGCGGCGACCCGTCGAGCGCCGTCATCGGCGGCCAGTTCCGCACCGCGATCGACAACCACCTGCGCAACACCCTGCGCTACGCGAGCGCATCGACCTACGTGCTGCTGAGCAACGCGATCGCGAGCTGGGACTTCAGCCATGACGGGGCGGGCCTGCCCGACACGGTGCCCGATCTCGCGGCCGCGATGGCGCAGAACCCCGCCCTCGAGGTCCTCGCCATCGGCGGCTACCACGACCTGGCGACGCCGTTCCACCAGACCGAGCGCGACCTCGGCCGGCTGGGCGGCCCGACCCGGCTGACCATCCGCAACTACGCCGGCGGCCACATGACCTACCTCGACGACCGCACGCGCGCCGCGCAGAAGGCGGACCTGCTCGGCTTCTACCGGCAGGCGATGCCATGAAGCGCCTCGCCCTCGGGCTGATGCTTCCGCTGGCCGCCGCGGCGAACGATGCTGCCCTGCAGACGCCGATGCGCGATCCGTGGGTGCCGCCGGCCGTGCGCCAGGCCGCGTCCGCGCCCGAAACGCGCGGGGCGGCGCTGCAGGCTCAGGTGGAGCGCAAGCTGCGGGCCGCATTCGAGGCGGCCGGCAAGAACACCCTCACCCGGGACGAGGCGCGGGCGGCGGGGCTGGGATGGGTCGCACGCGATTTCGAGCGCATCGACCGCGGGCAGACCGGGCGGGTGAGCTTCGAGGACGTGAAGCGCCACCTGAGGGAACGCGGTGCGCGCTTGTGACGCGACAGCGGGGGTGTGAATCCACCCCGCTCACACGAGATGCAGGGAGCTCTGCATCCGCCACGACGCCTTCACCGCGTTGCGCGTCAGCCGCCGCGCGATCTCCACGGCCACCGCCTTGCTGGGCGCGGCGCGTCCCAGGTGATGCAGCCAGGCTGCCACCACCGGGTTGCGATTGGCCAAAGCCTTCCAGCTCGAGCGCCAGCAGCGCGACAGGTCGGAGTACGGCAGCAGTGTCGCGTCGGCGCCGCGCGGCCTGTCCTCGGAAGGCAGCGGATCGAACACCTTGCCAATGTCGAACAGGAAGGCGGCGACCGAGCAGACCTGCTCGATGTCGTCGACCTCCGCCGGCAGCGGCTGCAGGCTCCGCGGATCGTGACGCGGATTCATCACCAGCTCGGCGGCGGTGATGCTCGCCTCGAGCAGCCCGTGCGGTCCGTGGTGGTGGTCGACGGCAGCCGACTGGACCAGGAAATTGTCGAGATTGCCGGTATGGCGCAGCACCTGCGCGACGAAGGTCTGCAGGTCGGGCGACCAGCGCCCGCACAGGCTGGCCCAGCGGTACACCAGCGGCGCCGGCACACGCAGATAGGCGAGGCTGCCGGCGTTGATGCGCATGATCAGCTCCTGCAGCGCATGGTCGTCCGCGAATTTGATCTTGCCGGGCGCGACGATGAAACCCGACACCGGCAGCAGTTGGGCCGGCATCACGCCACGGGACAGGTCGGGGGCATGAGAGTTCACTAGCGCCTCGCTTCGCACATCCAGACCAAATTCTGGTGTGCGCGCACCGGATCGAGGCGCTCAACAGACCGCCAATGACGGGCCTTTTCTCACGGAAGCGCCGCGAATCGCGCGCTCAGGGCGCTCCCCACAGCTGCTTGAGGCGCGCGTCGCGCCCGCAGTTGCTGCGATAGAACTTGTAGCGCACCGGATTCTTCGTGTAGTAGTCCTGGTGGTAGTCCTCGGCCGCGTAGAACGGGCCGGCGGCGACGATCTCGGTGACGATCGGCTCCTTGAACGGCTTGGATTTCTCCAGCGCTTCACGCGACGCCAGCGCCGCCTTCATCTGCGCGTCGCCGTGCGCGAAGATGGCCGTCCGGTACGGCGATCCGACGTCGCAGAACTGGCGGTCCTTGGTCGTCGGGTCGATGCTGTGCCAGTAGTGCTGCAGCAGCTGCTCGTAGCTCACCTTCGCCGGGTCGTAGACGATCTCCACCGCCTCGGCATGGCCGGTCAGCTTGGCCGACACCTGCTCGTAGGTCGGGTTGGCCAGGCGCCCCCCGGTGTAGCCCGAGGTGGTGGAAATGACGCCCGGTACCTTGTCGAAATCGGCCTCCACGCACCAGAAGCACCCGCCGGCGAAGGTCGCCTTGGCCGTCGTCTGGGCCGCCGCCGGCCCGGCCAGCGCGGCCAGCGCCAGCATCGCTGCAGCCAGCAGCTTCATGCGGCGCCCTCCACGAACTTGAGCGCCACGCCGTTGTTGCAATAGCGCTTGCGCGTCGGCGGCGGGCCGTCGTCGAACACGTGGCCGTGGTGGCCGCCGCAGCGCGCGCAGTGGTATTCCGTGCGCGGCAGGACGAGCTTGTAGTCGGTGGAGGTCTCGAAGGCGGCCGGCAGCGTGGTGAAGAAGCTGGGCCAGCCGGTGCCGCTGTCGAACTTCATCTCCGAGCTGAACAGCGGGTGGCCGCAGGCGGCGCACACAAAGCGGCCGCGCCGCTTCTCGTCGTTCAGCGGACTGCTGAACGGCCGCTCGGTGCCTTCGCGGCGCAGCACGTCGTACTGCGCAGGGGTCAGTCGCTTCTTCCACTCGGCGTCCGGCAGCTGCAGGCGTTCGATGCCGGCGGGGACGGAGCGCTCGGCGGCGGGTGCCGGATCGGGAGCGATGCCGATGGCAGACAGCAGGGTCAACAGGGATCGACGGGTCATCACAGGGCCTCCTGTTCGGTTGAGGCTTGGTCGTGTGCGCGTGCCGATTCTTTCCTTTCTGCGCCACTGAAAAAACTACACCGCTCAGCCGCCGAAGCCGTCGCCGCCGCGCCGCGCCCAGTCGTTGCCGACCTGCTGCTGCAGGCGCTGCACCAGGGCGTCGACCACGGGGGCCGGAACGCAGCGGTCGAAGCGCGCGTGCAGCACCTCGTCGGCATGGAACGGTCCGTCGTCCTCCGCGAACGCCCGCCGGCCCTGGCCATCGTGCGGGCCGGCCGTCTCGGGATCGTTTGGATCCTCGTACCGCGTGGCGAACCAGCGCCACATCGCGGTCTTCTGCTCGTCGGCGGAGGCGCGGCGCAGCCAGTCGTCGTCGGGGTCGAAGCGCGGGGCGTTCACGTCGCCGGCTTCGGGCGGGAGCTGGATCAGTTCGCCGTCGGTGAGAAGGTCGGTCGCAGGCATGGCGGGCTCCTGGGAAACATCGCTTGCCTCGACGGGCAAGCGCCGCGCCCGCGCACGCCCGGGTTCATCCCACGCGCTCGACCTGCGTCGACGGCTGGCCCATCACCGCGGCGTCGAACACCGAGCGCAGGTGGATGCAGGCATCGCGCGCCATGTCGCGCACGACGATGCGCCGCCCGATGTCCGTGGCGGAGGCGCGCTCCCCCTTGCGGCGCAGCTTTTCGCGGTAGTCGGTGTCGTCGGCCGCGATGTCGAACAGCGACTCGTCGGCGCTGCGCGTCATGTCGTAGATCTTGCTGGCCGGCACGCCGTGGTCGCACAGGCGGAATCCCATCTCGGCGGCGGCCATCCCCAGGCGCTTGAAATCGAGCTCGAACTGGCTGAGGTCGGTGATGTTGTTCGGCACCACCACGATGCGATGCGGCTCGACACCGATGTCGATCAGCTTCTGGATGGTGTTGATCGTGTCGGCGCACTGCTTTGACAGCGGTGTCACCGGCACCAGCCACACGTCGATGTCGGAGCGCGTCGTGGCCAGCCGCGTGAAGTGGCCCACCATCTCCTTGGCGCTGGATGCGCCGATGTCGAGGACGACGTGCTTGTCCTCCTCGAAGGCGTTGATCTCGGCGGCCAGCGACGGAAACATGCTGGCGGTGATCATCGCGTCGGAGTGCCCGCCGGGATCGTTCAGGTCCTCGATGGAGATCCGCTTGGCACCGGCCAGCAGCGGCACGAGCATGTTCTTCGACAGCATGCTCTTGCCGGTGTTGCCGGAGAAGTTGATGACCGCGATCTTCATCCTCACCTCCTCGCGAGACGTGAATCCTGGTTCTTCTTCGGCCGATGCTAGCGTGGTCTGCAAGCCCGCAACCCGCGCATCGGCTTCGCGCGGCGCGACACGCTCAGCCGGCGCGGCGCAAGGTGAGGTTGATCCGCTGCTCGCCGAGCAGCGGATGCGTGGCCGCCTTCACCGGCGCCACACCGTGGTAGCTGAGCCGCGCCGGCCCGCCCCACACCACGACGTCGCCATGCCGCAGCTCGATCCGCCGCACCGGGTCGGCGCGGCGCGCGCCGCCGAACAGGAACACCGCGGGCACGCCCAGCGACACCGAGACGATGGGTGCGCGCATGTCGCGCTCGTCCTTGTCCTGGTGCAGCGACAGCCTGGCGCCGGCGTCGTAGCGATTGATCAGGCAGGCATCCGGCACGAAGCCTTCGAAGCCGGCGCTGGCGGCCGCTTCGCGGGCCAGCGTCGCAAGCGGCGCCGGCATCGCCGGCCACGGCCGGCCGCTCTCGGGATCCGCCGGGTCGTAGCGATAGCCTCGCTCGTCGCTCACCCAGCCGAGCGCACCGCAGTTGGTCATCGCGACCGACATGCGATAGCCGCCCGGCGTGACCAGATGGCGCCACGGCGCCTGCGCCACCACCTGTCGCAGGTCGGCCAGCAGCGCCGGCGCCTGCTCGCGCGCGAATGCCCGCAGCACCACGGCGCCTGGCGCGAGCGGCTCGGTGCGCGGCGGCGAATCGGCATCGAACAGCGGCAGCGTCATGCAGCGTCGTGGAAGATCAGGCCGAGGGTGTGCCGGCGCCCGCTGCGCACTTCGCTGACGCCGTGCCGCAGCTGCACCCGGTACACCCCGCGGCTGCCCTGCACCGGGCGATGGTGAACCGCGATCACCGCGGCGTCGCCTTGCCGCAGCGGCACCACCATCGGCCGCGACTGCATGCGCGGCCGCTGCTCCGTCATCACCAGCTCGCCGCCGGTGAAATCGCGCTCCGGCTGCGCCAGCAGGACCACCACCTGCAACGGAAACACGTGCTCGCCGTACAGGTCCTGGTGCAGGCAGTTGTAGTCGCCGGCGCCGTACTGCAGCAGCAGCGGCGTGGGTCGCGTCTGTCCGGCCGCATGACAGCGCTGGAGGAAGTCGGCATGGGCGGCGGGAAAGCGCGTCGCCAGGCCCAGCGCCGCGTGCCAGCGGTTGGCCACCGTGGCCAGCCTCGCGTACAGCATGGTGCGCAGTCCGCTCACCAGCGGCGGCAGCGGATGGTCGAAGTACTTGTATTCGCCCCGGCCGAAGCCGTGGCGAGCCATCACCACCCGGCTGCGAAAGCGCGCGTCCTCGCCGTACATCGCGGCCATCGCCTCGCACTCGGCCGGCTCGAGCAGGCCGGGGAGGACCGTTGCGCCTTGTGCGTCCAGGCGCTCGGCGACACCCGCCCAGTCGACGGCGTCGACACGCCGGGCGGCATCCAGCGGCCGTTCGCGCATGTTCATGCGCCGGCCTCACGCTCCAGCAGGGCCCGCTTGCGCTCCACGCCCCAGCGGTAGCCCGACACGGCGCCGTCGCGTCGCACGACGCGGTGGCACGGGATGGCCACCGCCAGCGAGTTGGCGCCGCACGCCTGGGCCACCGCACGCACCGACAACGGCGCGCCGATGCGATCGGCCAGCTCCGCATAGCTCACCGTGCACCCAGGAGGAATCGCGCGCAGTGCCTGCCACACCCGCTGCTGGAAGGCCGTGCCGCGCACGTCGAGCGGCAGATCGAGGCCGCGCTTCGGCGCTTCGACGAAGCCGACGACGCGTGCGACGAGCCGCTCGAACGCCGCGTCGCCGCCGGTCAGGCGTGCATTCGGGAAGCGGTCCTGCAGGTCGCGCGCCAGCGTGTCGGCATCGTCGCCCAGGGCGATGGCGCAAATGCCGCGACCGCTCTGCGCCACGAGGATCGCGCCGAGCGAGCACTCGCCGATGGCAAAGCGGATGTCGGTGTCCGCGCCGCCTTCGCGGTAGGCGCCCGGGGTCATGCCGAGCACCGCGTCCGCCTCGGCGTAGAAGCGCCCGTTGGAGTTGTAGCCGGCGTCGTAGACGGCCTGCGTGACCGAGTCGCTGCCGCCCGGGGCCAGCGCCCGGCGCACGCGCTCGGCGCGATGGGCGGCGGCGTAGGCGCGAGGGGTCACGCCGGTGACCTGCTTGAAGACGCGGTGCAGGTGCCAGGCGCTCAGCCCGGCGCGCTGCGCCAGCTCGGCCAGGGACGGGATGCCCTCGGCCTGCTCGATGAAGCGGCACAGCTCGGCGACCAGGGCAGACTGCGCCTCGGCGGGCGACGAGCGGTCGGGGCGGCAGCGCTTGCAGGGCCTGAACCCGGCGCGCTCGGCATCGGCGGGAGTGTCGTGGAACGCCACGTTCTCGGGGCGCGCCGGGCGCGCCGCGCACGACGGGCGGCAGTACACGCCGGTGGTCTTCACCGAATAGAAGAAGCGGCCGTCGGCCTGCGGGTCGCGCGCCATCACGGCGGCCCAGCGTGGATCGCTGACGGTCGCGGTCGCGAGACGTTCGCGGGAGGTGGTCATGTTCATCGGAGTCCTTTCATCGAACGGGGTTCGACGGAAGGACTGTAGGGAGCGGTGCGGGTCGGCGCACTCCGCGGCTTGCGGTCGAATTCGCCGTCACCCGACCGGCAGTTCCGCCCGCCGCGGCAAGTCGGCGCCGCGCCGGGAGCAGGTGATCGCCGCGGCCTGCGCGGCGAAGCCCAACGCCGCGCGCAGCTGCGCCGCATTCAATGCGAGCAAGGCAGCCGCGGACAACACCCCCCGCTCGGCGAGCCACGCCAGCAGGGCGGCCTGGAACGTGTCGCCCGCCCCTACGGTGTCCACCAGCACCGAAGGCGCCGCCGGCACGTCGACATGCTCGCGCGCGGTCCATGCCCACGCGCCGTCGCCGCCGCGGGTGACGACCACCAGCGCCACGCCCTGCGCGATCCACTGCGCCGCCAAGGTCGCCGGCGCGGCGCCCGGCGCCAGCAACGCCAGGTCCTCCTCGCTGATCTTGAGCAGATGGGCTCGTGCCGCCATCCACTGCAGCACCTCGCGCCAACGCCCGATGTCGGGCTCGACGTTGAGCCGGATGTTCGGGTCGTAGGCGATCAAGGCGCGGCCGCGTTCGCGCTCCACCAGCGCGCGCAGCGTCTGCGCCACCGGCTCGACGACCATGGTGTACGAGCCGAAGTGGAACGCCCTCGCCGTCGACGGCACCTGCGCCAGCGCCGAGGCGGGCAGCAGCCGGTCGGCGCAGCCCTCGCCGTAGAACGCATACGACGGCACGCCGTGCGCATCGAGCCCGATCAGCGACAGCGTGGTCGGCGCGTCCAGCGGCACCACCGTGTCGCCCCCGATGCCTTCGTCGCGCAGCGCGCGCTGCAGCCGCTCGCCGACGAAGCCGCGCGAGATGCCGCCGAAGAAGGACACCGGCTGGCCGAGCCGCGCCAGACCCATGGCCACGTTGAAAGGCGATCCGCCGATGCGCGCGTCCAGCGCCATGCCCCCGGGCGTGTCGCCCTGCCCGAATACATCCATCAGCGCCTCGCCGCACACCACGAACATCGCACTTCTCCTGCTTGCAGGGGCGGAGGATGCCGTTCGTCGTGTCGTTTCGCCACAGGGTAAACCATAAATCAATCAGGTTGATTTATTAAATACGACCGCCCAAAATGAAGGCATCGCTCAGCCACCCAAAGGAGACAAGAGATGCGTTTGACCACCGCCATGATGCTGGCAGCCCTGACGACCACCGGCGCCGCCTACGCCGCCGACGAGCCGGTCATCGGCCTGATCACCAAGACCGAGACCAACCCCTTCTTCGTGAAGATGAAGGAAGGCGCGCAGCAGGCCGCCAAGGCCAAGGGCGCGAAGCTGCTCACCGGCGCCGGCAAGGCCGACGGCGACAACGCCGGGCAGGTGACGGCCATGGAGAACATGATCGCCGGAGGGGCCAAGACCATCCTCATCACGCCGAGTGATTCGAAAGCCATCGTCCCGGCCATCCAGAAGGCGCGCGCCAAGGGCGTGCTCGTCATCGCGCTGGACAGCCCGACCGACCCGGCCGACGCCACCGATGCGCTGTTCGCCACCGACAACTACCAGGCCGGCGTGCTGATCGGCCAGTACGCCAAGGCCGCCTTCGCGGCGACGAGCGGCGGCAAGCCGGCCAAGATCGCGATGCTCGACCTGTTTCCCGGCCACCCGGTCGGCGCGCAGCGCCACAACGGCTTCCTGAAGGGCTTTGGCCTTGCGGCCCCGGACGCCAAGAGCAACGAGCTGGGGCGCGGCAGCGAGGTGGTGTGCATGGCTGACAGCTTCGGCGACCAGGCCAAGGGCCAGACGGCGATGGAAAACTGCCTGCAGAAGAGCGGCGACATCAACATCGTCTACACGATCAACGAGCCGGCCGCCGCCGGCGCCTTCAAGGCGCTCAAGACCGCCGGCAAGGACAAGGGCGTGATGATCGTCTCCGTGGACGGCGGCTGCCAGGGCGTGAAGGACGTCGCCGCCGGCCAGATCGCCGCCACCTCGCAGCAGTACCCGCTGCGCATGGCCGCGATGGGCGTGGAAGCCGGCGTGGAGTACGCCAAGACCGGCAAGAAGCCCAGCGGCTACACCGACACCGGCGTGACGCTCATCGCGGCCAAGTCGGTGGACGGCGTCACCAGCAAGGACACCAAGGTCGGCACCGAGCTGTGCTGGGGCAAGAAATGACCCACCCCCGCAGCGTCGTGGGCGCTCCCCCGCAGGGGGGCGCCGCCAGCGGACCGGCCCAGCCGGATCCGCGGCGTCTGACGGACAAGGCCATGCCGCGCGTGCACGTGCCTCTCGCCACGCTCGGACCGCTGCTCGCACTGCTGGCCGCCTGCATCTTCTTCGCCTCGCAGAGCGACCGCTTCCTGAGCGGCGCGAACCTGTCTCTGGTGCTGCAGCAGGTGATGGTGGTCGGCGTCATCGCGATCGGCCAGACGCTGGTGATCCTCACCGCCGGCATCGACCTGAGCTGCGGCATGGTGATGGCGCTGGGCGGCATCGTGATGAGCAAGTTCGCGACCGATCTCGGCCTGCCGCCTGCCCTGGCCATCGCCGCCGGCCTGGGCGTGACGGCGCTGTTCGGCCTGGCCAACGGCCTGCTGGTCACCAAGGTGCGGCTGCCCGCCTTCATCGTCACGCTCGGCACGATGAACATCGCCTTTGCCGCGACGCAGCTGTACTCGGGCTCGCAGACGGTGACCGATCTGCCGCCCGCGCTCACTGCGCTGGGCAATACCTTCGCGATCGGCGGCACCGAGGTCGCCTGGGGCACGGTGCTGATGCTCGCGCTGTATGCGCTGGTGTGGTTCGCGCTGCGCGAGACCGCCGCCGGGCGCCACGTCTACGCGGTGGGCAACAACCGCGAGGCGACGCGGCTGACCGGCATCTCGCCGGACCGGGTGCTGCTCGGCGTGTACGTGCTCGCCGGTCTGTTCTACGGCATCGCTTCGCTGCTGTCGGTGTCGCGCACCGGCGTCGGCGATCCGAACGCGGGGCAGACGGAGAACCTCGACGCCATCACGGCCGTGGTGCTGGGCGGCACCAGCCTGTTCGGCGGCCGCGGCTGGATCGTCGGCTCGCTGATCGGCGCGCTGATCGTCGGCGTGTTCCGCAACGGCCTCACCTTGATGGGCGTGTCGTCGATCTACCAGATCCTGGTCACCGGCGTGCTCGTCATCCTGGCGGTCGCCACCGACCAGCTCTCGCACAGGAGCGCTCGATGAACCCGAATCCCGAACTCGTGATGCAGGCGCGCGGCCTGGTCAAGCGCTACGGCCATGTCACGGCGCTGGACGGCGCCGACTTCGAGCTGCGCGCCGGCGAGATCCTCGCGGTGATCGGCGACAACGGCGCCGGCAAGTCCTCCCTGATCAAGGCGCTGTCCGGCGCGCTGGTGCCCGACGAGGGCGAGATCCAGCTCGACGGCCGGCCCGTGCACTTCCGCAGCCCGGCCGATGCGCGGCGCGCCGGCATCGAGACCGTGTACCAGGAGCTCGCGGTCGCGCCGGCCATGACCATTGCGGAGAATCTGTTCCTCGGACGCGAGCTGCGCCGCGGCGGCGTCTTCGGCCGTTTCCTCGGCCTGCTCGACAAGCCGCGCATGCTGCGCGAGAGCGAGCGCCACATGAGCGACCTGAAGATCGGCATCCGCTCGATGACGCAGCCGGTGGAAACGCTGTCGGGCGGCCAGCGCCAGGGGGTGGCGGTGGCGCGCAGCGCGGCCTTCGCGCGGCACGTCGTCATCATGGACGAGCCCACCGCGGCGCTCGGCGTGAAGGAAGGCAACATGGTGCTCGACCTGATCCGCCGCGTGCGCGACAAGGGCCTGCCGGTGGTGCTGATCAGCCACAACATGCCGCATGTGTTCGAGGTGGCCGACCGCATCCACATCGCCCGGCTCGGCAAGCGCGCAGCGGTGGTGAATCCCAGGAAGATCGGCATGAGCGAGACGGTGGCGGTCATGACGGGCGCGATGCGGCCGGAGGACATCCCCCCGGAATGCCTCGCGCATTGAGCTCGTTCAGCGCCATCCTGACCCATGGATCCTGAGCCCGCCGCGGAACGAGCCGACCCGCCATCGCAACTGCGTCCGCGCGGCTCCAGCCAGGGCGGCCTGCGGCAGTACAACGAGCGGGTCGTGCTGCAGGCGATCCGACTGCACGGCAGCCTGCCGAGCGCCGAGATCGCCCGCCTGACGCAGCTCACCGCGCAGACGGTGTCGATGATCACCAAGCGGCTGCTCGACGACGGCCTGCTGCTCAAGCGCGAGCCGCAGCGCGGCAAGGTGGGGCAGCCCTCGGTGCCCTTGTCGCTCGATCCCGACGGGGCGTTCGCGGTCGGCATCAAGGTCGGCCGGCGAAGCATGGACCTGCTGCTGGTCGACTTCACCGGCGCGGTGCGGGAGCGCTGGTCGATGGACTACCGCTTTCCCGATCCCGACGTGCTGCACGCCGAGATCGGGCTGCGGCTCAAGGAGCTGCGGCGCAAGCTCGGGCCGCAGCAGCGCGAGCGCGTGCAGGGGGTGGGCATCGCGGCGCCGCTGTCGCTCGGCGGCTGGCAGACCCTGCTGGACATGCCGGCCCCGGTGGCGCAGAAGTGGCAGCGCACCGATCTTCGCGCCGACGTGGCCGCGCTCACCGACTGGCCGGTCGATCTGCTGAAGGACACGGCCGCTGCCTGCGTCGCCGAGCTGGTGTCGGGTCGCGGTCGCAGCGTGAAGAGCTTTCTGTACATCTTCGTCGACACCTTCATCGGCGGCGGCCTGGTCATCGACAGCCACCTGCGCGCCGGCCTCCACGGCAACGCCGGGGCGATCGGATCGCTGCCGCTCGGCCTGGCGGACGGCGCGACGCCGCCGGCCCAGTTGCTGAGCGTCGCCTCGCTGCTCAACCTGGAGCAGCTGTACGCGAAGGCGCAGCTCGATCCGACCGCGGCCTCCGATGCGCGTGCGATGGAGCCGCCGTGGCGCCCTCATACCGACGCCTGGCTGCGCGAGGCGAGCGCCGCCATGGCCTTCTCGATCAACGGCGCGGCCTGCCTGCTCGACCTCGACGGCGTGATCCTCGACGGCTCGTTCAGCCGCGATCTGCTCGCGGCGCTGGTCGCTTCCGTGGGCGAGGCCCTCGACGGCTACAGCTGGGAAGGCGTGGTGCGGCCACGACTGCTGCCGGGCACGATCGGCTCGGATGCCCGCGCCATCGGTGGAGCGATGCTGCCGCTGTACGCCAACTTCGCGCCCGATCGGGAGCTGTTCCTGAAGGTCGAGCGGTAGACCCCACCTGCAAGCAAACGCGACGTCGCGATTCGGTCATCGCACGCGCATCGCGTGCACCCGGCTCGCCCCGAGCATCGCGATCCTCGATCGATCGCCTTGGCAGAGCCCGATGTCCTTCTCCCACACTCGCCCGCCGCGCACCGCGGTCCCTGGTCGCAAGACGGTGATCGCGCGCGCTGGCGCGCTGGCGCTGGGCTCGACTTCCCGCGTGCTGCTGGCCGGCCATTGCGCGCTCGCCGCAGTGTCCTCGGCCCAGGCGGCCGTCTTCGACGTGGCCAACGAAGCGCAACTTCGCAGCTCGCTCGTCGCCGCGGCCGCCGGCGACACCATCCGCTTCCAGCAGGACATCACCGTGACCGCCGCCGGCGGGGGTGACCTGCCCGCCGTCGTCGTCAGCCTGACGATCGACGGCAACGGTCGCAGGCTCAGCGGCAACGGCGAGAACCGCGGCCTGTTCGTGCATGCCGGAGCGGTCGCGGTGAACGACCTCACGATCGCCAACACGCTGGCCAAAGGGGGCGACAGTTCCGCGGGCGGTGCAGGCGCCGGTCTCGGCCGGGCGCTGTTCGTCAGGGAAGGGGCGCACGTCACGGTATCGAACGTCGCCGTCCATGCCAGCGCGGCGCAAGGCGGACACGCGAGCCTGTCGCTGCCGCTTGCGGGTGGCGGTGGCCTGGGCGGCAACGGCGGCACGGGCACGCCGGGCGGCGGCGGGGGCATCGGCAAGCGGGCCGCAGGCGGCAGCGGATTCACCGGCTATTGCGACTCCGGCCTGTGCGACGGCATCGTCACCGGTGCCGCTCCGGGCGGATCTGCGCCGCTCAAGGCCGGGGGGACCGGCGGTGGGGGCGGGGCCGCGGGCAACGGAATGGGCGCCGGCGGCGGCAGTGTCGCCGGCGGCGCCGGAGGCCCCGACGACGGCGGGGCGGGCGGCTTCGGCGGCGGTGGAGGCACGGGCGGCCACCACGGCGGCAAGGGCGGATTCGGCGGCGGCGGCGGCACGGCCCTGTTCAGGGCCGATGGGGGATACGGCGGCGGCGGCGCCGGCAACCTGCTTCCCGGCCAGATCGCGGCCGGTGCAGGCGGCTTCGGCGGCGGCCGAGCCAGCCCCGGCACCGTCATGGGCAGCGGCGGCGCGGGTGCCGGCATGGGCGGCGGCGTGTTTGTCATGCAAGGCGGCACCCTCATCGTGTCGGGGCGCTTCACGGTCGAGGGCGGCTCGGTGGCCGGCGGCACGAGCGGCGCCGGCGGACACGGCGAAGGCTTCGGCTCGGGCTTCTTCCTGCAAGGCAGCGGCAGCCTGCAGTTCCAGCCCGGTGCGGGGCAGTCGCAGGTGATCCGCGACGCCATCGCCGACGAGGCCGGCGTGGTCGCCGGCGGGTACACGCCGCCCGCCGGATTCGGCACACCCGGCTCGTGGAACATCACCAAGGCCGGCAGCGGCGTCCTCGCGCTTGCCGGCGCCAACCTCTACACCGGCACGACCACCGTGTCCGCCGGCACGCTGCAGGTGGGCGAGGGCGGCGCCGCAGGGCAGCTGGGCCGCGGCACCACCACCATCGCCGAGGGCGCGACGCTGGCGTTCCACCGCGGCGATGCCCACACGCACGCGGCCCGCATCGAAGGCGCCGGCCTGCTGCGCCACACCGGCAGCGGCACGACCACGCTCAGCGGCGTGCTCGACCTGTCGGGCACCCTGTCGGCCGAAGCCGGCACGCTGGTGCTGGCCAACTCGACCAACACGATCGGCACCCTGCGCGTCGACGGCGGCGTACTCGACCTGAGCGGCACCACGCAGCAGGCCGCTCAGGGCAGCCTGTCGGCCGGCACCTTGCGCAACGGCACCCTGTCCACGTCCACCGGCTTCGCCCAGTCGGGCGGCACGATGTCGGGCCGGGTCGCCGGTCCCGCCTACGAGCTGTCGGGCGGCGAGATGAGCGGCGCGCTACTCGTGGGCACGCTGCGGATGACGGGCGGCACGCTGTCGGGCAGCGCCACCGCGTCTTCGCGGTTCGAGATGGCGGCGGGCCTGGTCCCCGGCCTGCTGTCGGGCACCGCGGATCTGACGAAGACCGGCAGCGGCACGCTGACGCTGCCGGGTGCCCAGCGCTATACCGGCCGTACGGTGGTCGACGCCGGCGAGTTGCAGGTGACGGGCTCGCTCGCATCGACCGCATCTCGATCGAGGGGGGCCGCCTGGTGGCAGCGGCCAACGCCCTGCCGCCGGCGGCGCGCGTGGACATCGCCGCGCCGGGCACGTGGCAGCTCGACAGCCCCGCCGACGCCTCCTTTGCCGGCACCCTCGGCGGCGCGGGCAGGCTGGTCAAGACGGGCAACGCACGCCTGACGCTGAGCGGCGACTCCAGCGGATTCGCGGGCACCACGCGCGTCGACGCCGGGACGCTGCGCCTCAACGGCGCACTCGGCGGCCTGACCACCGTCGCCGCCGGTGCCACGCTCGACGGCCTGGGCAGGCTCGGCACGCTGCACCTCCAGCCGAACGCGACCTTGGCGCCGGGCAACTCGATCGGCACGCTGAGCGTCGCCGGCGACCTGACGCTGTCCGCGGATTCGGCGCTCGCCATCGAAGTGGATCCGTCGGGCATCGGCAGCGATCTGGTCGAGGTGGGGGGCCGCGCGATCCTCGGCGGCCGCGTCGCGCACGTGGGTCTGCTCGGTGCGTACCGACCGCAATCGACCTACACCATCCTCACCGCGCAAGGCGGCGTGAGCGGCACTTTCGACGCAGTGTCGACCGGGCTCGCGTTCCTGAATTCGCGGCTGTCGTACACGCCCACCAGCGTCACGATCGAGCTCGTGCGCAACGACGTGTCCTTCGCGGCCATCGGGAACACCGCCAACCAGCAGCAGGCCGCAAAGGCCATCGACGCGCTGGGGTTCGGCCATCCCGCCTGGGACGCCGTCGTGGGCCTGGCGCCGCAGCAGGCGCGCAGCGCGTTCGACGCCCTGTCCGGCGAGGTGCATGCCACCACGCTGAGCGCGCTCCTCGACGACAGCCGCTTCGTGCGCGAGGCCGCATTGCAGCCGCGGCGTGCTGAGCCGAGCGGAACGCAGGCGGGCGGCGTGGCCTGGGCGCGCGCGATCGGCTCCGAGGCGCGGCGCGAGAGCGACGGCAACGCGGCGGCGGTGCGCCGCGACATCGCCGGACTGCTGGCCGGCGCCGATGTCGAGATCAACCCGTCGCTGCGCGCCGGGGTCTTGACGGGGCAGACCCGTGCGCGACTCGATGCCGGGGCGCGCGCATCGTCGAGCCGGCGCGACGAGGGCACCTCGGCGTGCACGGCGCGGCGGCGTGGCGCTCGCTCGACGTGCGACTGGGCGCGGCGCGCTCCTGGCACGACATCGAGACGCATCGCAGCGTCTCGCTGACCGGACTGACCGACGCGCCGACAGCCGCCTACGACGCAACCACGACGCAGGCCTTCGCCGAAGTCTCGACGCCGCTGGTCGCGACGGCTCGCACGGCGGTCGAGCCGTTCGCCGGCGTTGCCGCGGTGCGCACGCGCGCCACGGCGTTCGACGAGCGCGGCGGTTCGGTCGCCCTCCAGGGCGAGCGCGCGAGGGCGGATGTCTCCTTCGCGACGCTGGGCGCGCGCGCCTCGCACGCCCTGGCGGTGGGCGGCACCGTGGCCACGGTGCGCGGAATGTTCGCCTGGCAGCATGCGAGCGGCGATCGCGCCCCCCTCGTCGAGCTGGCGTTCTCCGGGCGCACCGATCGCTTCGGCATCGAGGGCGCTTCGGTCGTCCAGGACGCCGCGCTGCTCGAAGGCGAGCTCGACGTCGCGCTGTCGCGCCGTGCCGGCCTGTCCTTCTCGTACACCGGCCGCATCGGCAGCGGCACGCGGGACCACGGCCTGCGCGCCCAGCTGCGGGCGACGTTCTAGGGCCGGGCCGCTGGCGAGGCCGGCACACGCGAGCCGGTCCGTCCGCCATGCGCACGCGCAGGTCGGCCCGAGCGGAATAATCCGGGCCAGATGAGCTCCACCGCCTCCATCTGGTCCCCGCTGCGCCGTCATCCCTTCCGCGGGCTGTGGACCAGCGGCGCCGTCTACTTCATCGGCAACGCCATGCAGACCATGGCAGCGGCCTGGCTGATGGTGGAGGTGACCGGCTCGTCGCTTCTCGCCGCGCTGGTGCAGACCGCGGTCTTCCTGCCGATGTTCCTGCTCGCGCTGCCGGCGGGAGTGCTCGCCGACACCACGGATCGGCGACGCCTGATCGTGCGGGGGCTGTCGACGCAGATCGTCGTCTCGCTGCTGCTGGCGCTGATGGTCGTCGCGGGCTGGGCGGGTCCCGGCGTGCTGCTGTTCTTCGTCTTCGTGTCGGGCTGCTGCACCGCGCTGCTGTCGCCGGCGTGGAACTCCACCATCGCCGACGCCGTGCCCCGCGACGAGCTGCCACAGGCGATCACCGCGGTGGCGATCGCATTCAACGCGGCGCGGGCGCTGGGCCCGGCGCTGGCCGGCGTGGTGTTCGCGCAGGTGGGCGCCGGCTGGGTGTTCTTCATCGCGGTCGCCTGCGTGCTGACCATGCTGCAGGCGATGCGCCGCTGGCCGCCCCGGCCGCATCCGGCCTCCAGGCTGCCGGCCGAGCGCCTGTGGGGCGGCACCTTGAGCGGACTGCGCTTCGCACGACACTCGCGGATGATCCTCGCGCAGCTCGTGCGCACGGTCGCCTTCGGCGGTGCCGGCTCGGCGCTGTGGGCCTTGCTGCCGGTGATCGGCCAGCGCCAGCTCGGACTCGGCGCGCAGGGCTACGGTGTGCTGATGGGCTGCCTGGGCGGCGGGGCGGTCGCCGCGGGCCTGTTCATCGGTCGCTGGCGCGTGCAGGTCGGGCTGGAGAAGGTCGTCGGCATCTCGTGCCTGGTATTCGCGGCGACGATGGTCATTGCCGCCCTGGTTCCCTGGGCGTGGGCTGTCTATGCGGCGCTGTTGTTCGGCGGCGCGGCGTGGATGGCGACGATGTCGACCTTCAACACCGCCACGCAGACCAGCGCCCCGCCCTGGGTGCGCTCGCGCGCGACGGCGTTGCACACGCTGTGCGCGCTGGGCTCGTTCGCCATCGGGTCGGCCGTCTGGGGCCTGGTTTCAGCCGTCGCGGGCCTGACGTTCACCCTCTGCCTGGCCGCCGCCTGCATGGCCGGCGGCGTGCTGCTCGCCCGGCCCTTCCCGCTGCGCATGGGTGCGCAACAGGAGGTGACGCAGGCTCGTCCCTGGGAAGAACTCTTCGTCGCCACCGAACCCGACCCCGATGCAGGGCCGGTGGCCGTGGAGGTCGGCTATCGCATCCGGCCCGAGGACCAGGCCGCCTTCCTCGAGGCGGTGACCGAGCTGAAGGCGTTTCGCAAGCGCGACGGCGCGACCTTCTGGCGCGTGTACCGCGACCTGTCGGATCCGGCGCATTTTGCCGAGCGCTTCATCGTGACCTCATGGGCGGACTACCTGCATCAGCGCGCGCGGGCCACGCTGGCGGACCAGGAAGTGGAAGCGCGGGTGCGGGCGTTCGTGTTGCCGGGGGAGGCGGTCAGGGTTCAGCATTTCATTGCGGAGCGGTGAGCCCGGGCTTTCTTCCTTTCCGCCCTCACCCCGGTCCTCTCCCGCGAACGGGAGAGGAGGTCGACTCCGCGACGCCATCGAGACACCCCTGACGAAAAGCGACGGAATCCTCCGGGAAAACCCGATCCGCGCCCGGACACGGCTTGCCTACATTGCTTGTATGCAAGTCTTGCGCTCAAGGCTTGCATCCCACTTTGCCGCGAGGTAGCCCATGCCCAAGTTCCTGCGTTCCCTTTTCGGCCAGGTCGTCCTGGCGCTGATCGCCGGCGTGCTCGTCGGCCTCCTGTGGCCCGAGGCGGCTGTCAAGCTCAAGCCGCTCGGCGACGGCTTCATCAAGCTGATCAAGATGATCATCCCGGTGCTCGTGTTCTGCGTCGTCGTGCACGGCATTGCCGGGGCGGGCGACCTCAAGCGCGTGGGGCGCGTGGGCGTGAAGTCGCTGATCTACTTCGAGGTGGTGACCACCATCGCGCTCGGCATCGGACTGCTGCTCGCCTTCGTCTTCCAGCCCGGCGTGGGCATGAACGTCGACCCGAAGGCGCTCGATGCGAAGGCGATGGGCGCCTATGCCGAGAACGCCAGCAAGCTCACCGGCGGCGGCACGGTGGAATTCCTGATGAAGCTCATTCCCACGACCGTGGTGGACGCCTTCGCCAAGGGTGACGTGCTGCAGGTGCTGCTGTTCGCCGTGATCTTCGGCTGCGCGCTCGCCCTGCTCGGCGACAAGGGCACGCGCATCGCCGGCCTGGTCGACGACCTGGCCCATGCGCTGTTCAAGGTGATGGGCATCATCATCAAGCTCGCGCCGCTGGGCGTGCTGGGAGCCATCGCGTTCACCGTCGGCCGGTACGGCGTCGGCTCGCTCAAGCAGCTGGGCATGCTGGTGGTGCTGTTCTACGCGGCAGTGATCTTTTTCGTCGTGGTCGTGCTGGGACTCATCATGCGGCTGTCGGGCTTCAGCCTGTTCAAGCTGCTCAAGTACCTGCGCGAGGAGCTGATGGTCGTGTTCGCGACGACGTCGTCGGACAGCGTGCTCCCGCAGATCATGGCCAAGCTCAAGCGCATGGGCATCCGCGATTCGACGGTGGGCCTGGTCATTCCGACGGGCTACTCGTTCAACCTCGATGCGTTCTCGATCTACATCACGCTGGCCGCCGTGTTCATCGCGCAGGCGACCAACACGCCGGTGTCGATGACCGATCTGCTGGCCATCCTGGCGGTGTCTCTGGTGACTTCCAAGGGCGCGCACGGCGTGCCCGGGTCGGCCATCGTGGTGCTCGCCGCGACGCTGCAGGCCATCCCGGCCATTCCGGCGATCGGGCTGGTGCTGGTGCTGTCGGTCGACTGGTTCATGGGCATCGCCCGCGCACTGGGCAACCTGATCGGCAACTGCGTCGCGACGGTGGCGATCGCCGCGTGGGAAGGCGACATCGACCGCGAACGCGCGCGCGCCACGCTGGACGGCCAGCTTCCGGCGACGATCGACGATGGCTTGATCGAGGAGGACGCGCCGCTGGGGGTGCCGGCCACCCGCGCGGTGGCGTGATGGCCAGCCAGAGCGAAATCGCGCAACGGGTGGTCGAGTCCATCCTTGCGCAAAAGCTCGCGCCGGGCGAGCGACTGGGCGAGCAGGAGCTCGCCGACCTGTTCGGCGTGAGCCGCACGCTGGTGCGCGAGGCGCTGATGCAGCTTCAGGCGCGCGGCTTCGTCGAAGTGCGCCCGCGCAAGGGCTGGTACGTCGTCGAGCCGTCCTTCGACGAAGCGCGCGACGCCTTCGCCGCGCGCCGCGTGATCGAGACCGGCATGCTGCGCGACGCCGGCCGGCCGCTGCAGTCGGCCATCAAGCGGCTGCGCCAGCATGTGGCGGAGGAGCGCAAGGCGATTCGCGATGGCGACGCGGCGACCCGCACCTTCCTGCTCGCGGACTTCCACGTGTGCCTGGCCGAATGCGCGGGCAACCGCCTGCTGGCCGACGTGATGCGTGACCTCACCGCCCGCACGACGCTGGTCGCGCTGCTGTACCAGTCGACGCACGACGCGCAGCAATCCTGCGAAGACCACGCCGCCATCGTCGAGGCCCTGGCGAAGGGCGACACGTCGAAGGCGGAGAAGCTGATGGTCAAGCACATCGGCAGCGTGCAGGGCGCGCTGAACGAATCGGCCGGGTCGGGCGGCGACGACCTCGCGCGGCTGCGGGCGTCGCTGACGCCCCTGAGGCTGGCGAAGTCGTAAAGCCCCCTCGTGCTCCAGCCCCGCTTGCGGGAGAGGAGCGGGGCGAGGTCTCACCCTAGACCAGGTCGTAGTGATCCAGCTGCATCGAATACTGCGCCCGCCCGGACGACAACGCACGCAGGCTGCCGATGTAGCCGAACATCTCCTTGAGCGGCACGTGCGCGTCGATGACGCTCGCGTTGCCGCGCATGGTCTGCGCATGCACGACACCGCGCCGGCGATGCAGGTCGCCGATGCAGTCGCCGAGGTACTCGACGGGCGTGATGACCTCGACAGCCATCACGGGCTCGAGCAGCGCGGGACCTGCCTGCGAGAGCGCCTCGCGAAACGCCGCCGCGCCCGCCAGCTCGAAGGCCAGGGTCGACGAGTCGCGCTCGTGATGGCTCCCGTCGAGCAGCGTCACGGCGACGTCCACGCACGGGTAGCCCTGCACCACCCCGGCCTGCGCCGCGCGGCGCACGCCCGCCTCCACGGCCGGAACGAATTCCTTCGGGATCGCGCCGCCAGCCACCTGGCTCTCGAAGCGCAGGCCCTCGCCGCGTGCCAGCGGCGCGACCCGCAGGGTCAGCTCGGCGAACTGGCCCGGCCCGCCGGTCTGCTTCCTGTGGAGGTGGTGCACCTGCGCGCTCTTCGTGACCGTCTCGCGGTAGGCGACCTGCGGCCGGCCCACCGTCACCTGCACGCCGTGGCGGGCGCGCAGGCTCTCGACCGCGACCTCGAGCTGCAGCTCGCCCATGCCGGAGAGGATGGTGTCGCCCGATTCGCTGTCGTGCCGGACGTGCAGGCTGGGGTCGTCGCGCTGCATGGCGTGCAGCGCCTTCGCCAGGCCCTGCTGGTCGGCCTGCGTGCGCGGCTCGATGGACACATGGATCACCGGCTCGGGCACGCTGATCTCCTCCAGGTGAACCGGGTGGTTGCGGTCGCACAAGGTGTGGCCGGTCAGCGTGTCCTTGGGCCCGACGAGGGCCGCGATGTCGCCGGCCACCACCTCCTCGCGCTCGATGTGGTCGTCGGCATGCACCTCGTAGATGCGCGCGGCGCGCTCGATGCGGCCGGTCGTCGTGTCGAGCATGGCGTCGCCGCGACGCAAGCGGCCGCGGTAGACGCGCACGAACACCATGGTGCCGTGGTCGTCGCTGACCACCTTGAACGCGAGCGCCGCGAACGGTCCCTTCGGATCGGCGTCGGGCTGGCCGGCCACGCCGGCCACTTCGCCGGGTCGCGGCAGATAGTCGACGACGGCGTCGAGCAGCGGCTCGATGCCGCGGTTGCGGTAGGCAGCCCCGGCGAGCACCGGCACGAAGGCCGCCGCCAGCACGCCCCGGCGAATGCACGCACGCAGCACGTCGACCGCGACCTCATCGCCCTGCAGATAGGTCTGCAACGCCGCGTCGTCGTGCTCCACCGCCGCCTCCACGAGGCGGGCGCGCAGCCGCTGTGCGGGCTCGATCAGCTCGGGCGGCACTTCGGTCTCGCGATACGGCTCGCTGGCGTCGTCCTTGTCCCAGACGAGCGCGCGCATCGCCAGCAGGTCGACCACGCCGCGAAAGCCGCCTTCGGCGCCAATCGGCCACTGCAGGGGCAGCGCCCTCACGCCGAGGCGCTCCTCCATCATCTCGACGACGCGCGCGAAGTCGGCGCCGACGCGATCGAGCTTGTTGACGAAGGCGATGCGCGGCACGCGGTACTTGTCGGCGAGCCGCCAGTTCGTCTCGGTCTGCGGCTCGACGCCGGCGACCCCGTCAAAGACGACGATGGCGCCGTCGAGCACGCGCAGCGAGCGGTTCACCTCGATGTTGAAGTCGATGTGACCGGGCGTGTCGATCAGGTTGATCTGCGCGTCCTTCCAGTGCACCGTGATGGCCGCGCTGTGGATGGTGATGCCGCGCTGACGCTCCTGCGGATCGAAGTCCATGCGCGTGGTGCCGTCGTCGACGTCCCCGATGCGGTGGCTCTCGCCGGTGTGGAACAGGATGCGTTCGGTGGTCGTGGTCTTGCCCGCGTCCACGTGGGCGATGACGCCGATGTTGCGGATGTTCCCGGGGCTCGAGTTCATGGCCGGCGCCTCACGTCCGGTCCGCTGCAGCCACGCATTTCCTGATCGTGTCCCAGGTCCGCGTCGTCACCTCGGTGCCGAAGGTCTTCTCGATGAGCCGCATGAACACGGCACCGCGCGCGCTGGGCACATAGGCAGTGAATACCTCGCCCGCATTCATCCCGACGATGTGCGCGCCGTCGGTCTCGATCGGCAGCGAGAGCTTGCCCGGCTGCGGCTTGCGCAGGAAGGTGACGACGCGCTTCGCCTCCGCGGGCAGGCGAAAGTCGGCAAAGGGATCGGCCTCGAGCAACTCACGCAGCGCCCGGGTCGGACGCACGATGGTGCGGAAGCTGTGGCCCAGCTCGCCTGCCATCGCGGTCTCGGCCTTGCGCTCCAGCGTGCCGGCGGCAGCGGCCCGCGCGCCGAACACGATGTTGCCGCTCGCCAGCACCGTCTTCACCCCGGTGAAGCCGGCGGCCTCGAAGCAGCGCTGGAGTTCCGGCATCTTCGCGTTCATCGGGCTGATACCGCGCAAGAAGGCTACGTAGCTGGGCATGAGCGTCCTTTCCGTTCATCCTCAGCTTGTCGAAGGACGCGCTCGCAGTCAACGCCCGCACCAGGGGGCGGTCGTCTCTGCGGCGGAGCGCCTGCGCCCCGCCAATGCAAGCCGACTTCAGTGCCGCGAGGACGGCTCGCGTCGGAGGTGAACCTCGGTGCCGGCCAGCGTCATCGTGCCTTCGCGGTCGACGCTGACATGGCGGCCGTCGGGCAGCTTGTACTCTGCGAGCCCGGTGGACTCCCAATGCCCCTGCGGATCGGGAACCGCGTCGAGGCGCGCGAGGTGTTCGTAGGCCTGGATGCGATAGGTCTGGCCGTCGCTGCCGCGGGCCGTGAAGGTCTCGAGCAGGCGAAGCATCTTTTCCATGGAGCTTGTCTCCTTGCAAGGCATTCGAGAAATGAGGCACAGGTGGCAGGCATACAGCGTGCCTGTCCGCCCCTTCGTTTTTGCGGAGGGCAATGACGCCTCCCACGAACTACTGTGTAGGCTCGAACAACAGCGTTTGAGGAGAGATCATGCGGTGGACCCTGTCTCTCGCGGGCGCGCTGCTGGTGGCGGCAGCGCCTGTTTCAGCCCAGACCGTCTGGACCGATTGGACCAGCGCCTCGCCGGGCAGCGGAGGCTCGGCGGCGGGAACCCTGGACGGCTCGGCCGTCAGCTACAGCGGGCAGGTGCTGGGCGGCGTGACCTACACCAATGGCGGCTTCGCCTCCAGCTGGGCGCCGAGCACGTCGTTCGTCGGCGGCACCGTGACGGCGGGCCCGGCGAGCGTGGGGGACATCATCGCGTTGAACGGGGCGGCGCCCGGGACGAACACGCTGAGCTTCGCGACCCCGGTGACGAATCCGGTATTCGCCATCTGGAGCCTGGGTCAGCCGCGAACGCCGGCGTCGTTCACCTTCGACGCGACGCCGACATTCCAGGTGGGCGGCCCGAACGTCAGCTACGGCGGGAGTGCGATCACCGTTTCCGGCAACACGGTGAGCGGGCTCGAAGGCAACGGCGTGGTGCAGTTCCTGGGGACTTTCTCGTCCTTGTCGTGGACAAACACCTTGGAGCACTACTACGGCTTCACCGTAGGGGTGGCCGGAACGACGGCGGTCATCCCGGAGCCGGGAACGTGGGCGTTGATGGGGCTCGGTCTCGCTGCGCTCGGGGTGGCCAGGCGCCGGCGTCAGTGACGCTCGCGAGCTCGCTGGTGCCCGCCTGGGCACCGGCCTGATGTTGCTGCAGGCTCTCGAAGCCGCAGGGCCTGACGGATCGACATGGCTCGATGTCGATCCGGGTATTTGACCGTGCGCCCTTCGCGTGTCAGTCTGGAAGCGCCATGCATTGTGTCGTTGCACAGCCTTCCGGATGAACGAGGAACTCTGCTTCCTGCCCGCCACCCGCTTGCGCGAAGCGATCGGTCGCCGTGACGTGTCGCCTGTCGAATTGGTGCAGGCGGTGCTGCACCGAGCCGAACGATTGCAGGGGCGACTCAATTGCTTCATCACCCTCTGCCACGACGAAGCGCTGCGTGAGGCGCGAGCCGCGGAGAGTGCGCTGATGCGGGGCGAGCCGCTCGGCTTGCTGCACGGCATCCCGTACGCCTGCAAGGACCTGGTCGACACGCGCGGCGTGCGCACGACGCTCGGCTCCAGGCTGCACGCCGCAAACGTCCCGGACCACGATGCGGTCGCCGTGCAGCGTCTTCGCGCACAAGGCGCCATCCTCATCGGCAAGACGACGACGTCGGAGTTCGGTGCCAAGTGCCTCACCGATGCACCGTTGTTCGGGCGGACGCCGAACGCGTGGAACCCGCGGCACACCAGCGGCGGGTCCAGCGGCGGCGCTGCCGTCGCAGTCGCCAGCGGCCTCGCCCCCATCGGCGTGGCCACCGACGGCGGAGGCTCCACCCGCATACCGGCTGCCTGCAACGGTGTGGTGGGGTTGAAGCAGAGCATGGGTGTCGTGCCGCATTCGCAGGCGCTCGATGCATTCGGCAACCTGACCTACGTCACGCCGATGTCGCGGACGGTCGCCGACACGGCACTGATGCTCCAGGCGATGGCCGGTGAGCACCCCTCGGATCCATGGTCAGCCGGGGTGCCGTCGTTCGACCCTCGCGGTGCAGCGCCCGGCGGGGGTGATCTGCACGGCAAGCGGGTGCTGTTCGCTCTCGCGCCGTCAGGCCGCCCCATCGCCGGCGACGTTCGCGCGTGCTTCTTGCGCGCCGTCGGCAGGTTGGCGGACCTGGGAGCCGAGCTGGTCGAGATGCCCACCGACGGTTGGGACATCGAGCCGCTCTGGCGCACCATCAACCACACGGTGTGGCGTGCGCGATTCGCGGGCCTGGCGCAGCAGCATTCGGCCGAGATGAGTCCCTCATTGATTCGTCAATTGGAGCTCGCCAGCCAGTACAGCGCCGTGGACTACCAGAGCGCGAACTTCGAGCGGACTCGCCTGTTCCGTCGCGTCCAAGGCTTGCTCGCGGAGCACCACTTCATCGCCGTCCCGACGCTGTCCCGGACCGCACCATCGATCGACCAGGACCTGTTCGATCCGCTGGAGATCGACGGTCGCTCGTACGCCGAGATGCGACCGAACTGGTTTCCCTGGACGATGCCTTTCAACTTGACCGGCCATCCGGCCATCACCTTGCACTGCGGATTCGGCGGGGATGCCCTTCCCGTCGGCATGCAACTGATCGGTCGCCTGCGTGCAGAAGCCGAGTTGCTCCAGGCTTGCGCGCTTTTCGAACAGGCCAGCGATCTGCTCGATCATTGGCCCGACCCGGACGGCACTGATGGCTGCCGCGCGGGGTCCCCCGGGTCAAGCAGCCTTGAACCGCCTGGAGGAGGCCGAGCGCCATGACCGACATCTACGACGAACTGCGCGCCAGCCATGCCAAGCAGCGACGTCTGTGCAGCAGCATGGTGCGCACGCTGGCAAGGAATCCCGCGAAACGCGAGGCCTTGTTTCGCGAACTGCGCATCGAGCTTGCCGCGCATGCCGCGGCAGAGGAGCGATATCTGTACGTGCCGATCCTGATGTACGACATGGGCCTGAACAGCGCACGTCACGCGCTGGCCGAGCACCACGACATGGACGAGTTGGTGGAAGATCTTCGGGCGCTGGATTCGTCCGGACAGGCCTGGGGCACCAAGGCCAGCGAGCTGGTGCACAAGGTGCGGCACCACCTGAAGGAGGAAGAGACCAAGTTCTTCCAGGTGTCGGGAAAGCTGCTGCGCCCCGCGCAGAAGGTGCGACTGGCGCAACAGTACCGAAAGGACTACGGGAGGATGCTGGAGGTCGTGGCGCAGCGCTGACATCCGACTCGAGGCGCATGCCGACGCGCACCGATTACTCGCAGGGAGAAACTCATGCGCACCGTTCTGTTCCTGCTTGCCGGGCTGCTGCTGCTGGCAGCTTTCCTTGTCTTGGCCAGGCTGTTCGCCACGCACTATCCCGGCGCATCGGGCGTAGCGCTTGTCGTTTTCGTCGTGCTGTGGTTCGTCGTGGCAGCGTTCAACATGTGGGTCGGTATCGCAAAGGCCGGCTACTCCATCGCCGAAGAGCTGCCCATCTTCCTTCTCCTCTTCGGCGTCCCGGCGGCGGCAGCGGCTGTCGTCAAATGGAGGCTCCTGTGAGCCGCTGTGGCGCTTCCAGCAGGCCCGCTTCCACCGCCGCCTCGTTTCAAACGTCGGGCCGTATCAGGAGGCCAGTTCGTGACCGAGGTCGTTTTCAGCACTGAGCGCTTGATCGTCCGCCGCTGGCGAGACTGCGACCTTCCAGCGCTTCTCGCCGTCTATGGTGACGCCGAGACGATGCGTTGGGTGGGCGACGGCAGGCCCATCACCGAGGAAGCGTGCGTCCAGTGGATCGAGGTCACCCGCGCCAACTACGAGAAGCGCGGGTACGGCATGTTCGCCGTCGAAGAGAAGGCTGCTCCCGGTGTGATCGGCTTTTGCGGCATCGTTCATCCCGGCGGCCAGGCGGAACCCGAGATCAAGTACGCCTTTGTCCGTTCCCACTGGGGTCGCGGCGTGGCCACCGAGGCTGTCGTCGGCCTCATCGACTACGCAGCCACCTCGCTTGGTCTGCAGTACATCATCGCGACCACTGCACCGGCCAATGTCGCCTCTCATCGAGTGCTGCTCAAGGCGGGCATGGAATACGGCGTTCTGCGCGACGACGGCGATGAAAGCCACACGCAGTTGTTTCATTGGCACCGCCAGGCGCTCGGCTCGACGTCGACAAATCGTTCACCTTGACGCACCATTTCCAGCATGAAGCCTTGCATCACGCTGCTGACCCTCGGGGTCGACGACCTCGAGCGCTCGGTGGCGTTCTACCGCGACGGTCTGGGCTTCGACACGAAGGGCATCGTCGGCACTGAACTCGAGAACGGTGCGGTCGCCTTCTTCAATCTCCAATCCGGCCTCAAGCTTGCCCTTTGGCCGCGCAAGAGTTTGTCGGCGGACAGCGGCCTGCCCCTTCAGGCGCCAAGTGCCACCGAGTTTTCCATTGGCCACAACGTCTCCTCGCCGCAAGAGGTTGATGCAGTCATGCAGCAGGCAGAACGTGCCGGAGCCAGGATCGTCAAGCCGGCGCAGCCGACCTTCTACGGGGGGCATGCCGGCTACTTTCAAGATCCGGATGGTCACCTGTGGGAGGTCGCATTCAATCCGGGGTTCGCAGACCTGGGCTAGGCGACCCACCAGCGCGGCTCATGAAGCCGCCGTCCAAGCTTTCCATCGAGCGCACATCGTGGGTCCGCAACGAAAACGGGGCGCCCGACTCCCGCCGAACGCCCCGAACTGGCCCGCCGCCCGTCAGCCCTTGACACACACCACCTGCTTCAACGTGTGCACCACATCGACCAGGTCGCGCTGCGCTTCCATCACCGCGTCGATGTCCTTGTAGGCCGCTGGCGTTTCGTCGATCACGTCCTTGTCCTTGCGGCACTCGACGCCCTCGGTCGCTGCGCGGTGATCCGCCAGCGTGAAGCGGCGCTTCGCCTCCCCGCGGCTCATCACGCGCCCCGCCCCATGCGAGCAGCTCTCGAAGCTGTCGGCGTTGCCCTTGCCGCGCACGATGTAGCTGCGCGCGCCCATGCTGCCGGGGATGATGCCCAACTGCCCGGCCTTCGCGCTCACCGCGCCCTTGCGGGTGAGGTACACGTCTTCGCCGAAGTGGTGCTCGCGGCTCACGTAGTTGTGGTGGCAGTTCACCGCCTCGATGTGGCTCTGGAAGCTCTTGCGGATCACCGTCTTCGCGGCTTCGATCACGCGCTTCATCATCACCTCGCGGTTGATGGCGGCGAACTTCTGCGCCCAGCCCACGGCGCGCACGTAGTCTCCGAAGTAGCGGCTGCCTTCCTCGAAGTAGGCCAGGTCACGGTCGGGCAGATTGGCCTGATGGCGCATCGCGTCCTGCTTGGCCAGCTCGATGAACATCGTGCCGATGAAGTTGCCCACGCCGCGAGAGCCCGAGTGCAGCATGAACCACACGTTGCCCGCTTCGTCCAGGCACACCTCGATGAAGTGGTTGCCGGTGCCCAGCGTGCCCAGGTGCTGGAGGTGGTTGGTCTTCTCCAGCTTGGGGTAGTCGCGGCAGAGCTCGGTGAACTCCGGCTCCAGCTGCGCCCACGCGGTGTTCACCGAGCCCGGCGCCTTCTGCCACGCCCCCGGGTCGCGGCTGCCGGGTTGGCGGCCGTGCGGCACTGCACGCTCGATGGCCGAGCGCAGCGGGCCCAGGTTGTCGGGCAGGTCCTGCGCGGTCAGCGTGGTCTTGCAGGCGATCATGCCGCAGCCGATGTCCACTCCCACCGCGGCCGGGATGATGGCCTTGATGGTCGGGATCACCGAGCCCACGGTGGCGCCGATGCCGAAATGCACGTCGGGCATGACCGCGATGTGCTTGAAGACGATGGGCAGGCGCGCGGCATTCTGCAGTTGGCGCTTGGCTTCGTCTTCGACCGGCACGCCGCGCGTCCACATCTTGAGCGGTACGCCGCCGGCGACGTCTTCGTGGATGTGGTTGGTTTCCATGGTTTTCTTTCATTCAGTGGCTCAAGGCATCGAACACGGCCTCCACCATGAGCGCCAATGGCACCCCGTGGTTGCAGCGAACCTGTGTGACATGAGCGAGGAAGTCAGGGTTCAGAAGCTTGGCGGTGAATGCAGCCTTGGTGGCTGGCGCCAGCATCCAGTCTTTGACAATCGCTTGCAGCCGATCGCGGTCGCTAGCGAAAGGGTTGGACAGCGACTGCTCGGGCCAGAAGTCCCAGTACGTGCTTCGGACGAACTGCACTGTCGAGGCAGGCCCGGGATGCGCCGTCCAGTGGTGCAGCAGCGGAGTCAACGCCAGCCCACCCGCATCCGCCATGATCAGGAGCGACAGCGGATCGGACCCGCAGCCACAACCGTCGGCGCCATTCAGATGGTGATCGAAGTAGGCCAGCATGAACTCGTCGAGCACGCTGGACTCTTCCATCGTGAAGGAACCCGCCGGGCAGCGGCCGACACGATCGAGATTCAGCTCGACGGAATGGTGGGTCTCTTCGCCCGCCGCAACCAGTTCGAGCCAGCGCGGCAGCAGGTATCGAACTTCCGCTGCAGGTTGCACCAGGTCAGCCATGGCGCCCGTGCAGTACTGATAGAAGTGGCGCGCCGTCAGCATGCGCAAGGGCCAGGTTCGCATTTCGCGCTCCAGTTCCTCGGGGATGCAGCAGGACGTGCACACGTTCAGTGGCCCGTTCGGTGCCTTGTGGCCTCCGAACACCTCGTGGGCGCGCCGAACCGCACGTTGCAGAGCAGGCGTGGTCATGATCTCTCCTTGGGTTGAGGGCCTGCCGGAGTACCGGCAGGCTAGCACTCAACGCAGCTTCACCAGCCCGTTGAGCACCTGGTCCAGACCTCCGAACACGGAGATCTTGTCGATGCGCTCGGCCACGCGCTCCAGCGTCTCGAGCTCCTTCAGCCGCAGGGCGACGGGGTTGTCCTCCATCACCTTGGCGGTGTTGAGCAGCGAGCGGGTCGCGGCCGTCTCTTCACGCCGACGAATCACGTTGGCCTCGGCCGACTTCCCGGCCTCGACCACCTGGGCGAGGATGGTCTTCATCTCGCCCGGCAGCACGATGTCCTTCACGCCCACGCCGTCGAGCTGCAGACCGTAGTCCGCGAGCTTGGCCTCGACCTGGGCGGTCACGACCTCGTCGATCACCGTCTTGTTCTCGAGCAGTTCGTCGAGCGAGCGCGTGCCCACCGCGGCGCGCAGGCCGAACTGCAGCTCGCGGTACAGGTGCTCCGCGGGCTTGGCCAGTTCCTTGTAGGCCTTGAGCACATCGGTGTAGCGCCAGGTGGCCGACAGGTTCAGCCGCAGGGCCACCTTGTCGCGGGTCAGGATCTCCTGGCCCGTCACCTCGAGCGCCTGCAGCCGCAGGTCGACGAGTTCCACCGACACGTTGCGGTTGAACTTCCAGAACGCGTACGAGCCGGCCGCGAGCAGCCGCTCGACCTTGCCGTCGACCCACAGGATGCCGGCGCCGTGCTCGGGCACCTGCACCTGCAGCACGCCGGCCAGGCCTTGCACTGCACGTTGGCGCAGCTGGGTCTGCACGAGGCGCGCCACCACGGCCTGCGGCACCTCGGCCGACGCCGCCGGACCGTCGATGGCGATCACCTCGACCTGCACGTCGACCAGGCCCTTCCAGTACAGGCGCCGTGTGGCCGGCGCCAGCACCTCGACCAGCGCGCCGTTCTCGCTGCGCAGGCCGACCTGGGCCTCGCTGAGCTCGACGCGCACGAACTCGTCTGCGACCACCGCCGGCTCCTTGGCCATGAGGTAGTCGGCCAGGACGTGCGTGAACGCCGGCTGCTCCAGCGCGAAGAGTTCCACGCGCAGGGTGTCGAGGCCGGCGAACAGCCAGTGCGTGCCGGGTTGCAGCACGCGCTCGAAATCGCCATTGCGCAGCAGCAGGCCGCGCTCGTTCTTCTTCACGGTGACACGCTTGATCTTCATGGGTGTTCTCCTTGTCTTGAAGCGTGTGTTGAATGGGTGCCGTTACAGCAACGGCCGCGGACGACGAATGCCTGGGCCCGGAGGCCACGGTGCGCGTCGGCGGCTCCCACGCAGAGAACCACCTCGGCTGGCCGTGGATGCGAAGCCCCGCGTGCTCGGCGCACGAGCGGCCGCCGCTGATGCACGGTCGGGCCATCATTAAGATGGCCCTCGGTGCACGTTCGGCGGTGGTCTTTCGACCGTTTGTTGCTGGAGATGGCTTATCAGGCCATTCGTTGGGAAGGATTCGAACCTTCGACAGACTCCTTTCAGAGTTGCTCTAACCGACTGAGCTACACAACAGTGGTGGTCATCCGGGACTCGAACCCGGCAGCTCGCGCTGCAACCTTTGATGACCCATTCCGCTGCTTCCGGCGGCGCGGCATGTGTGGCACCCACGGACGAATCCGGATGCCGCACACCGGCGGGGCGGGCTTGCGCCCCAACCCCTGACCTGTCAGCGATCGCCTTTCACAGCAGACTCTGGAGCACCAGAGCCCTTCAGCTCAGGCGCGATCCCTTCGGCAGGCGCGCGGCCAGCCACTCGTGTACGTCGGCGCGGATGTGCCGGCCTTCGAGCAGAAAGTCCTCGAAGCGGCTCGGCACGTACGGCAGGTACACCAGCGGCATGCCCGCTTCCTCCGGCGTGCGGTCGGCCTTGCGGCCGTTGCACGTGCCGCAGGCAGTGACCAGGTTCATCCAGGTCCAGCGGCCGCCGCGCGATTCCGGCACGATGTGTTCGCACTGCAGATTGCGCTCGTGAAAGCGCTGGCCGCAGTAGGCGCACGTCATCCGGTCGCGACGGAACAGCTTCAGTTTGCTGAACGCCGGCACCACGTCGAACAGGTTGACCTTCGAGGCACCGCGCAACGCGATGATCGGAAACACGTCGATCACCGACTGCCGGCCGCGCACGACGTTGAAGCCGCCACGCAGCGTGGCCAGCGGGCCGAGGCCGTCGACCCACGCCACCGAGCCTGTGGCCATGTGAACGGCCGCATGCTCGAGCGAGATCCACGCCTGCGGCGTGCCCTGGATGTCGAGTTGCAGCACGTGGCTGTGGTGTTGGTGGTGCATGGTCGGCCTCCTTTCATGGCCGTTCTGTGATCGATCTGGTTGGTACGTCCAGGTGGATTCGAACCACCGACTTCGACCTTCGGAGAGTCGCGCTCTTGCCGCTGAGCTACGGACGTATGCATTGGTAGCCCCTGACGATTTCGAAACGTCGGCCTTCGCTTTGTAGGAACGCTGCTCTGCCTCTGAGCTAGGGGGCTGGTCTTGGCAGGGGCGACAGGATTCGAACCTGTGTGCACCGGGTCAAAGCCGGCTGTCTGATGCCTCTCGACTACACCCCGATGGAAGCCATTGGTAGTCCGAGGTGGGCACGATCCACCGACCGTCGCCTCATGAGGGCGCCGCTCTTCCGCTGAGCTACCGGACTGTTGTGTGGTCCCCTCGGTCCGAGTCGAACGGACATGCCCTGTGGGCTCCGGTTTCTGAGACCGGTGCGTCTGCCTGTTCCGCCACGAGGGGGTTGATGCTGGTGCGTCGCCAGGGACTTGAACCCTGACACGCCGGGTTAAGAGCCCGGTACTCTGCCGCTCGAGTTCGCGACGCATTGAAGTTGCATGCGCTTGGGGGTGACCGGCCGGAGTCGAACCGGCACCGGCGGGGTCACATCCCGCAGCTCTGCCATTGAGCTACGGCCACACCCAAGCGCACGGGGTGATTCACCGCAAAGTGATGCCGCGCGCCTTGGCCCAGCGCTCGATGACGTTGCGCTCGTCCTCGTGCGCCAGCCGGTTGGCGAGCCCGCGCACCTGCACTGCCCGGTGTTGCGGGTCGACTTCGATGGTCAGGAGACGATCGATCCGGTCCCTGGTGCAACGTCGCAGCGACCAGATCGATGCGTGACCGGCAATGCACTTGCCTGCGTAGGTCGACACGCAATGACGCATCGCCCGGCTTTCCATCACCAGGTCCTCGGCCTGCTTCAGCTGCTTGACCACGAAGCGCTCGCCCTTGGCCTTGGCGTCCTTGGACGAGGGCACCCACTCCCAATCTGCAAGGGGCGAGCCCGGCCACGCCGCGTTGGCCGCCCAGGTGTCTGCACCGCGCCCGTGGGCTCGGCGCCGCATCGCCTCGATGCGCTCGATGGCCGCGATCTCGTGGTGCCACTCGTGCATGCGGCGGGTGAGCGTCGGCAACGTGCGACCCTCCAGGCTGTAGTGCGGGTCCCGCCGCCGGCATGCGGCCAGGTAGTCGCACAGATCGTCGATCGTTTCCACCGGTGCCGGGTTGGCGCAGAAGAACCGCACCACCCCACGCCAGAACTCGATCTCGCCACGCGGCGCCCGGGCAATCTTCGAGCGCGCAACGCGCAGGGCCATGGCGGCGTCGCCGGCATAGGAGCGCGCGATGGCTTCCCAGAAGGCTTCATCGAAGCCCAGGCCAGCCGACGGATGGAGGAAGGCGTGGACTTCCTTGCGCGTCAACCACATGCTGGCGCCCGCCTTGTAGAGCGAGCCACCACGCGCCGCCGTGACATACCACTGCCTGCGCAGCCGCACTTCGTCGGCGCCGAGGCCCGTGTCGTCGATCCAGATGCGCTCGAGCATCGCGGGAACCGGGTAGAGCGCGAAGAGATGCCGCGCCGCTGCGAGGCGCAGGCGCGCGGCGTCCCGCGTCTTCATCTGCGGATGCCAGGACCGGGGATCGCGCACGACTTCGCCGGAGAAGCCACGTTCAGCTTCTTCGACCGCCTTGCTGAAGTCTGGAGCGGGCCGTGCGCGGCGCACCACGCGGCGAAGCGCGGCGTCGCAAAGTTCTATTCGTTCGCGCTCGGCGTCCTGCCTGCGCTGGATCATCGAGCGATTCATGGTCGTTTGGGTGGGTTGAAGTGAAAAGTGAACGAAGCGAATCCATCCGGTGACGGGTTCCGGCGCCGCCCAATCGTTGCGGCCGTTTTCCACCCCTGAAGCGTGAGCTCGACAGGGGCTTCTTGAACTGGTGCCCCCGGGCGACGATTCGAACGCACGGCCTGGCGCTCTGCCTGCTGCGCACCGAGGGCTGGTGTGATTCCACTTCGGCTGTGCCCACCAACACCATGTCGCGTGGCCTCGCAGTGCATGGACACAGCCGAAGTGGAGCGGATGACGAGTCTCGAACTCGTGGCCTCGGCCATGGCGTGGCCGCGCTCTGCCTGCTGAGCTACATCCGCAAAGGTGCAAGGCGAACCATCGGCCAGTACCGAGGTCGACTTGCGGCAAGTTGTTAAAGAGCATCCACCGCTGCCGGTGGCGGCGATCCATCGATCGCCAGGCCTGCGTCAACGCACAAGCCGGGTGAAGAGACAAAGAAAAAGGCCCGGAACCTTTCGGATTCCGGGCCTCTGCGAACAGAGCGTGGACCTTGCGCGGCTAGGCGCTGCCCTCTCCCGGATTCAACGGACCCTCGCTCCGATCAAGGCAATAGCCCGTCGGAATGGCCCCGCGCATCGCCGCCGCCAATGACGGGACGAACGCGACCCGCCCCTGCAGAGGTCGGTGGGTCCGAATGACGTTGCGCGATTTCACGTTGATGTCCTGTCGTCCTGACTGTGGCTCTCGCCAGCCGGTTTCTCGATGGGAGCGGACTGTAAAGAGTCTTTACGCCGCCGTCAACCCCCCGCGAGAATCGAGGTATCGGACGCATCGGCTGGCGCGGTATGGGTGTGGCAGCTCGAGAATGCGGCGGGGCGTCGGCCAATCGAAGACCTGCCCAGCACCGGCGTGCCGTCGTTCCGGTGCGGCACTCGGTACGACGACGTTGGGCCACCACGTCTACGTGGCGTGGGCGTTGCCCGCGCTGCTCGATAACGCAGCAAGGGCGCTGCCGACTGAGGCGCCTGGTGAGTTGTCGCCGCAGCGTTTGCAGGCTCTGGCCGGCCGCTTCACAGTGGGCAGAGGAGCGTACCCAGCGTCCGATGGGCGTGTCCGATAAGCCTGAACACACGTGGCGGAACGCCGGGCGCCGAACGCAATGATGTCTCCGCAGGTCCCTAGATCGCCGGATTGACGTCCGCCATGTCCGGGCGTCCCATCGATTTCTCAACAGTGCACTTCGGGAGGCACCATGTGGAAAGTCACCGCGCAAGGTGCAGAGGGCAAGCCCTACGAGGTCGCCACCTCGCCCCTCGATGATGACGGGCAGGCACCGCGGCCTGCCGAGATGGGGGACATTGAAAGCCCCACTTACCGGCTCCTGATGCAGGAAGCAGCGTTGCCTGATGCCCAGCGCTTCATGCCGATTCATCAGTGGGCGGCGACCGCCGAGGAAGCGGCCAAGGAGATGGAGTGGACCGGCCTGCCCGTGCTCAAGGCTGCGGACGGGGGTATCGCACGCCATGCCGGCGACGGGCAGAACCGCCCCTCCTGCCTGGCTTGGCACGACCGCGGCGCCATGCTGATCTCGGTCGCGGACGACAAGGTCCAGCTGAGCGTCGAGTACATACCCGAGCGTGCCGAGGAACAGCGCATGAAGCGCATGCTCCACCGCCACGCCAGCTCTGGCCACCAGCTGGAAACGTTGTTGGAGTGGCGGGCCTTCGTCGGCCGCCGCACAGGCATCGTCGACGGCTGGACGCTGATGCGCCAGAGCGGCCGGGGCTACACAGCGTCTCTCGTCGGCGCCACCGGTTTCGTCGTGGCACGCGCCCTGCGGCGCATCACGCTTCCTGAGCCGGCGCTGACCTCCGATTCGCGCATGCAAAGCCGACTAGCCGAACTGGAAGCGGCGCAACCGGCCATTGCCGACACATGCCCAAGGCTTGAAGAAGTGGAACCGCCGCTCGATGGGGACATCGCGATGGTGTTCGTCCACGGCACCGCGTCGTGCGGCATCACTGGGCTGAAGGACCTCTTTCCACCGGCAACAACCGGGTTCATGGTGCCTTGCCCGGTGCTCCGCTTCGAGCACGACACGTTCGTGCCAATCATCGACAACGTCAAGACTTTGGCCGCCGAAATCGCGCACCGCCTGCACGTGCGCAAGCTGCTGCTCGTCGCGCATTCGCGCGGCGGTCTTGTAGCCGCGGACGCCGCCAAAGTGCTGCGCGACGCCGGCTACGCGGGCGACGTAACGGTCTACACCTTTGGCACGCCCTATCAAGGCACGCCGCTGGTGGCGATGGGCAAGAAGGCGCTCAACCTGCTGATGAAGCTCGGCGAAGGCATCGCCGACAACGTGCCGGTGCCGGTGCTGTCGCCGCTGGCGAAGGCGATGTTCTACGTAATGGAATCGCCGACGCTGCCGCCAGGTATCCTGGCCATGCAAGAAGGCGCTGAGGCGCTGCGCTATATCCAGCGCAGTGCGGAGGCGGTGCGTTTGCTGTCCTGGGGCAGCGACTACGACATCCTGAGCGGCATCGCCGGCTATGGCGTGGCGTCCGAGGGCTTCCTGCTCGGCGCACTGCAGCGGCCGCATGACTTGGTGGTGACCGCGCAGTCGGCCACCGGATGCGGCCGTACGCAGCCCAAGCTGGAATGTGCCCACGGGCAGTATTTCAAGCAACCCCAAGTGCAGCTGGCGATCAACAACTACTTGCAGCCGCCGGCGCCGCGGGGCGGCGGTGGAACTGACCGTCGACGCGACGCTGACGACGAAACGGGCGCAGCCGCAACACGAACTGCCGCCCGACACGCAGCCAATACCCAACGCCCAAGGGTCCCCAAGCCGCCACCCGACAAGTTCGGACCGAAGAGAGCGGGCGATGATGGCGAGGCCGGCCCGAGCGTCAGGCCGTGAGCAACAACGGCCACCGCATCGCTGCGGCAGATCTACTCGACCAACCCGCTGGAACTGCTCCATGCCGAGATCAAGCGGCACACCAACGTCGGGTGCATTTCCCAAAAAAAGGGTCAGCTTCCATCAACAGTTTGAACACGCTCAAGATAGATCGATGCGCGCCCGCGCCTCCCACACGTATGGGACGCCACAGCTTGTCCTCGGCCTTTGTTTGCTCGCAAGCTACCCGCCAACAGCAAGAATCCGGGAGGAAAGATGGCCGAGATCAACCCCGCCAATGTCGACCTGTACAGGAGCCTCAAAGAGGAGCGGACGGCGATTGACCGGGAACGCCAGGCCGCTGGCGAAAGCCACACCGTTCCTCGCGGTGATATCGGCTTGGCCCTGTCGGGTGGCGGGATTCGCAGCGCGACTTTTGCGCTCGGAGCACTTCAAGCGCTCGCCCGGGAGAAGAAGCTCGCTTCCTTCGACTACCTTTCCACGGTTTCTGGAGGCGGCTACATCGGCAGTTGGCTCAGCGCCTGGATCCAGCGAGAAGGCCTAAAGACGGTGCAGGATGCGATGGGCTCCGCTGAGAGCACCCTCATCAACGACGTTCCGACCGCCAATGAGCCGAAACAGATTGCTTGGCTGCGCCGATATAGCAACTACCTCGCCCCTCGGGTGGGTATCTTTTCTCTCGACTCGTTGACGCTCGCGGCCACCTGGCTGCGCAACTTCGTTCTCAACCTGGTCGTGCTACTAGGCGCGATCTGCCTGCTGTTTGCAATTCCGTACGGGATGCTGGACCTGCTTCAGCGCTACGAGCCCAATCCTCGAGCGTTTGGCTTCGCCGCTGCATGGCTCGGCTTCGTGCTCTTCGTACTCGTGGGCTACAACCTGTGGCACCAGGGTCTGCCGGTGGGCCGGCGCCGTAACTGGCTCATCAGCGCACCCGGTGTGGTCTGGTCCGTGATCGTGCCCGGGTTGATCGCCGCATGCTGTGCACCGGTGTGGTTGTTCCAGTCCAATCGCAATCCCGTCGAGGACGGCACGCTGGCGGCTATGTACATGGGCGCACTGCTCGTGGTTCTTCTGTTAGCTTGGCTCGTCCGCGATGCCTGGATCGCGCGCGCCTTTCCAGTTGTGCTGGCCAAAAAACTCGTCGTCTACCTGATCGCCGGGGCAGTTGCCCTGGTCGCCGGATTTGCCGCATTGGCAGGGTTGTTGGAGATCTGGAGGGGGCTGGGCGACGCATCGGCCGCAACACATCGGCACTTGGCCACCATCGCCTTCGGTCCGCCGTCGGTTCTCGCGGCCCTGGGCATCGCAACGTCCGTGTTCACGGGTCTGGTGGGCAGGGTTTTCTTCGAACGCAGCCGCGAATGGTGGAGCCGGCTCAATGCATGGTTCTTGATGCTAGCTGGACTCTGGCTGGCCTGGGGCCTCCTGGCCTTCTTCTCACTGCCACTGGTCGCGTGGGTGTCGGAGCATTTGGGCGCGTGGAGTTCATTGATCGGGACGGGTTGGATCGGCAGCTTGTTTGCATCCCTCCTTCTGCGTCAACCTGAAGGGGCCTCGCAAAAAGCGCGCGTGCGCATCGATACGGCCTTGAACGCCGCGGCGTCGGTTTTCGTGATCGGCCTCCTGATTGTGACGGCAGTGGCGGTGAGCGCAGCCGCTCTGGCACTCTTCCGCTCGTCGACCAAGACGGCAACGGTGGCACCGGCGCCAGCGTTGTCGTTCGAACTGCACACCGCCAAGGACACGGTCGACTACAAGGTGTCAGCCGTCAAGCACGAACCCCCAGATCTTGCCCCCACATTCCGTGTGCACGCATATGACATCGGGTCGTTCGCCCAAGTCAGCGCAAATCGCACGCTGCTGACCAGCGTGTGGGGCTGGATCGCGGGTCTGGCGGTGGTGGTGCTTCTCTTTGCATTTCGTGTGGACATCAACAAGTTCTCGCTGCACAACATGTACAAGAACAGGCTGGTGCGGTGCTACCTTGGCGCAAGCAACAAGCGGCGAAATGAGCAGCCCTTCACCGGTCTGGACGATCACGACGACCTCACGCTGGTCCAACTCAGAGGACAGCGCCCCCTGCACATCGTCAACACGACGCTGAACATCTCCCAAGGCTCCAATCTGGCCTGGCAGGAACGCAAAGCGGCTTCCTTTTCGTTCACACCCTGGTATTGCGGCTTCTCACTTGCAGCGACGCAAGGCGATTCGACAAGCATGAAAGTCGAGGAACAGTGGCGCCAGCGGGGCTACTGCCCCACCGAGGACTACGCGAGCAAGGATATCGAGGACCCGGGCTTCAAGCTGGGCATGGCGATGGCGACGTCCGGCGCTGCCGTCAGCCCTAACATGGGGCGCGCGACGCATCCCGCACGCGCTTTCGTCCTCACGCTATTCAATGTGCGCCTCGGGCGTTGGAGCCCCAATCCGCTCGGCACCCGGTGGAGCCGACCCAGTCCATGGCTCGGCATCATCCCACTCGTTCAGGAACTTCTCGGGTACAGCAATGAACGACGTAGCTTCGTCTATCTGTCCGACGGCGGTCACTTCGACAACCTGGGCCTGTATGAGTTGATTCGCAGGCAATGCAGTGTCATCGTCGTCGTCGATGCTGGCGCCGACTCGCGCCGACAGTTCGGCGACCTTGGGGAGTCGATCCGCAAATGCCGCATCGACTTCGGCGTAAACATCCGGTTTCCGGCCCTTCAAAATGCAAAGCCGGATGACGACATGTGCCGGGAAACCGGCTACGCGATGGGCACGGTGGAATATGGCAACGGCATCGCTGATGGCCGCATCTTGCTGATTAAACCCACCATGTGCCCCTCGCGGGAAGAACCCATGGATGTTCTGCACTACGCTGGCAAGGACTCGACGTTCCCTCACCAAACCACGGGCGACCAGTTCTTCGACGAAAGCCAGTTCGAGAGCTACCGCCAGCTCGGCGCGTTCATCACCGGAAAATGCCTGGCGCAGCACAAGTGGCTCCTGCGCGAGCGATCGGTGGGACCGCCGCTGGTGTCGCAACCGACCCCGAAAGAAGAGCCGTTGTGCGTGACTCGAAAGATTCACCACGCCTTGATCTTCATGGGACTTCGCAAGAAGAAAGCCACGATCCCGCCTCGCGACGGTTCGCTGGCCGATTTGCTGCTGCTGATCCTCCTGGCATCGACGCTGCTGCTCGTGACTTTGCAGCTCATCAGCATGGCCACGCTGCAAGGCCTCGGCGGCGCAGGATGCTGGTCCGTCGATTCATGCACGTCTCACACGAAGCGCTTGCTGTCGCTGCCGGGAGCGCGAGGCGAGTTGGCGACAAACCCGCTCTTCTGGTTCCTCCAGGTTGACAACCTATTCGTCGCCGTATACACGGCGCTCTTCGTGTGCGCATTCGTGGTCGCGTTGAGGGACGGAACACGACATCCCGTCCGGAAGTGGACGAAGTACCTGCTGTGCGCCTTGGCGCTGTTCGGCGCCACCGCCGACTACTGTGAAAACTTCGGACTCCTCGACATCATCTCCGGCACGTCCGGGACATCACGATTGCGCGCAGACGACATTGCACGCTTGACCATCGCAAAGTTCGCACTGCTGGGCGTTCTCCTGGTGGCGCTGCTGATCGCGCTCCCCTCGATTGCAGTCAAGTTCGCCAGGCGATGGGACTTGCATCTGCGCAAACCCTTCAGTCGGAACTGACCGCGTTCGAAGTGGCCTGCGCGCAGACGTTCATGCCTCCCGTAGTGGCATACCCGCCCGTATCCGAAACGGCCTTGTAAACGAGCATGACCTTACGGCAGATGTTGGGTCGCGCCGTACCCCGGCGGCCGCATTGGTGGCATTGATACCCAGGATTCTGAGGCAGGGCAATCCGGATGGACCACGGCTTGCGACCGCGTAGTGCCGCGGTGCAGCTGGTTTGCGTCGCGTCGGACTTGAAGGAAGTCCCGCAGCTCAGAAGAAACTGGAACAAGCAATTGTGGTGTGGAGTGAATGGCGCAGCGCGAGACGACGGGTCCAGTTTGCATGTCTATGGGCGGAGTTACGGACTCGACAGCACGTGCCGATGTGGCCGATATTCCATTTCTATGGTTGAAGGACATGCGGCAGTTGTAGATCCGGAGAACCTAGCTCACCCCTCCCCGCCGCAGGTTTCATCCCTCGTCCTAGGGGTGTTTGCGCTTGCTTGGCGGCGCAAACTTGGCCTTCGTCTGCAGTACGAAGCGAGTAAGCAATGGGCAAGTCGCTTTTGGTGATCGCGGTAAGAGGCTGGACCAATACAGGAGAGGCGTTGCTGTTCGGTACGACGGGAGGAGATTTCCGGCCAGCCGTGCTGAATGCACTGACAAATCGATTGCCGAATGCCGAGATATGGGCACCGGATCTCGACATGGGCATGTTTTCAATGCGAGCGCCAGAATTGCTCGCTAGTGATTTGTTCCAAATAATCGACGCAAAGTTGCGGACATCACCGCAAATTGAGAGCATCGTCCTGCTGAGCTACAGCGCCGGATCCTTGATCGCGCGCAGAGTGTTTTGCATGGCGCACGGCGCAGGCGACGACGGCACGGTCTCGTCCGCACCGGCACCTTGGGCGAACCTGATCGACAGGTTAGTCGTGCTTGCTGGTATTACGAGGGGTTGGGAATTCTCATCCGCATCACCAGCTCATGTTCGGTTCTTGGGACCGATCCTTATCGGGCTTGCAAAGCTGGTGGGATGGTGGCGCCGCGCCAGCGGAGAGCCGCCATCGTCCACGCCGATGATCGTTCAGCTGAAGCGTGGCGCTCCGTTCGTCGTCTCAACCCGCATTCAGTACATCAACGTGTTGCACATGCTTCGCGCTCGAATGGAGCGAAGCCACCCCTCACCGCTGCGAGCACCCGGCGGATTGCCATCAACCGTGTTTCTTGTCGGCGCGAAGGATGAATACATTTCGCCGGCGGACTGTACTGAACTCGGCCCGCGCAACGAGTTCGCGTTCATCGAGCTTCACGGAAGCAACCACACCGAAGCCTTGCATATTGACGGAATCGACCCGGCCGCCTCGGAGCGAAAGGAGCGCCTGGCCGCGGCCATCGTCGATGATTTCCAAGGGCTGGCTTCCCGCTCGTGGGCCGTTCCGGCGGACGACATCGACGATTACTTGGACCCAATGGACATCGCGGATAGCGGAACAGCGGCAGTTGCTCGCCCTTTGCAGGTTCAACTCGCGGTGATGGTGATTCACGGAATCCGCGACAACGGCTTCTGGACGAAGCGTGTCGCAAGAGAGTTGAAGACGGTCGGTCGCCGAAGCGGAATCGTAGTGCGCTCCCCGACTCCGAGCTACGGATATTTCTCGATGCTGGACTTCGTCAAGCCTGGGGGTCGGCAGGAGGCAACGTATTGGTTCATGGAACGCTATGCAGACGTGCGAAGCCACTTTCCCAGCGCAAAAATCAGTTTTGTTGGGCACAGCAACGGCACGTACATTGCCGCTCGAGCGCTGGAGCTGTGTCCCGCGATCAAGTTCGATCGAATCGTCTTCGCGGGCAGTGTGGTTCGACGCAGTTTTCGATGGGGCCGCTTTACTGGTCGCGTGAACGCAGTATTGAATTACGTCGGCAGCGCAGACGGAGTTGTCGCATTTCTTCCTGCCGTCTTTGAGTTCCTTCACCTTCGTTGGCTGGACGTTGGTGGCGCCGGAGCGTTCGGGTTCAGAGACGCGGAGCCGCCGCCAAGCGTGGCCAAGCCGCTCCCGAACGAGAGCACGTCCCCACACGTGGAATTGAGCGAGTTCCGATTCGTCCCGGGAGGACATGGAGCTGCTATCAGCGAACAGTTCTGGCCGGAAATCGCAGAATTTGTGGTCCTCGGCAAGCAGCCTGACCGTAGGCCTGCTGAACGAACCGATCGCACGCGGTGGCTTTTTCGATGCGCACCTGTCATCACGGGGCTGGGTGTGGCATTGGCTGCGTTGCTCTTGACACTGCCCTTGACCCTGGCGGCCGTGGCGGCAGCTTACTTGGCGGGCAAGAGCGCGGTCAGCATCCTGGCCATAGGCGGCACCATGGGGGCCGTATCGGTTGGATTCCTCATCGCGTGGATAGCCGCGAGGTTCTTGAGGCATTGGTGACGTGCATAGCCCCGCGGGGCAGCGCTCACATCCGGTCGCAGATATCCGTTAGCTTTAACGGCGACTTGTTTTTCCACAATCCTGCTTCGCTGGAGCGGAGTCGTCCTGACCGGCGTCCCTGTCGTGGCCCGGCGGCTGCCTGGCTCACCACCCGGTCTTCACAGGGTCGAGCCGCAGCAAGCCTATTGAGCATGGAAGCAGCCGCAAGCTTGCTGCAACGTTGGAGATGTGTCGTTTTCGGCCGTTCGGCGCATGCAATTCATGAAGGATTTGCTTTGCCCGCGGCCCATCGACACGCCTCGTTGGTACTGCACTTTGCTCCATGCCATGAACAAGCTTCTCTTCAAGTTGGCTCATCCTCTCGGCTACGTGGCTCATGGAATGAGCCACCATCTGGGGATGGCTTGACATTCTTGCTGATCGGGTCAGCCGTTGAGCTTGACTCAACTCGACGTTCCCTGAATCGCTTTGATTCGAAAATCGGAGCAATTGCGGAAACTCCGACAAGCAGCGCAATGCCAGAAACTATACCGAATGGAGATGCCTTGGACCAGTACCAATCGACGGCAACTTGACGCCACGACCAGCCCCAAATGACCCGCAGAGATGGAAATTCATGGCCAAATATCAATGCGACAAGATCAATTGCCAATGCGGGTATGGAAATCATCACCGAAAAGACCAAGACAACATAGACTGCAAGCGTCTTTATAGCAGTCAGCAACCAAACGTCCCTGGATGAGGGAATCGACATTTGCGTTGAGCCGGATAAGATGGTTTCGACGCGGCCTAGGTCCCGGAGTAACTCATCGAGATGCGACATTTCACGTTGGAGGGTAGCGCGACGCTCCTCAATTTGAGTTCTCAACTCCTTCAAGGATGTGGCCTGAACCTGCGGCAGTGGGGGGAGTTGAGAGGCAGCAATGCCTGCTTGAACCACGGCTGCGATAGCAGAAACTAGCGCTATTACAAGGGTCAATATGATGTTTACGGTGGCGAGTGCGTGCTTCCCCTGAAGAGCCCCTTGGAAAGCAGCCTTGATAAAGGGAGCCATAGTCTGATCCTCAGTGCGACCATGATGCGGTTGTAAGCCCGCCCGAGGCTGTCGCTTAACGAATGCGCCAATTGCGCCTCGATGACGTTCCGATCGAAGCCGAGGCGCTCATGCAGCATCGTCCGCGCCGTCGCCCGAAAGGCAATGCCTGTCACTTTGTCCGCAGAGAACCCTATCGCTCGCAGCGCCGCATTGATTGTGTTCTCGCTCATCGCGCGGTCGTGATGGCGCTCCCCACGAAATACCATCTTGGCGTGGCCGGTCAGGATGTGCAGATCGCGAAAGACTGCGATCGACTGCTTCGGTAGCGGCACCAGGTGAGGCGCTCCATGCAGCTTTTCGCGCAGCTCTCGCTTCATCCGCATGGCCGGCACTGTCCACATCGCAGCATCGAGATCGATTTCGGGCCACTCCGCAAAGCGCAACTCGCCCGGGCGCAGCAGCATCGGAGCCAAATCAAGTGCAGCACGCACGACAGGCGTCGCTGCATAGTGGTCGCAGGCGCGGAGCAGCTCGCCAAGTCGCTTCGGATCGACGATCGCCGGGAAGTTCTTGGGGATCCCTCGCCTGAGCGCCCTTTGAGGTCGCGAGCAGGATGATTGCTGGACGCCTTGCCCGTCGCCACGGCGTAGCGCAAGGCCTGGCTGCAACCCTGCAGGGCCCGGTGAGCGGTCTCCACGACACCCCGGCTTCGCGCCGCATGACTTCGAGCAGCATCGGCGGCGTAACGTCGGCCACGGGAACGCGGCCAATCAACGGAAAGACGTCGTTTTCGAAGCGAGCAATGATCTTGTCGCCGTAGCTGCGAGCCCACCCGTCGCGCCGCACGGCGTACCACTCGCGCGCGACATCTTCGAACGAGTTCAGCGGCGGCAGCCCTTGCACCTCGCGCTCCTCGGCTGACCGAGCCTGCGCATGCCCCGCCCTCTCCGCCTTGCGCTTCTGGCTGGGATCGAGGCCTTCCGCCACCAGTTGCCGGGCCTCGTCAGCCTTCCGCCGAGCCAGCGCTAGTGACGTGTCGGGATAGACCCCGAACGACAGCGTTTTGCGTTTTCCATGGAAGGCGTAGTCGAAGCGCCATGCATGTGCGCCGCCGTTTAGGAACAGCGGCAGGTACAGCCCGTCGCCATCGTTGAGGCGCTTGCGCGTCTCGCCGGGCCGGATGGCCATGATGGTGGCGTCCGAAACGATGAGGTGGCGAGGCATTGCAGCAACTGCTGCATCTTTGAGCAGCGTCAATCAAGTTACTACGAAAGTTACTGCACGATTCGGGGAATCTCAAGCCATGCTGCGGTAACTTCCGGGACAACAAAAAAGCCCTAGAGCGTTGATTCTCAAGGGCTTTCGGCGTCATGGGATCCTATTGGATTCCCTGAAACAGCAACTTGGTGGCCAAGGGCGGAATCGAACCACCGACACGCGGATTTTCAATCCGCTGCTCTACCAACTGAGCTACTTGGCCGCGAGCCGGCCATTCTAGCAGCACTCGGGCAGCGGCCCGCCCTTCGCCTAGGTCCCGCCGCGCTTGTTGCGCGACAGATCGACCCCGAGCTGCTTGAGCTTGCGATACAGGTGCGTGCGCTCCAGGCCGGTCTTCTCCGCGACGCGCGTCATGCTGCCGTTCTCCTGCGCCAGGTGGAACTCGAAGTAGCTCTTCTCGAACGCATCGCGCGCCTCACGCAAGGGGCGATCGAGATCGAAGGTCTGCTCGGACTGCGGCCCCAGGGACAAGGACACCGGCGACGGCATCACGTGGCTCATCGACGAAGAAGCGCCGAGCATCATCGGCTCGCCCGCCGCGCCGTTGTCGCCGCGCACCGCGCCGCCGGGTCCTGCGGCCGGCTTGGCGCCGGGCTTGGCGAGCCCCTGCTCCACCGCGCGCAGCAGCTTCTGCAAGGTGATGGGCTTTTCGAGAAACGCCATGGCGCCGTGCTTGGTCGCCTCGACCGCCGTGTCGATGGTGCCGTGGCCGCTCATCATGATCACCGGCATCGTGAGCAGCCCGCCTGCGGCCCATTCCTTCAGCAGCGAGATGCCGTCGACGTCCGGCATCCAGATGTCGAGCAGCACGAGGTCGGGACGCAGGCGGTCGCGGCATGCGCGCGCCTGCGCGGCGTCTTCGGCCAGCTCCACGTTGTGGCCTTCGTCGGTGAGGATTTCCGACAACAGGGCGCGAATGCCCAGCTCGTCGTCGACTACAAGAATGGTGGCCATGAACGGTCGTCAATGTGCCCGTGCTTCCGCCGGCGAGGGTGATGCCGCTGCGGTGGGTGGAGGGGTGGTTGCGCTTCCCGGGGGCGCCAACTTCGAAAATGATAACGAAACTTGCGCGCCCGCCGCCGGGGTGCCGGGCAGGTTGGCGATGCGCACGCGCGCGCCGTGCTCGTCCGCGATTTTCTTCACGACGGCCAGGCCGAGTCCCGTGCCCTTGCTCTTGGTCGTCACGTAGGGCTCGAACGCGCGCTTGAGCACCTTGTCGGCGAATCCCGGCCCGTTGTCGACCACCTGAAGCCGCACCGCGCGCACGTCGCCGCGGTCGGTGCGATTGGCCTCGGTGCGCAGGGTGACGCGCCCGTCTTCCTTGTCGGCGACCGCGTCGAGCGCGTTCTGGACCAGGTTGTGGATCACCTGCCGAAGCTGCGAATGGTCGCCCAGGATGGCCGGCAGGTCGCCGCTCAGCTCGCAGTGCAGCCGGCCGGCCTCCTGCGGTTGCTGGTACAGCGCCAGCACCTCGCGCACCAGCCCGTTCAGGTCCAGCGGATGCAGCTGGGCGGCGGGCAGCCGCGCATAGTCGCGGAACTCGTTGACCAGCGTCTTCATCGCCTGCACCTGGCTGACGATGGTGCCGACCGAGCGGACCAGCATCGCCTGGTCGGTGCCTTCGAGCTTGGGCTCGAGCTTCTGCTGCAGGCGCTCGGCCGACAGCTGGATCGGCGTCAGCGGATTCTTGATCTCGTGCGCGAGCCGCCGCGCGACTTCGCTCCAGGCCGCGCTGCGCTGCGCCGACACGACTTCGGTGATGTCGTCGAACACCATGAGCCGCGCGCCTTGCGGCATGGCCGCGCCGCGCACCAGCAGCGTCTGCGTGTCGCGGTCGCTGGCGGTCTGCAGCTCGAACGAGTCCTGCCAGTGGTCTCGCTCGCCGGCCTCGGGACTGGCGTCGTGCAGATCGAAGCGCTGCAGCACCGCCTCGGAGAAATTCTCCAGCCCCGGCACCTCGTCCAGCCCCTTGCCGCGATAGGCCGACAGCGGCACGCGAAGAATGCGCGTGGCGCCGGGGTTCACGGTGTCGATGTGGCCGGCGCGGTCGAACACGATCACGCCGGCGGTGAGGTTGTCGAGGATGGTCTGCAGGTTCGCGCGCGCCGACTCCACCTGCGTCACGCTCTTTTGCACCATCTCGCGCGCTTCGGACAGCTGCTCCGTCATGTCGGCGAACGAGCGCGTCAGCCCGCCCAGCTCGTCGCGCGAGGCGAACACCGGCTTGGCGCTCAGGTCGCCCTCGGCCACCTCGCGCACGCCCTGCGCCAGCAGCAGCAGCGGCCGCGCAAGCTGGTTGCCCAGGGTCATGGCGAGCAGCAGCGCGGCGAACACCGCGAGGATCAGCGTCAGGGTGAGCGTGCCGATGTACATCTTGCGCAGACCCTCGCGGCCCAGCGCGCGCTGCTGGTACTCGCGGAACGCGGACTGCACGGACAGCGCATTGGCGGCGAGCGACGGCGGCACCTGCTGGGTCGCCATCAGGTAGCGGTCCTGCTGCGCCAGCTCGAAGTTGGTGCTCGGGATGTAGGCCAGCGCGCGAACGCGCGCGCTGCCGGCGGTGGCGTCTTCCTCCAGGCCCTCGAGCTGGCTGACGATGCGCGTGGTGCGGGCCTCGCGCAGCAGCAGCTGCGACGGCCGGTCGGGCAGCAGCGCGCCCGGCGAGCTGCCCGCCGACAGGATGATCTGTCCGCTGGAGCCGACGATGGCGATGTCCTGCGCCGACAGCTGCTCGCGCAGGCGCTCCAGCCCCAGCGGCTGGATGTCGACCCGGCCCTCCGAGCGGTCGGCCAGGCGCTCGGCGGCCAGCCGGACCTTGTTCGCCAGGTCGTAGCGCTGCGCGTCCAGCGTCGCGCGGCCGAGGTTCAGGCCGGCGTCGAGCGCGCCTTCCACCTTGACGTCGAACCAGCTCTCGATAGAGCGCGAGACGAACTGGTAGCTCACCGTGTAGATCAGCACGCCCGGCACCACGCCCACCAGCGCGAAGATGGCGGCCAGCTTGAGCAGCATGCGGCTGCCGAACTTGCCGCGCTGCACGCGGATGAGCAGCCGCACCGCGGCGATGCCGATCACCAGCACCAGGAAGCCGGCCACCGCGACGTTCACCCAGAACAGCCAGGCGTAGTGGCGCTCGTAGAAGGCGCGGTTGTTGGTGGCGATCGACAGCAGGAAGGCCAGCACCAGCACCGTGCCGGTGATGGCCACCAGCGAGATGATCCAGGCCCAGCGGTTGGCTTTGGTCATCGTCTTGCGGCCGGTTCGGGGGCTCGCTCAGTTGAACCGTTGAAATTTTTCAACGAGCAGCGTCCATTCCGGCTGTCCGCCGATGCCGATCTGCATCGGCCGCGGCAGCAGCGTGGTGTCGAGGCGGTAGGTGAACTCGACATAGTGGCGCGCGCCGTCCTCGATCTGGTTGTCTTCGGCGATCTTCCATTGGCTCACGCGGCGCACCGCGGCGAGCGCGTCGTTCAGGTTGTCGAAGTTCTGGTTCAGTCCACCGAAGGTCACCCGGTATTTTCGGGTCAGCGGCTGGAAGGCGACTCGCCAAACCCGCGACGCCTTGTTGATTTTCTTGTCGCGCCAGTACCAGCGGTCGCGAAACACCTCGGCCTCCGCCACGAAATACAGCGGCACGCCCTTCTGCAGCGCGTCTTCCACGCCCCGCGGCAGGTCGAACTTGAGCCCGAAGCCGAGATAGACGCCCTCCTCGTTGTGGACGATGTCGAATTCGGTGAACTCGGGCTGATCGGCTCGCGACTCCGTGGTCAGCAGGCCGGCCACCGCCAGCCAGAGCGCCCAAAGCAGGCGCCAGCCGGCGTGCATCGCACGGGGGTGGCGGCCAGCCGGATCCAGGCGACGCGACGACGGCGAGGAAAGCACTTCAGGACTTTTGCAGCAGGGCGTAGAAGAAGCCGTCGGGCGATGCACCGACAGGAGGCGCGGTGGGCGCCTGCTGGACATTGTCGGGCAGCGGAAGCAGGTGTCCGGGGGACGGAGGACGCTTGGCGATGCCGGCGTCGCTGTGGCGTTGCAAAAAAGCGTCGATCTGGTCCTGGCCCTCCGCCTTGAAGACGGAGCAGGTGCAGTACAGCAGCCGTCCGCCGGGGCGCAGCGTCGGCCACAAGGCGTCGAGCAGACGCGCCTGGGTGGCGGCCAGTGCGGCGATGTCCGAGGGCCGGCGCAGCCAGCGCACGTCGGGATGCCGGCGCACGATGCCCGAGGCCGTGCAGGGCGCATCTAGCAGGATGGCGTCGAAGGCGCGGCCGTCCCACCAGGCCGGCGGATCGGCGGCGTCGGCGCAGGCGATCTCGGCGTCCAGCGACAGCCGGCGCAAGGTCTCGGCGATGCGCTCGGTGCGCCGGGGGTCGCTGTCGAGGGCCAGCAGGTGGAGCTCGGCCAGCTCCAGCAGGTGGGCGGTCTTGCCGCCGGGAGCGGCGCAAGCGTCGAGGACCCGGGCGCCGGCGCGCAGGCCGTCGTCGGACCCGACCAGCAGCGGTGCTGCGAGTTGCGCGCCGGCATCCTGCACGGACACGTCGCCCTGCGCGAAGCCGGGCAGGCGACTCACCGGGCAAGGCTGGGCCAGCACGACGGTGTGGGTGCCGAACGCCTCGCCGGCGAGTCCCTCGGCCTGCAGCCGCCGGACGTAGCCGGGCGCATCGCCGCGGCGCGCATTGACGCGCAGCGTCATCGGCGGGCGCCGGTTGTTGGCGGCCAGCAGCGACTGCCACTGCTCGGGCCAGTCGCGGCCCAGGCGCTCGGCCCACCAGACAGGGTGGTTGTGCACCGCCACCGGATCCCGCTCGGCGGCCTGGACGATGCTGTCGCGCTCACGCAGGAAGCGGCGCAGCACGGCGTTGACGAACGAGGCGCTCGCGCCGTGGCGTTGCCGTGCGGCCGTCACCGCCTGATCGACCAGGGTATGAGGCGGATAGGGCAGTTCGGCATCAACTGCCGGCCACAGCAGCGCAAGCGACGACAGCAGCAATGCGTCGACCGCAGCCGGCGGCGCTTTCCTGGCCAGCAGCTGACGCGCCGCCATCGCGCTGCCCAGCCAGCGCAGCACGTGGAAGCTCAGCGCCTGCGTGCCGGGCCGCGCGTCGGCTGGACAACGCGCCAGCGCGTCGTTGAGCGACTGCCCGGCGCGCACCGCCTGCACCGCGTCGGCGGCATGGCCCAGCAGCCGGGCCAACGGCAGCGATGGTGTCGAAGGGGTTGAACTGGAGCTCACCGCGACGAGTCTAGGCGAGAGGGGCCGCCGCGCCGGTGGCCCCACGGCCGCCCGGTCACGCGGGCCCTGTTACGCTCCGGCACCGCCCCTTCCGGGAGGTTTCCCATGCTGAGAGAGACATCCAACCCCATCTTCAAGAGCGAGGAAGAGCTCGCCGGCTTGCCGGTGTCGGAGCGCATCCGATATCGGCTGGTCGGTGCCAACTGCCGCTACCACGCCAACGACAACATCGCCGACTTCATCAAGGAAGGCGAGCTCGACGAGCTGCGCGGCGAGGTCGAGACCAAGATGCAGGAGGTGCTGCGCTCGCTGGTCATCGACACCGACAGCGACCACAACACCAACGACACCGCGATGCGGGTGGCCAAGATGTTCCTGCAGGAGGTGTTCAAGGGCCGCTATGTCGCGATGCCCTCGGTCACCGAGTTCCCGAACTTCTCGCGCCTCAACGAGCTGATGATCGTCGGCCCGGTGAAGGTGCGCAGCGCCTGCTCGCACCACCTGTGCCCCATCCTCGGCAAGGTGTGGATCGGCGTGTTGCCCAACGAGCACTCCAACCTGATCGGCCTGTCCAAGTACGCACGCATCTGCGACTGGATCATGAGCCGGCCGCAGATCCAGGAAGAGGCGGTGATCATGCTGGCCAACGAGCTGCAGGAGCGCGTCAAGCCCGATGGCCTGGCCATCGTGATGGAGGCCGATCACTTCTGCATGCACTGGCGCGGCGTCAAGGATGACGAGTCGATGATGACCAACAGCGTGATGCGCGGCTCGTTCCTGAAGGATGCCAACCTGCGCCGTGAATTCCTGTCGCTCCTGAGCAAGAAGGATTCCTATTAGGAGACGTTGCCATGCTGGTGCGACTGATCTACGCAAGCCGGGCCGCGCAGGCGGTCAACCACGACACGCTGGTCGCGGTGATGAAGGCCGCGCGCGCCCACAACGCGTCGGCCGGCATCACCGGGGTCCTGATCTTCACGGACGGCGTGTTCCTGCAGCTGCTCGAAGGCGGGCGCAATGCCGTGAGCGCGCTGTACAACAAGATCACCCGCGATGCGCGGCACCACGACGTGGTGCTGCTGAGCTACGACGAGGTGCCGGAGCGGCGCTTCTCGGGCTGGGCGATGGGGCAGGCCAACCTGTCGCGGCTGAATCCCGGCATCCTGCTGAAGTACTCGGAGCGCGCAGTGCTCGATCCGTACGCCTTGTCGGCGCAGGCGACGCTGGCCTTGTTCGAGGAGCTGGTGTCGACGGCGGTGATCGATTGCCCCGGGCAGTGACCGGGCACTAGACCAGTTCCGCGTTCAAGGCCGCCAGCACGCCCGCGCCGGGGCACAGCTCGGCCTCTCCCAGTCGATTGAGCGGCGTGGCCACCGTCTTCAGGTGGCCGTGCAGGTCATCGGCATCCCCGTTCACGTACAGCAGGCCGGTGAGGATCTCGCCGCGCGCCTCGTGCGCCGCGATGTGATTCATCGCCGCCAGCCGATCGCCCGGGTCGTAGCCCACCGCCAGCTTGCGCAGCCGGAGCAGGCTGCCGTCATGCTGCGTGATCTCGATGACCTCGCCGGGCGAGTAGCTCGCGCTGATCGCGTCGCGTCGCGGCATGAAGTCGAGCCGGTTCACCGCTTCGTTGTGCGCCCGCACGTAGTCGTAGCTCTTGGTGCTGCCGGGGTGGTTGTTGAAGGCGACACACGGGCTGATGACGTCGATGAAGGCCGCGCCGCGATGCCGCAGGGCGCCCTTGATCAGCGGCACCAGCTGCTCCTTGTCGCCCGAGAAGCTGCGCGCCACGTAGCTCGCGCCGAGCTGCAGCGCCAGCGACACGAGATCGATCGGCGTGTCGGTGTTGATGGCGCCCTTCTTCGACTTGCTGCCCTGGTCGGCGGTGGCCGAGAACTGGCCCTTGGTCAGGCCGTACACGCCATTGTTCTCGACGATGTAGGTCATGTTCACGCCGCGGCGCATCGCGTGCGCGAACTGCCCGAGGCCGATGGACGCCGAGTCGCCGTCGCCCGACACGCCCAGGTACAGGAGCTCGCGGTTGGCGAGGTTGGCGCCGGTCAGCACCGAGGGCATGCGGCCGTGCACGGTGTTGAAGCCGTGCGAATTGCCGAGAAAGTAGTCCGGCGTCTTCGACGAGCAACCGATGCCCGACAGCTTGGCGACGCGGTGCGGCTCGATGTCGAGCTCCCAGCACGCCTGGATCAGCGCGGCGGAGATCGAGTCGTGGCCGCAGCCGGCGCACAGCGTGGAAACCTTGCCTTCGTAGTCGCGCCGCGTGAAGCCCAGCGTGTTCTTCGGCAGCGTGGGGTGGTGCAGCTTGGGCTTGGTGATGTAGGTCATGGGCGATGGGCAGGCAAAGACTCCCTCTCCCGCTGGCGGGAGAGGGCCGGGCCGAGGGCATCTCGCATCACGCCACCAGCCCTCCCTTGATCGGCTGCACGTTCGCGCCCGGCATGCGCTCGGCGATCGCCTCGGTGATGAAGCGCGCCGTGATCGGCGTGCCGTCGAAGTGCAGGATGGGCACCAGCCGCGCGGGGGCAATCTCCTGCTCGGTCATCAGCATGGTGCGCAGCTGCGCGTCGCGGTTCTGCTCGATGACGAACACCGTCTCGTGCTCGGCGACGAAGCGGTCCACGGCCTCGCTGAACGGGAAGGCGCGCACACGCAGCAGGTCGACATGCAGGCCGCGCGCGTGCAGCGCATCGAAGGCCTCGGCCATGGCCGGACTGGTGGACCCGAAGTAGATGACGCCGTGACGCGTCGGCCTGGCTGCACGCCGCTCCACCGGCTGCGGCACCATCGCCTTCGCGGTGTCGAACTTGCGCAGCAGCCGCTCGACGTTGTAGAGGTAGTCAGGCCCGGCTTCCGAATAGCGCGCATAGGCGTCGCGCGTCGTGCCGCGGGTGAAGTAGGCGCCGCGCTCCGGATGCGTGCCGGGCAGCGTGCGGTACGGGATGCCGTCGCCGTCCACGTCGAGGTAGCGGCCGAAATCCCGGCCGGCGTCCAGGTCGGCGCGGCTCATCACCTTGCCTCGGTCGTAGCGCCGCTTGTCGTCCCACTGCAGCGGCTCGCACAGGCGGTGGTTCATGCCGATGTCGAGATCCGTCATCACGAAGATCGGCGTCTGCAGGCGGTCGGCGAGGTCCAGCGCCGCGGCGGCGAAGTCGAAGCACTCGCGCGGATCCTCCGGGAAGAGCAGCACGTGCTTGGTGTCGCCGTGCGAGGCGTAGGCGCAGCTCAGCAGGTCGGCTTGCTGCGTGCGCGTGGGCATGCCGGTGGAGGGCCCGCCGCGCTGCACGTTGATGATGGTGGCGGGAATCTCGGCGAAGTAGGCGAGGCCGATGAACTCGGTCATCAACGACACCCCGGGTCCGGAGGTCGCGGTGAACGAGCGCGCGCCGTTCCAGCCGGCGCCGACGACGATGCCAATCGACGCGATCTCGTCCTCGGCCTGCACGATGGCGTAGCGGTTGGTACCGCTGGCCTTGTCGACGCGGTATTTGGCGCAGTACTTCTGGAACGCCTCGGCCAGCGACGACGACGGCGTGATCGGGTACCAGGCGCACACCGTCGCGCCACCGTACACGCACCCCAGCGCGGCGGCGGCGTTGCCCTCGATGAAGATGCGCTTGCCCACCGCGTCGCGCCGCTCCACGCGCAGACCCAGCACGTCGCTCTCGAGCACGTCGCGGCCGTGGTGCAGGCCCATCATGAAGGCATCGAGGTTGGGCTGGATCAGCTTGGCCTTGCCCTTGTACTGCTCGCCGAGCAGCGTGGCGATGACCTCCGGCTCGATGCCCATCAGCGCCGCCAGGACGCCGACATAGACGATGTTCTTCAGCAGCTGGCGCTCGCGCGGATCGGTGTAGCGCGTGGCACACATCTCGGTGAGCGGCACGCCGATGACGTTCACGTCGTCGCGGAACCTGGACGGCGGCAGCGGCTTGCTGCTGTCGTACAGCAGGTAGCCGCCCGACTCGATCTCCTGCAGGTCGCGGTCCCAGGTCTGCGGGTTCATCGCCACCATCAGGTCGACGCCGCCGCGCCGCCCAAGATAGCCGCGCTCGTTGACGCGCACCTCGTACCAGGTGGGAAGTCCCTGGATGTTCGACGGAAAGATGTTGCGCGGGCTCACCGGCACGCCCATGCGCAGAAGGCTGCGCGCGAACATCTCGTTGGCCGACGCCGAGCCGGAGCCGTTGACGTTGGCGAACTTGACGACGAAGTCGTTGACCGACTCGATGCGCTTGACGATCCTGTGGGACATCGCTCAGGCCGCCTTGCGCTCATGGTGGACGCGGCAGCCCCGGCCGGCGCGCGGCAGCTGGAGGGCGAACTTCTGCATGTCCCAGGCGCCGGTGGGACATCGCTCGGCGCACAGGCCGCAGTGCAGGCACACGTCCTCGTCCTTCACCATCACGCGGCCGGTCATCTTGAGCGTGTCGGACAGGTACAGCGGCTGCTCCGCATGCCGCGCCGGCGCGCGCAAGCGCGCCCGCAGGTCGGCCTCGGTGCCGTTCTTCGTGAAGGTGATGCAGTCGGTGGGACAGATGTCGACGCAGGCGTCGCACTCGATGCACTGGCCGGTGCTGAACACCGTCTGCACATCGCAGTTCAGGCAGCGCTGCGCCTCCTTCCACGCGGTCTTCACGTCGAAGCCCAGCTCGACCTCGACCTTGATGTTGCGCAGCACCTGGTTGACATCGCGCCACGGCACCTTGTGGCGCGTGTCGGGCGCCACCTCGTTGTCGTAGCTCCACTCGTGGATGCCCATCTTCTGCGACACCAGCGTGATGCCGGGCGCGGGCCGCGCCTTCACGTCCTCGCCGTGCAGGAACTTGTCGATCGAGATCGCCGCGTCATGGCCCTGGGCCACGGCCCAGATGATGTTCTTCGGCCCCAGCGCCGCATCGCCGCCGAAGAAGACATCGGGCCGCGACGACTGCAGCGTGGCCTTGTCGAGCACCGGCATGCCGTGCTCGTCGAAATCGATGCCGATGTGCCGCTCGATCCAGGGGAAGGCGTTCTCCTGCCCCACCGCCACCAGCACCTCGTCGCACTCGAACACCTGCTCGGGCTCTCCGGTGGGCAGCAGCTGGCGGCGGCCGCGCTCGTCGCGCACCGCCTTCACCTTCTCGAAGCGCATGCCGGTCAGCTTGCCGTTCTGGTGCAGGAAAGCCTTGGGCACCAGGCAATCGAGGATGGGAATGCCCTCGTGAATCGCGTCCTCCTTCTCCCAAGGGGAGGCCTTCATCTCGTCGAACGGCGAGCGCACGATGACCTTGACGTCCTCGCCGCCCAGACGCTTGGAGGTGCGGCAGCAGTCCATCGCGGTATTGCCGCCGCCCAGCACGATGACGCGTCTGCCGATGTGCGTGGTGTGGCCGAAGGACACCGAGGACAGCCAGTCGATGCCGATGTGGATCTGCGCGGCGGCTTCCTGCCTGCCGGGAATGGCGAGATCGCGTCCGCGCGGCGCGCCGGAGCCGACGAACACCGCATCCCAGTTCTCGGCCAGCAGCTGCTGCATCGACTCGATGCGCACCCCGCCGCGGAATTCGACGCCCAGGCGCAGCACGTAGCCGGTCTCCTCGTCGATCACCTCCTCGGGCAGCCGAAAGCGCGGGATCTGCGAGCGGATCATGCCGCCCGCCTTCGCATCGGCGTCGAACACCGTCACGTGATAGCCCAGCGGCGCAAGGTCGCGCGCGACGGTGAGCGATGCAGGACCCGCGCCGATGCACGCGATGCGCTTGCCGTTCTTCAGGTGTGCCGGGCGCGGCATGCGCTCCTCGATCGCATCGTCCTTGAAGTCGGCCGCGACGCGCTTGAGCCGGCAGATGGCCACCGGCTCGGGCTTGGCCGTCTGCGCTTCCTCGACGCGGCCGCGGCGGCAGGCGGGCTCGCAGGGCCGGTCGCAGGTGCGCCCCAGGATGCCGGGAAACACGTTGGACTCCCAGTTGACCATGTACGCGTCGGTGTACCGGCCGGCGGCGATGAGCCGGATGTATTCCGGCACCGGAGTGTGTGCGGGACAGGCCCACTGGCAGTCGACGACCTTGTGGAAGGTGTCGGGATGGCGAATGTCGGTGGGCTGCAAATCAGGTCCCCCATGGCTGCGCACGCAGCCTCGTGGGCCTGCGCGCGGCGATCGCGAAGTCGGATGATGCTACTGCCGGATAGGCATGCCACCGCGAGGGTTTGCGCTTAGGGTGGTGCGGCGCAGCAGCGCCGCACCGACACTCACTCGCCCAGCAATTCGCCGATCGGCTTCAATCCCTCGATCCGGTCGCACACCGTCTTCACCGCCATCAGGATCGGCACGCCGAGGATCAGGCCCCAGGCGCCCCACAGCCATCCCCACGCCAGCACGCCGACGAAGATCGCGACCGGGCTCATGCGGCTCGCGCGGCTGGTGAGCCACGGCGTCAGCAGATAGCCCTCGAGCGACTGGATGACGAAGGACGTGCCGGCGATCACGAGCGCCATCTCCATCGAGCCGAACTGCAGGAAGCCGACCAGCGACGCGCCGCCGGTGACGACGATGGCGCCGATGTACGGGATGAAGTTCAGCGCGCCGGCCAGCAGCCCCCACACGCCGGCGTACTCCACGCCGATCCACAGGAACGCCAGCCACGTGATGATGCCGACGACGGTGCTGGTGAACACCTGCACCAGCAGGTAGCGCTGGATCTGCTCGGTGATCTCGTCGAGGGCCTGCACGGTGACGCGCTTTTCGGTGAAGTTGGGGCCGGCGAGCTTGACCATCTTGCGGCGGAAGGCGTCGCCGGAGGCCAGGATGAAGAAGGTGAGGAAGAACACGATCGCCACCTGCCCCACCAAGGCAATGAAGCCGATGGTGCCGCTCCACAAGTGGTCCTTCACGTTGAAGCGCGGTTTCTCGATCTGAACGCGCATCACGCCGCGCGAGGCCGGCGCCGGCCCGCCGCCACTCTCCTCGGCGGCGCGCTCGATCTGCTGCGCGGCCTCCTGCACCTTGTCGATCGGCACCAGCGTCGGGCCCTTCTGCGAGCGCATCGCCTGGCGCAGCTTCTGCGCCGCCTCCGGCAGCGACTGCAGCAGCTCGTTGGCATCGTCGGCCAGCGACCACACCATCGCGCTGGTGCCGCTCAGGATGCCCAGCAGCAGCACCGCCGCCGACACCGCGCGCGGGATGCGCCAGCTTTCCAGCCGGTCGACGACCGGGTCCAGCGCATAGCTGAACATCACGCCGATCATCAGCGGTATGAACACCGCAGACGCCCAGTGCAGCACGAACACCGCGCCCAGCACCGCGATGACCGCGAGCGACACGCTGCGCACGTCGCGCGGCATGTTCAGCACGTGGACCGGCAGGTCCTCGGCGAGCGGCGTGTCCTCGGGGCGCGGCGGGTCGGGTTGGTTCATGGCGTGTCAGGTCAGCGCATCGGCCCAGATGTGGCGGGCCCAGTTCCACGCGTACACGCCCTCGAGCTCGCTCGGCCCGCTGGACACGCCGCCGGAGCCGGCCACCACCTTGAAGGTCTTCTCGGCGGCGACGTACTCGTGCACGCTCGCCACGTGGATGACGCTCTTCGCGTCGACAAAGCTGTAGCAGGTGTTGGTGAGCAGCGGCGCGGCATTCGGCGGCCAGCCGCTGAGCTCGGCCACGATCGCCGCGGCGGCCACCTTCGCGTGGTTGTTGGCCATGTGGCCGCTCTTCGGCATCAGCGGCGCGAGCTGGATCGCGTCGCCAATGACGTGGATGTCCCGCGCGGCCGTGGACTCGAAGTCCAGGTAGCGCACCGCGCACCAGCGGGCGTTGGAGTTCGCCAGCCCCGACTGCACGGCGATCGCGCCGGCGCGCATCGCGGGCAGCACGTTGAGCACATCGGCGCGCACGTCCTCGGCGAGCTCGAACTTCACGCGACGCGACGCACCGTCGACGGCCACCGCCTTGTGCTGCGGCCGGTATTCGACGATGCCGGCGTACTGCTCGCTCCACACCTGCTTGAACAGCGCCGGCTTGGAGGTCACGTCGGGATTGGCATCGAGCACCAGCACCTTGGAGCGCGGCTTGACGGCCTTGAAGTAGCTGGCCACCTGGCAGGCGCGCTCGTAGGGTCCAGGCGGACAACGATAAGGCGCCTCGGGGATTGTGATGGCGAACACGCCGCCGTCCGGCATCGCCTCGAGCTGACGCCGCAGCGCCAGTGTCTCGACGCCGGCTTTCCAGGCCTGCAGGATCTGCCCCTGCTCGTGCGCCGCCTGCAGGCCCGCGATGCTGTCCCACACCAGCTCGACGCCCGGCGACAGCACGAGCTTGTCGTAGCGGATGGTCGGGCCCGATGCCAAGGTCGCGACCTTCTGCTGCGCGTCGATGCGCGCCACGCTGTCCTTGACCACGGTGACGCCGTGCGTGCGCGCCAGCCCGGCGTAAGTCACGGTGATGTCCGCCAGCGCCTTGCTGCCGCCGATCACCAGATTCGAGATCGGGCACGACACGAAGCTGTCTTCGGGCTCGACCAGCACGACGGCGATGCGCTGCCCGGACAGCAGCCGCACGTACTTCGCGGCGGTGGCGCCGCCGTAGCCGCCGCCGACCACCAGCACGCGCGCGCTGGCCGGCACGCTGCGCGCGGGGGCGGCACAGCCGCCGAGGCCCATCGCCGCCAAGGCGCCGGCAGCCAGGACCCATTCGCGGCGGCTGTGGTCCATGTGGCGCCCTTCAGTGCGCCTGCGCGGCGAACCACGCCGCGAGCTGGTCGATCTGTGCATCGGTGTAGCCCTTGATGATCTGCTGCATCACCGTCGACGGCCGGTCGCCGCTGCGAAAGGCGCGCATCTGCCGGGCCAGCTGCGGCGCGGGCATGCCGGCGAGCGGCAGCAGCGGCGTTCCCTCGAGCGCACGACCTTCGGTGCCGTGGCAGGTGGCACAGGTGGCGGCGAGGCTGCGGACCTGCAGCGTGCGCTCGTCCTGCGCCATTGACGCGGTGGCGGCGCTCAGCCACGCCAGTGCCATCGCTGCCTTCAGCACGTCCATTCGAGCTCCGTGTACTGGCGCGCCAGCTCCGGCGGCAGCGGCGAGTCGAGCAGGTCGGCGGCCAGGCGCAGCGCATCGGCCGCCGCCGCGGGCAGCCGGGCACGCAGGCTGGTCGCGACCGCGGCATCGACCCAGGCGCGCACCAGCACGGGCCGCAGCATCCAGGGCAGGGCCTCGACCTCGTCGAGCGCATGCGCCAGGCCATCGCCGTCGGGCGGCTGGCACGGCGGCATCATCTCGCGCGGCAGGAACGGGCTCAGCGCCTGCGCATACCAGGCGAGCGCCGCGGCGGGGTCGCGGCCCGGCACCATGCGCGAGAGGTAGGCGGTGACACGTGCCACCTGCAGCAGCGTCGCCGGCGGAAGCTGGGCCATGTCGTTGTGCGATGCGGGCGACGCGGCCGCGGGCGGATGGTCGCCGAGGCGGCGCCGCATCATCAGCCAATGCAGCCGGTCGATGGGGCGCAGCGGCGCATGCGCCGCCATCAGGCGGCGCGTGGACTGCAGCATCGCGCGGCGCTCGGGCTTGGGCAGCAGGCGCGCTCGCGCGAGCAGCACCTCGAGGGCCGGCAGCCGCGACGCGTCCGACAAGCGGCCCACGTCGTCGAGCAGCGCCTGCGCCGTGGGCAGCGGATCGACTTCGGCCTGCCACACCGCGAGCGAGGCGGCGGCGTCCGCCGGTTGCGTGACCAGCGCCAGCACCGCGGCCTTGAGCTCGCCGGGGCCGTTGACACGCGACAGCCGCGCCAGCGCGTCGTGCTCGCGTGCCTGCGCCGTGGTCATAGGGTGCCGGCCCCGCGGAAGCCGAACAGCCCCGCGATGACCCAGGTCGGAAACTGATCGAGCGCATCGTTGTAGCTCTGCGTCGCCTCGTTGAACTGGCGGCGCGCGAAGCCCAGCGTGCTGTCGGCGGCGGCGAGCTCTTCGCCGAGCAGCGCGACGCCGGCACCGGCCAGCAGCTCCGGCTTGGCCGGCAGCTCGCCCTTGAGGCGGCTGCGCGCCTCGGCCAGCGTTTCCTCGGCAAGCCGCAGCGCGGCCATCGGCCGCGCTGCGCTGGGCCGGCTGCGCACCACGTCGCAGGCGGTCTGCAGCTGGCCGCTCGCGGCCAGCACCGCGTCGAGGGCCGGCGTTTCGTGCTCGAGCAGCGGACGCAGCGCTTCCACCCATCGCTCCAGCAGATGGTGGCGCTGGCGCAGCTGCACCTCGACGGGCGCGAAAGCGCGCGAGATGCCGTTGCGCAAGCTGACCAGCCGGTTGTACGCGCCCACGGCCCAGAACAGGAGCACGGCCGCGACGGCCCAGCCGGTGATTTGACCGGAGCTCATGGCGCCCGACTGTATCCGGGATGCCGGCGCGCCACGCGGCTCACGACGTTTCGATGCGCAGCGAAGCATCGATGCGATGCGGGCGCCCATGATCGATCCCATCGCTGCGCCACTCACACCGACCATGCCCACCTTCGAGATCACCCCGCTCATCGCCACCATCGCGTTTGTCTTCCTGCTCGCCGGCTTCGTCAAGGGCGTCGTCGGCCTGGGCCTGCCGACGATCACGATGGGGTTGCTCAGCCTGGCGATGTCGCCGGCGCAGGCGGCCGCGCTGCTGGTCGTGCCGTCGCTGGTCACCAATGTCTGGCAGATCGCCGCGCGGCCGGGCCTGCTTTCGCTGATGCGCCGACTGGCCACGATGCTGGGCGGCGTCTGCATCGGCGTCGCACTGGGCGGCGGCTGGCTCACGCGCGGCCCGTCGGGCGCGGCGACCGCCGGCCTGGGCATCGCGCTGCTCGCCTATGCCGGCCTCGGGCTGCTGACCTTGCACTGGCACATCGCGCCGCGCCACGAACGGTGGGCTGCCCCGCTCGTCGGCATCGCCACCGGCCTGGTGACGGCAGCGACCGGCGTGTTCGTCATTCCGGCGGTGCCGTACCTGCAGGCGCTCGGGCTCGACAAGGAGGAGCTGGTGCAGGCGCTGGGACTGTCGTTCCTGGTCTCGACCATCGCGCTGGCACTCGCCCTGGGCCACGGCGGCGCGCTGCCGGCATCGGCCTGGACCGGCTCGCTGCTCGCGCTGCTGCCGGCGCTCGCCGGCATGGGACTGGGACAGAAGATGCGGCAGCGCCTGCAGCCGGCGCTGTTCAAGAAGCTCTTCCTCGCCGCGCTGCTGACGCTTGGCGTGTACCTGGCGTGGCGTGGGCTGGGCGCCTGACATGACGGACCTGCGCAGTGCGCGGCGAATGCGGATTCGGTGTGCGACGATCACGACGCCCGCACCGCCGCAGTGCGAGCGCTGCGGCACCTCGTGCCGACGTGAAGATCCCGTGCGGGACGGACCTCATGCACCTGGAAGACAGCCGCATCGCCTGCTCCACGAGTCAACTGCTTCGTGGAGGACCACACACGATGATCGCCGTCATCTTCGAAGTCGTTCCGGCCGAGGGACGGCGCGGGCGCTACCTCGAGATCGCCGCGCGGCTCAAGCCGCAGCTCGAAGCCGTGCCCGGGTTCATCTCGGTCGAGCGCTTCGAGAGCCTGACGCAGCCCGGCAAGCTGCTGTCGCTCTCGTTCTGGCGCGACGAGGCCTCGGTGCAGCATTGGCGCGAGGTCGGCGAGCATCGCGCGGCGCAGCGCGCTGGGCGCGAGACGCTCTTCGCCGACTACCGCCTGCGCGTGGCCGGCGTCGTGCGCGACTACGGCATGTTCGAGCGCGACCAGGCGCCGCAGGTCTATCCGACGAAGGTGGGGCCATGACGACACCCGAGCCGCGCTTCGCCAAGGTCGCCGCGATGATCGGCGACCCGACCCGCGCCCGCATGCTGGCTGCGCTGATGGGCGGGCAGTTCCTGGCCGCCGGCGAGCTGGCGGCCGCTGCGGGCGTCACAGCGCAGACCGCGAGCGCGCACGTCGCGAAGCTGGTCGACGCCGAGCTGGTCGTCGCGCGCACGCAGGGGCGGCATCGGTACTTCCGCCTTGCCGACGCCGACATCGGCCATGCGCTGGAAGCCTTGTCGCTCGTGGCCGAGCGCAGCGCGCAAGCGGACAAGTGGAGCCAGGGGCCCTACAAGCCGTTGAAGGCGGCGCGCACCTGCTACAGCCACCTCGCCGGCGAGCTGGGCGTCGCCCTGTTCGAAGGGCTGCTGGCGCGCGGCACGCTCCAGCCATGCGACGGTCACTTCCTGCTGAGCGACGCGGGGCGTGCGGAGTTGAGCACGCTCGGCGTGCCGTTGCCGGCGATCACCACGCCGGCGGCGGCGCGGCGCTTCGCGTATCCGTGCCTCGACTGGTCGGAGCGCCGCGACCACCTGGCCGGCGCGCTTGCCGTGGCCTTGCTGGAGCACAGCGTCGAGCGCGGCTGGCTGCGCAAGGTCGAGGGCTCACGCGCGCTGCGCATCACGCCGGAAGGAACGAAGCGGCTCGCGCCGTGGCTGTCGGCGGCGACCCGCGAAGAGCGCGTCGCCTGAGGGCGGTCTACAGGTTGGCGGGCAGCGTGTCGGTGAACGGCGAGTCGCCATGCATGCGCCAGGCGCGGTACCCGCGCGCACGCAGCGCGCACGCCGGGCACTGGCCGCAGCCGTAGCCCCATTCGTGGCGCTGCCTGCGGTCGCCGACGTAGCAACTGTGGGTGTGCTCGACGATCAGCTCGTTGAGCTTCTCGCCACCCAGCGCCGCCGACAGCGACCAGGTCTGCGCCTTGTCGAGCCACATCAGCGGCGTTTCCAGCGTCAGCCGCGTGTCCATGCCGAGGTTGAGCGCCACCTGCAAGGCCTTCAGCGTGTTGTCGCGGCAGTCCGGATAGCCCGAGAAATCGGTCTCGCACATGCCGCCCACCAGCACGCTGAGCCCGCGGCGGTAAGCGATGGTCGCGGCGAAGGTGAAGAACAGCAGGTTGCGACCCGGCACGAACGTGTTGGGCAGCCCGTTGGCCTGCATCTCGATCTTGCGCGCGTCGGTCAGCGCGGTATCGGAGATCTGTCCCAGCAGCGACAGGTCCAGCAGGTGATCGTCGCCGAGCCGCGCGTGCCAGGCGGGAAACTGCGCATGCAGCTGCGCACGCACCGCGAGACGGCATTCGAGCTCGACGACATGGCGCTGGCCGTAATCGAAGCCGATGGTCTCGACGTGCGCGTAGCGCTCCAGCGCCCAGGCGAGGCAGGTGGTGGAGTCCTGGCCGCCCGAGAAGAGGACGAGTGCATGCCGCGGGTCGGTCATGGGTCAGGCCCGGATCTCACCCTGGCCCAGCACCACCCACTTCATCGACGTCAGTCCCTCCAGCCCCACCGGCCCGCGCGCGTGGAACTTGTCGGTGCTGATGCCGATCTCGGCGCCCAGGCCGTACTCGAAACCATCGGCGAAGCGCGTGGAGGCGTTGACCATCACGCTGGCTGAATCGACCTCGCGCAGGAAGCGCATCGCGTTCGGATGGCTCTCGGTGAGGATGGCATCGGTGTGGTGCGAGCCGTAGCGGTTGACGTGCGCAATCGCCTCGTCGAGGCTGTCGACGACCTTCACGCTGATGATGGGCGCGAGGTACTCCTGCGACCAGTCGTGCTCGCTCGCCGCCTTGACCGCGGCATTGGGCAGCTTCTCGAGCAGCGCCATGCCGCGTGCGTCGCACCGCATCTCGACGCCCTTGGCAGCCCACAGCGCGCCGATGCGCGGCAGGAAGGCCGGCGCGACGGCGGCATGCACCAGCAGTGATTCGGCCGCGTTGCACGGGCTGTACTTCTGCGTCTTGGCGTTGTCGGTGACCTTCAGCGCGAGCGCGAGATCGACCTGCGCATCGACGTAGACGTGGCAGTTGCCGTCGAGGTGCTTGATCACCGGCACCTTGGCTTCACGGCTGATGCGCTCGATGAGGCCCTTGCCGCCGCGCGGGATGATCACGTCGACCGCTTCGGGCGAGGCGATGAGGTGTCCGACCGCGGCGCGGTCGGTGGTCTCGACGAGCTGCACCGCGTCGGGCGGCAGGCCCGCCTCGGCGAGCGAGGCCTGCACCAGCTTCCACAGCGCGAGATTGGAATGGATGGCCTCGGAGCCGCCGCGCAGGATGCAGGCATTGCCGCTCTTGATGGCCAGCGACGCCGCCTCGATGGTCACGTTCGGCCGGCTTTCGTAGACCATGCCGAAGACGCCGAGGGGCACGCGCATCTGGCCCACGCTGATGCCGCTGGGGCGGCGCCGCAGGCCGGTGATCTCGCCGATCGGGTCGGGCATGGCGGCGATCTGCTCGCAGCCTTGCGCCACGGTCTCGATGATCTTCGGCGTGAGCTTCAGGCGGTCGACCATCGGGGCTGCGAGGCCGGCGGCCTCGGCCGCCTCGATGTCGCGCGCATTGGCCGGCGCGAGCGCAGCGGCTTCGCTGCGCAGGCGCCGCGCGAGCGCCAGCAGCGCCGCGTTCTTCGCCGCGGTCGGCGCGGCGGCCATCTTCGTGCTGGCCGCGCGCGCGGCCGCGCCCATGTGGGCGATGGTGGCCTGGAGATCGGTGGAGGTCATGGGCGAATTGTCCCAAACCTGCGCATCACCTGCCGTACTTCGAGGTGAACGTCGCCGATCCGAGCTTGTTCGCATTGATCATGAAGCCCGCCAGCGCCGCCGTGCCTTCGGCGGGCACGTCGAGCTTGTCGGTCTTCAGCGCGTACACCGTGAAGATGTAGCGGTGCGGCTTGTCGCCCTTGGGCGGGCAGGCGCCGCCGAAGCCCGGGGCGCCGAAATCGGTGCGCACCTGCATCGCGCCGGACGGCAGGCCCTTGCCGTCGGCGCTGCCGGCACCCTCGGGCAGCTCGGTGGTCGTGGCCGGCAGGTTGATGACCACCCAGTGCCACCAGCCGGAGCCCGTGGGGGCATCGGGGTCGTAGACCGTGACGGCAAAGCTCTTCGTGTCCTTGGGCGCGCCGCTCCACTTCAGCGCCGGCGAGATGTTCTTGCCCGAGCAGCCGAAGCTGTTGAACACATGCGTGTCGGGCAGCTTGGCGTTGGGCTTGGCGGTGGGGCTGGCCAGGGTGAAGCCGGCCGCGTGGGCGGTGGCGCCGAAGACCAGGGAGCAGGCGGCGGCCAGGGCGATGCGGTGCATGAGGCGTCCTTTCGATGCGGGCGAAGCAGCCACTTTGCGACAGCAGGCGCAGCGATTCAAGCGGGGTTTGCGGGGGGACATCCGCGCAGGTCCAGACGCATCTGGATCTGGTGCAGCGGCAATGCCGTGAATCCCGCCTCGCGCAGCGCCCGCGCCGCGATGTCGTCGTGCATCAGCTGCGGCACGCGCACGGTCTGCGCCGGATGCGCGACCAGCAGCGCGTCGATCAAGCGGCGCGCGTCGCGTTGCGCCGGATCGGCATCGACGAGCGCCAGCACCGTGACGCCGACCTGCTGCGACGCCTGGAAGACGATCAGCGCCGTACCCAGCTGCCAGGATGTCGCAGCCGCATCCACATGCCGCATCGACTCGCCGCCTTGCTGATAGGGCAGCTGCGCCGGTCCATGGGCCTGGAGCCAGTCGGCCGCATGGGCGAGGGCCATCGCGCGGGGCGTGGCCGGCGTCGCGTCGACCGGCGCCGGCTCTCGCACGAAGCCCCACAGCGGCGCGCCGTCGACGAAGCCGAAGGAGCGGTACAGCTTCAGCGCGGGCACGTTCTGCGCGAACACCTCGAGCTCCAGCGCCTGCGCGCCGGCCGCCCGCGCCTCGTCGACCACCGTTCCCAGCAAGGCGCGCGATGCGCCGCTGCCGCGTGCCGCAGGGCAGACGCCCATCGCACCGACGCGCCGGCGGCGGCCGTGCCGGCCGACGAACACGAATCCCGCCAGGGCGCCGTCGACGACGGCGCAGCGGCTCATCGACAACTCGGCGCCCCAGCGGGCGAGGCGCAGCGGCAGCGCCTGGGCCGTCATCGCGAACGAGCCGGCGAGGTAGCCGTCGAAGGCCTCGGTGAAGCACGCCGCCAAATCCTCGGCGCTCGACTGGCCGGCGCCGACGATCGCGAGCGTCACGCGATCTGTTCGGCGAAGTGGCAGGCCATCTCGCCGCTGGTCTTGCCGTCGGTGGGCCGGCGCAGCAGCGGCACCTCCACGCGGCAGCGCTCCTGCGCATGCGGGCAGCGCTTGTGGAAGGCGCAGCCCGAGGGCGGGTTCAGCGGCGACGGCAGCTCGCCCGACAGCACCTGGCGCGTCTGCCGCGCGGCCTTGTCGATGCGCGGCGTGCTGGCCAGCAGCGCGCGGGTGTACGGATGGCGCGGCAGCGAGAACAGCTCGCGCTTGCTCGCCTGCTCGACCACCTTGCCGAGGTACATCACGAGCACGTCGTCGGCAATCAGCTCGACCACCGCGAGGTTGTGCGAGATGAAGACGTAGGCGACCTGCGTCTCCTCCTGCAGGTCCATCAGCAGGTTGAGCACCTGCGCCTGGATCGACACGTCGAGCGCCGACACCGGCTCGTCGGCGACGACGATGCGCGGATGCAGCATCAGCGCGCGCGCGATGGCGATGCGCTGGCGCTGGCCGCCGGAGAACATGTGCGGATAGCGCTGGTAGTGCTCGGGGCGCAGGCCGACGCGCGCCATCATGGCGCGCGCCCGCTCCTCGCGCTCGGCGCGAGTGAGCGTGGTGTTGATGATCAGCGGCTCCTCGAGCGCCTGGCCGATCTTCTTGCGCGGGTTGAGGCTGGCGAAGGGGTTCTGGAACACCATCTGCACCTGCTGGCGAAGCCGCTTCTTCGCGGCCGCATCGGCATGCGCCACGTCGACGCCCGTCAGGTGCAGCTCGCCGGCGGTGGGCGTCTCGATCATCGTGATCTGGCGTGCCAGCGTGCTCTTGCCGCAGCCGGATTCGCCGACCACGGCGAGCGTGCGCCCCATCTGCAGCGTGAACGACACGCCGTCCAGCGCGCGGGCCGTCGCCTTGGGCTTGAGAAAGCCCAGCGAGACCGGGTAGTGCTTGGCGAGATGGCGTGCGTCGAGGATGACGTCTTCTCCGGCCGGCTGCGGCATGGTGGTGACCGGCGCGTTCCCGGTGTGGATGCGGTCGACCATCTCGACCGAGATCTTCGATTCGCTCATGCCGAAGCCTCCGCCGACGCGTGCTGCACGAGCGGGAAGAAGCAGCGCGCCTGCGCGCCCTCCACGCCGTAAAGCGCGGGCCGCTCGGCGCGGCACTTGTCCTGCACGTAGGGACAGCGCGGCGACAGCAGGCAGCCGCTCGGCCGGTCGAAGGCACCGGGAACCACGCCCGGCATGGACCGCAGGCGGCGCTGGCCGATGTTGTGCTCGGGCAGCGCCGACAGCAGCGCTTCGGTGTACGGGTGGTGCGGCGCGGTGAAGATTTCGGGCACCTTCGACGTCTCGACCACCTGGCCGGCGTACATGACCATGACGCGCGACGCGACTTCTGCAACGACGCCGAGGTCGTGCGTGATCAGCATCAGCCCCATGCCGCGCTCGCGCTGCAGCTTGAGCAGCAGCGCCAGCATCTGCGCCTGGATGGTCACGTCGAGCGCGGTGGTGGGCTCGTCGGCGATCAGCAGGCGCGGGTTGCAGGCGATGGCCATCGCCACCATCACGCGCTGGCTCATGCCGCCCGACAGCTGGTGCGGAAAGGCGTCGAGGCGGCGCTCCGCGTCGGGAATCTCGACTGCCCGCAGCAGCTCCAGCGCCCGCGCGCGCAGCGCCTTTCGCGAGCCGCCTTCGTGGATGCGCAGCGTCTCGGTCAGCTGGTACTCCACGGTGAAGCAGGGGTTCAGGCTGGACATCGGATCCTGGAAGATCATCGCGATGTCGCGGCCGAGCATGGCGCGGCGATGCCTCTCGGACAGCCTGAGCACATCGCGGCCGTCGAACGACAGCCGCTCCGCCTTCACGCGGCCCGGCGCGTCCACCAGGCCCATCAGCGCGAGCGCCGTGACGCTCTTGCCGGAGCCCGATTCGCCGACGATGCCGACCACTTCACCGGCCTCGATGCTCAGGCTCACGCCGTCGACTGCCTTGAACGGCGCGTCCTCCGGTCCGAACTCGACCGTCAGGTTCTGTACTTCGAGCAGTGCCATGAGTGGTGTGGACAGGCCTAGCGTTTGAGCTTCGGATCCAGCGCGTCGCGCAGCCCGTCGCCCATCAGGTTGAACGCCAGCACCGAGACCAGGATCGCGAGGCCCGGCAGGGTGACCACCCACCAGGCGCTCTGGATGAACTCGAGGGCGCTGGCGAGCATGGAGCCCCATTCGGGCGTCGGCGGCTGCGCGCCCAGCCCGAGGAAGCCCAGCGCGGCGGCGTCGAGGATGGCCGTCGAGAAGCCGAGAGTCGCCTGCACGATCAGCGGGGCCGCGCAGTTGGGCAGCACCGTGTCGAACATCAGCCGCGGCGTGCCGGCCCCGGCGATGCGCGATGCGTTGACATAGTCCTTAGCCAGCTCGCCGATCACTGCCGCTCGGGTGAGGCGCACGAAGTGCGGCAGCATGACGATGGCAATCGCGTACATCGCGTTCATCAGGCCGGGGCCGAGGATGGCCACCACCGCGACGGCGAGCAGCAGGCTCGGCAGCGCCAGCATGATGTCCATCAGCCGCATGATCGTGAACTCGACGCCGCCGCGGAAGAAGCCTGCCAGCAGCCCGAGCAGCACGCCGCCCGACAGCGACAGTCCGACCGACACGAGACCGATGATCAGCGACAGCCGCGTGCCGTGGATCAGCCGCGACAGCACGTCCCGCCCGACCGGATCGGTGCCGAGCACGAAGCGGTGGCCGTTGACGGGCTGCCACGACGGCGCACGCAGCGTAGCCTCGCGGTACTGCTCGGAGGGCGAATACGGCGCGATCACGTCGGCGAGCAGCGCACACAGGATCAGCGCCACGACGATGGACAGGCCGATGATCGCCCCGCGATTGCGGCGGAAGTCGCGCCACAGCTCGACCCAGGGGGACGGCGGCGCGGTGGTGGGAAGAACGGCGCTCATCGGCGTCTCACTGGTGTCGGATGCGGGGGTTGATCACGCCATAGAGCAGGTCGACGACCAGGTTCACCGCGATGATGACGGTGGCCGACATCAGGATGCCGCCCTGCACCGCCGGGTAGTCGCGGCGATGGATGGCCTCGACCAGCCATTTGCCGATGCCGGGCCAGGAGAAGATGGTCTCGGTAAGGATGGCGCCGGCGAGCAAGGTGCCCACCTGCAGGCCGATCGTCGTCACCACCGGGATCAGCGCATTGCGCAGCGCATGGATGCCCACCACGCGCCACGTCGAGGCGCCCTTGGCGCGCGCGGTGCGGACGTAGTCCTCGCGCAGCACCTCCAGCATGGACGAGCGCGTCATGCGCGCGATCACGGCCAGTGGAATGGTGCCGAGCGCGATGGCGGGCAGGATGAGGTGCATCAGCGCGCTCTTGAACGCGCCTTCGTCGGACGACAGCAGCGAGTCGATCAGCATGAAGCCGGTGACGCTGGGAATGTCGTACATGATCGCGATGCGCCCTGACACCGGCGTCCAGCCGAGCGTGACCGAGAAGGTCAGGATCAGCAACAGTCCCCACCAGAAGATCGGCATCGAATAGCCGGTGAGCGAGGCGCCCATCACGGTGTAGTCGAGCGCGGTGTTGCGCTTCAGTGCGGCGACGATGCCGGCGGGCAGTCCCACCACCAGCGCGAACAGCATGGCCACCACCGACAGCTCGATGGTGGCGGGGAAGCGGGCGATGAACTCGGTGAACACCGGCTCGTGCGTGATCGTCGAATGGCCGAGGTCGCCGCGGACGGCCCTCCACACGTAGTCGGCGTACTGCACCGTGAGCGGCCGGTCGAGGCCGAATTGCTGCGAGAGCCGCTGGTAGCGTTCCTCGGTCATGCCGCGCTCGCCGGACAGCGCTTCGACCGGGTCCCCCGGCAGCAGGCGGATCAGCGCGAAGACGAGCAGCGTGATGCCGATGAAGGTCGGCAGCACCAGGCCCAGGCGCTTGAGGAGAAAGGCGAACATCGAAGGATGTGGCTAAAAAAGATGGGGGCGCGCCTGAAACGCACCCCCATCGTGGGCTGGCTGCTTCCTACTTGGTCGACGTCAGGTCGACCTTGTTGAAGTAGTGATGCGCGGTGGCATCCATCTTGTAGCCCTTGACCTCCTTGCGCACCGGGTCGAAGCGCACCGAGTGGGCGATCGTGATCCACGGCGCCTCTTCCTTGACGATCTCCTGCGCCTTGGCATAGGCGGCGGCGCGCTCGGCCTGCTTGGGCACCGCCTTGGCCTTCTGGATCAGGTCGTCGAACTCCTTGCTGCACCAGCGCGCGACATTGCCGCCGCCCTTGACGGCCGGGCAGCTCAGCAGGTTGGCGAAGAAGTTGTCGGGATCGCCGTTGTCGCCCGACCAGCCGAACATCATGGAATGCTGCTCGCCGACCTTGCTGCGCTTGCGGTACTCGCCCCACTCGAAGGTCAGCAGCTTGGTCTTGACGCCGATCTTCTCCCAGTCAGCCTGGATCAGCTCGGCCATGCGCTTGCCGTCGGGGTTGTACGGACGCGTCACCGGCAAATACCACAGCTCCACTTCGGTGCCGCCGGCAAGGCCCGCCTTGGCCATCAGCTCCTTGGCCTTGGCGACGTCGTAGGGATAGTCGGTGACCTTGTCGTTGTACGACCAGAGCGTGGGGGGAATCGGGTTCTTCGCGACCTGGCCGGCGCCCTGGTACACCGCGTCCAGGATGGCCTTCTTGTTGACGGCCATGTTCAGCGCCTGGCGCACCAGCTTGTTGTCGAACGGCTTCTTCTCGACGTTGAAGGCGAGGTAGCCGACGTTCAGCCCCGGCGCCTGCACGAGGTTGATGTTCGGATCGTCCTTCATCAGCTGCACGTCGGCGGGCTTCGGGAACGCCATCACGTGGCACTCGCCGGCCTTCAGCTTCGCGTAGCGCACCGACGCGTCCGTGGTGATGGCATAGACGAGGTTGTCGATCTTCGGGCGGCCGTCCCAGTGCTGGTCGAAAGCCTTGTAGCGGATCACCGCGTCCTTCTGATAGCTCACGAACTGGAACGGGCCGGTGCCGATGGGCTCGCGGTCGATGACCTCGGGCGTCTTGGCCGCAGCCATCTTCTCGGCGTACTCGGCGCTGTGGATGGACGCGAAGTCCATCGCCATGTTCGCGATGAACGGCGCTTCCGGCTTCTTCAGCACGAAGCGCACCGTCATCGGGTCGACCTTCTCGACGCGGTCGACGACGTCCTTCACGGCCATGTCCTCGAAATACGCGTAGGTCTGGCCCGGCGAAGTCTTGTGGAACGGATGGTTCGGATCGGCCATCCGGTTGTACGAGAACAGCACGTCGTCGGCGTTGAAGTCGCGCGTCGGCTTGAACTTGTCGTTGCTGTGGAACTTGACGCCCTTGCGCAGCTTGAAGGTGTAGGTCAGGCCGTCGGGCGAGGCGGTCCAGCTCTCGGCCAGTGCGGGCACCACATTGGTCGTGCCGAGCTCGAACTGCACCAGCCGGTTGAACATGGGCACCGAGGAGGCATCGAGGGTGGTGCCGGTGGTGAAGAACTGCGGGTTGAAGCCTTCTGGGCTGCCTTCGGAGCAGTAGACCAGCGTCTTGGCGGCGAGGGCCGATCCAGCCGCTGCGAGCAGCGCACCGGCGACGAGCGCCTGAAGAGTGAAGCCGCGTGTTTTCATCGGGTGGTCCTGAAAGGTTGCGGGGACAACGGTGGAGAGCCGCCTTGTGAGCAGCGAGGGCGGGATGATAAGCCCGCTTTCGTGCGATTCTTCTCAGGGAAATCGCAAGTGGTCTAGGTCACCTGAGCGACATCTCGAACGCTGTCGGACGACTCAGCCGGAGCTCATCAGCAAGTTCAATACCGTGAGCCAGAACGGCGCCGTCAGTACAAACGCGAAGGTCGACAAGACGATCGCAGCCGTGGCTTCGGCCTCGAGCGTCTCGTAGCGCTGCGAGAAGATCAGCGCGTTGGAGCCCACCGGCAGCGATGCCGCCATCACGACCACTGCCAGTGCGAGGCCGTCGAGCCCCATGCCCCAATGTCCGATGACGAGCACCACGGCGGGGAGCACCAGCAGCTTGAGCACCGACAGCGCGATCGCGCCCTTGGCCGCGCCGCGCACGCCGTAGTAGGCGAGCGACATGCCGATCAGCACCAGGCACAGCGGCACCACCGCCTCGGCCATGGTGGCGAGCGTCTCGTCGACGATGGGTGGCAACGGGGGCAGCAGCGCGTTCCACACCAGGCCGGCCAGGACCGGCAGCACCACCGGATGGATGATGGTGTTGCGCGCCGTCTGGCCGAGCGTGTGCAGCAGATGGGTCTGCGCGTGGCCGGTGCGCCGACGCTCGCGCGCCAGGTCCAGTTCGACCAGCGCGGTGAGCACGGTCAGCAGCGTCAGCGCGTGCAGGCTGATCAGCGCGATGTGGATCGCCAGTCCGGCTTCGCCGAACAGCGCGGTGACCATCGGCACGCCGATCTGCAGCGTGTTGCCGAAGGTCGCCGAGATGGCCCGGACACTGGGCGCCGCCGCGGGGAGCCGGCGGCCGCGGTTCCAGCGCCGCTGCCACATGTACACGAGGCCGAGCATCAGCAGCACCGGCACGAAGAAGGCGGCCAGCGTGGCCCAGGGCAGCGTGCGGAAGTCGACCCGCGCGGTGGTGCGAAACAGCAACGCCGGGATGAAGATGTAGAAGGCGGCGTTCGACAGCGTGCGCGCTGGGTCGTTTTCGCCCAGCCAGCGCAGCCGCCCGGCCACCCAGCCGATGCCGACGATGACGAAGATGGCGAGCAGCTTCAGGAAGACTGTCGTCGACATGCCGGTGCAATGCGTTGAGTGCCTGGGAACACGGTTTGCTGTTCCGAGGTCCGAGGCCTGTTTTGCGAAGCGGGCAAGCATAGCCTTTGCCAGGTTGGACCCAGGTGCAACGGCAAGCGCCAAACATCACAAACGCGTACAGACGCCCGCCCGGCGCACCGCTTAAGCTGGCCTCGCAGTACCCGAGGTTGCATTGATGAAATCCCTCCCACGGACCGATTCCCCGGCGCCCCGGGCCAAAACCCCTTCCCCCATCGACACTCCATCCGCACCCGCCCGCGACGACGCGCTTGCGCCCGGCTCGCGTCTCGACGAATTCCGCATCGACAGCGTCATCGGCGCCAGCGGGTTCGGACTGGTCTACCTGGCCACCGACCTCGGCTTGCAGCGCCGCGTGGCGATCAAGGAATACCTGCCCGACACGCTGGCCGTGCGCGGCGACGACGGCGCGCAGGTGCGGCTGCGCGCCGGCTCGCACGCCGAGCCCTTCGAGCGTGGACGCCGCGCCTTCATCGAGGAGGCCCAGTTGCTGGCGCGCTGCGACCACCCCTCTCTGGTGCACGTGCTGCGCCACTGGGAGAGCAACGGCACGGTGTACCGGGCCATGCCGTACTACCCGGGCACGCCGCTGCTGAAGCTTCGCCAGTCGATGGACAACCCGCCCGACGAGGCATCTCTGCGCGCACTGCTCGACGGCCTGCTGGAGCCGCTGGCGATGCTGCACGAGGCCGGCTGCATTCACCGCGAGATCACGCCGTCGAAGATCCTGCTGATGCCCGACGACCGGCCCGTGCTGATGGACTACGGCGCGGCGCGACGCGCCATCGTCGGCGACCAGGCGCGCGCCCTGATGACGCTGCTGGCGCCTTCGTTCGCCCCGCTCGAGCAGACCCAGCCCGCGGTGAACCGGCCCATCGGCCCGTGGACCGACCTGTACGCGCTGGCCTCGGTGGTGCGCTACTGCATCAGCGGGCAGCTTCCGCCGCCCGCCGCGCTGCGCACGTTGCCGGCCGACGAGCCGATTGCGCGCCTGGTGGCGCGCCTGCAGGAGGCCGACCCCACGCGGCACTTCAGCGCGTCCTTCGTCGCCGCCATCGATGCGGCCCTTTCGCCCCGCCCCGAAGACCGGCCGCAGAACGTTGCCGAGTTCCGCGCCCTGCTCGACGACCATCCTGCGGCTGTCGACGGCGAAGGCGAGCCCGAGCCGGTGGAGACCGGCTGGGGACGCATCACGAACGACGACGAGCCGACTCTCGAGCCCGAAGCGCCGGCGCCGGCGCCCAAGGTCGCTCCGGTGGCCAAGGTCGACGTCCCGCTCGATCTGCCGGCCCGGCCGGCGGCCACCGCTGCACCCACGTTCGCGCCACCGGCAGCCGCGCGCCCGGCGTCGGTGCGAGACACACCGGTGCGCGACACACCGGTGCGCGACACGCCGGTGCGAGACACACCGGTGCGAGACACGCCGGTACGGGACACACCGGTGCGCGACACCCCCCTGCGAAGCGCGCCGGACGACGAGGGCGACACGGTGCCGGCCTTCGGCTACGCCGCGCCGCCGCTCGACCACGGCACCTACACGAACCGCGAGGACGAGCCGGTCTTCGGCGAGTCGGCCACGCAGCAGGAGCAGGCCGAGGGGCTGAACGCGCGTCCCGGCGACTACCGCGCCATCCCGCCCGACGCGGTGCTCGGCTTTCGCGAAGCGGCGCGGCGGCGCCGCCGCCGGGTCGCCTGGAGCATGGCCCTGCTGCTGATCGGCGCGGTCGGCGCCGGCCTGTGGTACCTGGACCAGCAGCAGCGGGCGGTCGACGCCCAATCGGCGTTCGCCCGGGCCGCCAAGGACGATGGGCTCACGGCGAACGTGCCGGCCGTTCCGCGCGCACCGGAGGCGAAACCCGCGCAGAAGCCCGCACCGACGCCGGCCCCGGCCGTGCAGACGGCCCCGCAGCCGGCTGCGCCTTCCGCCACTGCCGCAGCAGCGTCGGCCGCCGACGTGACACTGCCCCAGGCCCCCACGGCCGCCGTGCCGGCACCGTCCACACAGGCCCCGCCCGCCATGCCGTCGACACCCGCACCGGTCGCTCCGCCACCGGTCGAGCCGGCCGCCGTGGCGCCGCCGGTCACCACCGCCGCGGCCGACACCGCCGCCACCCGGGAGGCGCCGGCCGCCAGGCCCGGCACGCGCAATACGGTGGCAGGCTCAGGCACCCGCGCCCCCACCGCGCGGGCCGCCCCGCCGGCCAAGACGTCGGCCGCCGCCCCGCGCACGGCGCAACAAGCCAAAGGCCCGCGCGACCTGTGCGGCGACCGAACGCAGTTCTCGCTGTACCGATGCATGCAGACGCAGTGCGCGCAGACGCAGTGGTACCAGCACCCGAGCTGCAAGCGGCTGCGCTTGCGCGACGAAGTCGATTGAGCGGCGTTACCGGCTGCCGAACATCATCTGCCGCGCCAGCGCCGATTTCACCGGCCGCAGCGCCTGCAGCGCCGCCATCCCCAGCCCGCGCGCCGCGCCCGCACCCGGCAGCTGCCATGTGAAGCTGCGCGCCAGAAAGTCAGTGGCGGCGATCATCGCCCAGCGATCCGGCCCGCGCTTCCATTCGAGCCGCCGCAGCACGGCGTCGAGGTCGCTCGAGCGCGACAGCGCGCGCACCAGCTCGAACGCATCGCGCAGGCCCAGGTTCAACCCCTGGCCGGCCACCGGGTGCAAGGTCTGCGCCGCATTGCCGATGCGCACGGTGCGGCCTTCGGTCAGGCTGCGCTCGGCGTTCAGCCCGAGCGGAAAGCGCTTCAACGGCGACAGAGCGGCGAGGGGCCCGACCTCGGGGTGGAACACGGTGTTGAGCACGGCCAGCCGCTGGATGTCGCTGAGCTCGGCCACCGGGTCGTCATCGCTGTTGACGCACCACACCAGTCCGGCTCGGCCGTCCTTCAGCGGCAGCAGCGCGGCGGGCCCCTGGCGCGTGAAGCGCTCGTAGGCCACTCCCGGGCGCGCCGACGCCAGCGTGGCGGTGCCGACCCACGCAGTCTGGTGGTAGTCGTGGCTGACCGCCTTGCGCACCTGGTCGGAGAACACACCGCCTTCGGCCACCACCGCCAGATCGAAGCGCTCGGCGATCCCCGCATCGACCTCGACGCCGCTGGCCATCGGCTTGATGGCCGTCACCGGCGTGCCGAAGCGCGTGCCCAGGCGCCCGGGCTCGGCCTGCGCGGCGGCCATCCACGCCGCCTGCAGCGGCGCGACGATGGCGCCATAGCTCATCACCGCGCCCAGCATCGGCACCGCCTCGTCGATGGCGCGGATGCGCACCTCGGGCTCGCCGAGCCAGCCGCCCAGCATGGCGGGCAGCGACGGCGGCTGCTGCGACACGTGCACTTCGAGGATGCGCTGCGCCGCGTCGGCGTTCCAGGCGCCCACGCGCTGCAGCAGCTGCACGCTGCCCAGCGACAGCGCCAGCGTTCGTGGATCGCCGGACACGTCTTTCTCGGCCGGCCGGGCGTCGAACACCGTCACGCGCGCCTGCGGCAGCGCCCGCGCCGCGTGCAGCGCCAGCGTCAGTCCGACGGGTCCCGCGCCGACGACGGCCAAGCTCAGTGTCGGATTCGCGCTCACCTCTGGCTCCCGTCTTCGTTGAATGCCTGCGTCGTATTATTCGCCGCACCCGGGGGTTCCGGTTCACGACGAAGGGGATACGCCATGGCGCTGATGGATTTCATCAAGAAACAGTTCATCGACGTTCTCGAGTGGACCGAGTCGGGCGACGGAACGCTGGCCTGGCGCTATCCGATGGCCGGCAACGAGATCCAGTACGGCGCCTCGCTCACGGTGCGCGAATCGCAGATGGCCGTCTTCGTCAACGAAGGCAAGGTGGCCGACGTCTTCGCCCCCGGGCGCTACACGCTGAACACCAACACGCTGCCCATCCTCACCTACCTGCAGAACTGGGACAAGCTGTTCCAGAGCCCGTTCAAGAGCGACGTCTATTTCTTCAGCACGCGCCAGCAGATCGACCAGCGCTGGGGCACGACGCAGCCGGTGACGATCCGCGACAAGGACTTCGGCGCGGTGCGCCTGCGCGCATTCGGCAACTACAGCTACCGCATCGCCGATCCCAAGCTCTTCTACCAGCAGATCTCCGGCACGCGCGACATCTACACGGTGGGCGACCTCGACGGGCAGCTGCGTGCGCTGATGCTGCAGCACATCTCCGACGCGGTGGCCGGCAGCGGGCTGGCCTTCCTGGATCTCGCGGCCAACCAGGTGGAGTTCGCCAACCAGCTGCGCCTGGCCACGGCGCCGTCGTTCGAGGTGATCGGCCTCAAGCTCGAAGGCGTCACGCTGCAGAACATCTCGCTGCCCGAGGAGCTGCAGAAGATCCTCGACCAGAAGATCGGCATGGGCATGGTCGGCGACATGAGCAAGTTCATGCAGTACCAGACGGCGCAGAGCATGCCCAAGTTCGCCGAGGGCGCTGGCCAGGGCGGCGTGGTCGGCGATGCCATGGGGCTTGGGGCCGGCGTCGCGCTGGGCCAGGTCATGGCCAACCAGCTCAACCAGGGGCTGCAGGGCGCGCAGCCCGCGGCCGCCCCGGCGGCGCCGGCCGGCGTGAAGCCCGAGGAGGTCATGGCGACCATCGAGAAGCTCGCCGACCTCAAGGCCAAGGGCATCCTGACCCAGGAGGAGTTCGATTCGAAGAAGGCCGAGCTGCTGAAGAAGCTGGTGTGAGCCGCGACCGTCCGCACTGACGTCTTTGGCCACCGAGTCGCCTCCTCAGCGCAGCTACCGCGCCGCGTGCCCGAACTGCGGCGCGCCGGTCGACTTCCGCTCGCCGGCGTCCGCCTTCGCCGTCTGCAGCTTCTGCAAGAGCACCATCGTCCGCGAGGGCGACGCACTGCGGCGCATCGGCCAGAGTGCCGAGCTGTTCGACGACCATTCGCCGCTGCAGCTGGGCGCCGGCGGCACGCACCAGGGCGCCGCCTTCACGCTGGTCGGTCGCCTGCAGTACCGCTACCGCGACGGCACCTGGAACGAGTGGCACGCGCTGTTCGACAACGGCCGCAGCGCCTGGCTGTCGGAGGACAACGGCCGCTACGTGATGGCCTTCGATGCGCCACTCACGCAGGCACCGCCGCGTGCCGAAAGCCTGCAGCCGGGGCAGCAGCTCGTCGTCGAAGGACAGCCCTACGCGGTCGGCTCGGTCACCGCCGCCAGACTGATCGCCGCGCAAGGCGAGCTGCCGTTCGCGCCGCACACCGAGCGCGCCTTCGTCGTCGCGGACCTGCGCAGCGCGCGCGGCGAGGTGGGCACGCTCGACTACAGCGATGCGCAGGCACCGAAGTGGTCCATCGGCCGCTCGGTGGCGATCAGCGAACTCGCGATGACCGGCCTGGCCGACAGCGCCGAGAAGACGCTGTCGGCGCGCGGCATCGAATGCCCGAGCTGCGGCGCGTCGCTGGAGGTGAAGCTCGCGACGACGCAATCCATCGTCTGCCACCAGTGCCACGCGGTGGTCGACGTGTCGCAAGGGATCGGCGCGGACCTGGCGCATTTCGCGCAGGACAACGGCATGGAGCCGCAGATCCCGCTCGGGCGCATCGGCACGCTCACGCTGACCGCGAAGCGGCCGCTGCCGTGGCAGGTGGTCGGGTACGTCGAGCGCTGCGACATCCCCGACAGCGACGAGGACGAGCAGACCTTCTGGCGCGAGTACCTGCTGTACCACCGCACCGAAGGCTTCGCCTTCCTCGTCGATGCCGACGACGGATGGAGCTGGACCGCGCCCATCACCGGCACGCCGCAGAAGGCCGGCGACGGCATGAAGCACGAGGGTGTGACCTATCGCAAGCTGTACGACTACACCGGCCAGGTCACCTACGTCCTGGGTGAGTTCTACTGGCGGCTGGCGCGTCACGAGCGCACCTTCAACACCGACTACATCGGCACCGGCAACGCATCGAAGAAGCGGCTCAACCGCGAGCGCACCGGCAGCGGCGACACGCAGGAGATCGTCTGGTCCGCCGGCGAGACCCTGAGCGCCGACGAGGTGATCGCCGCCTTCAAGCTCGCGCCCGAGCAGCGCGCGGCGATGCAGAGGGATGCCGCGCCGACGACGATGCAGATGTCGCGGCTGATGAAGGTGGCGATCATCGTCTTCATCGTCATCGTGCTGCTGCTGATGTTCCGCTGCAGCAGCGGCGGCGGCGCGGCCGACTGCAGCGAGCTGCGCAACACCTACGGCGAGGCGTCCACCGAATACCGCACCTGCCTGGCCAACCAGCGCAGCGGATCGCGCACCGGCGGCGGATCGTACGGCGGCTTTTCCACCGGCGGCGGGCACAAGTAGCCGCCGCGACTCACCAGGAGCGTTCATCATGATGGGCATCGAATGGTTGAAACCCAGCGTCTTCTTCGGCTCGGTGCTGTACGCGCTGATCGGCGTCTTCGTGTTCTGGGTCTGCTTCCTGATCGTCGACAAGGTCACGCCGTACAACCTGTGGGCCGAGATCGTCGAGCGCAAGAACACGGCGCTGGCGATCGTCGTCGGGGCGATGGCGATCGCGATCGGCATCATCGTGGCGGCCGCCATCCACTAGCTCCGCTGCCGCCAGCGGCCTGATCCGATGTCCGCCGTTCCCGCCGCGGCCGCCGAAGCCCGCATCCGCCCTGCCGAAGTGGCGCTGCTCGCGTCGGTGTTCGTCGTCGCGGCATGCGGGCTGGTCTACGAGCTCGCCGCCGGCGCGCTCGCGAGCTACCTGCTCGGCGATTCGGTGCTGCAGTTCTCCACCGTCATCGGCGCCTACCTTTTCGCGATGGGCGTCGGCTCGTACCTGTCGCGGTTCTTCGAGCGCCAGCTCGTCGCCCACTTCCTGCGCATCGAGCTTCTGGTGGGCCTGGTCGGAGGCCTGATGCCGGCGGCGCTGTTCGCGCTGCACACGCTCGCCGCGCCGTCGTTCCGCTTCTCGCTGTACGCGCTGGTGTTGATCGTCGGCACGCTGGTCGGGCTGGAGATCCCGCTGGTGATGCGCATCCTCAAGCGCCACTTCCGCGAGCGCTATGCGCTCAAGCACCTGGTGTCGCAGGTGCTGACCTTCGACTACCTGGGCGCGCTGGCGGTGTCGGTGGCATTCCCGCTGCTGCTGGTGCCGCAGCTGGGGCTGATTCGCACCGGCGTCTTCTTCGGCCTGCTCAACGGCGGCGTCGCGCTGTGGGCGCTCTGGCTGTTCCGCGGCGAGCTGCGGCGGCTGCGCGCGCACGCGCTCGCCTGCGCCGCCACGCTGGCTTTGCTGCTGGCGGCTTTCGCCGGCGCCGATCGCGTGACCAGCTGGGCCGAGGACCGTTTCTACGGCGATCACATCGTCTACAGCGAGACGAGCGCCTACCAGCGGGTGGTGGTCACCTCCAGCCAGGCCGGGGTGCGCCTCTTCCTCAACGGCAACCTGCAATTCCACTCGCGCGACGAATACCGCTACCACGAGGCGCTGGTGCACCCGGCGATGGCCGCGCACGGTGCGGTCCGGCGCGTGCTGGTGCTCGGCGGCGGCGACGGCATGGCGGTGCGCGAGGTGCTCAAGCACCCGCTCGTCGAGCAGGTCACGCTGGTGGAGCTGGATCCGCACATCACGCGGCTGTTCGCCGAGCAGCCGCTGCTGCGCAAGCTCAACGGCGATGCGCTGCGCTCGGGCAAGCTCACCATCGTGAACGCCGACGCGTTCACCTGGCTCGAACGCAGCACGGCGCTGTTCGACGTCGTCATCGTCGATTTCCCCGATCCGACCAACTTCTCGATCGGCAAGCTGTACACCACCAGCTTCTACCAGCTGGTGGACGAGCACCTGAACGCCGGCGGCTATGCCGTCGTGCAGACCACGTCGCCGCTGATCGCGCGAAAGAGCTTCTGGACGGTGGCCGCCACGATCGAGGCGACGGGTCTGACGGCCACGCCGTACCACGCGCACGTGCCGAGCTTCGGCGAGTGGGGCTTCATCGTCGCGAGCCGCCGGCCGTATCGCGCGCCGGCGGCGCTGCCGCCCGGGCTGCGCTTCCTGGATGCGGACGGGTTGCCGGCGCTGTTCCGCTTCCCACCCGACATGGCGCGCGTGCCGGCCGAGGTGAACCGCCTGTCGAACCAGGTGCTGGTGCAGACCTTCGAGCAAGAGTGGGGCAAGGTTCACTGATGTGGTCGCGGCGGGCCTGGCTCGCAGGGGTCGCGGCGGCACTGGCTGCCTGCTCCAGACCGGCCGCTGTGCGCCATGGCGGCGCCTGGGTCGGCGCGCAGCATGCGCGCGGACATCGGCTGCGCGACACCAAGAGCGGCAGCCTGCCCGCGCCGGCGCTGAAGCGGCGCGCCAGCGTGCTCGTCATCGGGGCGGGCGTCGCGGGTCTGGGCTGCGCACGGGCCCTGCTGCGCGCCGGCGTCGACGATGTGCAGGTGTTCGACCTGGAGGACAGCGCGGGCGGCAACAGCCGCGGGCATCGCATCGCCGGCATGGCGTGCCCGCTGGGTGCGCACTACCTGCCGGTGCCGGGACCGCACGCGACCGAGGTGATCGATCTGCTCGACGACCTGGGCTTGCGCCGCTCCACCCCCGGCGGCCAGCCGGCCTACGACGAGCGCCATCTTTGCCACAGTCCGCAGGAACGGCTGTTCGTCGACGGTCACTGGCACGACGGACTGCTGCCGCCGATCGAGGCCCTGCCGCAGGGTGAGCGCGCCGCCACGCTGGCGCAGTACCGGCGCTTCGGCGAGCAGGTGCACGCGCTCGGACGCGACCACGCCTTCTCGATTCCCACCGCCCGTTCGGCCTGGCGCCCCGAGCTCGATGCGCTGGACGCGGTCACCTTCTCCCGATGGCTCGATGCGCAGCAGCTCGACGCCCCTGCGCTGCGCTGGTACCTCGACTACTGCTGCCGCGACGACTACGGCGCCGGCGCCGGCGAAGTGTCGGCCTGGGCCGGGCTGCACTACTTCGCCAGCCGCCATGGCTTTCATGCACCGGGGTCGGACGACGGCGAGCGCGATGCGGTGCTCACCTGGCCCGAGGGCAACGCCTGGCTGACCGGGCGCATGGCCGCGCCGCTGGGCGAGCGACTGCACACCGCGATGGTGGCGCTGCGCATCGGCGAGCGCCGCCACGAGATCGACGTGGATCTGTGGAACGAGCGCACGCAGCAGCTCGAACGCTGGACCGCGCCGAGCGTGGTGCTGGCGACGCCGCTGTTCGTGTCGCTGCGCCTGCTCGAACGGCCGCCCGCCGCGCTGCAGGCGGCCGCCTCGCAGATGCGCCATGCGCCGTGGCTGGTGGCCAATCTGCACCTGGACCAGGCACTGGACGACCATCCCGGCGCGGCGCCGGCCTGGGACAACGTGGTGTACGGCGGCGCGGGCCTCGGGTATGTGGATGCCATGCACCAGAGCACGCGGCCGCATCCCGGGCCGACGGTGCTCAGCGCCTATTGGTCGTGGGGCTCGGACCCGGCCTCGCGCCGCGCGCTGCTCGAGGGCTCATGGGACGAGTGGTCGGCGCGGGTCGTCGCGTCGCTCACGGGGCCGCATCCCGACCTGCCCGAAAAGCTCAGGCAGGTCGATCTGATGCGCTATGGGCACGCGATGAGCATCCCGCTACCGGGCGTGCGCAGCAGCGCTGCATTGCGGGCGCTGGCCGAGCCGCAGGGGCGGATCGCGTTCGCGCACAGCGATCTCTCGGGGTACTCCGTGTTCGAGGAGGCGCTGTTCCACGGCGTGCGCGCCGCGCGCCTACGAACGCATCAATGACTCGATGTCGTCGACTTCGACCGGTGCGTCGCGCGAGATCAGCTCGCAGCCTTGCGGCGTGATGACCGCATCGTCCTCGATGCGGATGCCGATGTGCCAGAACTTCTGCGGCACGCCTTCGGCCGGCCGCACGTAGAGGCCGGGCTCGAGCGTCACCGCCATGCCGGGCTGCAGGATGCGCGACGGCTTCTTGACCACCTTGCCACCGAGCCCGTCGGGCTGCTCCAGGGGCGCCTCGTCGAGCGCGAGGTACTCGCCCACGTCGTGCACGTCGCGGCCGATCCAGTGGCCGGTGCCGTGCATGTAGAACTGCCGGTAGGCGGCGCTCTCGATGACCGCATCGACGTCGCCCACCTTGTTGCGGTCGAGCAGGCCGCTGTCGAGCATGCCCTGGGCGAGAACGCGCACTGCCGCGTCGTGGGCGTCGCGGTGGCGCGCCCCCGGCCGCGTGACGGCGATGGCCGCCTTCTGTGCCGCCAGCACGATCTCGTACAGCTCGCGCTGCGGCGCGGTGAAGCGGCCGGTGGCCGGAAAGGTGCGCGTCACGTCGCTGGCATAGCCGTCGACCTCGCAGCCGGCGTCGATCAGGCACAGCTCTCCGGGAAGCAGCGGTGCGTCGCCCGCGGCGTAGTGAAGCACGCAGGCGTTGGCGCCGGCCGCGACGATGGAGGTGTAGGCCGGGCTCTGCGCGCCGTTCCGGCGGAATTCGTGCAACAGCTCGGCCTCGATCTCGTACTCGCGCACGCTGGCCGCACCGGCACGGAATCGCTCGGCGCAGAAGCGCATCGCGCGCGAATGGCCGGCGGCCGAGATTCGCGCGGCGCGGCGCATGATCTCGATCTCGCCGGCATCCTTGATGAGCCGCATCTCGCCCAGCAGCACGCCCAGGTCGCGCTGCGACTGCGGGGATTCGACCCCGTAGCGGCCGCGCCGCCGCACTTCGGCCAGCCAGCCTTCCAGGCGCGCCGGCAGCTCTGCATGCACGCCGAACGGGAACCACAGCGTGTGCTGGTTGGCCAGCAGCTGCGGCATGCGCGTATCGAGCTCGCCGATGGGATAGGCCTCGTCCACGCCGAGCGCAGCCGGCGCCGCCTCGGGCCCGAGCCGAAAGCCGTCCCAGATCTCGTGCTCGGTGTCCTTGGGACGGCAGAACAGCGTGCTGCGTCCGCTGCTGGTGAGCACCAGCCAGGCCTGCGGCTCGGTGAAGCCGGTCAGATGGTGGAAATGGCTGTCGTAGCGGTACGGAAAGTCGTTGTCGCTGTTGCGCTGCCGCTCCGGCGCGGTGGGCACGATGGCGATGCCGCCGCCATCGCGGGCCATCGCACCTGCAATGAGGGTGCGCCGGTGCACGGTGACGGCATCGGCGAGGGAAACCGGATCGCGGAGCAAAGCATTCATCCGACGATTGTCACACCGGCGGTCACGCTTGCGGGCGTTCCGCGACCCGGGATCGCCCTAGGAAACGACCCGGCCCGGCGACCGCTGCGCGGCGCTCTGTCTCAGCTTGCGCAGCGCGCGACGCAACTCGGCTTCTTGCGCCTTGGCGGGCTCGGCGGCGGCGGGATTCGCGCTGCGCGCCCGGTCGCGGTCGCGCAGGTGCTGCATGCGCATGCGCAGGTGGTTGGCGACCGCTTCCACCGCATCGAGGCCGCGGTGCGCATCGGTCTTGGGCAAGGCCACGACCCGCTTGTCGACCATGCGCACCGACAGCCGCACGAGCCGGTTGCGCCGGCCGTGACGCAGCGTGAAGCCGCCAGCCTCGCTCTCTTCGACCGACACGTCGCGGATGTTCTCGAGCGCGACCTGGCGCACGGTGCTGCGATAGCCGCGCTGGAACCAGAGGTTGTGGGCACTGGCGGCAACGCGTTCCCAGCGCAGCACGTCGAGCAGCACCGCACCGCCCAGCACCAGCAGGCCGGCGGCCCACAGCCATGGCCATTCGAGCAGCAACGCGAGCCACATCACCAGCCCGGCGGCCGCGGCCACGCCGATGATCTCGAGCATGCGGCGATCGGACGTGTGGTACACGCGGCGTTCGTAGGTCGCGGCCTCGGGTTCTCCCGTGGCCAGCGGCGACCATGCCCACAGCACGGCCTTGACCGTGCGGGCCAGCAGCGCATGGGCGGCCACGCCGATGGCGAGCAGGAAGGGCAGCGCCAGCACGAGTTGAAGGATCTTCACCGCGACACGATAGCCCAGCCGCCCACGCGCTGAAAAGGCACCGGGCCGGTACTTTTATCCGCCTGGCCGGCACGATCTGATCGAGCGGCGCTTTGGAGTCGCCGAACGGTCGCGTGCCTGTGGCGCAAATGAAGCACCCGCGAGCGCGCCGCAAGGCGAAAATCCGGCGATCACCAAGTCGCTTGCGTCGTGAAACCTCCGCTGGGCATCCGCATCCGCATCCTCACGCCTGCCGACGCCGCGGCGTTCCAGACGCTGCGCCTGCAAGCCCTGGCGGAGGACCCGGTGGCCTTTGCCTCCAGCTACGAAGAGGAGCGCGACACGCCGATGGCGACGGTGGCCGAGCGGCTGCAGCCGCTGGACGACCGCGCCATCGTCGGCGCCTTCGATCACGGCCACCTCGTCGGGCTGGCCGCCTGGCACCGCGAGGAGATGCGCAAGCTGCGCCACAAGGGCTTCGTCTGGGGCGTGTTCGTGGCCCCGACGCACCGCGGGCAGGGCCTTGCGCGGCGCCTGCTCGAGGCGGTCATCGCGCTAGCGCGCAACGCCGAGGGCATCCGCCAGCTCAACCTGACCGCGTACGCGGCCAACCAGGCCGCGGTGACGCTGTACGAGTCGCTCGGGTTCGTGGTGTACGGGCGCGAGCCGGCCGCCATCTGCGTCGACGGCATGCTGCACGACGACGTGCACATGAGCTTGCGGTTGTAGTCCAATGGGCAGGTCCCTGCTCCGGAGCAGTTCATGGGTTCCGATACCGCCGGCATGCCGGGTGCAAAGCACATCCGGCTGACCTCCCACCCGGGCCAAGGCGCCACCGGCGCGCCGGCGCTGCAGTGGGGCGCGCCCTCGGCCATGGAGCGCGGACCCGTGGTCGGCACCACGGTCAACCGCAGCCAGCGCAATGTCATCGGCACGCACTCTGGCTCGTACGGCGTGTACCGCGCGCTGGCGGTGGCTGCAGGCAACCTGGTGCGCGGGCACCGCGCCGATCTCACCGACACGGCGCCCACCGACCTCATCGGGCCGCACCTGCAGTGGGGCGAGCCCGACAAGATCGTCTCCATCGATCCGTGGGGCGCGTCGGTCGCCGACGTCTTCTCCGAGTACATCGAGCAGGGCTACGACATCCGACCGACGATCGCGGTCACCAAGGCGCACATCCACCTCCCCGAGGTGAGACAGGCGATCGCCTTCCAGCGCCTGCACCCCGACGGCCGCGTGCTGCTGGAAGACGGCTCGGCGGTGGTCACCAAGGTCGCGGTAGAGCCGGTGTGGTGGCTGCCCGGCGTGGCCAAACGCTTCGGCGTCACGGAGGCGGCGCTGCGGCGCGCGCTGTTCGAGGAAACCGGCGGCATGTACCCGGAGCTCGTCACGCGCAGCGACCTCGAGGTCTTCCTGCCGCCGATCGGCGGGCAGACGCTCTACATCTTCGGCGACCCGCGCCACCTCGCCGATCCGCAAGTGACGCTCACCGCGCGGGTGCACGACGAGTGCAACGGCTCCGACGTCTTCGGCTCCGACATCTGCACCTGCCGTCCCTACCTCACCCATGCGATCGAGGAATGCATCAAGGGTGCGCAGGCCGGCGGCGTGGGACTCATCGCCTACAGCCGCAAGGAGGGCCGCGCCCTCGGCGAGGTGACGAAGTTCCTGGTCTACAACGCGCGCAAGCGCCAGGAAGGCGGCGATCGCGCGGACAAGTATTTCCTTCGCACCGAGTGCGTTGCCGGCGTGCAGGACATGCGCTTCCAGGAGCTGATGCCCGACGTGCTGCACTGGCTCGGCATCCGCCGGATCCACCGGCTGGTGTCGATGAGCAACGACAAGTTCGATGCGATCACCGGCAGCGGCATCGAGGTGGGCGAGCGGATCAAGATCCCCGATGCACTGATTCCCGCCGACGCGCGCGTCGAGATCGAGGCCAAGATCGCCGCCGGCTATTTCACCGACGGCAGCGTGCCGGACGACATCCAGCTCGCCGCCGTGAAGGGGCGCGGCCTTGAGTGACGACCTCTCCACCGGCGACGCGGCGCTGCACGAAGCCGTGCGCGTGCTGCGCTCGCCGTCGGCCATCCGCGAGCGCAGCGCGCTGATCGCCGCGGCCGCGTCGGCCGGCCGTTCGGAGCACTTCACGATCGACCGCTCGCGCCTGCCGGCGGTCGCGGGTCGCGTGGCCCGCGTCACGCGCGAGCGCTACCCCGAGCTGAAGATCCCCTACCACAGCCGATGGCGCCACTTCGAGGCGGGCGGCGTCGATCGCAAGGGCGAGCTCGCGTCATGCTGGCACGGGCGCAGCTCGATCGCGGTGGCGCGCTCGTGCATCGATCTCACGCTGGTCAGCGTGCTGCTCGATGCCGGTGCGGGGGCGTCCTGGTCGTATCTCGAGCGCGAGACCGGGCACCGCTTCACCCGTTCCGAGGGCCTGGCGGTCGCCACCTTCCGGGCCTTCGTCGCGGGGCGCTTCTCGTCCGATGCGGGCGATCCATGCCGGGTCGACGCAGCCGCCCTGCTGCGGCTGGACGACAAGGCGCTGGCCGAGGTCTTCCAGGTCGACGAAGGCAACCCGCTGGTCGGGCTGGCCGGTCGCGCCAAGCTCCTGCGCCAACTCGGCGTGGCGTTGCGCGACCAGCCCCAGCTCTTCACGTCCATCGGCCAGCCGGGCCACCTGTTCGATGCGCTGACCTACCACGCACACGCGCCCAAGCTGCGCCACCACCGGCCCGCGCCGTCCGCGCAGCGCCATCACCACGTCAGCGCCCCACGCATCCTGGGTGCGCTGCTCGAAGCCTTCGGCAGCATCTGGCCGAACGGGCTGGTGCTCGGCGACGTGCCGCTGGGCGACGTGTGGCGCCACCCGGCGGCCGGGGGCACGGGGTCGAGCGCCGGCTACGTGCCCTTTCACAAGCTGTCGCAGTGGCTCACCTACTCGCTGCTCGAGCCTTTCGAGGGGGCAGGCGTGCAGGTGACCGAGCTCGATGCGCTGACCGGACTGCCCGAATACCGCAACGGCGGCCTGCTGCTCGATGCCGGGGTCATCGTGCCGCGCGAGCCGCAGGCGCTGCAGCAGCGGCTGAAGGTCCAGGACCCCTGGGTGGTCGAATGGCGCGCGCTGACGGTGGCGCTGATCGACGAGCTCGCGCCGCTGGTGCGCAACGAGCTGGGGCTGACGGCCGAGCAGCTGCCGCTGGCGCGCATCCTCGAGGGCGGCACCTGGGCGGCGGGACGTCAGATCGCGGCGGAGCTGCGCGACGACGGCGCGCCGCCGGTGCAGATCGAGAGCGACGGAACGGTGTTCTGAGGGCTGGGGTCGACTCACCGGCGCCGCAGCCACAGCCCATACAACACGGCATTCACCACCAGCACCGCCGCCGCGATCGCCCACTGAATGTCGCGTGTCAGCGCTGCCGGATAGATCAGCGGCAGCAGGTAGTGGTCGACGAAGCCGCCCGCGTACCCGTGCTCGCCCGCCAAGGTGCGCAGCCGGTTCTCCAGCGGCGTCAGCGGACACACGGTGCCGGACCATTCAACGAACACGCCCCACAGCACCGCCGGGCCGTGCAGCCACACGAGGCGCGGCCAGCGCCACAGCAGCGAGGCACCGAAAGCGACGAAGAGGATGAACACGAGGTGCAGCACCAGCACCACGTCGGCCGCCAGCGAGGCGGTCATGGAGGACGCCTGAGCTTCCAGCCGAAGGCCGCGCCGAGCAGCACCAGCGCCAGCGCGCTGGCCATCGCCAGCAGAGGGTCGAAGGCGCCGCCGCCGGTGCCGCTGCCGGTCTTCGGCGGCGGCGCCGCCACGCCGGGCACTCGCGCGGCCGCGGCGAGCGCCTGCCAGTCGGCCGCGCTGAACTGCGTCATCTTCGGCGCATCGGCGATGCCGTAGACACAGATCTCGCCGCCCGGCAGCTTGCAAAAGCGCTCCGCGGGACAAGCCTTGAGGATCTCCTGCGGCGCCTTGGTGCCGCATTGCGCGCCGGCGCTGCGCAGCACCTGCAGGGTCACGTCGGGATGCTTGGTGAGCTGTTCGGGCATGGCACGCTCCCCGGTCGGCTGACTCGGGTCAATCTACACCCCGGTGGCCGGTTTGGACAGGTATGCTGGCCCCGTCCTGCCGGAGGTCCCGATGACGAGCGCGGTTCACCACATCACTCATCCGCTGGTCCAGCACAAGCTGACGCTGATGCGCCAGAAGGACCGCAGCACCAACAGCTTTCGCCGCCTGCTCAACGAGATCAGCATGCTGATGGCCTACGAGGTGACGCGCGACATGCCCACGCAGCTGATCGAGATCGAGACGCCGCTCGAGACCATGCAGGCGCCGGTCATCGACGGCAAGAAGACGGTGTTCGTCAGCATCATGCGCGCAGGCGCCGGCTTCCTCGACGGCATGCTCAATGTCGTGCCGGGCGCGCGCATCGGCCACGTGGGCCTGTACCGCGACCCGAAGACGCTGGTCGCGGTGGAGTACTACTTCAAGATGCCGGCCGACATGCACGAGCGCGACGCCATCCTGCTCGACCCGATGCTGGCCACCGGCAACTCCGCGGTGGCCGCGGTCGATCGCCTGAAGGAGACCCGGCCACGCTCGATCCGCTTCGTGTGCCTGCTGGCCGCGCCGGAGGGGCTGCAGCACTTCCACGACCAGCATCCCGACGTGCCCGTCTACGTCGCCGCCGTCGACCGGCAGCTCAACGAGCACGGCTACATCGTGCCGGGCCTGGGCGATGCGGGCGACCGCATCTTCGGCACGAAGTGAGGCCTCAGCCGCCGCGGAACGGATTCGCCGTCGCGAACCACAGCCCGATCCCGGTGGCGATGATGAACGCGCCATCGAGCACGCCGACCAGCAGGAACACCTTGGTCTGCAGGCTGTCCATCAGCTCCGGCTGGCGCGCCGACGATTCGAGGAATTTGCTTCCCATGATGCCGACGCCTATGCACGAGCCGATGGCGCCCAGTCCGATCATGTGGCCCACGGCGAGGGGAAGCAGGTCGATGCCGTTCACGAGAGGCTCCTTGTGGAGTGGAAGATGCTTTGCCTTGCGCTCATGGTCGCGAACCGCTCGCAGCACGTCGATAACCTGCGAGGTCATGGCGTAGAGTCGGAACATGGGTGATCTGCTCTTTCGAGACGTCACGCTGGCCGACGGTCGAACCGGCATCGACGTGCTCGTGCAGGACGGCCGCATCGCCGGCATCGGCCCTTCGCTGCCCGCACCGGCCGGCGCGGAGCTCGTCGACGGCGGCGGCCAGCTGCTGTCACCGCCCTTCGTCGATGCCCACTTCCACATGGACGCGACGCTGTCGTACGGCCTGCCGCGGGTCAACCGCAGCGGCACGCTGCTCGAGGGCATCGCGCTGTGGGGCGAGCTCAAGCCGACGCTGACACAGGAAGCGATCGCCGAACGCGCGCTGCGCTATTGCGATTGGGCAGTCGCCAGGGGCCTGCTCGCGATCCGCTCGCATGTGGACGTCTGCGATGACCGGCTGCTGGCGGTGGAGGCGCTGCTCGATGTGAAGCGCCGCGTCGCGCCTTACCTCGATCTGCAGCTCGTCGCGTTCCCCCAGGATGGCGTGCTGCGCTCGCCCAACGCGCTGGCCAACCTGCGGCGTGCGCTGCAGATGGGCGTCGATGTGGTCGGCGGCATCCCGCACTTCGAGCGCACCATGGCCGACGGCGCCGAATCGGTGCGGCTGCTGTGCGAGCTGGCCGCCGAGCAGGGCCGCCCGGTCGACATGCACTGCGACGAGAGCGACGACCCGCTGTCGCGCCACATCGAGACGCTGGCCTTCCACACGCAGCGGCTCGGCCTGCACGGCCGGGTCACCGGCTCGCATCTCACGTCGATGCATTCGATGGACAACTACTACGCCTCCAAGCTGATCCCGCTGATCGCGGAGGCCGGGGTGCATGCGGTGGCCAATCCGCTGATCAACATCACGCTGCAGGGCCGTCACGACAGCTACCCCAGGCGGCGCGGCATGACGCGCGTGCCCGAGCTGATGGCCGCCGGCGTCAACGTCGCCTTCGGCCACGATTGCGTGATGGACCCGTGGTACTCGCTCGGCTCGGGCGACATGCTCGAGGTCGCGCAGATGGGCCTGCACGTCGCGCAGATGACCTCCCAGGCGCAGATGCGGGCGTGCTTCGACGCGGTGACGGTCAACGGCGCGAAGGTGCTCGGCCTTGCCGAGTACGGCATCGCGGTTGGCCATCCCGCCGACCTGGTGCTGCTGCAGGCGCGCGATCCGGTGGAAGCGATTCGCCTGCGCGCCGCGCGAAGGCTGGTGGTGCGCCGCGGAAACGTGATCGCGCGCAGCGCGCCCGCGACGGCGACGCTGCAGCTCGAGGGCCGGCCGGCCGAGGTCGACTGGATGCTGCCGCGCTGCTGAGCGGCTCAGCGGGCCGCGCCGGCGTCGCGGAAGAAGCGCATGCGCTCCGCGTCGGCCGGGTGAGAGGCGATCGCGATCTCCAGGCCAGAGCGCTCGCGCGCCCCACCGTCGTCATGGCGCGCCATCGCCTCGAAGAACGCGACCATGACCGCCGGCGAGAAGCCCGCCGCCCGCAGCACGCGCACCGCCTCGGCGTCGGCCTCGCGCTCCGCGTCGCGCGAGTAGCCGGCCTGCCCCAGCCACACCGGCACGCTGGCGAGCAGCGAGCTGAAGTCGCCGACCACCAGGCCGGCGACGGTGCCCAGCGCGGCCACCTGCGCCAGCGCCCGCATGCCGTGCCGGTGCCGGAGATGGCCGAGCTCGTGGCCCAGCACGCCGACCAGGATGGCTTCGTCGGCGCTCACGCGCTTGACCAGCTCGTCGGTCAACACCAGGGTGCCGCCGGGAAGCGCGAACGCGTTGGGACCGATGCGGCTCTTGCGGAACACGATGCGGTGCACAGGCACCTCGTGCGCCGGCAGCGCAGCGACGGCGCGCGCGAAGGCGCCGGCGATGCGCTGCTGCTGCGCCAGGGGCAGCTCGCTCGGACGCATCAGGCGTTCGTCGATGGCCGCCAGCGCCGTTTCGCCGACCGACTCGTCCACCTCCGTCGGGAGCATCGTCAGGGCCGCTCTCGCCGCCCAAGGCACCCCCCACAGGTAGCCGGCGGCGAGCAGCAGCACGATGAGCACCATGCTGGCCAGGGTCCAGCGCCAGCTCTGCTGCGCCCGCACGACCAGCGATTCACGCGAGCCGACGGCATGCCGCCACGCGTCCCACGCGGCGCTGTCGCTGCAATGCAGCGACGCACCGTCCGCAAGATGGGCCACCCGCGGGCCGTGGCGGGTGCGCTCCGGCCAGCGGACCTCGTGCAGCGCCACGCTGCGCGACACGGTCGGGCCGTCGATCAGCAGGCGATCGCCCGCCGCCTGCAGGCGCACCGGATGGGCCCGCGCGCTGCGCCCGTCGAAGTAGTCGGCGGCGACCAGCGGGCCGGCGGATTCGCCCACGGCACTCAGAGGCCGATGTCCAGCCCGAACAGGTCGCCCGCCGCGTCGCCGGCGGCCTCGCCCTCGGCGCCGCGCGCCTGGTCGATCAGGTCGTCGGGATCGACCAGCGCCGTGACCGACACCGCCTCGATGCGCATGCGCTGGCTGGCCACGGCGGCGAACGGCCAGTACAGGCCGAGCGTCAGCGCGACCAGCAGCCAGTTCTTCAACGTGAGGCCGAACAGCGGCCAGAAGCGCAGCTGGCTGCCGAAGCGCATCGCCTCGTTGCCGGTGCGCGACCACAACAGGTTCTGCATGCGCGAGGTGAAATAGGGGCGCGGCACGAGTTGCATGGCCAGCAGCGTGGTGAAGGCCAGCACGAGGCCGATGACCATGGCCACCAGCGGACTGCTGCGGCCGCTTCCTCCCAGTGAGCTGCCCACGATGCCCAGCACGGCCACGACGCTGACCACCACGCCGACCAGCAGGCCGGCAGCGAGGGCGGCCCCGGCGGTCTTCAGGAACACGAGGTAGAACGAGCCGCAGCTGGCCGTCAGCCGCGTCCGCCACGGGCCGAGCGCGTAGTGGTCGTGCTGGTACTTCTTCAGCTTCCACCACAGCCAGGGTGCGAAGGCGAGCGCCACCAGCGAGACGATCCCCATCAGCGCCGCGTACCAGGCCGGCGGCTGCTCGGGATCACTGACCGCGGCCAGGGCCGCGACGATGGCGATCCCGGGCACGAACGCGGGCAAAAAGGCGGCGTAGGCATCGCCCAGGCTGCCCACGAAGCGAAAGCGCAGGCCACGCCAGCTGGTGTTGGCGAGGCGAAACTGCATCGAAGACCTGAGCAACGCCGGCCAGATCGCCGCCAGGATGATGAACGCGACCAGGCCCGCGACGGCCGAGAACCTGCCGGCCACCGAGTACAGCACCCCCATGACGGCGATGAGCACGTAGCCGCGCAGCATCGTCATCGGGTTGCCGTGGAAGTCGAGCGGCTGGCCGCCGACCAGCGTGTTGCCGTAGAAGTAGCGCAGCCTGCGCACCTTGGCCCAGGGGTAGTACACGCCCAGGGTGACGATCGTGAGCAGCAGGTTGACGATCCAGATGCGGAAGTACTCGCTGCCCGAGCCGGTGAAGCGAAAGTCCAGCCGATGTTCGCGCGGCGCCTCGAACGCCGGCTCGGCCCCGGCAGGGCCGATCCACGAGGGTTGACTCATCTTGCTTCCTGCGCCGCAGACCGCAGCGCGCCTCCTCCCGAGGCCACTCTACCACCGGGTCGTTCGCTAGAATGAATTCAAACAGGGACCACAGCATGAAACTCATCGGCTCGCTCAACAGCCCGTACGTGCGCAAGGTGCGCATCGTGATGGCCGAGAAGAGGCTCGACTACCAGCTCGAGATCGAAGACGTCTGGAACAGCGACCGCATCGTCCATTCCAACCCTCTCGGCAAGGTGCCCTGCCTCGTCATGGAGGGCGGCGAGGCGGTGTTCGACTCGCGCGTGATCGTGGAATACGTCGACACGCTGTCGCCTGTGGGCAAGCTCATCCCCGACCGCGGCCGCGAGCGCGCCGAAGTGCGCACCTGGGAAGCGCTCGGCGACGGCCTGCTCGACGCGGCCATCCTGGCGCGGCTGGAGAACACCTGGAAAGGCCGCAGCGACGGCCAGCGCAGCCAGCCCTGGATCGACCGCCAGATGGGCAAGATCCACGCCTCGCTGGCGGCGATGAGCAAGGGCCTGGGCGACAAGCCGTTCTGCTCCGGCATCCATTTCTCGCTGTCGGACATCGCCGTGGGCTGCGCGCTGGGCTACCTCGACTACCGCTTCGCCCACATCGATTGGCGTGGTGAGTACGCCAACCTGGCGAAGCTGAACGACAAGCTCTCCCAGCGGCAAAGCTTCATCGACACCGTGCCGCCTGCGGCCTGAAAGGCCGTGGGCCGGCGGCTATGCCGCCGTCAGCGTGACCTTGCGGTCGCGAAGATCGCGCTGGAGCTGACGGTACAGCTCGTGCATGCGCTCGCCGACCCCGCTCACCGTGATTTGCAGCGCTCCCGCCACTTCGGCGACGAGGAATCCCTCGGCCGTCCACTGCAGCAGCCGCCGATCGGCTTCGGCCAGCGCCGGCGCGTGGTGCGGGCCCGTCTCGAAGTGCGACTTCAGCTGGCGCGCGATCTGCGGGGTCATCGCCGATTCGCCGCGCAACAGCTGCTCGATGGTCTCGGGCAACGACAGCAGCGCGTCGGCCTGGGCAAAGTAGGCGTCGGCACCGTCACGCAGTGCTTCCATCACGCGCGGGTCGTCGGCCGACACCGCGAGCACAAGAACCTGCGGACCGCCGTCGCGGCTGTTGCTGCGCAGGTCGCGCAACAGGGCTTTCACGTGCGCGGGCGGCAGCATGAGGTCGACCACCAGCGCATCGGGCAGGCCAGGGGCGAAAAGCTCGCGCAGCGCGGGCAGACCCCCGGCCACGCCGCCCACGACGAGTCCGGGCGTCGCCGCAATGGCCTGCGCCAGGCGGGCGCCGACCTGCGGATCGCGATGCAGCAACACGACGGAACTCATGCGCGACGATTCTTCCAGCGTCACCGGAGCGACACATCCCCCGACTCCGGGTGTTCGGCGCCGCCAGGGTTTGCCCAACGACCCCAGGGCGGCCGTCCCTACTTGTGAGCGGGTTCGGGCGCATCGTCGCCCAACCCGATCAGCGGCCACAACTGCGCCAACGTGAAGATATGGGCATTGGCATCGTTGCTCCATTCGACCCGCGGGCGCAGCACCTGCACCGTATGCATCCCGAGTTCGTTGCCCGCCTTGATCTCGGACACGGGGTTGTCGCCGACCACCAGCACGCGCTCGTGCTTGAATCCGTGGCGCTTGACGATGTCCGCGAAAACGACCTTCTTGCCGTGCGAAGCGCCGGCGACGTCGACGCGGTCGACGATGAACTCGTCGAACCAGGGCCGCATGCCCAGGACGTCGATCTTGCTTTCCTGCAGCTTCTGGAACCCCGAGGTGACGAGGAAGCACGGCATGTGCGCGTGGATCAGGGGCACGAGATAGGCGTCGCGGTATGGGGCATAGCCGGACTCCTTCTTCACCTGTATCTCGGTAAACGCCTTCTTGCCGGCGTCGGTCATGTCCGCCGTGAAGTCATGGCTCTTCGCCACCGCGTCGAAGGCGGTGAACCAGCAAGCCGCGAAGGCGCGGGTGAGCTTGTCCATGTAGGGCTTGTCGGCCCGGTTCTGCGCCGAGACCTTCCCGAGGACGGCATCGAACGCCGGCTGAAAGAGATCTTCGCCGACCCGGGTCGCATCGGCCAGGGTGTTGTCGTGGTCGAAGATGACGGCGTCGAAGTGCAGACGCCTCGTGTCGCGTTGAGTCGCGGCGGGGGGCTTTTCCAAAATGGGTTCTCCTTCGGATGGCTGGATGCGACGACTGCCGGGTCGCGCACGCAGCGTAGGCAGACGGCTCGACGGGCACATCAGTCAAATGCCGAGGAGCACCCCTTCTGATTTCCTAGGGCACCGCGCGCCATGCGGTCGCGAGCAGCTGCGCGCAGCTCGCGTCAGGCCTCAGTCGAGCGTCTGCCGGTAGCGCGCAAGCGCCAGCACGCCGGCCACCAGCAGGAACGCCAGCATCGGCCACAGCTCCGGCAGCAGCTGCACCAGGTCGCTCCCCTTGAGCATGATGCCGCGCACGATGCGCAGGAAGTGCGTGAGCGGCAGCACCTCGCCCAGCCATTGCGCCCACACCGGCATGCCGCGGAACGGAAACATGAAGCCCGACAGCAGGATCGACGGCAGGAAGAAGAAGAAGGTCATCTGCATCGCCTGCAGCTGGTTCTGCGCCAGCGTGGAGAAGGTGAAGCCCACGCTGAGGTTGGCAAGCATGAACACCCCGATCATCGCCATGAGCAGCGTGAAGCTGCCGCTCATCGGCACCTCGAACAGCAGCCATGCCGCCAGCAGGATCACGCCGAGCTGGATGTAGCCGATGACCACGTACGGCGCGATCTTGCCCAGCATCACCTCCACCGGCCGCACCGGCGTGGCAAGCAGGTTCTCCATCGTGCCGCGCTCGCGCTCGCGGGTCATCGCCAGGCCGGTGAGCATCACCATCGTCATGGTGAGGATGGTGCCGATGAGGCCCGGCACGATGTTGTAGCGCGACAGGCCTTCCGGGTTGTAGCGGCGATGCACCCGCAGATCGAACGGAGCCGCGCCGGGCTGCAGGTAGGCCAGCGGCCCCACCAGGTCGGCGCGCAGCGCCTGCTGCGCCACCGCCTGGAGCGCGGCGATCGCGTTGCCCGAGGCCGACGGATCGGTGGCGTCCACCGCGACCAGCAGCGCCGGCTTCTCGCCGCGCACCACGCGCTGGCTGAAGTCGGGCGGAATGGCCACCATGAATTGCACCTCGCCCGAGGCGATCAGCGTCTCCGCCTGCGCCTCGCTGTCGGCCAGCCGCGTGATGCGGAAGTAGCCGGTGTTCTGCAGCGCGGCGACCAGGCTGCGCGACAGCGGACCGTTGTCGTAGGCCACCAGCGTGGTCGGCAGCCCCTTCGGATCGGTGTTGATGGCGTAGCCGAACAGCACGAGCTGCAGGATGGGCACGCCGATGGCCATCGCGAAGGTCAGCCGGTCGCGCAGCATCTGCTGGAACTCCTTCAGGAAGATGGCCAGCGTGCGACGCAGCGAGAAGGCCTTCATCGCGCCGCGCCCGCCTCTGGCGCGAAGTTGTCGCGTGCGTGCGCGATGAGGCTGATGAAGACGTCCTCCAGATTCGCTTCGGTGCGGTGCCACCGCAACCCGGCGCGCCGGTGCGGCTCGATGGCCTGCTCGAGCAGGGCCGCGTCGCGTCCGGCCACGTGCAGCGAGCTGCCGAACGCGGCCACGCTCTGCACGCCCGGCGCCGTCTTCAGCGGCTCGACGAGCGCCGAGACTTCGTCGCCTTCCACCGCCCACACCGTGAGCCCGGCCTGCTCGATGATCTCCCGCTCGGTGCCGCGCGCGAGCGTCCTGCCGTAGGCGATGTAGACCAGCTCGTGGCAGCGCTCGGCCTCGTCCATGTAGTGCGTCGACACCAGCACCGTGATGCCCTGGGCGGCCAGCCGGTGGATCTCGTCCCAGAAGTCGCGCCGCGCCTTGGGGTCGACGCCGGCCGTGGGCTCGTCGAGCAGCAGCAGCCGCGGCTCGTGGATCAGGCATGCGGCCAGCGCCAGCCGCTGCTTCCAGCCGCCCGACAGCGCGCCGGCAAGCTGGTGCTGCCGCTCGACCAGCCCCAGGCGCTCGAGCGCGCGGTCCACCGCCTGGTCGCGCTGCGGCAGCTCGAACAACCTGGCGACGAAGTCGAGGTTCTGGCGAATGGACAGGTCGTCGTAGAGGCCGAACTTCTGCGTCATGTAGCCGACCTGCCGGCGGATCTCGTAGCCCTGCTTCACGATGTCCAGGCCGAGGCAGGTGCCGTGGCCCCCGTCGGGCGTGAGCAGCCCGCACAGCATGCGGATGGTGGTCGTCTTGCCGCTGCCGTTGGGACCGAGGAAGCCGCAGATGCGGCCGGTGCGCACCTGCAGCGCGACATCGTCGACCACGGTGCGCTGGCCGTAGCGCTTGGTCAGCCCCCGGACGTCGATGGCGAGTTCGCCGTCGGTCGTCGGCCTGCCCGGCGCGCTCATGACTTCGTCTCGCCGGCGCGCCGCACGTCGACCGGCTGCCCGGGCTTGAGCTTCGCGCCGTCCTTGGCGTCGGGCCGCGCCTCAACCATGAAGACCAGGCGCGAGCGCTGCGAGTTGGAGTAGATGACCGGCGGCGTGTACTCGGCCTGCGTCGCGATGAAGTCGATGCGTGCGGGAATTGGCGCGCCGCAGCCATCGCAATGGATGGCCACGGCCTGGCCGATGGCCAGTGACGCGAGTTCGGCCTCGGGCACGAAGAAGCGCGCCTTGGTCTGGCCGGGGGGCAGGAGGGCCACGACCGGCTGCCCCGCCGGCACCCACTCGCCGGCGCGGAAGTAGGTGTCGGCCACCGTCGCGTCGGCCGGCGCGCGCTGCTGCTTCTGTTGCGTGCGCCACTCGCTCTGGCGCAGCGCCTGCTGCGCGGCCTGCGCGCTGGCCTGGGCCGCAAGCCGCTCGTCCTCGCGCGCCGGCAATCGTGCAACCCGCAGCGCCGCGGTCATTTCCGCCACGCGCTGACGCGACTGCTCCATCGCCGCGCGCGCATCGTCCAGCCGCGATCGGGAGATGAAGCCCTGCGCCAGCAAGGCGCGCTGGCGCTCGTATTCGGCCGCGGCCACGTCGGCCTCGGCGCGCGCCTGCGCAAACTGCGCCTGCGTGACCGCCAGCTCGTCGGGGCGGCGTCCTTTCTCGGCGTCGCTCGCCTGGGCGCGCGCCCCCACCAGTCGCGCGGCCGCCTCTTCGCGCGCGGCCTGCTCGCTTGCGGACTCCAGGGCGAACAGCGGCGCGCCCTGCTTGACCACTTCCCCCCGCCGCACCGCCAGCGTCTCGAGGCTGCCGCCCAGCGGCGCCGCGACATACACGTACTCGCCCTCGACGTAGCCCGACCATGCAGGGTCGGGGGCACGGCTGCAACCCGCCAGCACGACCAGCAAGGCGATGGCGGCGAGATCGGCGGGTCGCATGGCAGTTCCTCAGTGACGCGATGGCGCGCGGCGGCGCCTGGACCCTGCCGGCGCCACGGGGGCGCGCAGCGCCGCCAGCGCCAGGTCGACGCGCTGCGCGATGGCGTCGGGGCTCATCACCTGGTCGCGGAACTGGCGCTGCACGGCGGCTGCCGGCATGGCGACCTCCACCAGACCGGAGGCGAACACGATCGGCAGCGCCACTGCCCCCAGCAGCGTGGCGACGCACTGGAACGGCGGCAACGCCCGCAGCGCGCCTTCGGCCTGCGCCTGCTGCACCAGGCCGAACAGCAGGCCGATGTGGCGCGGCGCGTTGTGCTGCATGAACTCGGTGGCCACCGGCTCCCCGGCGATGGCATCCATCCAGACGCGGGCAAACACCTTGCGGTGCGTGACCAGCAGCGCGGCGGCGGCGACCAGCGCGGCGCGCAGCCGCTCCACCGCGGGTCCCTGCTGCGACACCGCGCCGCTGAGCCCGGCGTACATCTCCTCGTAAACCTGCTGCAGCAGCGTGCGCAGGAAGTTGTCCTTGGTCTTGAAGTGATAGTGAAACATGCCGAGGTTGGCGCCCGCCTGCTCGGCAACCGCCCGCACGGACAGCCCGGCGCAGCCGGCGCGCGGAAAGAGCTCGCGGCCGGCCTGCAGCAAGGCGACGTCGAGGTTTTGAGACGGCCGGGGCATGGCTCATTATTAGTCGATCGACTAATTAGATGCAAGGCAACCCCGCCGTGGTCCCGGATACACTGCGGCCCACAGCGCTGATTTGTTCCGGCTTGCGGGCGCTCTATAAATCCAGCTAAAGAAGGACCCCAGCACCCGGTGTCCCGCTTTGGCGGCGCCGGGTTTTTCGTTGGGTCACGCACAAGTGCAATCACTGGGTCATGTCACGCCGCAGTCGCGGCACTTCTCCGAGCCGCTGCCGCTGCAAAGCGGTGCGCGCCTCGCCGACTACACACTGGTCTTCGAGACCTACGGCACGCTCAACGCGACGCGCAGCAACGCGGTGCTGGTGTGCCACGCGCTGAATGCCTCGCACCACGTCGCCGGCACGTACGAAGGCCAGGACCGCAGCGAGGGTTGGTGGGACAACCTTGTCGGCCCCGGCAAGCCGCTGGACACCAATCGCTTCTTCGTCATCGGCGTCAACAATCTGGGCTCGTGCTTCGGCTCCACCGGACCGATGCACGCCAATCCCGCCACCGGCCGGCCATACGGCGCCGACTTCCCGGTGATGACGGTGGAGGACTGGGTCGATGCGCAGGCCCGGCTGCTCGACGTGCTGGGCATCGACCAGCTCGCCGCGGTGCTGGGCGGCAGCCTGGGCGGCATGCAGGCGCTCGGCTGGTCGCTGCGGCACCCCGGCCGGCTGCGCCACTGCATCGCGGTCGCGACGGCGCCCAACCTGTCGGCGCAGAACATCGCTTTCAACGAAGTGGCGCGCCGCGCCATCGTCACCGACCCCGACTTCCACGGCGGCCACTACTACGACCACGGCGTCGTGCCCAAGCGCGGGTTGCGGGTGGCCCGCATGATCGGCCACATCACCTATCTCAGCGACGACGTGATGGCGAGCAAGTTCGGCCGCCTGATCCGCAACGGCCACTACGCCTACAGCACGCAGGACATCGAGTTCGAGATCGAGAGCTACCTGCGCCACCAGGGCGACAAGTTCAGCGACTACTTCGACGCCAACACCTACCTGCTGATCACCCGCGCGCTCGACTACTTCGATCCCGCGCGCGCCCATGGCGGCGACCTGACCGCGGCCTTTGCGCAGGCGAGCTGCCGGTTCCAGCTCGTCAGCTTCACCACCGACTGGCGTTTCTCGCCGGCGCGCTCGCGCGAGATCGTCAAGGCGCTGCTCGACAACAAGCATTCCGTCAGCTACGCCGAGATCGACGCGCCGCACGGTCACGATGCCTTCCTGCTCGACGACGCGCGCTACCACCAGCTGCTGCGCGCCTGCTTCGACAACATCGCGCAGGAAGCCGACCAGGTCGTCGCGGGGCCGCTGTTCAGCGGACTGGCGGTATGAGCGATCGCAAGGACATGGAGCTCATCGCCGAGCTGGTGCCGCCCGGCTCGCGGGTGCTCGACCTCGGCTGCGGCAACGGCGAGCTGCTCGCGCTGCTGCGCGACACGCGGCAGTGCACCGGATACGGCGTGGAGATCTCCGACGAGAACCTGCTGGCCTGCACCAAGCGCGGCGTCAACGTCATCCAGCTCAACCTCGAGGAAGGGCTGGCGATGTTCGAGGACCAGAGCTTCGACGTCGTCCTGCAGCTCGACACGATGCAGCACCTGCGCAACACCGAGCGCATGCTGCGCGAGACGGCGCGCGTGGGGCGCATCGGCATCGTCAGCTTTCCCAACTTCGCCCACTGGCCGAATCGCCTGCGCGTCGTCACCGGCCGCATGCCGGTGACCAAGACGCTGCCGTACCAGTGGTACGACACGCCCAACATCCGCGTCGGCACCTATGCCGACTTCGAGGTGCTGGCGCGCAAGGACGGCTTGCGCGTGCTCGACGCGTTCGGCATCCAGGACGGCCGCGTGGTGCGGCGCTTTCCTAACCTGATGGCCAGCGTGGGCGTGTTCAAGTTCGAGCGTGCGGTCTGATCAGGTTTCAGCCAGGGCGTCATGACGCTTTCCCTGCGCTGACGCGGCGCTGCGCCCCGTCACGCGGGCCAGCAGCACCGAGTCGCCGAACTCGTGGGTGAGGTAGCCGCGTTGCTCCAGCTCATCGCTGGCTCGCCGCAGCACGTCGTCGCTGGCGAACGCCCGCAGCAGCTCGTAGTGGCTGGTGCCCGGCTCGTGCGTGCCGCTGACGATGGCGTCCACCACGCGCAGCGTCGTGTGCGGGCCGATGCGCTGATCGGCCACGCCGTCGCCGGCCCGCAGGCCGCCGGGACGCGAGGCCGCGTGTTCGAGCGCGCGGGTCACGGTGGTGCCCAGCGCGATGACGCGCCCGCCCGCCGCCTCGGTGCGCGCAATGGCCTCGACAGTGGCCGGCGGCACGTGGTACGGCTCGTCGAACGGCAGGCGCGCATCGAGCGCCGGATCGCCTGTCGACGACAGGCCCGCCGCATGCGTCAGCGTCGCGAAGCCGACGCCGCGCGCCTTCAGCGCGCCCAGCAGGCGCCAATCGAGCACGAAGCCTGCCGACGGCGGCTCGAACGCGACCGGCAGTGCGGCCACCTGCGTCCACACGTCCCACAGCGCCATCGGCGCGGCGACGTGCGCGTACTGGATCGGCTTGCCATGCCGCGCGATGCCGGCCCAGATCGCGTCCGGCGTGCCGTGAAAGCGCAGCGCGATCAGCCGCGGATGATCGAGACGCCGCAGCACCGAGGCCTCCAGCGGGCCGAGCGCGAGCGTGTCGCCCGCCTGCAGCGGCGGCGGCGCGGCGCGGTCCTCGGTGCGCGTGCGGTGGTCGCCTGCGCCGAAGACGATGGCGACGAACTCGCGCACGTCGTCGACCGCCAGCGAGCGCCGGCCGGCCAGTCGCACTTCGATGGTCGCGCCGCCGGGTCGGTGCACTCCGGCCAGGCTGGCCGGCAGCGTGGCGGCATCGTTGGCGATCAGCAGGTCGCCGGGCCGCAGCCAGTCGGCCAGCTGCGCGCGCCGCACGTGGTGCAGATCGCCGGCGCCGTCGATGACCAGCAGCCGTGCATCGGCCGGCCGCTGCACGGGTCGCTGCGCTGCCTTCATGCCCTTGCCTCCGCCGGTTCGCGATGGCGCTCGATCAGCTCGACGATCTCGCGCGCCGACGCTTCGGGCCGCTTCAGGGTGGCGGGATCCGCATCGGGCACTGCGAGTGCGTGCAACGGCGTGTCCATGTCGCCCGGATCGACCGCAAGCACGCGCACATGGTGGTCGCGCAGCTCCTCGTCCCAGGTGCGCGACAGATGCACCAGCGCGGCCTTGCTCGCACCGTAGGCGCCCCAGCCGGCATACGGCGTGAGGGCGGCATCGCTGCCGATGTTGATCACCAGCGGCCGCCGTCCGGCGCGCGCCGATGCGCTCAGTGCGCCGAGCAGCGCCTTGGTCAGCCGGAACGGGCCGACCAGGTTGGTGGCGAGCGCGGCCTCCAGGTCTTCGCAGTCGGTGTCGGCCAGCAGCGCCAGCGGCACGGGACCCAGGCTGGAGGCGTTGTTGACCAGCACGTCCAGGCCGCCGAGCGCACTGGCGATCTGGATCGCCAACGCATGCGTTTCGGTCTTGCGCGAGACGTCGCCGGCGATGCCGTGGCTGCCCGCCAGTTCGCCTGCCACGGCGGCCACGCGCGCGGCGTCGCGGGCGACGAAGGCGACCTGGGCGCCTTGCGCGTGCAGCTGGCGCAGCAAGGCCAGGCCGAGGCCCGAGGTGCCGCCGGTGATCGCCACGCGCAGGCCGCGCAGCGTTGGATTCGAGGTGGGTGAGCGAGACATGGTTGGCTTTCGTCAGGAGGTGACCCGACGATAGGGCTGCGGCCCGCAAGCGACGAGCGCTGCGTCCAACAGATTGGCGAAGCGTCTGCGCCGTCGTCGCACAATCGCGATCGAATGAGCACGCCGCCCGCCGACCGCCCCGATGCCCGCACCGCCAGCCACCTGGCGCGCAACCTCGTCAGCCTGCGCCATACCCGCGCGCTGACGCAGGACGCGCTGGCCAAGGCCGCGGCGGTGCCGCGCTCGACGATCGCGAACCTGGAGTCGGGTGACGGCAATCCGTCGCTCGCCGTGCTCGTCAAGGTGGCCGGTGCGCTGGGCGTGCCGATCGACGAGCTGCTGGCCTCGCCCCGGGCGATGGTGCGCCAGTGGCCGGCCGACGAGGTGGCCACGCGCACCAAGGGCCGCGGCGTCAACATCCGCGCGCTGGTGCCCGAGCCGGTGCCCGAGGAGCTGATGGAGGTGATGGATTTCGAGCCGGGCGCGGTGATGGGCGGCACGCCGCATCTGCCGGGCACGCGCGAGTTCTTCACCTGCCTGGACGGACGCGTCAACCTGATGGTCGCCGGCGAGCGCTACGAGCTGGACACGGGCGACGTGCTGGCCTTTCCCGGCAACCTGCCGCATTCGTACCAGAACGGCGATGCGCTGAAGCCCGCGCGCGGCGTGTCGGTGGTGGTGCTCGCCAAGGCCGGCGTCTGATCCCTCAGAGACCTTCGGGCACCGGGTCCAGGGGATCGAAGCGCGGCGCGCGCTTGCCCTGCCACGCCGCAATGGCCTCGGCCATCTCGCCGGTGTCGAACACCGCGCTCTGCAGCAGGGTCATCTGCTCCAGCGCGGCGGCCGTGCCGTGGTCGCGCGCCTGGTTCAGCGCAAGCTTGCTGGCAGCGACGGCCAGCGGCGACTTGGCCGCGACCGTGCGCGCCACGTTCATCGTGTGTTCGAGCAGGGACTCGGCATCGGGCAGCACCGCGTTCACCAGGCCCAGTTCCAGCGCGCGCGCCGCACCGAGACGCTCGCCGGTGAAGGCCAGCTCGCGGACCATGCCCGGCGCCATCAGCTTGGGCAGCCGCTGCAGCACGCCCAGGTCGGCGGCCATGCCGATGTTGATCTCCTGCACACAGAAGAAGGCATCGGCGCTGCAATAGCGCATGTCGCAGGCAGCGGCCAGGTCGAGCGCGCCGCCGATGCACCCGCCTTGCACCGCGCAAAGCACCGGCAGGCGTGCGCTGTCGAGCACGTCGAAGCAGCGCATCAGCCTGCGCAGGCCGTCCTGGAAACTGAGCCGCGCCCGCGCGCTCTTCAGCTGGAGCATCGGTCCGCCGCCGGCGAAGGTGTCCAGCGCCATGCCGGCGCTGAAGTGCTTGCCGGTCGACGACACCACCAGCACGCGCGCATCGCCGCCGTCGTGCAGCGCCTGCACCGCGTCGCGGAAGGCGGGGAAGAAGGGCGGTGCCATGGTGTTCATGCGCTCCGGCCGGTTGAGCTGCAGGTGGGCGATGCCGTCGGCGATGTCGAGCTGGAAGAAGTCGTTCATGGAATGTCTCCTCGGGAATGCGCCGCCATCCTGGCGCAGCGGTCACGGCACATCAGTCACGCACCGGACAGTGGCCCGTCTCTACACTGGCGCCCGATGAACACGACGACGCTCACGACCGCCGACGGCCTGACGCTGCATCTCCGCCACTGGCCGGCACCATCGCCGCGCGGCACGGTGCTCATCGTGCACGGACTGGGCGAGCACATCGGCCGCTATGGCCATGTCGCCGAGCACCTGAACCGCCTCGGCTGGCACGTTGCCGGGCACGATCACCGGGGCCATGGACAGAGCGAGGGGGCGAAGGGCCGGCTGGGCGACGGCGACGACCTGGTGCGCGACCTTGCAGCCGTCATCGACAGCGTGCGCGGGCAGCGACCGGGTCCGCTGGTGCTGCTGGGCCACAGCCTCGGCGGACTCGTCGCCGCCCGCTTCATCGCCGAAGGTCTCGCGCCGTCGCCCGCGGCCTGGCATCGGCCGGTCGATGCGCTGGTGCTGAGCTCGCCGGCGCTCGATCCGGGAATGAACGCCGTGCAGAAGATGATGCTTGCCGTGGCCGGGCCGCTGGCGCCCGACCTCGCCGTCGGCAATGGTCTGCGGCCGGAGTGGATCTCGCGCGATCCGGCGGTGGTGCAGGCGTATGCCAGCGACCCGCTGGTCCACGGGCGCGTCACACCCAGGCTCGTGCGCTTCATCGTCGACGGCGGCCGGCTCGTGCTGCAAGAGGCGCCGCGCTGGAAGGTGCCCACGCTGTTGCTGTATGCCGGCAGCGACCGCTGCGTCGCGCCGCGTGGCAGCGCCGCCTTTGCCGCCGCCGCGCCGGGCGCAGTGGTGACGGCACGCGAATTTCCGGCGCTCTTCCACGAAATCCTCAACGAGCCCGAGCGGCACGAGGTCTTTGCCGCTCTCGATGCCTGGCTGGCGCAACGCCAGTCCTAAACTCGTCGCTTCCCCAAAAAGGAGCCCACCATGAACGCACGCGACCCGCTGCTGCCGGTGCAACCCGACGAAGCCGCCGCGCTCGGCGCCTTCGCCCAACGCACCTGGGACGAGGAAATCGTTCCAGCCCTCACCGACTACATCGCCGTTCCCGCCAAGAGCCCGATGTTCGATGCCGACTGGCAGAAGAACGGCTACATCGAGCGGGTCGTGCGCGACGCCGCGCAATGGGTGGAGCGCAAGAAGATCGAAGGGCTGAAGCTGGAGATCGTGCGCCTGGAAGGTCGCACGCCGGTCATCTTCTTCGAAGTGCCGTCCACCAGGCCGGGCAGCACCGACACCATCTGCCTGTACGGTCACCTCGACAAGCAGCCGGAGTTCAACGGCTGGCGCAGCGACCTGGGCCCCTGGACGCCGAAGTACGAGAACGGCCTGCTCTACGGCCGCGGCGGCGCCGACGACGGCTACGCGATCTATGCCTCGATCACCGCCATCCTGGCGCTGGACAAGCAGGGCCTGCCCCGCCCGCGCTGCGTCGGCATCATCGAAAGCTGCGAGGAAAGCGGCTCCTTCGATCTGCCCGCCTACATCGACCTGCTGCGTCCGCGCCTGGGCGACGTCGGACTGGTGGTGTGCCTGGACAGCGGCGCCGGCAACTACGACCAGCTGTGGATGACCAGCAGCCTGCGCGGCAACGTGACCGGCACGCTGAAGGTCGAGATCCTGACCGAGGGCGTGCACTCGGGCGACGCCAGCGGGCTGGTGCCGTCGAGCTTTCGCATCCTGCGCCAGGTGCTCGACCGCCTCGAGGACTCGAAGACCGGCGAGCTGCTGCCCCACAGCTTCCATTGCTCGATCCCTGCCGAGCGCGTCGAGCAGGCCCGCGCCACCGCCCGGATCCTCGGCGACGAGGTGTGGAAGCGCTTTCCGTGGGCCTGCGGTGCCGATGGCGGTCCGGCCCTGCCCACCACCACAGATCCGGTGCAGGCGCTGATCAACCGCACCTGGAAGCCCACGCTGTCGGTCACCGGCGTCGACGGCTTTCCCGAGCTGAAGAACGCGGGCAACGTGCTGCGGCCTTTCACCGCCTTCAAGTTGTCGTTGCGCCTGCCGCCCCTGGTCGACGGCCACCAGGCCGCGCAGACGCTGAAGACCTTGCTGGAGGACAACGCGCCCTACAACGCGAAGGTGACCTTCCACCCTGACGGCCGCGTCGGGGCGCAAGGCGCGACCGGCTGGAACGCGCCCGAGCTTGCGCCGTGGCTCGAGCAGGCGCTGAACGCGGCGTCGCAGACCCATTTCGGCGCACCCTGCGGCTACATCGGCCAGGGCGGCACGATCCCGCTGATGAACATGCTGCAGCAGGGATTCCCGCGGGCACAGATGCTGGTCTGCGGCGTGCTGGGGCCCAAGAGCAACGCGCATGGTCCCAACGAATTCCTGCATGTGCCGTACGGCAAGAAGCTGACCGCGGCCGTGGCGCAGGTGATGGCTGCCTGCCCCTGAGGGCACCATCGCTCGATGAACGGCCGGCGACGCCGGCTGTTCGGCCTTTCGACCGGCGCGCGCATGAGGTCGAATCGAAGCGCCCATGCCGCCCGCCCCCCTCGCTCCTCCCCCGCGCAGCAGCGACACGCGCCGCGTGCTGCTCATCGTGGCCGCGATCGCCACGATCATCGCCGTGCCGATGGGCATCGTGGGCGGCATCCGCTGGCTCAACCTCGCCGATTCGTGGACCGGCGCCGGGCGAGCACAGCCCAAGTGGGTCACGTCCGGCGAAGTGCGTGCCACCACGCGCGACGGCACGCTGGTGAAGACGCGTGTGGCGTTCGATGCCGGCGACGCTTCCACCAAGTCGGCCGTTCAACGTCGTCTGCGCGAGGTGAGCCTGCTGCTCGAGCTCAGCATCGGCGCGTTCAGCACGCTGGAGCTGGCCGGCCCGCACGGCATCGAGCGCCTGTCGCAGGACATGCTGAAGCGGGTGAATGCCTACCTGGCGACGGACGGCGTGGCGCCGATGAAGGCGGTGGCGATCCAGGACCTGTGGTACACGCGGCCGTGAGCTACGCGGACAGCATCGCCAGCCCGACCGCTTCGGCGACTTCGATTCCATCGACCCCCGCCGACATGATTCCGCCGGCATACCCCGCGCCTTCGCCGGCCGGGTACAGCCCCTTCACGTTGAGGCTCTGGTAGTCCTTGCCGCGCGTGATGCGCAGCGGCGACGAGGTGCGCGTCTCCACGCCCGTGAGCACCGCGTCGTTCATCGCGAAGCCCGGAATCTGGCGCTCGAAGGCCGGAAGCGCCTCGCGGATCGCCTCGATCGCGTACGCCGGCAGGCTCGTCGCCAGGTCGGTGAGGTGCACGCCCGGCTTGTACGACGGCAGCACACTGCCGAACGCCGTCGACGGCTGCCCGCGCAGGAAGTCACCGACGAGCTGCCCCGGCGCGTCGTAGGTGCCGCCGCCCAGCTCGAAGGCGCGCGACTCCCACTGCCGCTGGAAGGCAATGCCGTCGAGCGGGCTCACCGGTCCGTCCCGCCCGCGATCGAGCACGTAGTCCTGAGGCGTGATCCCGACGACGATGCCGGCATTGGCGTTGCGCTCGTTGCGCGAGTACTGGCTCATGCCGTTGGTGACGACGCGGTTGGGCTCCGACGTGGCCGCGACCACCGTGCCGCCGGGACACATGCAGAAGCTGTACACCGAGCGGCCGTTGCGTGCGTGGTGCACCAGCTTGTAGTCGGCGGCGCCAAGCAACGGGTGGCCGGCGTTCGGGCCGAACCGCGCGCGGTCGACCAGCGACTGCGGATGCTCGATGCGAAAACCCACCGAGAACGGCTTGGCCTCCAGATACACGCCGCGCGCATGCAGCATGGCGAAGGTGTCGCGAGCGCTGTGGCCGAGGGCGAGCACGACGTGGTCGGCGCGCAGCGCGTCTCCCGAGGCCAGCGTCACCCCGCGCACCTGCCCCTCCTCGATCAGCAGGTCGGTGACGCGCTGCTGGAAGCGGATCTCGCCGCCGAGTGCTTCGATGTCGGCGCGCATCTTCTCGACCATGCCGACCAGGCGGAAGGTGCCGATGTGCGGCTTGCTGACGAACAGGATCTCCTCGGGTGCGCCGGCCTTGACGAATTCCGTCAGCACCTTGCGCGTGAGGTGCCGCGGGTCGCTGATCTGGCTGTAGAGCTTCCCGTCCGAGAAGGTGCCCGCACCGCCCTCGCCGAACTGCACGTTCGACTCGGGCTCCAGCACGCGCTTGCGCCACAAGCCCCAGGTGTCCTTGGTGCGCTCGCGCACCGCCTTGCCGCGCTCGAGCACGATGGGGCGAAGGCCCATCTGCGCGAGGATCAGCGCGGCGAAGATGCCGCACGGGCCGAAGCCGATGACGAGCGGGCGCAGCCGTCCATTGGCGTTGAAGCCGGCAGGCGCGTGGCCGGCCAGACGGTAGCCGGTGTCCGGCGCCGGCGCGACATGGCGGTCGCCGGCCAGGCGCTGCACGACCTGCGCCTCGTCGGTCACGTCGCAGTCGACGGTGTAGATGAACACCATCGCATGCTTCTTGCGCGCATCGTGGCTGCGCTTGAAGATCGTGAAGCGCCGCAGCTGCGCATCGCGGATGCCCAGGCGCTTGACGATGGCCGGCCGCAGCGCGTCCTCGGCGTGATTCAGCGGCAGACGCAGTTCGGTGATTCTCAGCATGGGGCCCCGATTGTCGGTCCCCGAGGCAACCCGCCGCCCGAATGAAAAAACCGGCCTGACGGCCGGTTGGCTGTTGCCGCGACACCCGGAGGACCGGGCGCGCGGGTCGGCTCGATCAGCCGACGTAGAGCTCGTTGAAGCGATTGGCGTGGGCCAGTGCGCTGCCTTCGGCGCGCACGTCGTCGCGGCTCAGCGTCGTCGAAGCAACCGGGCGGTCGATGAACACGGTGGCTTCGCCGCCGCTCATCAGGAGGCCGTCCACCGGCGTCGCGATCCGGGCCTGCACTTCGGCGCGGCTCAGCGTCGACACGGGCTGGACTTCGTCCTGGGTGGCTTCGACGGCCATGGCCACGTTGCCGGCCATCGCGATGGCGAGGATGGCGAAGATTTGCTTGGCGTTCATGTTGAGTGTCCTTTCGATGTTCGTTCGTTGATCAGGCGCCGACGTACAGCGTGTTGATGCGGCTGGCACGGGCGGCGGCACGCGCTTCGGCGCGCACTTCGTCGCGGCTGCGGATCGCCGGCACGTCGGCGAACTGGGTCGCTTCGCCCAGGTTCTGGACCACGGCGCCGGACGCTTGCGGCTGCGCGGCTTGCTGCACGGAGACGCGCGACAGCGTGGACGCGGGGACGGCTTCGTCCTGGGTGGCTTCCACGGCGAAGGCGGCGGTGCCGGCGAAAGCGAGAGCGACGACGGCGGCGATTTGCTTGGCGTTCATGATGATTCCTTCATTCAAAGCAGAGGTTGACGTTTCGGGCAGGGCGGTCGGTTGGTTGTCAGAGGCCGTCTTGTCCACCTCGGTGAGTCGCTTGGTTTGTGTTCGGCTCATCGATGGGGTGAACTGTAGGCATTGCGCGACCATCAATAAACCACTTAAGATTAAATGCGCCATTTCAGTATCGGAAAGAATCTGGGGGATTCCGATGGACCGACTGCATTCCATGCGTGTCTTCTGCCGGGTCATCGACTCGGGCAGCTTCGCCGCCGCCGCCCGTGAGATGAACCTCTCGCCCGCCGTCGTCACGCGGCTGGTGGCCGACCTCGAGGAGCACCTCGGGGCACGCCTCATCAACCGCACGACGCGACGCCTCGCGCTCACCGACATCGGAGAGGCCTACCTCGAGCGCACGCGCCAGATCCTCACGGAGGTCGAGGAAGCCGAGGCGCTGGCCAGCACCGCCAGCACCGAACCGCGCGGCCACCTGCGCATCCTGGCACCGCCCGCGTTCGCCGTGCACCAGCTCGCCAAGCACCTGCCGCGCTTCCACGCGCTGTACCCGAAGATCACTCTCGAGCTGTCGGCGCCGGGGCCGGTGGAGACCGTGGACGAGAACTTCGATGTCAGCATCATCAGCATGGGCCGACGCCCGCTCGACGGCGACTTCGTGGCGCGCCGCCTGGCGTGCTCGGAGGTGATCGCCTGCGCCTCGCCGGAGTACCTGGACAAGAACGGCCGGCCCGAGCACCCGCACGACCTCGTGCTGCACGAGGCCATGCTTCCGACCTTCCTGCGCGAGATCACGTTCATGCGGGGCAACCATGGCGACGACGAGCCCGCCGGGGACTCGTTCACGCTGACGCCGCACCGGCCGGTGCTGGGCACCATCCACACCGACACGCTCTACGCCGCCGCGCTCCACGGCCTGGGCATCTCGGGCCTGCCGTCGTTCGTCGTCGAGGACGCCCTGCTCGAGCACGCGCTGGAGCGCGTGCTGCCCGAATGGCACCTGCTGACGATCACGCTGTACGCGGCCATGCCCACCCGAAAGCACGTGCCGGCCCGCACGCGTGCCTTCGTCGACTTCCTGTTGCAGACCTTCGGCGGCGAAGACCGCGATCCCTGGCTGATCGCGGCCGGGTGCGAGACGAAGCGGCGCGTGGCCGCCGTCGCGTGAGGGCTAGAAGAACACGTCCGTGCGCGTTTCGCCCATCAGCGGCTCGATGAGCCGCGCGAGCGCTCCAAGCCCGTTGTAGCGCGACGCCACGTGGTGGGCGTAGCGGAAGAAGCGCGGCAGGTCCTCGCTGTACTTCGGCTTGCCGTCGCGGTGCTTCAGGCGGCAGAAGATTCCCAGCACCTTCAGATGGCGCTGCAGGCCCATCCATTCGAGCTGGCGCCAGAAGTCGCCGAAGTCGTCGGCCACCGGCAGGCCCGTCTGCCTGGCCTGCTGCCAATAACGCACGGCCCAGTCGATCTCCTGCTCCTCGTCCCAGCTGATGAACGCGTCGCGCAGCAGCGAAGCGACGTCGTAGGTGATGGGGCCCCGCACCGCATCCTGGAAATCGAGAATGCCCGGGTTGGGCGTGCTCGTCATCAGGTTGCGCGGCATGTAGTCGCGGTGGACGGCCACCGTGGGCTGCGCGAGCGCGCTGCGCACCAGCAGATCGGTCACCGACTTCCACTGCGCCTGCTCCGCGTCGCCCCAGGTGCGCCCGTATTCGCGCTCCACGCACCAGTCGGGAAAGAGCTGCATCTCGCGGCGCAGCAACGCCTCGTCGTAGGGCGGCAGGGTGCTCGCGTCCACCTGCTGCTGCCACACCAGCAGCGATGCGATGGCGTCGCGCATCAGCCGGGTGACCGTCGCCGTGTCGCCGGCGGCGACCGCCGCGTTCAGCTCGTCGAGATAGAGCCGGGAGCCGAGGTCGCTGAGCAGCAGAAAGCCCTCGTCGACGCTCTGCTCCACGACGAGCGGTGCATGCAGGCCGGCCGCGTGCATCAGCTGCGCGACGTGCACGAACGGCCGCACGTCTTCGTGGGCCGGGGGCGCGTCCATCACGATGAATGACGCGTCCTGCCCGACGATGCGGAAATAGCGGCGAAAGCTGGCGTCGCTGGAGGCCGAGCGAAGCGTTTGCGGCTGCAGGCCATGGCGAGGCCCGACCGCGGCAAGCCATCGATCGAAGCGCTCGCGGCGTGCGTCGTCGGTCCACGCGATGGCGGCAGCGGCTGAGGAGGAGGGAGTCGAGGTCATCGTGTCGGTGCGGGTCGGCCGGAAACTCAGGCGGCGACGGTGACAGCTGCTCACGCCACGCCGGCACCCTCATGGATAATCAATTCTACAAACCAGCCCCCACGCCGCTGCCACCCGCCACGCCTGCACGTCGACAGGCGGGCCCGGTCGGCAGAGCTTTCCTCAGCGCTCGTTCTCACTTGCTGCGCCGCTCTCGCACCGATCCCCGCACGCCGCCTGCGCGCCTCGCGCCGGTGGCCGCCGCCTTGGCGATGCTCGGCGGCGGCGCCGGCGCGCAGCAGGTGCCCGATACCGGCATCGCGCTGGAGCTGTCGACCACGCTGCGCGCGCCGCTGCGCGGCGACGCCGGCAAGAAGCTGCCGATCGTGCTGCTCGCGCGCGAGATTCGCGGCCGCCCCGATCTCGAGACCATCGCCGAAGGCGACGCCGAATTCCGCCGCGGAGGCATCGTCCTGCGCGCCGACCGTCTCAGCTACGACCATCCCGAAGACCTGGCCATCGCGCGCGGCAGCGTGCGAATCAGCCGCGACGGCAACATCTACAGCGGGCCGGAGCTGCAGCTTCGCGTCGAGCGCTTCGAAGGCTTCTTCCTCAACCCGAGCTACTACTTCAGCCGCACGGGCGCCGGCGGCTCGGCGCAGCGCATCGACTTCATCGACGACCAGCGCGCCGTCGCCATCGGCGCGACCTACACCAGTTGCCCGGCCGACGGCAGCGGCGACCCCGACTGGCTGCTGTCCACCAGCCGGGTGAAGATGGATTTCGAGGCCAACGAAGGCATCGCGGAAGGCGCCGTGCTGCGCTTCATGGGCGTGCCCATCCTGGGCGCGCCGGTGCTGAGCTTCCCGCTGAGCGACGCGCGCAAGTCGGGCTGGCTGCCCCCCAACATCAACCTCGACAGCAAGAGCGGCCTGCAGACCTCGGTGCCGTACTACTGGAACATCGCGCCCAACCGCGACGCGACCCTGACCCCCGGCATCAGCGTCAAGCGCGGCGTATCGCTGGGCAGCGAGTTCCGCTACCTCGAGCCACGCTACACGGGCAAGGTCAATCTCGACCTCATGCCCGAAGACCGCCTGATCGGACGCGAGCGGCATGCCTTCGCATGGCAGCACGACGCATCGCTGATCGGCGACACGCAACTGCGGGCACGCGTGCTGCGCGTTTCGGACAACGACTACTGGAAGGACTTCCCGCGCGATCTGCCGAGCCTCACGCCGCGGCTGCTGCTGTCCGAACTGAACGCCACGCGACCGCTGGGCGACTGGACCACCTATGTGCGCGCGATGCGCTGGCAGGTGCTGCAAAACGCGGAGAGTCCCATCGACCCCGCGGTGTCGACGGCGCAGGCGCAGCCGCAAGCTCTCGTGACGCACCTGTACGAGCGTCTGCCGCAGATCGGCGCGCGCACGCTGCGCCGCTACGGCGATTTCGAGCTCGCCTTCGAGGGCGAATTCAACCGTTTCGCCAAGCCCGTCGAGATCGTCGATCCGGCTCGACCCACCGGCACGCGCGTGCATGCGCTGGCCTCGATCGCCCGCCCGTGGATCACGCCGGGATGGACGCTCACCCCCCGCATGACGCTGAACGCCGCGTCGTATTCCCTCGACCGCCCGCTGGAGGACGGCCGGCGCAGCGCGAGTCGCGTCATCCCCACCTTCAGCCTGGACAGCGCCTGGGTGCTGGAGCGCGACACGACCTGGCTGGGCCGCGCCGTGCGGCAGACCCTGGAGCCGCGCCTGCTCTACGTCAACACGCCGTTCCGCGACCAGTCGGGACTGCCCAACTTCGACTCGGCGGCGAAGGACTTCAATTTCGAGTCGATCTATACCGACAACGTGTTCTCCGGCGTCGACCGCGTCTCCGATGCCAACCAGATCACCGCCGGCATCACCACCCGCCTGCTCGACCCGCTGACAGGCGCAGAGGCAGTGCGCCTGGGCATCGTGCAGCGCTATCTGTTCCGCGACCAGCGCATCACCCCCGAAGGACCGCCCTTCACGCAGCGCTTCTCCGACGTGCTGCTGCTGGGATCGAGCACCCTCTTCCCGCGCTGGACCATCGACGGCTCGGTGCAGTACAGCCCCGACATCGGGCGCACGGTGCGCTCCATCGTCGGCTTGCGCTACTCGCCCGGACCGTTTCGCACCGTCAACGCCACTTACCGTTTGGCACGCGGCCTGACCGAACAGCTGGAACTGGGCTGGCAGTGGCCCCTCTACGGACCAGTCCCTGACGAGTCTTCCGCCGCTCCCAGGAGCGCATTGCGGACCGACGCCAAGGGTTGCAAGGGCACCTGGTACGGGGTGGGCCGCATCAACTACAGCATGCGCGACAGCCGCATCACCGACTCGATCATGGGCGTGGAGTACGACGCGGGCTGCTGGATCGGACGCGTGGTCGCGGAACGCCTGTCGACCGGCCGCAGCGAAGCGACGACGCGCCTGCTGCTCCAGCTGGAGCTGGTGGGCCTATCTCGCCTCGGCTCGAATCCGCTGCAGGTCTTGAAGGACAATATCCCCGGTTATCGCCTGCTGCGCGACGACCGCCCCGCTCCCGCGACCACGACGTTCTATGACTGAAGTCCTCATCCGCTCGACCCGCCAAGCCCTGGCCGCCGCGCTGGCTGCTGCCCTGTGCCTGGCCGCGCCGGCGGCGTGGGCGCAAGCTGCCGGCGGCACGCGTACCGCTCCGCGGACCGCCGACTACATCGTCGCCGTGGTCAATCAGGAGCTGGTCACTGCCAGCGAGCTCGAGCAGCGCCTGGCGCGCGTGCGCGACAGCGCCACCCGGGCAGGTGCCAAGCTGCCCCCGCCGGCAGAGCTGCGCGCGCAGGTGCTCGATGCGCTCATCGACGAGCGGGTGCAGATCACCCATGCGCGCGAGAACGGCGCGCGCGTCGACGAGGCCGAGCTGGACCGCGCGGTGGCCAACGTCGCGGTGCAGAACCAGGTGACGATGGCGCAGCTTCGCCAGAGGCTGGCCGCCGACGGTGTCGACTACGGACGTTTCCGCAACAACATCCGCGACCAGATCATGGTCGAGCGCATCCGCGAGCGCGAGGTGCAAGGCCGCATCCGCGTGACCGATGCCGAGATCGACGCGCTGCTCGACAAGCAGCGCGCGCAGGCCGGGGCCGCGATCGAATACAACATTGCCCAGATTTTGGTGACCGTGCCTGAAGGCGCCACCGACACCGTGGTGGCCGAACGGCGCGCCCGCCTCGACGCGGCGCTCGCGCGGGTGCGGGCCGGCGAAGCCTTCGAGGCCGTCGCGCGCGAGGTCTCCGAGGATGCCAACCGGGCGCAGGGCGGCGTCATCGGCATGCGACCCGCCGATCGGCTTCCCGACGTCTTCGTCGCCCACGTGCGCTCGCTCAAGGCAGGCGAGGTGGCGACCACGCCGCTGCGCACGGGCGCTGGTTTCCACGCGCTGAAGGTGGTGGATCGCCGCGAGGCCGGCGCGTTCTCGGTCACCCAAACCCGCGCCCGGCACATCCTGCTGCGCACATCGGCCCAGCTGTCACAGGATGCGGCCATCGGGCGGCTGAGCGATTTCAAGCGGCAGATCGTGGCACGCAGCAAGACGTTCGAGCAGCTCGCGCGGGAGAACTCCGAGGACGGCAGCGCCGCGCAAGGTGGCGACCTCGGATGGGCCTACCCCGGCCAGTTCGTGCCGGAGTTCGAGGAAACGATGAACGCCTTGCCCCTGGGCGGTGTGTCCGACCCCGTGGTGTCGCGCTTCGGCGTGCACCTGATCCAGGTGTTGGAGCGACGCCAGGTGTCGCTCGACGCCAAGCAGCAGCGCGAGCAGGCGCGCAATGTCCTGCGCGAGCAGAAGTTCGAGCCGGCCTACGCCGAGTGGCTGCGCGACCTCCGGGCGCGCGCCTACATCGAGAGGCGAGAGCCGCCGACCTGAGCGCGTGAAGCACATCGCCCGCAAGCGTTTCGGCCAGCACTTCCTGACGGACAGCGCGATCCTCCATCGCATCGTCGAAGCCATCGACCCGCATCCGGGCGATGCGCTGGTGGAGATCGGTCCCGGTCTCGGCGCCATGACCGACCCGCTGGTCGCGCGCAGCGAGCGCCTCACGGTGATCGAGCTCGACCGCGATCTGGCCGCCCGGCTGCGTCGAAGGCCCGAGCTCACGGTCATCGAGGCGGACGTGCTGAAGGTCGACTTCTCCGCGCTGGCGCGCGAGGCCGGCCGCTCGCTTCGTGTGGTCGGCAACCTGCCCTACAACATCTCGACGCCCATCCTGTTTCATCTGCTCGGGGCGGTCGAGCATGTCGAGGACCAGCACTTCATGCTGCAGAAGGAAGTTGTCGAGCGCATGGCCGCCGGTCCCGGCGGCAAGGAGTACGGCCGGCTGTCGGTGATGCTGCAGTGGCGCTACGACGTGGAGTCCGTGCTGGACGTGCCGCCCGAGGCCTTCGAGCCGCCGCCGCGGGTCGAGTCGGCCGTGGTGCGCATGCTCCCGCTGCTGCAAGTCGCGCCAGTGAACCCGGTGCTGCTGGGCGAGCTGGTCGGCGTCGCCTTCTCGCAGCGCCGCAAGCTGCTGCGCCACACCCTCGGACGTTGGCTGGACGAACGAGGCTTCGTTGGCAGCTTCGATGTCCAGCGTCGCGCCGAAGAGGTGCCGGTGGCCGACTATCTGCAGCTGGCGCAGTCGCTAGGCTGAGCGACTCATGAAAAAGGCGACCCGAGGGTCGCCTTTTTCGTGGAGCAACCGGCTCAAGCCGCGTTGAGCCACATCGCCGTGTCGAAGGCACTGCTCATCAGCGGCATGTTCATGCCGAAGCTGGCATTGGCGGCATTCTTGGAAGCCTTTGCCGGCTTCTCCGCGACGTTCTGGGCCACTTCCGTCGCCCGCTCCCATGACCCTTGTTCTTGGGAGCGGGCTACTGAAAAGAATAGAAGCACCTGAATGGTATTTTTCGCTCCGCCCAGAAGTCGGCGGCATCGCGGAAGACATCGAGCAGCTGCTCGCGCGCCTCGCGATCGAACCGGGGGTTGTCGGGCAACTGCTCCAGCACGACCACGAAGCCCGGCTGCTGGCCGGCCTTGTGCACGAGGTCGGTCATGCAGTCGTAGAGGGAATCCAGGTTCTTGCCGTACGAGACCGGAAAGAGGAAGGACTCGGCGATGGCGTCGAGCACCTCTTGCTTGGATTGGGCCGTCGTCAGATTCGCGTAGAGGAAATGCTGGCCGGCGTCTTGCGCCGACTGCTGCAAGTCCTCCACGCGATACGCGCGGATCGCTTGGACGATGTTCGGACGGACGGTCTGCAAAAGCATGGTCTCGTTCCTCCTTGGTTACACAAATCTGCTCACCCTCGATCACAAAGGCGCTGGGCAAGAGCGCACCGCGATCAACGGTGTAAAAAATTCTTCGGGTAGGGGATGCGACCGCCAGCGCGCATCACGCGACCGGTGGTCTGCGCCTCTGGGGCCGGCAACGCACAGGCCTTGCCGCCGATGTCCTGGACCTTCGGCCCTTTCATTCACGGGCCGCCGACATGGCGCCAGTGAAGGGGGTCGCAAGTCCCGCCCTGTGAAGGGCTTGCCACGCCTTCGCCTGGCCGGAAAGAGACACGGGTTTTCCCTGAATCCTGAAACCGTGATGGTACCGAATCGGGCACGAAACCTCAAGCCTGTGCCTCAAATTTGTGCAATACGGCCTGCGAGTGAGTAGCTGCACACACTCAAGACAAGCTTGGCGAAGCAAGGCACGAAGCGCTGATGCTGTGGCTCAATCGGCTCGACGGGCAGGTTGACCCGCGATTGTCACAAAGCCACCGGCCACCGGCGGATATTGCGCCGCACTTGCGGTGCAGGCACCGGACGTGCTTGGTCGGCCGGCGGACCGTTCAGCGCGCCGCGTTGGCGTCCGCGACCGTGAGCGCCGTCATGTTGACGATGCGTCGCACGGTGGCGGAAGGGGTCAGGATGTGCACCGGCTTGGCTGCTCCGAGCAGCACCGGCCCGATCGCGATACCGCCGCCGGCCGCCTGCTTGAGCAGGTTGTAAGAGATGTTGGCGGCGTCGATGTTGGGCAGCACCAGCAGGTTGGCCTCGCCGGTCAGCGTGCTGTCGGGCATGAGCTCTCGGCGGTAGCCGGCGTCAAGCGCCGCGTCGCCGTGCATTTCGCCGTCGACCTCCAGCCACGGCGCGATGCGCTGAAGAATGTCCAGCGCCTGGCGCATCTTCACCGCCGAAGGCTGGTCGCTCGATCCGAAGTTGCTGTGCGACAGGAGCGCCGCCTTGGGCTGCAGCCCGAAGCGCATCATCTCTTCGGCAGCCATGACGGTGATCTCGGCGAGCTGCTCGGCGCTCGGGTCGTAGTTGACATGGGTGTCGACGAGCTGCACCTGGCGGCCGGGCAGGATCAGCCCGTTCATGCAAGCGTACGTCTTCACGCCTTCGCGCAGCCCGATCACCTGGTCGATGTAGCGCAGGTGCAGATGCGTCGTGCCCCAGGTGCCGCAGAGCATGCCGTCGACCTCGCCCTTGTGCAGCATCATCGCGGCGATCAGCGTGAGCCGTCGCCGCATCTCGATCTTCGCCAGCTGCGCGGTCACGCCCTTGCGCGCCGTCATCTTGTGGTACGTCTGCCAGTAGTCGCGATAACGGTCGTCGTGCTCGGTGTTGACGAGGTCGTAGTCCTTGCCGGCCTTCAGCCGCAGCCCGAACTTCTCGCAGCGCGCTGCGATGACGTCAGGGCGACCGATCAGCGCCGGCCGCGCGAGGTTCTCGTCGACGACGACCTGCACCGCGCGCAGCACGCGTTCCTCCTCGCCTTCAGCGTAGGCAACGCGCTTGCGCTCGGCCCGTTTGGCGAGCTGGAAGATCGGCTTCATCGTCGTGCCCGAGGCATAGACGAAGCTCTGCAGCTTCTCGCGGTAGGCATCCAGATCGGCGATGGGCCGCAGCGCGACGCCGGAGTCGGCCGCCGCCTTGGCCACCGCCGGCGCGATCTTCATCATGAGGCGCGGATCGAACGGCTTCGGGATCAGGTACTCGGGCCCGAAGCTCAGCGTCGCACCGGCATACGCAGCGGCGACCACCTCGCTCTGCTCGGCCTGCGCCAGCTCGGCGATCGCATGCACCGCCGCGATCTCCATCTCGACGGTGATCGTCGTGGCGCCGGAATCGAGGGCACCGCGGAAGATGTACGGGAAGCACAGGACGTTGTTGACCTGGTTCGGGTAGTCGGTGCGGCCCGTCGCGATCAGTGCGTCGCCGCGCACCGACTTCACTTCCTCGGGCAGGATCTCGGGGGTGGGATTGGCCAGCGCAAAGATGATCGGGCTGTCCTTCATCGACGCGACCATCTCCTTCTTGAGCACGCCGCCGGCCGACAGCCCGAGGAAGACGTCGGCCCCCGCGATGACCTCGGCCAGCGTGCGAAGAGAGGTCTTCTGCGCGAAGAAGACCTTGTCCTCGTCCATCAGCTCGGTGCGGCCTTCGTAGACGACGCCCGCCAGGTCGGTCACCCAAATGTTCTCGCGCGGCAGGCCCAGCTTGACCAGCAGTCCCAGGCAGGCCAGCGCCGCCGCGCCGGCGCCGGAGGTGACCAGCTTGACCGACTTGATGTCCTTGCCGCCCACTTTCAGCGCGTTGAGCAGCGCGGCCCCGACGACGATCGCCGTGCCGTGCTGGTCGTCGTGGAACACCGGGATCTTCATGCGCTCGCGCAGCCGGCGCTCGACGTAGAAGCAGTCGGGCGCCTTGATGTCCTCGAGGTTCACGCCGCCAAAGGTGGGCTCCAGCGCTGCGATGATGTCGACCAGCTTGTCGAGGTTCTTCTCCTGCAGCTCGATGTCGAACACGTCGATGCCGGCGAACTTCTTGAACAGCACGCCCTTGCCTTCCATCACGGGCTTGGCGGCCAGCGGTCCGATGTCGCCCAGGCCCAGCACGGCCGTGCCGTTGGTGACCACGGCCACCAGGTTGCCGCGCGAGGTATAGCGAAATGCATTGACCGGATCGGCGACGATTTCCTCGCACGCGGCGGCCACGCCGGGCGAATACGCAAGCGCGAGGTCCCGCTGGTTGATGAGCTGCTTGGTGGCGGCGATCGCCACCTTGCCTGGCGTCGGGAATTCGTGGTACTCGAGGGCGCTGCGACGCAGCTCGGCGCGTTTTTGCTCGTAGTCGTCGGACATGGCGGTCTCTCGCGTGTGGTGGGCGCTGGGCGAGGGATTGTAGGAGCGCGATTGCGCGCCTCATGCGCAAAACTGCGTAGCGGCGCGGCGGGGCAACGACGCAATACTTTCGAGGCGATGAGCGCCTCCGTTGCCGTCCCCGCGGCGCCGACCTTCGGCGCCGGGTCCACGCGCCGCCGGCGCGCCCTGCTGTGGGGTGCGCTCGTGGCGTTGCTCGTGGTCGCGCAGTCCATGCTCGTATGGTTGACGCTCAACTACGAGAGCAGCCGGGCGCAGGAGCAGGTCGAGCTGGTGTCGGCCGGAGTCGCGTCCGACCTCAAGCAGACGCTGTCGCGCGACGTGCAAAGCCTGCAGGCGCTCCTGTGGAACGACCCCACGCCGGCGCAGTGGCGCATCGACTCGGCCGACTTGATGCGCAACCACCGCGAGATCGTGCGCGTCGAACGGCGCGACATCGACCACCGCATCGTCGACGCGGTGGAATCGCCGTACCAGCCCGCGCTCTTCACCCGCATCAAGCGCGAGGAGATCGACCTGGACACCGAAGTCGCCTGCACCACCGCCGTGCGCCAGGCGGGCCCGGCCTTCTCCCGCAGCTACTTCGTGCCGCTGAGCGGCGGACTGGGCATCGAAGTGATGGACGTTTGCCTGCCGGTACAGCAGGCCGGACTGGTGCAGGGCTTTCTCGCCGCCACCTTCGCGCTGAGCGGCGTGCTGTCCGAAGCCGTCGGACCGGACGTGCTGCGGCACCACGAGCTGTCGTTCATCGAAGGCGACGGGACGCGGCTTGCGCGCGTCGGCCTGATGCGCGGCGCCGGCGTCTACCGCTCGGAACGTCTGATCGACCTGCCTGGAGCGACGCTGCAATTCCGCGTCGACAGTGCCGCCGGCAGTCCGCAGCTGATCCCCAACCTCGCGGTGGCGCTCGTGCTGGGGCTGTCGCTGGCGCTCGGCGGCGTGGTCGCACTGCTGGTGCGCGACGTTCGCAAGCGCGCCAGCGCGGAACGGGCCCTGGCGGAGTCCCTGGCGTTTCGCAAGGCGATGGAGGATTCGCTGGTCACCGGCCTGCGCGCGCGCGATCTCGAGGGCCGCGTCACCTATGTGAATCCGGCGTTTTGTCAGATGGTGGGCTTCAGCGCCGAGGAGATGATCGGTCGCACGACACCCCCCTACTGGCCCTCCGAGCTGGCGCCCGAATACGCGCGCCGGCAGGCGGTGCGACTCGCGGCCGCCGGCTCCAGCGAACGGGCGCGGCAGGCGCGTGAAGGCTTCGAAACCACCTTTCAGCGCCGCAACGGCGAGCGCTTCGCGGTGCTCATCTTCGAAGCCCCGCTGGTCGACGGCACCGGCCGCCACACCGGCTGGATGAGCGCGGTGCTCGACGTGAGCGACCAGCGCCGGATGGAAGAGATCTCCCGCCAGCAGCAAGAGCGCCTGCAGGCGACGGCGCGCCTGGCCACCGTCGGCGAGATGGCGTCACTGCTGAGCCACGAGCTGAACCAGCCGCTGGCGGCGATCGCGAGCTACGCCGCGGGCTCGCTCAACCTGATGCGGTCGGGCACTCACGACGCCGACACCGCGGCGATGCTCAAGCAGGCGGCGGAGCGCATCGCCGAGCAGGCGGAGCGGGCTGGCCGGGTCATCAAGAGCGTGCACAATTTCGTGCGCCGACGCGACCAGGTGCACGAGGCCGTGCGCGCCGACGTGCTGATCGAAGCCGTGCTGCCGCTGGTGCGCCTGCAGGCGCGCAAGAGCGGCACCCGGGTCGAGGTCGACATCGCCACGCCGATGCCGCGCGTCGTGTGCGACCGGACCATGGTCGAGCAGGTGCTGCTCAACCTCACCCGCAACGGCATCCAGGCGATGGAGGGGCCCACGCCGACCGAGCAGCGTGAATTGAGAATCCGCGTGCGCCAGAGCCACCCTCGCTGGGTGACGTTCAGCGTCGTCGACCACGGATGCGGCGTTCCTCCAGAGGTCGCGCAGCGCCTGTTCACGCCGTTCTTCACCACCCGCCAGGAAGGCATGGGGCTCGGCCTCAGCCTGTGCCGGACGGTGATCGAGCAGCACGGCGGCGCGCTCGACTTCGGCAGCGTGCCGGACCCCGAAGGGACTGGCGCGCTGACCGAGTTCCGGTTTACGCTTCCAGCGGATTCGCCCGAGCGACGCGCCGCTGCGCACGGCGGACCGCAGCAGGCCCACACCACCTCGACATGACGCCGTCCCCCGATCCCCGCCTCGGCCTGCCCACCGTGTACCTCGTCGACGACGAAGACGTCGTGCGCGATGCGCTGGCCTGGCTGCTGCGCTCGCGCCGGCTGTTGTCGGAGGGGTTCCCGAGCGCCGAAGCCTTCGAGGCGATGCTCGAAGGCCGGCCAGCCGGCTGGCCCATGTCGCCGAGCTGCCTGCTGCTCGACGTGCGCATGCCCGGCACCAGCGGCCTGGTGCTGTTCGAGCGGCTGGTGGAGCGCAAGCTGCTCGACGCGCTGCCGGTCATCTTTCTCACCGGCCACGGCGACGTGCCGACGGCGGTCGGGGCCGTCAAGCGTGGCGCGTTCGACTTCGTCGAGAAGCCGTTCGCCGACAACGCGCTGGTCGACCGCATCGAGCAGGCCCTCGCGAAGAGTTCCGCCGCGATCCTGAAACGGCGCGAGGCCGACGTGGTGGCACGCCGCCTGGCCGAGCTCACCGACCGCGAGCGGGACGTGATGCGGCTGGTGGTCGAAGGCCGGCCCAACAAGCTGATCGCCGACGAGCTCGACATCAGCGTGCGCACGGTCGAGGTTCACCGGGCACGCGTCTTCGAGAAGATGGAAGTGCGCTCCGCCGTCGAGCTGGCCAACGCGTTGCGCGGGCACGAAGGCTGACCTCGCCGCCGATAATCCGCGTGCGGCATGTGCCGCGTCCTCCCACTGTCCCATGTCGCTCGGCGAATTCGACCTGATCGCCCGCTACTTCACGCGCGAGGTCCGCCGCGCCGCACTGGGCGTCGGCGACGACTGCGCACTGCTGGCGCCGACTGCCGGCATGCAGCTGGCGACGTCGAGCGACATGCTCGTCGAAGGGCGTCACTTCCTGTCGACCGTCGCCCCGGAGCGGCTCGGCCACAAGGCGCTGGCGGTCAACCTGAGCGACCTGGCTGCATGCGGGGCGAGGCCGCTCGGGTTCACGCTGGCGCTTGCGCTGCCACGTGTCGACGAAGTCTTTCTGGACGGCTTTGCCCGCGGGCTGCTTCGCCTGGCCGATGCCCACGACTGCGAGCTGATCGGCGGCGACACCACACAAGGGCCTCTCAACATCTGCATCACCGCCTTCGGCGAAGTGCCGGCAGGCGCGGCGCTGCTGCGTTCGGGGGCGGTCCCGGGCGACGATCTCTACGTGAGCGGCAGCCTCGGCGACGCACGACTTGCGCTCGAGGTCTTCCGCGGCCATCTTGCACTTGAAGGCATGCGCTTCGACGCGGTCCGTGCGGCAATGGAGCTGCCGCAGCCGCGGGTGTCGCTGGGACTTGCGCTGCGCGGGCTCGCCCACAGCGCCATCGACATCTCCGACGGTCTGCTCGGCGACCTGAGGCACATCCTGCGTCGCTCGGCCGTCGGCGCCACGGTCGACATCGACGCCGTGCCGCGCAGCGACGCGCTGGCGGCCCAGGCGCCCGAATGGCAGCGTGTCTGCACATTGGCCGGCGGCGACGACTACGAGCTGCTGTTCACGGCGCCGCCGCGCCAGGACCGGGCAGTGCACGAAGCCGCGGCGCAGGCGGGCGTGCCCGTGACGCGAATCGGCCGCATCGACGCCGAGCCCGGACTGCGTCTCGTCGATCGCCATCGTGTGGCGGTGGCGGACACCTTCGGCTCCTTCGATCACTTCCGACCATGACCGACGACGCGCTGCATCCTCCGGTGCGCCCGGCGCCCGTCAAGCCCGACGTGCGCTTCCTGCTGCGGCATCCGGCGCATTGGATCGCCCTAGGCTTCGGCAGTGGCCTGTCGCCGGTCGCGCCGGGCACGGTCGGAACCTTGTGGGCCTGGCTGGCGTTCCTGGTGATGCGTCCGCACATGAGCGACCTGCGCTGGGCGCTGCTGTTGGCCGGCAGCCTGCTCGTCGGCTGGTGGGCCTGCACGGTCGCCGCGCGTCACCTGGGCGTCGCGGACCCGGGCGCCATCGTCTGGGACGAGGTGCTCGCCTTCTGGCTGGTGCTGTGGCTGGTCATGCCGGCCGGGGGCTGGATGCAACTGGCCGCCTTTGCCCTGTTCCGCGCCTTCGACGCGGCCAAGCCCGGTCCCGTCGCCTGGGCCGATCGCCTCTTCAAGGGCCGGCGCGGGCAGCCGGTCGGCTGGCGGCAGGGCTTCGGCATCCTGTTCGACGATCTGGTCGCCGCCTTGTGTACGCTGGTCGTCCTCGCCGTATGGAGATGGCTGTGAGCGAACTGGACGAGCACACCGCAAGGGCGGTCGAAGCGCTGGCCGCGGCGCTCAGGTTGCGGGGCTGGATGATGGCCAGCGCCGAGTCGTGCACCGGGGGGTTGATCGCTGCCGCGTGCACGTCGATCGCCGGCTCCAGCGACTGGTTCGAGCGTGGCATCGTGAGCTACTCGAACGCAGCGAAGTCCGACCTGCTGGACGTGCCGCCGCAGCTGATCGACCGGCATGGCGCCGTCAGCGCCGAGGTGGCGTGCGCGATGGCCGAGGGGGTGCTTGCGCGCAGCCCGGCGCAGGTGGGCGTGGCGGTGACCGGCATCGCCGGCCCCGGCGGGGCGACGCCCGGCAAGCCGGTCGGCACCGTCTGGGTCGCCGTCGGCACACGCGGCGAAGCCGCCGTGCCGACCCTGCTCCAGCTCGAGGGCGACCGTGCGGCAGTGCGCCGCCAGACCGTGGTGCACGCGCTCGCCCTGCTGCTGCCACGCGTGCAACGCTGAGGCACCCCGCTTCTACCGCGAAATCAACTCGCGGGTCGTGCGCACCCCGCCCGTTCGCGTCTCCAGCCGGACCCAATGCAGGTTTGGCGCATACCAGAAGGTCTGCGAGACACCGTCGCTGAAGTCGAAGCGCACCCGGCAGGTGTCGAACGTTCCTGCCGGCGTGGTGACCTTGGCGTATCCCTCGAACGTGAAGCTGTCGTTGCTGGTGTTCGATCCGCCGCCTGCGGGCACGATGACGGTGAAGGTTTCGCTGTAGTTCACGGTGGACAGCGGCGGCGTCTGCCGCAGGTCGGGCCGGCCGGTCTGGGTCACCGACTGCACCAGCAGGTTGCCCGTGCTGCCGTAGATGCTGAACCCGAGCGAGCGCAGGTAGCCGACGCCCGCGTCGAAGTAGTCGGTCTGCGTGCGATTGTTGGTGGCCGCGTTGCGCCTGTCTTCGGCAAAGGCGGCGGTGCCGTTGAACGTCGCGCTCGACGTCGACCGGAACGCGTTGTTGGCTTCAGACTGCGTGGACGCGGTGATGACGAAGTTGGCGTTGTTCGCCACGGCGCTGCATGCGGTCAGGCCGGGAGCCGTGTCCGCCGTGTCCGCCTGATAGCTGATCGAGCCGTTGGTCGACACGAGCTCGGTGAGGTAGGTCTGATTGCGGTCGCTGAACGAACTCAGTGTGGGCTTGTAGTAGCTCTTCACGAAGCCCAGTCCGCGCGCCAGGTTCAGCGACTCGACCGAGATCTGCGTGGCCGTTCCGCCGGACACGCTGGCCAGCGTTGCCGTGACCTTGCAGGTGTCGACCCGTCCGCCGGGCAGCGTGATGACCTCGTTGCCGTCGTATGTGAGAGTGAGCCGCTCGCTGCGGTCGGCCTGTCCCGCCGGCAAGAGCGTGGTGACGGTGTAGTTCACCGTCTCGGTCTGCCCGGCGGCCAGCATGCCGTTGACGAAGCCGGTGAAGCGCTCGCGCAAGGTCACCGTCCCGGACGTGTTCAGCTCCTCGTGTCCGACCGTCGCGACCGTCTGCGCCGCGGAGTCGTACTTGTAGTACCAGATGCGCGTCGGCGTGGTGCCGGAGCTTGCGTACTCCTTGCGGGCGGTGACGGCCTCGCCCTCGAAGGTCGCCGCCTCCCACACGCGCCGCGGCCGGAACGAGTTGAGATAAGTGCTGTCGGTGCCGGTGGGGTTCTGCACGCAGTCGGCGTAGGTCAGCGGGGCTGTCGGCGGGGGCGGCGCGGCGAAGCCTCCCGGGTCGCCTCCTCCGCCCCCGCCCCCGCCACAAGCGGTGAGGGCGCTGACGGCCGAGAAAAGCACGAGCAAATGGGAACGCGAACGCGCTGCGAACGGCTGAGACACGGTTGGCTCCTTGTGGCCTGTGTCTCCCGACTGACTCCCCCGGACGAAAACGAGTGTACGCATGGATACGTTCTCTAACGGTCGGAAAACCCGCAGTCGCAACGGTGATGGCGTCCTACAAGACGGGCGCAAGCCGCACCGGTGTGCGATAGGCTCTTGCGCCATGGCCCTTCTGCTCGCGATCGACGCCGACCCCGACGAACGCGCGTCATGGCGCGCCCTGCTGCAGGCCGAGTTGCCCGACGAACGGCTGCTGGACGCGCCCACCGAGGACGTCGACATCGCGATCGTGGCGAACCCGCCGGCGGGCGCCTTGGCCGGCCTTCCGCGGCTTCGCCTGATCCAGTCGCTGTGGGCGGGCGTCGACCGGCTGCTGGCCGATCCGACCGTGCCAGTCGACGTGCCGCTGGCCCGAATGGTCGACCCGGCAATGAACGAAGCGATGGCCGAGACCGCCCTGTGGGCGGTGCTGGCATTGCATCGCGGCTTCTTCGACTACGCCGCCCAGCAACGAGCGGGCGAATGGCGTGTCCACGCCCAGCGCCGCGCGGACGAAGTGCTGATCGCGGTGCTGGGGCTGGGCCAGATGGGACGCACGGTGGCGCTTCGGTTGGCCGCGAACCGTTATCCAGTCTGGGGCTGGAGCACCCACGACGCTGCCGTCGCCGGCGTGCGCTCGACCGTCGGCGAAGCCGCGCTGCCCGCGACGCTCGCCGCCGCCGACATCGTCGTCAACCTGCTGCCGCTGACCCGGGCAACGAACGGCTTGTTCGGTGCGCGTCGCCTGGCGCAAATGAAGCCGGGAGCCGCCCTGGTCAATCTGGCGCGCGGCGCCCACGTGGTCGACGCCGACCTGGTGGACGCGCTGGACAGCGGATGGCTGCGGCATGCCGTTCTCGACGTGTTCCACACCGAGCCGCTGCCGCCGGAGCATCCGTTCTGGCGGCATCCGCGCATCACCTTGCTGCCTCATGTGGCGGCGCAGACCGACCCGCGCAGCGCGGCGCGGGTCGCAGCCGACAACGTACGCGCGGTCCGCGCGGGCCGCGCCGCGCTGCACCTCGTGAACCGCGCGCGCGGCTACTGAACCGGACCGAGCGCGAGGCGAGGCACGACGGCCCGGCGGCTGCCGGCCCCCGGCGCCGCAGCGGTCCATTGCACCGTCATGAGCACCAGCCGCTTCAGGCCTTCCCAGGGCTCGAGCGGCCAATCGGGATGCTTGAGGCCCTTGACGAGCCCATCGCAGATCTGGGCCGCATGCAGCAGCTGCGCCAGCGCGTTGTCGGTCATCAGCGGCACGGCGCGTTCGAACAGCCGTTCCTTCACGCCCCAGACGCGCGCGTCGCGCAGCGCCAGCGACAGCGGCTTGCCCGCAGCCATGGCGTCCTTCACGCGCCGCAGCGCCCGGATGTCCTCGGCGAGCGTCCAGTGCACCAGCACCGCAGCCTCGCCTTCGGCCTCCAAGCCGTCGAGCATGCGCAGCGCGCGCCCCACCTGGCCGGCCAGCACTGCTTCGCCGAGCCTGAAGACGTCGTACCGGGCCACGTTGAGCACGGCAGCCTCGATCTGCTCGAAGGCCAGCTCGCCGGCCGGATACAGCAGCGCCAGCTTCTGGATCTCCTGATGCGCCGCCAGCAGGTTGCCTTCGACGCGGTCGGCGAAGAACGCGAGCGACTGCTGACCTGGCTCGCCGGACTGCACCCGCTGCCCTTGCGCGGCCAGCCGCTGGGCAATCCATTGCGGCAAAGCCTTGCGCTCGACCGGGTCGATGCGGATCGACAGGCCTGCACCATCGAGCGCAGCGAACCATGCACTCGCCTGCTGCTGCCGGTCGAGGCGGGGCAGCTGCACCAGCGTCACGACGTCATCGGACAGCGTCTCGCAATAGCGCTGGAGCGCTTCGGAGCCGTCCTTGCCCGGCTTGCCGGAAGGGATGCGGATCTCGATGAGCTGCTTGTCGGCGAACAGGCTCATGGCCTGCGCCGCGCCGAGCAGGCCGCTCCAGTTGAAGTACGCGCCGCTGACGGTGTGCACTTGCCGCTCGGTGTGACCGGCAGCCCGCGCCGCGGAGCGGATGGCGTCGCCTGCCTCCTGGGCCAGCAGCGGCTCGTCGCCCCACAGCGTGTACAGGGGGCGCAGGCCCTTCTGCAGATGGGCACCGAGCTGATCGAGGCGGATCTGCATCAGACGATGCCCTGGACCGCGGCGAGGCGCCGCATGACCTGCGCGACGATGTCGCTCTGCATCGAGCGGTAGAGCAGCGCCTCTTCCTGCTCCTTGGCCAGGGCGAGGCTCTCGCTGTAGCTCATGTCGCGGCTGAGCACGATCTCGGTGGCCGGGATGAGCTCGCGGCCGGCCGCATTGCGAAGGCGGAACTGCAGCCGGGCGCGCAGCTGCAGCTCGCGCACCTGGCCGGCCGCCGTGCTGGCCACCACGCTGCGCTCGCGTGCATCGACCAGCGCCTCGATCACCACCTGGGCCTGCGACGCCGCCTCGACGACCTGCGTGGTCGGGCTCGCGTTGATGTTCATGCGCAGCTCCTCGGCCAGCGGCGAGAAGCGGTCGAAGCCGCTCAGCGCGATGGTGCGAAAGGGAAGCTGGGGCGCCCGCCGCAGCTCGAAGCCGCAGCCGGCGAGCACGGCCGCCGCAGCGGCCGCGAGGAGCCGGCGGCGCGCGGGCTTCAAGGCTCGTTCTCCACGCGCTCAGACCACCATGTTGATGAGCTGTCGTCCCGGCGGCATGACGATCTTGCGCACCGGCTTTCCCTCGGAGAACCGGATGAAGTCCGGACTCGCGAGGGCGGCTGCCTCGATCGCCGCCTTGTCCGCGGAAGATGGCACCTTGATCGAGCCGCGCAGCTTGCCATTGACCTGCAGCACGTACTCGATCTCGTCCTGGACGAGCGCTGCCTCGTCGATCTGCGGCCAGGGTGCATCGAGCAGATCGCCCAGCGCCTGGTCGAAGCCGAGCTCGCCCCACATCGCGTAGGTGACGTGCGGGGCGGCGGGATACAGGGCGCGTAACAGCACGCCGACTCCTTCGCGCAGCGCGGCGGCATCGGCCGGCGTGCCGGACAGCTCGGCTGCTTCGAGCGCATTGAGCAGCTTCATTGCGCCGGAGACTACGGTGTTGTATTGCAGACGGTCGTAGTCGTGGCTGATCTGGCGCAGCAGCGTGTGCACCTCGCGCCGCAGGCCCTTCGCGCCGGCGCTGAGTCCGTCGTGGACGGCGCCGGCGTCGCGGATGCGCTCGGCGTGCTTCACGCCGAAGTTCCAAAGCCGGCGCAGGTAGCGGTGCGAGCCTTCCGCGCCGCTGTCGGACCACGCAGCGCTCTGGTCGGGCGGGCCGGCGAACATGGTGAACAGCCGTGCCGTGTCGGCGCCGAAGCGAGCGATGATGTCCTTGGGCTCGACGACGTTGTTCTTCGATTTCGACATCTTCTCGATGCCGCCCAGCAGTACCGGCTGGCCATCCTCGCGTGCCACCGCACCCACCGGATGGCCGCGGTCGTCGTAGCTGATCTCGACCTCGCTCGGATAGAACCAGCGGACCTTGCTGGGTCCGGCTTCGCGGTAGAACGACTCGTTGAGCAGCATGCCCTGGGTGAACAGGCGCGTGAACGGCTCGTCGAACTTGACCAGCCCGATGTCGCGCATCGCCTTGGTCCAGAACCGCGCATAGAGCAGGTGCAGCACGGCATGCTCGATGCCGCCGATGTACTGGTCCATCGGCATCCAGTAATCGTTGCGCGTGTCGACCATCGCCTGGTGGTTGTCCGGGCAGCAGTAGCGCATGTAGTACCAGGCCGAATCGACGAAGGTGTCCATCGTGTCGGTCTCGCGCTGCGCGTCTCGGCCGCAGCGCGGACAGGCGACCTTGAGGAACTTCTCGCTCTTGTTCAGAGGATTGCCGGAGCCGTCGGGCACCAGATCCTCGGGCAGCAGCACCGGCAGGTCCTTCTCGGGCACCGGCACATCGCCGCACGAAGGGCAATGGATGATGGGAATCGGCGTGCCCCAGTAGCGCTGGCGGCTGATGCCCCAGTCGCGCAGGCGCCACGTCACCTTCTTCTCGCCCAATCTCTTGTGGACCAGCGCCTTGGCGACCGCATCGACTGCCACCTGGTAAGGCATGCCGCTGAAGTTGTCGGAGTTGATGGTGACGCCGCGCTGCTTGTCGGCGTACCAGTCCTGCCAGTGGTCGTAGCTGAACTCGTCCTCGCCGTCGACTTCGATGACCTGCAGCAGGTCGATGCCGTACTTCTTGGCGAAGGCGAAGTCGCGCTCGTCGTGCGCCGGCACGCCCATCACCGCGCCGTCGCCGTAGCCCATCAGCACGTAGTTGCCGACCCAGACTTCGACTTTCTCGTCGGTCAGCGGGTGCGTGACGAACAGGCCGGTGGGCATGCCCTCCTTTTCCTTCAGCGCCAGTTCGGCCTCGCTGGTGCCACCCTTCTTGCACTCTTCGATGAAGGCGGCCAGCTTCGGGTTGTGGCGGGCGGCATGGTCGGCCAGCGGATGCTCCGCGGCAACCGCGCAGAAGGTCACGCCCATGATGGTGTCGGCGCGGGTCGTGAAGACCCACATGCGGCCGTCCTGGATGAGCTGACCGCTGTCATCGCGGATGTCGTGCGTGAAGGCGAAGCGCACGCCTTCGCTCTTGCCGATCCAGTGCTCCTGCATCAGGCGCACACGTTCGGGCCATCCGCTGAGATAGCCCGCAGACTGCGGGTCGGCGACGTTGGCCAGCAGCTCGTCGGCGTAGTGTGTGATCGCCAGGTAGTAGCCCGGGATCTCGCGCCGCTCCACCGGCGCCCCGCTGCGCCACCCCTTGCCGTCGACCACCTGCTCGTTCGCCAGCACGGTCTGGTCAACCGGATCCCAGTTGACGACCTGCGTCTTCTTGTAGGCGAGGCCCTTCTCGAGCATCTTCAGGAAGAACCACTGGTTCCACCGGTAGTACTCGGGGTCGCAGGTGGCGATCTCGCGGGACCAGTCGAACGCCAGCCCGAGCGGCTGCATCTGCGACTTCATGTCGGCGATGTTGTGGCGCGTCCACTCGGCCGGCGCGATGCCCTTTTCGATGGCGGCGTTCTCGGCCGGCAACCCGAAGGCGTCCCAGCCCATCGGCATGAGCACGTTGAAGCCCTTCATGCGCCGATAGCGGCCCATCATGTCGCCAATGGTGTAGTTGCGCACGTGACCCATGTGCAGCTTGCCGCTGGGATACGGCAGCATCGAGCAGGCGTAGAACTTGGGCTTGGCGGCGTCCTCGCGCACACGGTAGACCTCGCGCGCGTTCCAGTCGTCCTGCGCGGCGCGCTCGATCTCTTGGGGCTTGAATTCTGGGTTCATTAGGAGTCGGCCGCCGCAGTGGGCCTCGAAGCAGTCGGTCGATTATAGGAAGCAGCACCTCGTTTTCGAGGCTGCTGGAGGTCCCGAGGCCGTGCCGGGCCTAGGGCTTGGTCGCGGTCGCCGCAGGCTCGGCCACGAAGCCGATCCGATGGAGTCCGGCCTTCTGAACGACACCGATCAGCTCCGCGACCCGCCCGTACGGGACATTCCTGTCCGCGCGCAGCTGCACCTCGGTCTGCGGATTCTTCTTCGCAGCCTCGGCGATTCGGGCGGCCAAGGTGGGGCTGTCCACCACGTCTTCGCCGAAGTACAGGCGGCCGGCCGGATCGATGGCCACCGCGACGAACTGCGGCGTCTCGGTCGGCTGCGCGGCGTCCGTTTTCGGCAGATCGAGCTTGAGGCTGGAGGTCATGAGCGGCGCGGTGATCATGAAGATCACCAGCAGCACCAGCATGACGTCGATCAGCGGCGTCATGTTGATGTCGCCCATCGGCTGGGGGCCGGTGGTGCGCTCGAGACGTCCGAATGCCATGCTGCTCAGGCGCGCTGGGGCTCGGGCGCCGCGGCGTCCGCGATCATCTCGCGCAAGTCGTGCGCGAAGCCTTCGAGTTCGGCTTCGCAGGCGCCGACCCGCTTGCCGAAGATGTTGTAGGCCAGCACCGCTGGAATGGCCACCGCGAGACCTGCGGCCGTCATCACCAAAGCTTCTCCGACGGGGCCTGACACCCGCTCGATCGTGATGGAGCCGCCCGCCGAGATGCTGACCAGCGCGTGGTAGATGCCCCAGACGGTGCCGAACAGGCCGATGAAGGGCGCCGTGCTGCCGATCGACGCCAGCAGGACCTGCCCGTATTGAAGCTGAGCGAGCACCGCATGCAACGCGTCGCGCAACCGCCGCGTGAGCTGCGAATCGACGTGGCCACGCGCTTCCAGCGTATTGGCGTTGGGGCTCGCCGTCGCCGCCGCGAGCAGGGGTTCGAGCACCCGTTCGCGGTCGAAGGCGCGCAGGCGCTCGCCCCCGGCGGCCAGGTCCGGCGCTGCCCAGAATGCCGGCACGGCGCGCTCGATATCGGCGCGGACGCGTCGCAGCAGCCAGCCCTTCCAGAAGATCACCACCCAGGCGCTGATGGACATCAACAGCAACAGGGCCGCCACGCTGCGGGTGATGGCGTCGCCCTGTTCCCAGAAGTGCTGGAAGCCGCTCATGCCTGCTGCGCGATGCCGAGAACGTCGCCCATGCCGTACAGGCCGCTGCGCTTGTCGGCCACAAAGCGGGCCGCGCGCAGCGCGCCTTGCGCATATGTGACGCGGCTCGAGCTCTTGTGCGTGATCTCGATGCGTTCGCCGGTGCCGGCGAACAGCACCGTGTGGTCGCCGACGATGTCGCCGCCGCGGATGCTGGAGAAACCGATGGTCGACGGATCGCGCTCGCCCGTCACGCCCTGCCGGTCGTAGACCGCGCAGTCCTTCAATTCGCGGCCCAGTGCGCGCGCCACGACCTCGCCCATCGCCAGCGCCGTGCCGCTGGGCGCGTCGACTTTGTGGCGGTGATGCGCCTCGACGATCTCGATGTCGTAGCCCTCGCTCAACGCACGCGCCGCGGTGTCGAGCAGCTTCAGCACGAGGTTCACGCCGACGCTCATGTTGGGCGCCAGCACGATCGGAATGTGGCGCGCGTGTTCGGCGATCTCGGCCCTTTGCGGGTCGCTGAAACCCGTTGTGCCGATGACGGCCCCGGCTCCCCGCCGGCGGCACGCGGCCAGATGCGCCAGCGTGCCCTCGGGGCGGGTGAAATCGATGAGGACCTGCGCGTCCGACAGCCCCGCGTCGACATCGGCGGTGATGAGGACGCCGCTGGCCTTGCCGGAGAAAGCCGCCGCATCCTGGCCGAGGGCCGGACTGCCGGCAACGTCGAGCGCGCCGGCGAGCACCGTGTCATCGGCAGCACCGACGGCTTCGATCAGCATGTGCCCCATGCGCCCACTGGCGCCGGCGACGGCGATTCGCAGCGCGGCCATCTAGCGCGGCTCGAGCGGCGGATACGTGCGCGTCGCCCCGACGGCGGACGCGGCCGCCTCGGGCGCTGCCGGCCTGACCGGCAGCGGCAGTGCTTTGACCTGCTCCTCGGTCAAAGCCAGCGCAGGCGCGTTGCGCCGAGTCTTGAAGGTGTCGATGGACGCGACGAATTCGCGCTCGCCCGGCAGTTCGCCACCGGGATCGATGCTCTTCAGCACCTCGCCGTCGAAGAGCACGACGATGCTGCGACGCTGCGGCTCGGCACCCTGTCGGCGGATCGTGAAGACGTAGTCCCAGCGGTCGGCGTGGAAGGGATCGGTCAGCAGCGGCGAGCCAAGGATGTCGCGCACCTGCGCCCGCGTCATGCCCGGCTTGATCGCTTGGGCCTGCTCCTTGGTGACCACGTTGCCCTGCACGATTTCAATGCGGTACGGCGTCACCACACCCAGGAAATTGTCGGACGACTGCAGCGATTGGCAGCCCGCCAGGGCGACGAGCACCGACGCCAAAGCCGCCGGCTTGAATGAGATGAGGGAACGCATGGTGAAGACTTGGAGACGCCGGCAGCGGGCGTCAACCTCGATATGATGGAACGATTCTAGCGGGCCGGGCCTCGAGCCCGGCGGGCCCGGGAGCCACCATGACAAACGCCGAAGAGCTGAAGAACAGCGGCCTGAAAGCCACACTGCCGCGCATCAAGATTCTCGAAGTCTTTCAGAAGACGTCGCAGCGGCACATGACGGCCGAGGATGTGTTCAAGGTGCTTCTCGCCGAGGGCTCGGATGTCGGCTTGGCCACCGTCTATCGGGTGCTCATGCAGTTCGAGCAGGCCGGCATCCTGTCACGCAACCATTTCGAAACAGGCAAATCGGTATTCGAGCTCAACGAAGGCAAGCACCACGACCACCTGGTGTGCATGGATTGCGGCCGCGTCGAGGAGTTCTACGACGCCGAGATCGAGAAGCGCCAAAAATCGATCGCGCTTGCGCGCGGCTTCGAGCTGCAGGAGCATTCGTTGTCGCTGTACGCGGCGTGCACGAAGAAGCACTGTCAATACCGCACTCAGCACAAATAGCGGCGGCCTTGCCGCCGGAAGCTATTCGGGCTTGCCCATGGCCTTCTGGTGGCGCTCGATGAACTCGCGGTAAGTGTCGATGCCGCGCAGCTGCAGGATGGTGTTGCGCACCGCGGCCTCGACCAGCACGGCCAGGTTGCGGCCGGCATCGACCGCGATCACCGCCTTGCGCACGGGCACGTCGAGAATTTCTTCGTACAGCGGCTCGTACGGCAGGCGCTCGAACTCGCGTTCGAGGGTCTCCTTGCGCACCAGGTGCACGATCAGTTTCAGGCGCATCTTTCGCCGTACCGCGGTTTCGCCGAAGATGGCCTTGATGTCTAGCAGGCCGATGCCACGCACCTCGAGCAGGTTGAGCAGCAACTCGGGACAGCGGCCTTCCAGCGACGTCTGCGACACGCGGTACAGGTCCACGGCATCGTCGGCCACGAGACCGTGGCCCCGCGAGATCAGCTCCAGCCCCAGCTCGCTCTTGCCCAGGCCCGATTCGCCGGTGAGCAGCACGCCGAGTCCGAGGATGTCCATGAACACGCCGTGCCGCGTGGTGCGCTCGGCAAACAGCTGGCTCAAATAGCCGCGAACCACGTCGATCACGTGCCCGGCCGACTCCTCGGTGACGAACAACGGGATGTCGGCCCGGTCGCACATCGCCACCAGCTTGTCGGGCGGCGTCTGGGCATCCGCAACGATGAGAACCGGGGGCTCGAGCGTGACGATGCGCGAGATGCGGCGTTCGATCACCTCGGACGTCGATTGGCTCAGGTAGGCCACCTCACGGCGGCCGACGATCTGCACTCGATAAGGGTGGATGTAGTTGAGGTAGCCGACCAGGTCGGCGGCCGACTGCGCGTTGCGCACGGCCGCCTCGTCGAAACGGCGCTCGGGATGGGCATGCCCGGCAATCCATTCCCACTGCAAAGCGGGCCGGTGTTCTTCGAATAGCGCCTCGGCGCCGATGACGGTCGGTTTCACCTGCTGGCCTTCAGGCCACGGACTTCAGCGGTTCCCAATTGGAGATCAGCTCATGCACCTTGGCCGCATCTCCTTCGGTTTTCAGGCGCTCGCGCAATTCCCGGTCGCTGAGCATTTCGGCGATTTCCGACAGGATTTCGAGGTGCCGCTGTGTCGCCGCCTCGGGCACCAGAAGGAAGATCAGCAGGCTCACGGCCTCGTCGTCGGGCGCATCAAAGGGAATCGGCTGCTGCACCCTCAGGACCGCCGCCAGGGGGTTCTTCAGGCCCTTGATGCGCCCATGCGGGATCGCGACACCGTGCCCCAATCCGGTGGAGCCCAGGCGCTCACGCGCGAACAGGTTGTCGGTGACGGTCGCGCGGGCGATGGCGTGCTGGTTCTCGAACAGCAAGCCGGCGTGCTCGAACGCGCGCTTCTTGCTGGTGGCGTCCACATCGACCAGCACATTGCTGGCGGGGAGGATGGCGGCGAGACGGTTCATCAGGGTCCGAGCACCGACATCAGCCTTCTGGGCCGGCGCCGGCTGCTCGCGGAGCCAAAGCAGCAACTATAAGGACGGGATAGGCGCACAACGCGCCAATACCTCTCGGAGATGACAGATTGTGCACTCGGTGCTGCGACGCAGCAACCTCACTTGTTCCCGCGCTCACGGGGTTGTGCGGTAGGTAGCAAAAAGCGGCCCTTCGAGGGCCGCTTTTCGAGTGGCTCTTGCGCCGGTTCACATCGCTGAATCATCGATGCGCTTGGCGGCGACATGGTGGTGGTCGTTGACCTTGTCCTTGTGGCGGACAACCTGGCGGTCGAGCTTGTCCATGAGCTGGTCGATCGCGGCGTAAAGGTCTTCGTGGGCGTTCTCGACGAAGATGTCCTTGCCTTTTACGTGCAGCGTCACCTCTGCCTTCTGACGCCGTTCCTTTTCCTTTAGCTTCTCTACTGACAACAGCACGCTGATGTCCACCACCTGATCGAAGTGCCGGGTCACCCGATCCAGCTTGGTGAGCACGTACTCACGCAAGGCCGGAGTGACTTCGAGGTGATGTCCGCTGATCGTCAGATTCATGGGTACTCCTTTCGCGGGGGGTGAGAGAAGCGAGGGCGGGGAGGGACGACGAGCTGTCGAGGAGGAATTCGGCGGGGAGCCGTTGAACCCAGTGTGCACGGGTTCCCGGGCTGTGACAAGCACGTGACGGCAAAGTTCACAAGGTCGAAACAACCCTGTGACCACCTCGGTGCCGACCTCTGGCTCGCTCTGGAAGAGTCCTTTCGCGATGCCATAATTTGCGCTTCGCCATATCCCGGAGTCCCGACTTGGACGTCGCCCATCCTCGGTGACCGTCCGCTCCATGCGCCTCGCCCGACGAGGCAGCGCCTGAGTGAGACGGTCGCGAGCGTTCCCCCTTCCGTTTCACCAGGACGAATGCGCCGCACGCATTCGAATGGCTGGAGACCCGATGCTGAACGTTTTCACGCTGGCCAACGGCCGGCTGTTCCAGGAAGAAATCGAAAGTCTCGACGCGCTGGCCCATGTCCAGCCGGTGTGGGTCGATCTTGAGACGCCCACGCCGGACGAGAAGGGCTGGATCACGCAGCATTTCGGCCTGACCATCCCCGAGGACGCCGTCGATGACGACCTGGAGGAATCGGCTCGCTTCTACGAAGAGGACAACGGCGAACTCCACATCCGCTCGGACTTCCTCATCGACGACGGCGAGACACCTCGCAACGTGCGCGTGGCCTTCATTCTCTTCAAGGGCGTGCTGTTCTCGGTACACGACGAAGCCTTGCCGGTGTTCCGGCTCCTGCGCCTGCGCGCACGTCGCATCCCCGCGCTGATCGACGACGCGAAGGACGTGCTGCTCAAGCTCTACGATGCAGACGCCGAGTACAGCGCCGATGCGCTCGAAGGCATCTACGACGCGCTCGAGGCGGTGAGCAATCGCGTGCTGAAGCAGGACGTGAACGATGCCACCGCCGGCGAGGCGCTCTCGGCCATCGCACGAGAAGAAGACTTGAACGGGCGCATCCGCCGCAACGTGATGGACACCCGCCGCGCCGTGAGCTTCATGATGCGAAGCCGGATGCTCAATGCCGAGCAGTTCGAGGAAGCGCGGCAGATTCTGCGCGACATCGACTCGCTCGACAGCCACACGACCTTCCTGTTCGACAAGATCAACTTCCTGATGAACGCCACCGTCGGCTTCATCAACATCAATCAGAACAAGATCATCAAGATCTTCTCGGTGGCAAGCGTCGCGCTGCTGCCCCCGACCCTGATCGCCAGCATCTACGGCATGAACTTCAAGGCGATGCCCGAGCTCGACTGGTCGCTCGGATACCCGTTCGCTCTCGCGTTGATGCTGGCGTCAGTGGCCGCGCCGTTCCTCTATTTCCGACGCAAGGGCTGGCTGCGCTAGCGCACCGCGACCGTCACCGGCGCAACGGTGGTGCCGGCGGTGGTTTCGACGTATGAGGGGCCCTCGGCGACGATGTGCTCGTCGCGCCATTGCCCATCCGGTCCCATGGTCATCACGAGCTCCTCCGTGGTGGGAAACGCACCTTGCGCCGACTGATTCCCCGGCAGGCGCAGCGATGTGTCCTCGGAGGCCAGCTCGAAGCTCGGCGTCCCGCCGCGCGCATCCACCAGCGCGGTCTGAACCGCCAACTCGGCGATCGGGTCGATCGAGGATTCGGCCGGGGTGTTCATTGCCATCAGCCGCGCGCGCTCGGACTCGACGAAGGCATGCCGCTGGTTCAGCACGCGGTCGGTGGCGCCCGCTTCGCCCGTATCGTCCACCAGCCCGCGGGCCTGCCACTCACGCAGCTTGTGACGCACTTCGGCGCGGCTGGTCATGCTGTCGCGCGCAACTGCGTCGTGGAACACGGTGGCTTCGCCTTGTTGCTGGACGGTCCAGGCCGTCGGGTTCAGCATTGCGTCGCCGGTGGCGGACTGCCTTGCTTCGGCCTGCGGATCCCACTGGGTGGCTTCGACGGCGTGAACGCCGATCGCCGCCAAAGCGGTGGCCGCTGCTGCAGCGGTCATGCGAAGTACGTGTCGAGTGCTCATGTCGATCTCCTTCTGTCGGTTGGGGTGCATGGCGCACCCCAGTTCGATGAACCGGTTCGACCCGCGTTTCGCAACAAAACTCGACAAGGGTTGGCGCTTGGCTACGGTGCCTCGCCGCAGCCGACGTGGGACTCGGCGTCGTCCTACAAGGCAGCCGCGGAAACGACTGCGGCCGCTCATCGAGCGGCCGCAAGAGAAGAAAGATGCTGCACAGCGCCCCTCAGCGAAGGAGGGAGGGAGGAGGGAGGAGGAGAACCGCTGTGGGATTTCAGCCGGGGACACCGGCAGGCTGTGCAACGCAAAACCGTTTATGAGGCAAGGTCCAGGAAGGTCCTCATTTCATTCACGCGAACTTCGATGCAGCGAGTGGTCGCGAGTTCCATGATCCCGCGAATTTCGCACTTCGTGCTCACACCACTTTGTAAGGAATGACAACGGTCGCGGGCCCGTCCGTTGCCTGTTCTTCACCGCCTGTCCAATGCACCGTGGCCGGACTGTCACACCGCCCCTCTAAAATCGCGGGGCAACGCGAAAGATCACCATGCTTTACCCCGAACTGTTCAAGCAACTCGAAGCCGTGCGCTGGAGCATGGACAAGGACATTCCCTGGGAGCTCTTCGATGCCGCCCGGCTGTCCGACGAACAGGCGCAAACGGTCAAGATGAATGCGATCACCGAGTGGGCGGCGCTGCCCGCCACCGAGATGTTCCTGCGCGACAACCGTGACGACAGCGATTTCTCGGCCTTCATGAGTGTCTGGTTCTTCGAGGAACAGAAGCACTCGCTGGTGCTGATGGAATATTTGCGCCGTTTTCGACCGGACCTGGTGCCGACCGAGCAGGAATTACACGAGATCCGCTTCGAGTTCGACCCGGCGCCGGCGCTCGAGACGCTGATGCTGCACTTCTGCGGCGAGATCCGGCTGAACCACTGGTACCGGCGCGCCGCGGAGTGGCACACCGAGCCGGTGATCAAGGCCATCTACGAGACGCTCGCGCGCGACGAGGCCCGCCACGGCGGCGCCTACCTGCGCTACATGAAGCGTGCGCTGCAGAAGTTCGGCGATGAGGCAAAAGCGGCGTTCGCCAAGGTGGGCGTGCTGATGGCCAGCGCGCGCCGCACCGCCCAGGCGCTGCATCCGACCAATCTGCACGTCAACGAGAAGCTGTTCCCCCGCGACACCATTCAGAGCCGACTGCCCGACCCGAGCTGGCTCGAGGAGTGGCTGGACAAGCAGATCCAGTTCGACACGGTTTGGGAGAACAAGGTCGTCGAGCGCATCCTGCACAACCTCAGCCTGCTCATGGAACGCAGTTTTGCCAGCGTGCAGGAGCTCAATCGCTTCCGCAAGGAAATGGCCGCGATCGTGGCCGCCACCGCCAAGGTTGGCCCCCAGCCGGCCTGAGTCCTCCTCCATCGCGAGACGGCCCGCTCCGGCGGGCCTTTTCCATTCCGCTAGGCGGCGCGCTCTTGAGCCGCCTTGCGGTCGGCGACGACGCGCTGCGCGCTCGGACGCTGGCCGATGAGCTGGCTGTACGGCTTCCACGCGATGCCGGCGGCTGCAACCAAGTCCTCGCCATACACGCTCTTGCTTGCAAGAGACACGAGCGGCAGGCTGACGTAGGCGGCGCAATCGGCCATCGTGAAGCGCTCGCCGGCGATATACGGCGAAAACTTCGCCAGCCGCGCAAGCCCCGCCAGGTTCTTCGCGAGCTGCTTGCGCACCCGCGCCGCATTGCCCTCGCTGATCTCGCCGCCGAAGAACGCCTTGCCGTACAGCTCACGCGCCGTCAGCTCGACATGCAGGTCGATGAAGGTGACGAGCTCGCGCACCTTGGCGGCCTGCCATGGATCGGCCGGCACGAGCGGCGGCTGCGGCCACACCGCCTCGAGGTAGTCAACAATCGCCTGGCTCTCGCACATCGCGCCGTGCTCGGTGCGGATGAACGGGATCTTCGCGAGCGGCGAGCAGGCGAGCACCGTCTCTTCAGTGCTCTTGGTGGAGCAGTGTTCCTCGACGAAGGCGATGCCCTTTTCGAGAAGCACCATCTTGACCTTGTTGTAGTAGTTCGAGATTGGTGAGCCGCACAGCGTGATCATGGCGTGTCTCCTGTCGCGTCGAACCCAGTCTAGGCGCGCACCGGCGCCACGTGCTGACACGCAGGCGACAATGCACGCCATGCCCACTTTTCTCGACAAGCTGTGCCCGCGCGGCGAGTTGCGGTCCCGCATCGCCGCGTTGCCGCAGCGCGTGGTCTTCACCAACGGCGTGTTCGACATCCTGCACCGCGGGCACGTGAGCTACCTCGCCCAGGCGCGCGAACTCGGTGCGAGCCTGGTCATCGGTCTCAACAGCGACACGTCGGCGCGCGGTCTGGGGAAGGGCCCCGATCGCCCCCTGAACAACGAGGCGGATCGGGCCTGCGTGGTGGCCGCGCTGGAGAGCGTGAGCCTGGTCACCCTGTTCGATGAGCCGACGCCAGTCGAGCTGCTGAAGCTGGTGCGACCTCAGGTGTACGTGAAGGGCGGCGACTACGACATCGAGGCGCTCGAGGAGACCAAATGGGTGCGCAGCTGGGGCGGCGAAGCGCGTGCGCTCCCCTTCGTCGATGGCTATTCGACGTCCGCTCTCGTGAGGCGCATCCGCTCCTAGCGCCGGTTCACGAGCACGATCCCCGCAGCCACCGTCACCAGCGCCACGATCAGCCGAGTGGTGATCGGCTCGCCGAGCAGCAGGGCGCCCATCAGCAGGCCGAACACCGGCGTCAGCAGCGTGAAGGACGCGAGCCGCGTCGCCGGGTAGCGGCGCATCAGCCAGAACCACAGCAGGTAGCTGGCGAAGGTCACGACGACGACCTGAAACCCCAGCGACGACCACGCCAACACCGACAGCTCGCGCGGCAGCGGCGCGCCGGTGATGGCCGCCGCGAACGCCAGCATCACCGCCGACACCGCCAGCTGATAGAGCAGCGTCTTCTCCGCCGACGCGGCGGTGAGCCGGCTGGCCCGGATCGCCAGCGTCGTCGCGCCCCAGAGCACTCCCGCGGCGACGCCCAGGGCATCACCGACCCACTGGCGCTCGCCCGCGGCGGGCCGCGTGAAGCCCTCGGCGAACGCCCAGGCGACGCCCGCAAAGGCCGCGACGAGGCCAACAAGCTGCGATGCCGACAGCCGTTCCGAATGGGCGATGAAGGGCATGCCCAGCGCGACCACGAACGGCGACAGATAGATGAACACGACCATGCGGGAAGCGGTCGTGAACTGCAGGCCGATGAAGATGCAGCCGAACTCGGCGGCAAACAGCGCGCCGGCGAGCAGTCCGCCGCGCAGGGTTCCGTCGCGCTCGAACAGTCGGATGCCACGCGCCATCGCCCACAACCACACGAGCAATGCACCGCCCGCCGAGCGGATGGCCGCCTGTTGCAGCGCCGGCACCTCGGGCAGCGCCGCCTTGGCCGCAACCTGGTTCAAGCCCCACAGGAAGCAGCAGCCGACGAGCAGCGTGACGGCGAGCGAGTCGAGACGGGTCTTGCGTTCAGTCATGGCCGGCGATGGTAGGGACATCGCGCAAAGCCCTCCGCGATCACCGCACACAGCACGCCGCTGGCGAGCCCGCTTGCATGCGCCAACGGCGCAATCGCGATGTCCCACCCGGGCGGATGGCGCAGCGCGCCGGTCCATGGCGTCTCGCTCAGCACCTTGGCCAGCAGCACCCCAAGCATCACCGACCCGAGCAAGCGCCGCCCTCGCAGGGTCAGCAGATGCACCGCCACCACGGCGACGCCGGCGTGCAGCACGCCCGACAGTCCGCCATAGTGAAGCAGCTGCGGCTGCAGCACGAGCCCGAGCTGTGCGAGCGGCCAGGCCGCTGCCCACGCAAGCGCACCGCGCAGCGGCATGCGCGCCGCGTGACCCAGCGCACCGACCAGCACCCCGCCGGCCAGATTGGCGCCCAGATGCAGCAGGCTGTAGTGCACGAAGACGGCACTCAGCGCTCGCCACGGCTGAAGCCACGCGAGGGCCGGCTGCCAATCGATGACCTCGCGCGGAACGGACCAGCCGATCAGTGCACCGCTGCACAGCAGCGCGGCCAGGCCGGCCCAGACCCGCGATGGTTCAGCCAAACACCGTCCGCCACAACGCCAGCACCGCATCACGGTGCGCGGCCAGTGTCTGCGGCGCGACCTGCGTGGGCTGCTCGTCCAGGCGCGCACGGTGCTGCGCTCGGCGCAGTTCGCGGTAGGCGTTTGCGGCCGCGACACCCATGCCCTGCGGCAGCAGGCCCCCTGCTTCGGCGCGCTGCAGCAGCGCGATGTTGCCGACGTTGTCGAGCAGCTCGCCGTGAATGGCGCTGTGCGCCAGCACCAGGTATTGCACCGCGAACTCGACGTCCATCATGCCGCCGGCGCTGTGCTTGACGTCGAACAGGCCGTCCTTCACCGGATGGGCGGCCCTCACCTTTTCGCGCATCGCCTGCACCTCTTCGCGCAGCGACTGCGCATCGCGCGGAGCGCTCAGAACGGTGCGGCGCACCGCCTCGAAGCGCGGCGCGATGTCGGTCCAGCCGGCGCAGAAGCGCGCCCGCGTGAGCGCCTGGTGTTCCCAGGTCCAGGCGGTGTTGCTGCCGCGGCCGGTCTGATAGCGCTCATAGCTCTGCATCGATGCGACCAGCAAGCCGGAATTCCCGTTGGGGCGCAGCGCGGTGTCGATGTCGAACAGCTCGCCCGCCGCCGTGCGCAGCGTGAGCCAGTTGATCAGCTTGCGCACGAAGGCGCCGTATACCTCCGGAGCACGCTCGTCCTCGTCGTCGTAGAGGAACACCACGTCGAGGTCACTGCCGTAGCCAAGCTCCTTGCCGCCCAGCTTGCCGTAGGCGATGACCGAGAAGCGGGGCTCTTCGCGATGACGCTGCTTGAAGTGCATCCACGACCAGCGCAGGGCGCACTCCAGCGTCGCATCGGCCAGCGCCGACAGGTCGTCGGCCACCTGTTCCACCGTGATGTGACCCTCGACGTCGCGAACCAGCGTGCGGAACACCTCGGCGTGGTGGGCGCGGCGCAGGGTGTCGAGCAGCGATTCCTCGTCGGCCTGGCCCGAGCGCTCCCAGGCCTGGTGGCGTGCGTCCAGGTCGAAGATGTACTCGCCGCGGTCGAAGCGGCCGTGCAGCAGGCGCTCGTCGGCAAGCTCGTCGATGACGCCCGGATGCAGCATCAGGTAGCGCATCGGCCAGCGCGCGAGGCCCAGCAGGCGCAGCAGCCGGTTCTCGACCTCGGGGCGCTCCACCAGCAGCGCGAGATAGCTTTCGCGGCGCAGCAGCGGTGCGAGCCAGTCGACGAAGCGGATCGCCGCATCCATCGTGCAGCGGGCTTCCTCCACCGCGTGCGCCGCGCGGGTGACGAGCTTGGCCAGGCGCAGCTTGCTCTCGTCGCGCAGCCCCTGGATGCGCGGCTGGGCGGCCCATTGCCGCACGCGATCGCGCAGTGCGGCCGGCAGGCGCTCGATGAACTCCTCGCTGTCCACCGGCTGCGGGATCTGCCCGCATTGGCGGCATCCGCCGTTCTTGCCGGGCGCCGGCGCCTGGCCGTCGTGCAACAGCGCATCGAATTCGGTGGCGACCACCTCGCGAGTCGTGCACAGGGTGTCGAGCAGCTCACACGCATCGGCATTGCAGACGAAGCCCATGCTGCGCGCAATCCACTCGAGGTCGCCGTCGGTCGTCGGCAGCAGGTGGGTCTGCTGGTCGTCGAGGAACTGGATGCGATGCTCGACGCGGCGCAGGAAGGTGTAGGCCTCGGCCAGGCGGCGCGCGCTGTCGGGTTTCATCAGTCCGCCGGCGGCCAGCTTGTCGAGCGCCTTCAAGGTGGAGCGTGTGCGAATCTCGGGGAACTGCCCGCCGCGCACCACGAGCAGCAGCTGCACGATGAACTCGATCTCGCGGATGCCGCCACGCGACAGCTTCACGTCGTTGGCGCGCTCGGGCCGGCCCGCGGCGCGGCGCTGCGCCTCATCGCGCACCTTGCGATGCAGCTGGCGAAGTCCTTCGAAAACGCCGTAGTCGAGATAGCGCCGGTAGACGAAGGCCGTGACCGTGGAGCGCAACGCAAGCGCCCGGCCGTTGCGCACGCTGGCCAGCGGCGCGACGACGCGGCTCTTGAGCCACGCGAAGCGCTCCCACTCGCGGCCCTGCACCTGCAGGTACTCCTCGAGCATCGCGAGGCTGACCACCGGCGGGCCCGAGTTGCCGTTGGGACGCAGTGCCAGGTCGACACGGAACACGAAGCCGTCTTCGGTGGTCTCGCCGATCAGCGTGTACAGCCCGCGGGCAAGGTGCGAGAAGTACTCGTGCGCAGACATGCGCTGCGGCCCGGAGGTCTCGCCGTCCTCTTCGTAGACGTAGACCAGGTCGATGTCGGACGAGACGTTGAGCTCGCGCGCGCCGAGCTTGCCCATGCCGACGACCCAGAAGTCGATGTGCTGACCGCCTTCGGTGAGCGGTTCGCCGAAGCGCGCATCGAGCTCGCTGCGCGCCTGTGCAAGCGCGAGATCCAGCGTGGCCTCCGCCAGCTCGGTCATCGCGAGCGTGATGTCCTCCATCGCCGCCCCCTGCTCGATGTCGAGGACGGCGAGGCGCTCGAGCACCAGCTGACGCGCTACTCGCAGGGCGCTGGCCAAAGGCCGTCCTGCCGACTGCAGGCGATCGACCAGCGCGACGACATCGTCGCGGCGCGGCAGGCCTGCCGGCAGCAGCGGAAGCTCCTGCGCATAGCGGCGGCGGATTCGTTGCACGAATCGGCTGTGATCGGCGCGCGCGTGGGGTGGCGGGGGCTGCAGCTCCGACGGATCGGCCAGCGGGATGTCAGGCAGGGAACCCATGGCGGTCGCGGAGGTCTGTGCTAGATTGCCGCCGCGCCGGGAACTGACGGGGAATCAGATCCCCGGGGGAACCAGAACAAAACATTGCGGCATCGCACCGCACACTGTCTCGCCGATCTCCGGCTCCCCAACTCGTTCATGTCCATTGTTGCGCCTGTCACTGCCGCTGCACCAGCGCCGCGCTCCCGACGCGCCCTGATGGCGGCGCGCTTGCGCTGGTTGGCGCGGGTGCTGGCGGGACTGGTCATCGCGGCGTGGAGCTTATTGCTTGTCGCCTGGCTGACACTGCACTGGGGGATTCTGCCGCACATCGACGACTGGCGACCGCAGATCGCGCAGCGGGCCAGCAAAGCGCTCGGGGTTCCGGTGCTTATTGGCAACATCAGCGTGCAGTCCAGCGGTTGGGCGCCGATGCTCGAGCTGCGCGATGTCGTGCTGCAGGATCCCCAGGCGCGACCCGCGCTCGCGCTGCCACGCATCGTGGCCACGCTGTCGCCGCGCTCGCTGTTCGCGCTGGAGCTGCGCTTCGAGCAGCTGCTGATCGAGGGCGCACACCTCGAGGTGCGGCGCGATGCGGCCGGCCGCATGTTCGTGGCAGGCCTCGACTTCAGCGGTCCGAGCAGCGGCGACGACCGCAGCGCCGCCAACTGGTTCTTCAAGCAGCCGGAGTTCGTGATCCGCGGCGGCTCACTGCGATGGACCGACGAGCAGAACAATGCGCCGCCGCTGGCCCTCACCGACGTGCAGCTCGTCGTGCGCAACGGACTGCGCCGCCACGACATGCGGCTCGACGCGACGCCGCCCGCCGACTGGGGCGACCGCTTCTCGCTGCAGGGCCGCTTCACGCGATCCCTGCTGGAGGAGGCGGGCGACTGGCGCCACTGGAGCGGCACCGTGCACGCCGAGCTGCCGCGCGCCGATGTGCGCGAGCTGCGTCGGCACGTGAAGCTGCCGTTCGAGCTGAGCGAAGGCGACGGCGCCCTGCGCGCCTGGCTAGACGTGCGCGACGGACGGCCGCAGGGAGTCACCGTCGACCTCGCGCTGCGCGAAGTGGCGCTGCGCCTCGCCCCTGACGTGCAGCCGCTGTCGCTCGCGCAGATCGAGGGGCGGCTTGCGGCGCAGCGCAACGACGAGGGCTGGCAGCTGGCCGCACGCCAGTTCGGCTTCGTCACGGGCGAAGGCGTGCGCTGGCCGCGCGGCGATCTGGCGCTGTCATGGCGCCAGCGCGAAGGCCAAGCGCCCAACGGCGGCGACCTCAGCGCGCAGCGGCTCGACCTGGCGCTGATCGCCCAGGTGGCCGCCAGCGTGCCGCTCGGCGAAGCACTGCGCAAGCTGCTGGCCGAGCTGAGCCCGCAGGGCATCGTCAGCGATCTCGCGGCGAGCTGGAAAGGTCCGCTCGACAAGCCGGAAAGCTATTCGATGAAGGGCCTGTTGAGCGGCCTGTCGCTCGCATCCAAGGCGTCGCCCGAACCGCACGCGGTCGGCCGCCCCGGACTGCGCAACGCGACGATCGCGCTGGCCGCCACCGACCGCGGGGGTGACGCCCGGCTCACCATCAGCGGCGGCGGCATCGAGCTGCCGGGTGTGTTCGAAGAGCCGCTGGTCGCGCTGGACCAGCTGACGGCGTCGCTGCAATGGCGCGTGGAACCGGCAAGGCAGGCCGGTGTCCCGCCGCGCATCGCGCTGCAGGTCAAGGATGCGAAATTCGCCAATGCCGACGCGCAGGGGGAGCTCTCGGGCAGCTGGTCCACCGGCCCCGGCACCGGCGTGTCGCGAGGCGGCCGCTTTCCCGGGCAGCTCGAACTGACCGGCAAGCTTTCGCACGGCCAGGCGGCGCGTGTCGCCCGCTACCTGCCGATGGGCATTCCGCAGCACACGCGCTCGTACGTGGCGCGAGCGGTGCGCAGCGGCAGCGTCGAGAACATGACCGTGCGCGTGAAGGGCGACCTGTGGGACTTCCCGTTCCATCGGCTGCGCAACCCGAAGGACGGCGAGTTCCGCATCGCCGGCATGGTCGACAACGTCGAGTTCGCCTACGTGCCCGGCGCCCCGGCCAGCGGTGCGCAGCCCCCCCAGGAGTCGCCATGGCCGGCGTTCGGCAAGGTGCGCGGCGAGCTCGTCTTCGACCGCTCGTCGATGGAGATCCGCAACGCGCAGGCGCGGGTCTTCGGCGTCGAGCTCAACCGCGTCAACGGGGGCATCCGCACGCTTCACGAGAAGCCGGTCCTCGCCATCGAAGGCCAGGGCCGCGGACCCTTGGCCGACATGCTGCAGTACGTCAATGCCTCGCCGGTCGGCCGCTGGACGGGCAAGGCTCTGGCGCAGGCCACCGGCAGTGGCGTCGCCGACCTGCGGCTCGCCCTGTCGATTCCGCTCGTCGAGGTCTCGGCGTCCACGGTCAAGGGCAGCATTGCGCTGGCCGGCAACGACGTGCGCCTGACGCCGGAAACCCCGCTGCTGGGCTCGGCCCGGGCACGAGTCGCCTTCACCGAGAAGGGCTTCAGCGTTGCCGGCGGCGCGGCGCGAGTGCTCGGCGGCGATGCCACCTTCGACGGCGGCATGCAAAGCGACGGCAGCGTGCGCTTCACCGGCCAGGGCACCGCCACTGCCGACGCGTTGCGCCGCGCACCGGAAATCGGCCCGCTGTCGCGGCTGGCTGCTTCGCTGGGCGGCCAGGCGACGTATCGGCTGAACCTCGGCTTCGTTCGCGGCCACTCCGAGATCACCGTGACGAGCAACCTCGTCGGGATGGCGTCGGACCTGCCGCCCCCCTTGCGCAAGACGGCCGACCAGCCGCTGCCGCTGCGCTACGGCAACAGCCTCGCCGCGGATTCGCTCGCGCCGGGTCAAACGCCGCGCGACACGCTGCGCCTGGAGCTCGGCAATGTGGTTGCGGCGCAGTACGTGCGCGAACTCTCCGGCGAGGCGCCGCGCGTGCTGCGCGGCGGCATCGGCGTGCTGGACGTGCTGCCCTCGCCCGCGGCCGGCGTGGCGGTGCAGCTCAATGTGGCGAGCCTCGACGTCGACGCCTGGGAGACCATCGCCAACCGCGTCTTCGCCACCCCTGCGGCCGCCGGTCCCGCACCGGCCGCTGCCGGCGGGGCGGCGTCCGCCAGCTCAGGCGGTTATGCGCCCACCTCCGTGGCCCTGCGGGCCCAGGAAGTCATCACCGGCGGGCGCCGGCTCAGCAAGGTCGTGGCGGGGATCTCCCAGGAAGACGGCTTGTGGCGCGCCAACCTGGACGCCGAACAGCTCAACGGCTACGTCGAATACCGGCCGCCGCGCCGGCCGGGCGGCGGCGGGGCGGGCCGCGTCTACGCGCGCCTGTCGCGGCTGTCGCTGCCCAAGAGCGACGCCGAAGGCGTGGAGAACCTGCTCGACCAGCAGCCGTCGGCGGTGCCGGCACTGGACGTCGTCGTCGACGACCTGGAGCTGCGAGGCAAGCGGCTCGGCAAGGTCGAGATCGAAGCGGTGAACCGCTTCAGCGGCGAAGGCCGCGACGCGGTGCGCGAATGGCGACTCAACCGGCTCGCGATGACGGTGCCGGAAGCTCGCTTCACGGCCAGCGGCATCTGGTCGCCGGCCGGCGCGGCAGCGGGTTCGCGCCGGCGTGCGCAGCTGAACTTCCGGCTGGACCTGACGGACAGCGGCGCGCTGCTCGAGCGGCTGGGCACCGGCCGCGCCATCCGCGGCGGCAAGGGCAACCTGTCCGGCCAGGTCGCCTGGCTCGGGTCGCCGCTCGCGCTCGACTATCCCAGCCTCACCGGCCAGGTCAACGTGGCGATCGATGCGGGCCAGTTCCTGAAGGCCGAGCCCGGTGCGGCCCGGCTGCTCAGCGTGCTCAGCCTGCAGTCGCTGCCGCGGCGGCTCGCGCTGGACTTCCGCGACCTGTTCCAGGAAGGCTTCGCCTTCGACGCCGTCACCGGCGATGTCAGCATCCAGCAGGGCGTGGCGCGCACCAACAACCTGCGCATGCGCGGCGTGCAGGCTGCCGTGCTGATGGAAGGCAGCGCCGACCTCGAGCGCGAGACGCAGGACCTGCGCGTGATCGTGGTGCCGGAGATCAACGCCGGCACCGCCTCGCTGGCCTATGCTGCCATCAACCCGGCGATCGGCCTGGGCACCTTCCTTGCGCAGGTGTTCCTGCGCAAGCCGCTCACCCAGGCCGGCACGCGCGAGTTCCACGTCACCGGCCCGTGGAGCGACCCCAAGGTGGAGCGGGTCGAGCGCAAGTTCGGAGACCGCGCGGCCGATGTCGATGCAGCATCGTCGTCAGGCGACAACGCAAAGAGGTGAGGATGGGCAAGTTGAAGATCGCCGCGCTGCAGACCGTCTCCACGCCGGATGTCGAGCGCAACCTGGCGGTGGCGCGACGGCTCGCCGCCCAGGCGGCCGGCGAGGGTGCACAGCTCGCCGTGCTGCCCGAGTATTTCTGCTTCATGGGGCCGAATGACCGCGACAAGCTGACGATCGCCGAAGCGCCCGGCGACGGTCCCATCCAGCAGGCGCTCAGCGACATCGCACGACAGCATCGCCTTTGGCTCATCGGCGGCACGGTGCCGATCCGCGTCGCGGGCAACGCCGAGTTCGTGCTCAATGCCAGCTGTGTCTTCGGGCCGGACGGCCGCCAGACGGCGCGCTACGACAAGATGCACCTGTTCCGCTACGACAACGGGCGCGAGTGCTACGACGAGGGGAAGGTGCTTCAGGCGGGCGATACGCCGGTGGCCTTCGACGCGGACGGATGGCGCGTCGGCTGCAGCATCTGCTACGACTTGCGGTTTCCCGAGCTGTACCGCGCACTGAGCCTCGCGCCGGGCGAGCCGCCATGCGATCTGATCGCGGTGCCGGCCGCCTTCACCTTCACGACGGGACGCGCGCACTGGGAGGTGCTGCTGCGCGCAAGGGCGATCGAGAACCAGTGCTATGTGATCGCCGCCGCGCAAGGCGGCAAGCACGAGACGGGTCGCCGCACCTGGGGCCACAGCATGATCATCGACCCCTGGGGCGAACCGCTTGGCGTCCTGCCCGAAGGCGAGGGCATGGTGATGGCGGAGATGGATGCCTCGCGCATCGAATCGGTACGCACGCAGCTTCCGGCGCTGGAGCACCGGCGCTGCTTCTGATCCGACGCCCGCGCTGGAGCGTCAGCTGCCGGAGCGCACGAGCCGGGTCGGCGTGTTGACCCAGATCACCTTGACGCCGGTCGCGAGAGCGGCGCGCTCGATGGCGGCGACCCTTTCGTGATCGGTTTCGGTACGCGGCGACGTCGTCGGGGCCGCGGCGCAGCCGACGAGACCCACACCGACCAGCAGGCACAGGATGAGGCGCTTCATGTCAGCTCCTGAAAGCGTGACGGGGCGTTTCTCAATTTACGCCTGGGCCTCGGGACCGTCAACGCAACTTTGCTCGTGAACCCGTCGCTCCTGCGCCCTTTTCCTCAGCCCTTGGCACCGACCTTCTTCGCCGCCGCCTTCTTCGCGGGCGCCTTGGCTGCGCGAGGCTCGAATTCGAAGGTGACCTTGCCTTCCTTCTTGTCGTAGGCCAGGCGCGCCTTGAACTTGCGGCGTGTCTTGTTGGAGACGAAGTTCTCGAGCAGGTCGGTCTTGCCCTCGGCCAGCAGCTTGCTCATCTGCTCACGCGCGACCGGCTGCTGCAGGATGATCTTGCCGCTCTTGAAGTCGCACGTCACATGAGCGCCGACGCTGTGCTCGCAGACGTAGGACGCGCCATGCTCGTAGACATGGCCGCGGCATTTGGGGCAGCTGCCGAGGCTTTCCTGCCCGCTGAAGTCGACCGGCTCCCCGGACTCGCCTTCGCGCTTGGCCTCCTCGCCGAAGTCGAACTCGAGCTTCCAGTTGCCGATCTCTTCGTCGTAGGCCAGCTTGAGCTCGGCGGTGAACGGCCAGCCCGCCTTGGAGCGAAAGCCTTCCAGCGGGCCGATCTTCTTGGTCGAGAGAAAGGTCTCGACCTCGTCCAGCTCGAAGCTGCGGCCGCCGGGAATCTTGCTGATCGAGAAACCGCAGCCCTCGCCATCGGCAGACTTGCCGGTACAGGTGAAGCGCCGATAGTTTTCCTTCACCACGCCGCCGCATTGCGGGCACGGCGTCTTCAAGGTGGCGTAGTCGCCGGGAATGGTGTCGCGGTCGTATTCCTTCGCCTTGGCCACGATGCGCTCGGTCATCGCGGCGATCTCGTCCATGAACTTCTGGCGGCTGAGCTTGCCCTTTTCCATCTCGGCGAGCTGGTACTCCCAGTTGCCGGTCAGCTCGGGCTTGGTCAGCTCCTCGACCTGCAGGCCGCGCAGCAGCGTCATCAGCTGGAACGCCTTGGCGGTGGGGATCAGCTCGCGTCCCTCGCGGTGCATGTACTTCTCCATCAGCAGGCCTTCGATGATGGCCGCGCGCGTCGCCGGCGTGCCCAGGCCTTTCTCCTGCATCGCTTCGCGCAGCTCGTCGTCGTCGATCAGCTTGCCGGCGCCTTCCATCGCGGACAGCAGCGTCGCCTCGGTGTAGCGCGCCGGCGGCTTGGTCTTCAGCGCATTGACGTCGACATGCTCGGTGCGCACCAGCTCGCCGGGCTTCACGGGGACGAGGTTGGCATCGTCCTCCTGCGCCTCCCGCCCGTACACGGCCAGCCAGCCGGGCTTGACCATCACCTTGCCGTTGGTCTGGAAGCTGTGGCTGGCGTCGCCGGCCTTCACGGTGGAGATGCGCGTGGTGACCATGAACTCGGCCGGCGGGAAGAACACCGCGAGGAAGCGCTTGACGACCATGTCGTACAGCTTGGCCTCGATCTCGGACAGGCTGCCCGGCGCCTGCAGGGTCGGGATGATTGCGAAGTGGTCCGACACCTTGGCGTTGTCGAAGATGCGCTTGTTGGGCTTGACGTAGCCCTCGTCGATCGCCTTGCGGGCATGCGCGTTCAGCGTCCGCAGCGGGCCGGGCAGGTCCTCCTCGGACAGCATCTGCATCGTCTTCTTGACCACGCTGACATAGTCCTCGGGCAAATGCTTGCTGTCGGTCCGCGGGTAGGTGAGCACCTTGTGCTTCTCGTACAGCGCCTGTGCGATCGACAGCGTGGTCTTGGCCGAAAAGCCGAAGCGTGAATTGGCTTCGCGCTGCAGAGTGGTCAGGTCGTACAGCCCGGGAGCGCTCTGCGTGCTGGGCTTGGCCTCCTCGGTGACGCTGGCGGGCTGGCCGCGCACGGCCTGCGCGATGGCCTGGGCATCGGCCTCGGTCCAGACGCGGTCGGCGCGCAGCTCGAGGTCTTCGGGATTCTTTTTCCACTTGGGGTCGAACCACTTGCCGTCGTACTGGCCGGCCTCGGCGTCGAAGGTGGCCTTGATCTCCCAGTAGTCGCGCGCCACGTGCTTGCGGATCTTCTCCTCGCGCTCGACCACGATGGACAGCGTGGGGGTCTGCACGCGGCCCACGGTCGTGAGGAAGAAGCCGCCGTCGCGGGAGTTGAAGGCGGTCATCGCACGCGTGCCGTTGATGCCCACCAGCCAATCGGCCTCGCTGCGGCTGCGCGCCGCATCGGACAGGCCCAGCAGCTCCTCGTTGCTGCGCAGTTGCTCGAAGCCGTCGCGAATGGCCTGCGGCGTCATGCTCTGCAGCCAGAGGCGGCGGATCGGCTTGGCGTGTCCCTTCTTGTCGACGCCGGCGTACTGCACGATGAGGCGGAAGATGAGCTCGCCCTCGCGGCCCGCGTCGCAGGCGTTGATGAGCTCGGTCACGTCCTTGCGCTTGACCAGCTTGACCACGGCATTGAGCCGCGTCTTGGCCTTGTCGATCGGCGCCAGGTCGAAGTGCGGCGGGATCACCGGCAGATGCGCGAAGCTCCACTTGCCGCGCTTGACGTCGTATTCCTCCGGAGCCTTGATCTCGACCAGATGACCCACCGCCGACGTGACGATGTAGCGCTCGCTCTCGAAGTACTCCGCGTGTTTCTCGAACTTGCCGACGCTGGGTGTCAGCGCGCGCACGATATCGGCGGCGACGGACGGCTTCTCGGCGATGACTAAGGTTTTGCTCATGTGTCTTTCTGCGACCGGCCGCAGCGGCTGGCGCGCGGCTCAATACAATTCGGGCTTCTCGCGCGCATGCACGTACGCGCGCGCGCCCACAAATTCAATGTACCCAAACAAGTCGATGACGCAAGCGATGGCGACCAAGCCCCCCCTGACCCCTGCTGCCAATGGCCGCCGCATCCAGGTCCGCCGCTCGGGCGTGCACGGCAAGGGCGTGTTCGCGGTGGCCCCCATCCCGAAGGGCGAGGTGATCATCGAATACAAGGGCGAGGTCATCAGCTGGCCGGAGGCGCAGCGGCGCCATCCGCACGACCCGGCCGATCCGAACCACACCTTCTACTTCCACATCGACGACACGCGGGTCATCGATGCGAAGTACGGCGGCAATGCGGCGCGCTGGATCAACCACGCCTGCCAGCCCAACTGCGAGGCGGACGAAGTCGACGGCCGCATCTTCATCAAGTCGCTGCGCTCGCTCAAGCCGGGCGAGGAACTCTTCTACGACTATGGGCTCATCATCGACGAGCGCTACACGCCCAAGCTGAAGAAGCAATACGAATGCCGCTGCGGCTCCCGCAAGTGCCGCGGCACCATGCTGGCCCCGAAACGGTGACCGCCGATGCCTGACCGCCCGCTGCGCTGGGGCGCAGAAGCCCTCTGGGAACAGCTGACGCCTCAGCTTCCGGGGCTCAGCGTCGAGGTGGTCGCGCGTATTTCGTCCACCAATTCGGCGCTGCTGGAGCGGGCGCGCATCGTCACCCCGGCGGCCACCGACGAGGGCGACCTTGCCCAGGTGCGGCGCAGCGTCGAGAGCACCGCCTTCGGCCGCCGCGCCGCCGATCTGCAGCCCTGCCTGCTGGTGGCCGAGCACCAGACGCACGGGCGCGGCCGGCAGGGCCGGCTGTGGCAGGCGTCGCCGGGCGCGTCGCTCACCTTCTCGCTGGCACTGCCGCTGGCCCCGCTGGACTGGTCGGGCCTGTCGCTGGCCGTCGGCGTGGCGCTCGCCGATGCGCTCGACCCGCCACCGTCCGGACCCGACGGCCATCGGCCGCGGCTGATGGTGAAGTGGCCCAACGACCTGTGGCTGATGGACGCCGAGACCGGCCGCAAGCTCGGCGGGATCCTCATCGAAACCGTGGCCGCCGGATCGCGGCGGCTGGCGGTCGTCGGCATCGGCATCAACGTGCTGCCGATGTCGCCCGGCGACGCCGCCACGGGCTTCGCCTGCGTGCAGGAGATCGACCCCGACGCGACCGCGCCGCAGGTGCTCGCCCGCGTCGCCAAGCCGCTGGTCGAAGGCCTGCGGCGCTTCGAGCGCGAAGGCTTCGGCGACTTCGCCGACGCCTTCGCCCGGCGCGACCTGCTGCGCGGCCGGCGCGTGCGCACCACCCACTCCGACGTACCCGAAGGCTGCGCTGAAGGAGTGTCCGCCGATGGCTCGCTGCTCGTGCGCACGCCCGACGGCGAGCTGCGCACGGTCAGCAGCGGCGAGGTCAGCGTGCGGCTCCAGCCGGGCGGCGAGGCGCCATGCTGAGAGGTCTGGCGGCGCTGCTGCTGCTGGCCAACCTGGCCTTCTTCGCGTGGACCCAGGGCTGGCTGGACAACGTCGTCGGCGTGCGCGCAGCCGGCGATCGCGAGCCCGAGCGATTGCAGCGGCAGGTGAATCCCGAGGTCGTGCGCATCCTCACGCCGCAGGCGGTGGCTGCCGCCGCCAGCGCCGCCGAGCTGCGCCTCGCCTGCCTGGAGGCCGGCCCGTTCGACGCCGGCACGATAGGCGCCGCGGAAACCGCGCTGTCGGCCACGCTGCCCAGCGGCACCTGGGCCCGCGTGACCACCGAGCGGCCGACCGCCTGGATCGTCTACATGGGCCGCTTCGCGAATCGCGAGGCGCTGCAGCGCAAGCAGCAGGAACTGGATCGCATCCGCATCAGCGTCGAGGAGGTCCGCAACGCGCCCGACCTCGAGCCCGGGCTGTCGCTGGGCCGCTTCGCGCAGCGCGCCGACGCGGAGACCGCGCTGGCCGACATGGCGCGGCGCGGCGTGCAGACCGCGCGCGTGGTCGAGATGTGGCGGTCGGCGACGCTGCACATGCTGCGTGTGCAGCGAGCCGACCCGGAACTCGCCGCGCGCGTGATGGGGCTGCGCCTCGACGCGCTGGGCAAGGGCTTCGGGCCCTGCGCGCGGAGCTCCTAGCCGGCTAGACGCGGGTCGCCTGGCGGCCGACGCGCAGCCAGGCGATGGCCAGAGCCAGTGCGACGAGCCACGAGAGGTCGACCGCCCCGCCGCCGCCACCGCCGCTCTGTGCAGGCGCAGCCGTCACGACAACGCTCGACGAGCTCGTGGCCGAGCCGCCGCCGCTGTCGGTCACCGTCAGGGACACGACGACCGTGCCCGGCGCCGTGCCGCGCAGCGTCGCGGTGTCGCCGGCCGCCGATTCGATGACGGCCGAGGTGTCGCCGCTCGTGATGGCCCATTGGTATTGCACGATCGCACGGCCCGCGCTGGCTTCGGACCCCGCCGCGCTCAAGGTCACGGCCTGACCCGAGGCGACGCTGGCCGAGGCCGGATTCAGGACCGCCGTCGGAAGATTGGCGGCCACGACGGCGCCGGCCGCGTCCAGCATGCCGGCGCCGCAGGTGGTACTCGTGCAGTGGCATTCGATCTGGTCGTTGCCGTCGGGCGCGTGGCACACCGGAACCGAGGGGTTGGTCGAACTGGCTGGGAACGGCCGCGCCGTTCGCACCAGGGCGTTGCGGATCTGCGTCGGCGTCATTGCCGGATTCGCCGAGAGCATCAACGCCGCGGTGCCCGCCACGAGCGGCGCCGAGAAGCTCGTGCCGACGGAGAACTCGAAGCTGTCGGTGTAGGTGTTGGTCGCCGGCCCGGTGGCACCGGTGTTGACGGTCGTCACCAGCATGTTGAGGCAGGCGCCCGTCTCGTTGACGCAGTTGCCGCCCGGGGCGCTGAGCGCCACTTGGGGTCCGACGCTGGAGAAGCCGACCTTGGTGCCGATGTGTCGCACCGCGCCCACGGCGATCGCACCGCTGCAGTTGGCCGGGGCATCCACGGCCGCGCCCGAGTCGTTGCCCGCCGACACGACGACCGTCACGCCCGCCGCGTTGAGCTGGTTGATCACGCTCTGATAGCTGGCGGGACAGGCGCCGGGCGAGCCGAGGCTCAGGTTGAGGATCTGTGCCGGATGCGGGTTGGCCACCGGGTTGCTCGACAGGCCGGCGGCCCACAGCATCGCGGCCTGGATGTCCGAGTCGAAGCCGCCGCATTTGCCCAGCACGCGCACCGGCAGCACCATCACGTTGTAGCCGACCGACGCCATGCCGATGCCGTTGTTGGTCGCCGCGCCGATCAGGCCAGCCACTTGCGTGCCATGCCACGAGCTGGAGCCCACCGCGTCGCTGCAATCCGCGAAATCGGGATCGCTGTTCACCTCGGCCTGCGTGACCCAATCCCCCGGATCCGAGGGATCGCCGTCGCGGCCGGTGCCGTCGTTGGCCGTCTTGACGTCGTTGATGAAGTCATAGCCGGGATGAAGCTTGCCGGCGAGGTCGGGATGATCGAAGCGCACGCCGGTGTCGAGCACCGCGACCGTCACGCTGCTCGAGCCGGTGGTCGTGTTCCACGCGGTCTCGGCATTGATCGCCGACACGTTGGTCGAGGTGGGCGGCCGCAGGTACCACTGGCCCACCGTGGGCGTCGTTCCCGAGGGCTGATTGCCCGGGTAGAGCGGATCGTTGGGGACCGCGCGGGCAAACCGGCGACGGTCGGGCTCGGCGAATTCCACCTCGCTGTCCGCGGCGAGCCGCGCCGCCAGGGCGCGCGAGCTGAGGCCCCGCGCAAACACCACCTGCGCGCGCTCGCCGATGGCGTGGCCATCGGTCAGCGCGACTCCAAGACGCTGCGACAGCGCGGCGGCCTGCCCGCGCAGCGGCGATCCGGCCTTGTACTTCACGATCACGCGGGCCATGTCGCCGCGGTCGGATGCTGCGTCGTCGTAGCGCTTGGCAGCCTGGGCGTGAGGCGCGTGCAGCGTCATCGGCGCGAGCAGCGCACACAGCATGGCCAGGGTCAGCAGGGGATGGCGCATCGGCGATGCCTCCGGAAGCGGTGTTGGAATGGAGCCTGAGATGCATGAACGCCGCCCGATCGATTCACGTCGACCGGGCGGCGCCACAGCGGTGGCGGCAGTTTAGGTGGGGCCGGGGAGCCCGGGCGGATGCAGCCGGCGCCGGGCGCGGTAAACGATTGTTGCGGTGGCACCTCCGCGTGGCAGAAGTCACGCCGCGTCATGAAAAACGGCCTCCGAAGAGGCCGTTTCGCCAGCGGCGGGAGGCGTCACTTGGCGTTCATCAGCGCGACGGTGGTGTCGAGCATGCGGTTGGAGAAGCCCCACTCGTTGTCGTACCAGCTGAGCACCTTGACCAGCTTGCCGTCGGCCGACACGCGCGTCTGCGTCGCGTCGAAGATGCTCGACAGCGGGTTGTGGTTGAAGTCGACCGAGACCAGCGGCTCGGTGCTGTAGCCGAGGATGCCCTTGAGCGCGCCCTCGCTCGCATCCTTGAGGATCGCGTTGACCTCGTCGACGGTGGTCGGCTTCTTGGAGATGAAGCTCAGGTCCACGATGGACACGTTGATCGTCGGCACGCGCATCGCGAAGCCGTCGAGCTTGCCGTTGAGCTCGGGCATGACCAGCCCGACGGCGGCGGCCGCGCCCGTCTTGGTGGGGATCATCGACTGCGTGGCCGAGCGCGCGCGGCGCAGGTCCTCGTGATAGACGTCGGTCAGCACCTGGTCGTTGGTGTACGAATGGATCGTCGTCATCAGCCCCGACTCGACACCCAGCTTGTCGTGCAACGGCTTGACCAGGGGCGCCAGGCAGTTGGTGGTGCACGAGGCGTTCGAGATGACGGTATCGCTCGCCTTCAGCGTGTGGTGGTTGACGCCGTAGACGATGGTGCCGTCGACGTCCTTGCCGCCCGGCGCCGAGATGATCACCTTCTTCGCGCCGCCGGTCAGGTGCGCCGAGGCCTTTTCCTTCGTCGTGAAGAAGCCGGTGCACTCCATCACCAGGTCGACGCCCAGGTCCTTCCAGGGCAGCTCGGCCGGGTTGCGGTTGGCCAGCACGCGGATCTTGTCGCCGTTGACGACCATGTAATCGCCGTCGACCACCACCGTGCCGGGGAACGGCCCGTGCACGGTGTCGTACTTGGTCAGGTGCACGTTGGTCTCGGGCTTGCCGAGGTCGTTGATGGCGACGATCTGGATGTCGTGCTTCTTGCCGCCCTCGTAATGGGCGCGAAGCACGTTGCGGCCGATGCGGCCGTAGCCGTTGATGGCGACTTTGATGGTCATGGGATTACTCCGTGGTGGCGTCGAAGAGGTGGCGCAAGCGGCCCGCCGGCATTGTCGCGTGCGCCGGGTACCTGACGGTTTCAAGGCGCATGGATGTCATGACCGGGCACAGGCCGCGTAGACGGTGGTGAACGGAATCGGCCCGGCCGGGCGCGTGCCGGCGTCGAAGTCGAAGCTCATGGACAGCGCGGCGGCTTCGGTCGCCGCGGCGATCTGCGCCTCGCCGACGCTCTTGACCGTCCTGGGCGAACCCGGCGCGACGCTGCCGTCGGGCTGGATCATCAGGCGCACGACGGCGCCGCCCGATTGCGAGGCGCGCGGCGCGCTGCCGGGCGGAAAACTCAGCGGCGTGCGCACGCGCACGCCGCGCGCCTGCAGGTCGGCCAGGGATTCGCCGGGCGGCACTGCGGCGGCCAGGCTCTCGTTGAGCGCGCCGCAGGCATCGGACGGCGCAGGGGCCGGCGGGGGCGGCGCGAACACCGTGCAGGCCGCCAGGCCCGCGGCGGCCGCGGGCGCTGCCAGCCGGCACAGCCGCTTCATCCGCGCAGCACTTTCAGCACCGTCGCCGCGACGTTGTCGGCGGTGAAGTGGAAGTGCTTGAACAGAACGCCCGCCGGGGCCGACTCGCCGTAGGTGTCGATGCCCACCACCGCGGCGCAGCCGTACTTCCACCAGCCGTCGGTGACGCCGGCCTCGACCGCGATGCGCGGCAGGCCGGCCGGCAGCACGCGTCGCTTGTAGGCGGCCTCCTGCCGGTCGAACACCGTCGTCGACGGCATGGACACCACGCGCACCGCAACGCCATGCACCGCGAGCTGCTGCTGCGCATGCAACGCGAGCTGCACCTCGGAACCGGTGGCGATGATCACGGCCTGGGGCTTCTTCTTCAGGCCGACCTCGGCCGGCTCGGCCAGCACGTAGGCACCCTTGGCGATCTCGTCGAGACCCGACTTGGGGGCGTACGGCAGGTTCTGCCGCGACAGCAGCAGCGCCGTCGGACGCTGCCGGTTCTCCAGCGCGCAGGCCCAGGCGATCGCCGTCTCGGCGGTGTCTGCGGGCCGCCAGACGTCCAGCCCGGGGATCAGGCGCAGCGCGGCTGCATGCTCGACCGACTGGTGCGTCGGCCCATCCTCGCCGAGGCCGATGCTGTCGTGCGTGAAGACGTGGATGACGCGCTGCTTCATCAGCGCCGCCATGCGGATCGCGTTGCGGCTGTAGTCGCTGAAGGTGAGGAAGGTGCCGCCGTACGGCACATAGCCGCCGTGCAGCGCGATGCCGTTCATGATGGCGGCCATGCCGAACTCGCGCACGCCGTAGTTGATGTGGCGCCCGCCGTTGGCCTCGCCCGCGTCGTCGAAGCGCAGCGACGGCGTGGAGCTGGTGTTGGTGAGGTTGGAGCCGGTCAGGTCGGCCGAGCCGCCGATCATCTCGGGCAGCGACTTGGTGAAGGCTTCCAGCGCGATCTGGCTTGCCTTGCGCGTGGCCACGGTGTCGGCCTTGCCGTGCGCGGCGACCGCCGCATCGACCGCGATCTGGTGAAAGCCGGCCGGCAGCTCGCCGCGAACGCGGCGCAGGAATTCGGCGGCCAGCTCGGGATGCGCCGCCCGGTAGGTCGCGTAGCGATCGTTCCATCGCGACTCGAGCTCGGCGCCTTCGGCGCGCGCATCCCACTGCTCGTAGGCGGCCTCGGGCACGACGAAAGGCTCGTGAACCCAGCCGAGCGCGTCGCGCGTCTTCTGGATCTCGTCGACGCCGAGCGCCTCGCCGTGCGCCTTGGCGGTGCCGGCGCGGGTGGGCGCGCCCTTGCCGATGGTCGTCTTGCAGATGATGACGCTGGGCCTGTCGGTGCTCTGCTTGGCTTGCACGATGGCGGCGTCGACCGCATCCACATCGTGGCCGTCGATCGGGCCGATGACGTTCCAGCGATAAGCCTGGAAACGCTTGGCGGCGTCGTCGACGTACCAGGGCTCGACCTGCCCGTCGATGCTGATGCCGTTGTCGTCGTAGAAGGCCACCAGCTTGTTGAGCCGCCACGCGCCGGCCAGCGCACACGCCTCGTGGCTGATGCCTTCCATGAGGCAGCCGTCGCCCATGAAGACGTAGGTGCGGTGGTCGACCAGCGCGATGCCGTCGCGGTTGAACTCGTGGGCGAGCAGCTTCTCGGCCAGCGCCATGCCCACCGCATTGGTGAGGCCCTGGCCCAGCGGTCCGGTGGTGGTCTCAATGCCCGGGGTGATGCCCACCTCCGGATGGCCGGGCGTCTTGCTGTGCAGCTGGCGGAAGTTGCGCAGCTCGCTCATCGGCAGGTCATAGCCGGTGAGGTGCAGCAGCGCGTAGACCAGCATCGAGCCGTGCCCGTTGGACAGCACGAAGCGATCGCGGTCGGGCCACTGGGGGTTGGCGGGGTTGTGGCGCAAGTGCCGGCCCCACAGCGCGACGGCGATCTCGGCCATGCCCATGGGGGCGCCGGGATGGCCGGAGTTGGCCTGCTGCACGGCGTCCATCGCCAGCGCTCGGATGGCGTTGGCCATCAGTGTGGGTTGCGAGGGCGAAGTTGCCGGGGAAGCGAGAGCGGCGGCCATGCGTGGTGTCCCGAAGCGGGCTCGAAGGGAAAACCGGGCATTTTACGGGCCTCGAGTGTCGCGACGAGCAGCCTGCGGCGCACCGCACCTTCGGGCCAGATAATCGCGGCCCATGGACGGACTTCACCTGACTGCCGACCTGCGCGGATGCGATCCGGCCCGGGCCGCGATGCACGACACGGCCGCCTTGCGCACGCTGTGCGTGGCGGCGGTCGATGCCGCCGGACTGCAGCCGGTCGGCGAGCTTTTCCACCGTTTCCCGCCGCCGGGAGGCGTCACGGGCGTCGTGCTGCTGGCCGAATCCCATCTGGCGGTGCACACCTGGCCCGAGCTGGCCGCTGCGACGCTCGACGTGTACGTGTGCAACTTCGGCGCCGACAACTCCGGGCGCGCCGAATCGCTGCTCTCGGCGCTGGTCGCCGCCTTCGACCCGCAGGCCGTGCAGCGTCACGCCGTGCAGCGCGGCGTCCCGCTCGCGAAGGGGCAGCCATGAAGGCCATCATCCTCGCAGCCGGGCGCGGCGACCGCATGCGGCCGCTGACCGACCGCACGCCCAAGCCCCTGCTGCCGGTGCGCGGCAAGCCGCTGCTCGAATGGCATCTCGAAGCGCTGGCGCGCGCCGGCGTGCGCGAGGTCGTCATCAACACGGCGTGGCTGGAGCAGCAGATCGTCGACACGCTGGGCGACGGCTCGCGCTGGGGCGTCGCCATCCACTACTCCATGGAAGGCCGCGACCATGGCGGCGCGCTCGAGACCGCCGGCGGCATCGCGAAGGCGCTGCCGCTGCTGACGGACGGCGAACGCGACTGCTTCTGGGTGGTGTCGGGCGACATCTTCGTCCCCGGGTTCGACTTCGATGCGGGGGTCGCGGCGCGTTTTGCCGCCAGCGATCTGCTCGCGCACCTGTGGCTGGTGCCCAATCCGCCGTATCACGCGAAGGGCGACTTCGGCATCGACGCCGAGGGTTATGGCGTCGACGGCCCGGGGGCCGACGGACGGCGCTGGACGTACGCCAACATGGCGCTGGTTCGGGCATCGCTGGTGACCGGCATCTCGCCCGGCACGAAGGCAGCGCTCGGGCCGCTGCTGTACGCCGGCATGCGCAAACGACGCATCAGCGTCGAGGTGTTCGAGGGGGAGTGGGAGAACGTCGGCACGCCGGCGCAGCTGGCGGCGTTGAACCGATAGCTGCGCTCAGCCGGGCCGTTCGCCCGGGCACCGGTTGACCTCGAGCGACAGGTGCACCAGCTCCTCGTGCCGGGCGAGCCGCGCCCGGTACACCGATGGGGGCTGCGGCGCGTCGGCGACGACGCAGGCGATGGCGGCGAATTGCGTTCGTCCCACGCGCCACACGTGCAGGTCGGCGACCTTGGCATCGCCGTCGGATTCGATGTCGTCGCGGATCTCCTGTGCGAGCGGATGGTCCATTTCGCGGTCGAGCAGCACGGCCGCCGACTCGCGCAGCAGGCCGACGGACCAGACGCCGATGACGATGGCGCCGGCCACGCCGACCAACGGATCGAGCCACCACCAGCCCATCCACAGCGCGCCCAGCAGCGCGCCGATGGCGAGCACCGAGGTCAGCGCATCGGCCAGCACGTGCACGTAGGCCGCGCGCAGGTTGAGGTCCTCGTGATGAGCGTGCGCGTGGTCGTGATGCGCGTGGTCGTGATGGCCATGGTCGTGCGCGTGCGCGGTGCCGCCTTGCAGCAGCCAGGCCGATGCCAGGTTCACCGCGAGCCCCACCACCGCGACGATGAGCGCGGTGCGCACGTCGATCGGCTCGGCGCGCCACAGACGAAGGCCCGACTCGACGACGATGCCGACCGCCACGATGCCGAGCACCAGAGCGCTCGCGAAGCTGCCGAGCACCTCGATCTTCCAGGTGCCGAACGAGAAGCGCGCGTCGCTCGCATGGCGGCGCGCGAGCGCATAGGCCGCCACCGCCACGCCGAGCGCGAGCGCATGCGTGCCCATGTGCCAGCCGTCCGCGAGCAGCGCCATGGAACCGGTCCACCAGCCGGCGCCGATCTCCGCGACCATGGTCACCAGCGTGAGGGCGAGCACCCAGCGGGTGCGGGCCTCGCCTTCACGGTTGCCGAGGTCGAACTGGTGGCTGTGCTGCCACGGCGAGAGGTCGTGGGTGTGGCGATGGGAAGAGGTCGACAGGCTCATGCGCGCATTCTCGGCGGGCGGCCCGACCGGTCCGGCGGATCACCCTACCTGCAGCACCTAAAATCGAGGACTTCCTCGCAGTTGCCCACCCCCACCATGACGCTGTCCTCCCTCACCGCCCTGTCGCCGCTGGACGGCCGCTATGCCGCCAAGGTGGCGCCGCTGCGGCCGCTGCTCAGCGAATTCGGCCTCATGCATCGCCGCGTGCAGGTCGAGGTGGAGTGGTTCATCGCGCTGTCCGATGCCGGCTTCGCGGAATTCAAGCCGCTGTCCGAGGCGGCGCGGGGCCTGCTGCGCGGGCTGGTGGCGCGCTTTTCCGAATCCGATGCGCAGGCCATCAAGGACATCGAGCGCACCACCAACCACGACGTGAAGGCGGTCGAGTACTGGCTGAAGGGCCGCTTCGACAACAACGCCGAGCTGAAGGCCGCGGGCGAATTCGTGCACTTCGCCTGCACCAGCGAAGACATCAACAACACCAGCCACGGCTTGATGCTGAAGGCCGCGCGCAACGACGTGCTGCTGCCGACGCTGGACCGCATCAACGCCACGCTGACCGCGATGGCGCAGCGGCTCGCGCACATTCCCATGCTCAGCCGCACGCATGGCCAGACCGCCAGCCCGACCACGGTCGGCAAGGAAGTCGCCAACGTCGTCGCGCGGCTGATGCATGCGCGCGAACGCATCGCTTCGGTCAAGCTGCTTGCCAAGATGAACGGCGCGGTGGGCAACTACAACGCCCATCTCGCGGCCTATCCGGGCTACGACTGGGAGGCGTTCAGCCGGCGCGTGGTGGAACAGCAGCTCGGGCTGCACTTCAATCCCTACACCATCCAGATCGAGCCCCACGACTACATGGCCGAGCTGTTCGACGCGGTCGCGCGTGCCAACACCATCCTGATCGACTGGTCGCGCGACGTCTGGGGCTACATCGGGCTGGGCTACTTCAAGCAGCGCACGGTCGAGGGCGAAATCGGCTCGTCGACGATGCCGCACAAGGTCAATCCCATCGACTTCGAGAACGCCGAGGGCAACTTCGGCCTGGCCAACGCACTGCTGACCCACCTGTCGCAGAAGCTGCCGATCAGCCGCTGGCAGCGCGACCTGACGGACAGCACGGTGCTGCGCAACATGGGCGTTGCGCTGGGCTACACGCTGCTGGGCTACGACAGCCTGCTGCGCGGCCTGGGCAAGCTGGAAGTCAACAAGGAGGCGCTGGCCGACGACCTCGAGGACGCCTGGGAGGTGCTCGCCGAGCCGATCCAGACGGTCATGCGCCGCTACGGCCTGCCGCATCCGTACGAGCGGCTGAAGGAGCTCACGCGCGGCAAGGGCATCACGCGCGAGGCGATCCAGCGCTTCATCGCCACGCTGGAGATTCCCGAAGCCGAGAAGAAGCGGCTGCTCGCGATGACGCCCGCCAACTACGTCGGCAAGGCCGGTGACCTGGCCAGCCGCATCGAATGAGCCGCATGAGCTTCATCGAGCAGGTCCGCCGCGCCGAGCACGAGCATCGCTCGCTGCTGTGCGTGGGCCTGGATCCCGAGCCGGCGAAGTTCCCGGGCGCCTGGAAGAACGACCCCGGCCGCATCTTCGACTTCTGCGCGGCCATCGTCGAGGCCACCAAGGACCTGGCGATCGCGTTCAAGCCGCAGATCGCCTACTTCGCGGCGCACCGGGCCGAGGACCAGCTCGAGCGGCTGATCGCGCACATCCACCGAAGCGCGCCCGCGGTCCCGGTCATCCTCGACGCGAAGCGCGGCGACATCGGCAGCACGGCCGAGCAGTACGCGCGCGAAGCCTTCGAGCGCTACCGCGCCGACGCCCTCACGCTGTCGCCCTTCATGGGCTTCGACTCGATCGAGCCCTACCTGCGGCACGAGGGCAAGGGCCTCATCCTGCTGTGCCGCACCTCCAACGCCGGCGGTTCCGACGTGCAGGCGCAGCGGCTCGCGAACGGCGACTTCGTCTACGAGCACATCGCGCGGCTCGCACAAGGTCCGTGGAACCGATCGGGCCAGCTGGCACTGGTGGTCGGCGCCACCTTCCCGGCCGAGATCGAGCGCGTGCGCGAGCTCGCCCCGACGCTGCCGCTGCTGATCCCCGGCATCGGCGCGCAAGGCGGCGATGCGCGTGCGACGGTGCGCGCCGGCTGGCGGCCCGAGGCGCCCATCATCGTGAATTCGTCGCGGGCGGTGCTGTATGCGAGTGCGGGCGATGATTTCGCAGACGCGGCGCGGCAGGTGGCCATCGCCACGCGGGACGAGCTCAACGCCGCCCGGTCGTAGCGGCTACGCCAGCGGCAGCTCGCGCGCCCGCTTGCCGGTCAGCACGAACAGCGCGTTCGCCAGCGCCGGCGCCAGGGGCGGCGTCCCCGGCTCGCCCACGCCGCTCGGTGGCCGCGAGCTGGCCACCAGGTGCGTCTCGATCAGGGGTGCATCGGCCAGGCGCACGATCGGGTGGTTCGGGAAATTGTTCTGCTGCACCGTGCCGTCGACGATGTCGATGCGCCCGTGCAGCGCGGCGCTGAGTCCGAAGATCACCGCGCTTTCCATCTGCTGCGCGACGATGCCCGGATTGACGACCGTGCCGATGTCGGCCGCGCACACCACGCGGTGCACCTTGGGCTGGCCGCCGGCCATCGACACCTCCACGACCTCGGCCACGATGCTGCCGAAGCTTTCGTGCAGCGCGACGCCGCGGGCGCGGCCGGCCGGCGCCGGCCTGGCCCAGCCGGACTTCTCCGCCGCGAGCTTGAGCACCGCCGCATGGCGCGGCGCGTCCTTGAGCAGCGACAGCCTGAAGGCCACAGGGTCCTGCTTCAGCGCATGCGCCAGCTCGTCGATGAAGCTCTCCGAAAAGAAGGCGTTGTGCGAATGGCCAACCGAGCGCCAGTAGCCGATCGGCACGCCGCTGCGCGTCGCCACGTGAGCGATGCGCTCGTTGGGGATGGCGTACGGCAAGTCGAACAGGCCATCGGCCACGCTCTTGTCGGGCGTGTCCACGGGCCCGGCCAGCGACGGCAGCGTGCGCTCCATCCAGCGCGGCGTGATCGCATCGCCGGCGCTGGTGATGGTCAGTGCGGAGACATTGCCTTCCGCATCGATGCCGGCGCGCAGCATCGCCGCGCCGGCGGGACGGTAGAAGTCGTGGGTGATGTCCTCTTCGCGCGGCCACACGAGCTGCACGGGTCGCCCGGCCGCTTCCATCGCCACGCGCACGGCCTGGCCGACGACGTCGACCTCCAGCCGGCGGCCGAAGCCGCCGCCGAGGTAGGTCAGGTGCAGCGTCACGTCGCGCTCTGCAACGCCCGCCACGTGCGCCGCCATCGAGCGGGCCAGGCCGGGCACCTGCGTCGGCGCCCACACGGTGACCTTGCCGTCGGCCACCTGCGCCGTGCAGTTGATCGGCTCCATCGTCGCGTGCGCCAGATAAGGCGCGCGGTACACCGCCTCGATGCGACGCGGCGCGTTCCTGAGCGCCGGATCGGCGTCGCCGCGCCGGTAGAAGGTGAAGCCGCCGCCATGCTCGGCCGCGTCGCGCGCGGTGTGCTCGAGCGTACGCAGGATGGCCCGGCTGTCGGGCACGCCGGCCGGCGGCGCGCGCCAGTCGATGTCCAGCGCCTGCGCCGCCTGCCTGGCATGCCAGTACGTGCGCGCGATCACCGCGATGCCGGGGGTGGATCCGCCGTACGAACCGATGCGCACGACCCGCTCCACACCGGGCCGGCGCAGCGCCTCGTCGACGTCGACACGGCCCACGCTGCCGCCGACGACAGGGCAGTGGCGCATCACCGCGTAGAGCTGGCCCGGCCGGCGCACGTCGATGCCGAAGATCGCGCTGCCGTCGGTCTTGGCCGCCAGGTCGGTGCGCGGCGCCGGCGTGCCGATCAGCTTCCAGCTCTTCGCATCCTTGAGCTGCACCGCACCGGGCGGCGTCGCCGCGGCGGCCTTGGCGAACTCGCCGAAGTGGCCGTTGGGGCCGGAGGGATGGCTGATGACGCCGTCCTTCACCGACAGCTCGTCGGCCGGGAGCCGCCATCGCAGCGACGCGGCGCCGACGAGCTGCGCCCGCGCCGTCGCGGCCGCCTGGCGCAGCAGGTCCCAGGCGTCGCTGACCGAGGTGGAGCCGCCCGTCACGTTGATGCCGAGCTCGCGTGCGACCTTGCTGACCACCCACTGCGCCGTCTTCACGGTGCGCGTCTCGGTGCCCGGCTCGCGCTCGCTCGGATGGAACGGCAGCATGTCGATGAACGACGCCACGTTGCCGTACAGCTTGTCGTGTCCGGCCTGCACGAGCTGCACCCTGGACAGCGGCACATCCAGCTCCTCCGCGGCGAGCATGGCCAGCGCCGTGTGCACGCCCTGGCCCATCTCGCTGCGGTTCATGGCAAGCAGCACGCGGCCGTCGGCGCCGATCTTGATCCAGCCGTTGAGTCCGACCTCGCCCTCGTTCGCCGGCAGCGTGTCGGGATAGCCCAGGCGGCTGCGCGGCGGCAGCACGCTCCAGCCGACGATGAACACGCCAGCGGCGCCCAGGCCGGTCAGCAGCATCACCCGGCGTTTCACAGGCCACCTCCGGGCGTTCGAGACGCGGCCGGTGCGCGGACCGCGCCGCGCAGCTGCGCCGCGGCGGTCTTGATGGCCTCGCGAATGCGTGGATAGGTGCCACAGCGGCACAGGTTGGTGATGGCCGCATCGATGTCGGCGTCGCTCGGATTGGCGTTCCTGGCGAGCAGCGCGGCGGCGGCCATCAGCATGCCGCTCTGGCAATAGCCGCACTGCGGCACCTGGTGGGCAATCCAGGCCCTTTGCAGTGGATGCGGCTGATCGCGTGTGCCCAAGGCCTCGATGGTGCGGATGGGCTTGCCGGCCACGGCGGCCAGCGGCGTCACGCACGAGCGCACCGCCTGGCCGTCGACGTGGACCGTGCAGGCGCCGCAGGCCGCGACGCCGCAGCCGAACTTGGTGCCGGTCAGATCGAGCACATCGCGCAGCACCCACAGCAGCGGCATCTGCGGGTCGACGGCCGCATCGGGCACGTTGCGGCTCTGCCCGTTGATCGAAAGGTCCATCGGGGGATTCTGCGGGAAGCGCGCCGACTCTCGGACCATCCACTGTGGCTTGGAGGAAACGCCGTGGACGCGATGCGTCCAAAATGCCGGGTTTCTACCGATCGGCACGCAGGTCCTGGTCGAGAATCGGCGTGACCCGCGCCGCCCCGAGAAGAATCGAAGGAGAGTCCCCCATGATCCGTCCCTTGACGTTGCGCGCCGCCATGGGTGCCGCAGCCCTCGCGGCCGCCGGCGCCGCCCCTGCGCAGAACGTGCAGCTCTACGGCCTGATCGACATGACAGCCGGCCGTTTCCAGCAGGCAGGCACCGATGCCGTCTGGCGCGCCGACAGCGGCGGCATGACGACCAGCTTCCTCGGCTTTCGCGGCACCGACGACCTCGGTGGCGGCTTGAAGGCCAAGTTCGCCTTCGAGCACTTCCTGCGCGCGGACACCGGCCAGGCCGGCCGCTTCGGCGGCGATGCGTTCTGGGCGCGCGACGCATACGTCGGCTTGTCGGGCGCCTTCGGCACCACCGTGCTCGGACGCAACACGACGCCGCTGTTCGTGTCCACCGTGCTCTTCAACGCCTTCGGCGATTCGTACGCCTTTTCCCCCGCGGTGCGCCAGCTCTTCACGCCCGCCATGCAGGCCGGCAGCCCGATGGTGCCCTTCTTGGGCGACTCCGGCTGGAACAACTCCATCCACTACGCCAGCGGCGACGACGATGACGACGGGTTCAGCTGGAACCTGATCGCCAACCTGGGCGAAGGTGCGCCGGGCGGCACGGGCAAGAACACCGGCGCCAACCTGATGTACGCGAACGGTCCCTTGGCGGCGACCGTGGCCTGGCAGCGCGTGCGCAACGGCGACGGCATCAGCTCCGGTCCTCCGCTGGCGCCCGCCGGCTTCACGAAGCAGGACACGTGGTTGGTCGCGGGCTCGTACGACCTGCAGGTCGTCAAGCTCTTCACCCATGCGGCGATGGTGCGCATGCGCGCCAGCGAGCGCCGCACGACGCAGCTGTGGGGCGTGGGCGCGAGCGTGCCGTTCGGGCCCGGCAAGGTGCTGGCGCAATACGGCAACGCACGCGTCCGGCTCGACGGCGTCCATCCGACGAACCACACGCTGAGCATCGGCTACGACTACAGCCTGTCCAAGCGCACGGACGTCTATGCGGTGTTCGTGAACGACCGGACAACGGGGCTGGAGAAGGGCAACACGCTGGCGGGCGGCGTTCGGGTCAGGTTCTGAGGCCGTTCAATCCAGGGTCACCGACGTCCGCACCGCGCCGGCCCGATCGGCCCGTGCGGTCAACGCGATCTGCGTGCCCTTGGGCGCCCGCACCACCCACTCGGCCACCGCCCGGTCCGCGGTCACCTCGCGATTCGGCAAAAAAGCCTGCATCGAAGTCTTGACGGCATGGCCCTCGAGCTGCGGGCCCTCGAAGCGCGGCTTGCCGCCGACCAAGGAGATCTCGGCCTTGCCTTGCGGCAGGTGGATCTCGAACACGACGCCGCGCACCGTCTTGCGCTCGAGGGCGCGCTTGCTGATGTAGGCCGGCAGGTAGCCGCTGTTTGCGACCGCGAGTCGCACGCGCCAGGTGTCGCCGCCCAGTGCCCGCACTTCGGTGCGCAGCAGCTCCAGCTTGGGCAGGCTGAGCGCGATGCGCGTCATCCACGCTGGAAAGCGCGCCACTTCGCTCTCGCGCAGCGCCGGTGGCGGATTGCGCCAGAAGTTCATCTTGTCCCAGCCGCCGATCTCGACCACGCCGAGCTGCGGATGGCGGAACAGTTTCCATTCGACGTGCGCCGCGCCGTCACAGTGCTCGTCGCTCCACTTCAGCAGCTTGAGGTCGTCCTCGACAGGGTGCTCGCGGTACCAGTCGATCCACTTGTAGCCGGTGATGCCGGCTTCGCGGTTCGGTGACCACAGCTCGACCACCCAGAACAGCGCGCCCAGGTGCTCGTAGAGCCAGTCCTGGGTGCCGCTGATGACTTCCTTCGGGTGGTACTTGAAGTCGTGCCAGATGCTGATGGCCGGATAGCCGGTGAGCTTGGCGCCGAGGTCCGAGAACCGCTTGTAGGTCCACAGGTCCTCGGGAATCATGTCGTCGTCGCTGCGCGTGCCCATCGGCCGCAGGATGACGCCGCTGTGCGTGTGGTAGCTGATCGCCGCGCCGATGTTCGGATGGGCGACGATGAAGTCGACCATCGCCTTCACCTCCGGCTCCGACACCGGATAGGGGCCGGCGCCCACCTGCTCGAATTCCTGCCGCCAGCCGGTCGGGAAGTTGCGGTTCAGGTCGAGCCCTTCGACGTCGCGGTTCACGCTGACCAGCAGCCCGTCGTAGTGCTTGAGCGTGCCTTCCGGGAGAAGCCGGTAGTACTCGCCGCCGAATTCGCCCGGCTCGCGCGGCACCATCAGCCGCGGATCGGCGGCGCACTTCTTGTACGCGCCGTGCGGATCGGGAATGCGCATCGTCAGCACGCGGCCGTCGCCGTCGACGTCCTCGATGGTCAGGCCCTCGACCGGTTCCTCGTCGAACGGATAGCGGCGCGTCGAGGAGCGGATGTGGCGTGGGCGATCGGCCAGCGCCAGCTCGGCGCCATCAGGGTTCAGCCGCGGGCACAGGTACACGGTGCGCGTGTCCAGCAGCTGCGTGATCTCGCGGCCTTCGTCGGTCGACTGCCCGTAGCCGGTGACGAGCCGATGCAGGTAGTACAGGCAGGCGGTGCTGGCGGTCAGCTCGGCGGCGTGGATGTTGCCGTCGGCCCAGAACGCCGGCTTGTCGGTGTCGGCGCCGGTGTGCGTGTTCGTGATGATCGCCACCCAGATGTCGCGTCCCTCGTGGCTCTTGCCGATGGACTGCACGGTGACCAGGTCCGGATGCGCATCGGCGTAGTCGAAGAGCAGGCGGCTCAGCGCATCGTGCTTGTAGAAGGTGTCGAATCGGGGCGTCGGCGTGGAGGCAAGTGTCATGGGTGGAGGTGGTATGCGGTGGGCAGCCGCGGTCAGGCCCCGGCGACCGGCGCGCCGCCGGCAAACACTTTCAGCTCGCCGGGCGCGAAGCGCGTCCATTCCTCGTCGCGCGTGAGCGGCTCGGTGACGACCACGGCAACGCGGTCCGACGGCGTGGTCAGTTCGGCGAAGTTGACGCTGATGTCATCGTCCTGCAGTCGGGCCTGGCGGAACGGATGCTGGCGCACGAGGTAGAACAGCTGCGTCGAGCAATGCGCCCACAGCGCCTCGCCGTTGCTCAGCATGAAATTGAAGGTTCCGTGCGACGCGATGCGCGGCACCAGCTCGCGCAGCGTCGCGGTGAGCTCGGGGATCGACGGCACGCTGGCATGCGCCTTCGCCAGCTCCTGCATCAGCCAGCAGAACGCCAGCTCGCTGTCGGTGGCGCCGACCGGCCTGAACGAGGCGTGCAGCCGCGGAGAGAAGCGCTTCAGGTCGCCGTTGTGCGCGAACACCCAGTAGCGGCCCCACAACTCTCGCTGGAAGGGATGCGTGTTCTCGAGCGCCACCCGGCCCTGCGTCGCCTTGCGGATGTGGGCGATGATGTTGTCGCTGCGGATGGGATAGCTGCGCACCATGTCGGCCACCGGCGAGCAGCGCGCGCTTTGCGCGTCGACGAACACCCGCACGCCGGAGCCCTCGAAGAAGGCGATGCCGAAGCCGTCCTTGTGCTCCTCGGCGCGGGTGCAGAAGCCGGTGAAGCTGAACACGATGTCGGTGGGCGTGTTCGCGTTCATGCCGAGCAGCTGGCACATCGCGGAAGCCCTCCCTTACTCCGTGAACAGCCGCAGCATGCCCTTCACCGACACCAGGTGCCCCGGGTTGCTGGTCTCGTTGAGCACGCCGCTCATGCGGCGCAGCAGCCGCTCGCTCTTCTTCGCGCGCCAGATCAGCAGGTCGGCCAGCCACGGATGGCGGTTGACCTTGTTGGCCCTGGCGTACAGGTCGAAGCGCGGCTTCAAGGCCAGCAGGCCGGCCTCGTAGCGGGCGCGCACGGCCTCGTCGGAGTGCGACTGCGAACGGCCCTCGACCATCGCCTCGGCGGCGAGGATGCCGGTCTCGAGCGCCTTGCCGATGCCTTCGCCGCTGAACGAGTAGGTGCTGCCGGCGGCCTCGCCGGTGACGATGAGCCCGGGCCGCGAATACGTCGCGCCTTCGAGGGTGCAGCGCAGCGGCGCGCCCTTCAGCGGGCTGGTCCACGCGCCGCCTTCGATCAGCTCGCGCGCGGGCGCATAGACGCGGGTGAAGTCGTCGAACACCTGGCGCAGGTTCACTTCCTTCTTGGTCAGCCGCTCGCCTTGGCGCTCGTCGTGGCTGTCGGCGATGCCGACGCCGATGTTGAACACGCCGTCGCGGCACGGAAAGATCCAGCCGTAGCCCGGACTCAGCGCGCGGTGCCAGACGATCTCGAGCTTGTCGATGCGGCCCACCATGCGCTCGTTGCGCACGTAGCCCCGCAACGCGACGCCGCTCGGCGTGTGCCGCTTCGACATGCCGCAGGCGAGCAGCGCCTGGGGCACGGCCCCGGTGGCCAGCACGACCCAGGCGGCGCGCAGCTCGTGCGTCGTCTCGCCGGAAGAAGCGCGGCCCAGGCACTTGAGCTGGGCGCCGACGACACGTCCCTCTTCTTCGACGGTCGCCGCGAAGCGCACCGGCGCGAACATCCTTGCGCCGGCGGCCGCCGCGGCGCGGCACAGCACCAGGTCGAGCTCGCGTCGGGGCAGCACGGCCAGCGTGCCCGGCACGTCGACACGTCCTCCGCGCGGCCCGATGCAGCCGACATGGCTGCACGGTTGCGCCAGCGCCATCACCTCGTCGAGCACGCCGAGCTTGCGCAAGGCGTTGTGGGCGTCGGGAATGAGCCCGTCGCCGCAGACCTTGTCGCGCGGGAAAGGATGCTGGTCGACCAGCACGACGTCGAAGCCGGCCCGGGCCAGCGTGATCGCCGCGGCGCTGCCGGCCGGGCCGGCGCCGACCACCAGCACATCGCACTGGGCAGGCAGCGCGGCCGGGTCGCGATTAAGCGGCTCGCTCGGTAAAGGACTCATGGGAGGCGGGATCGGGAAGGGTTTGCGCGATTATCTGCGGAGCCCGGACGGCCGCCGGCCTACGGGGCCCATCCCTTCTTCATCGCCTCGCGCTCGGCCTGCGCATCCAGCGGACTGCCCTGCATCTGCTCCGCCATCACGCCGACCACGGCGGGCGGCACCGGCGACGCGGCCATTCGCAGGCGTTCGCCGCCGGCGGCGGGCGCGGCGTCCTGCGCAAGCACGCGCAACTGCCAATCGCTGCCGCGGCGGCAGGCCAGCCCGCCGACCGGACCGTCCCTCGTCGTGAACGTGCGGCAGTACTCGTTGCCGCGCGTCAGGTAGGACAGCCCGATCCTGACAGGCGCATCGGCCGCCTGGGTGCTCGCGAGCTGCGTGGACAAGGCTTGAGCCAGCGAACCGCGCGCGACGAGCTGCCCCCCCTGTGTCGCGATCCCCTCGCCGGGCAGGCTGAACCAGCCGGCCCGCCCGGCGAACACCCCGACCAGCAGGCAGGCGGCCATGCCGCCCCATTGCGCCCAGCCCCAGCCAGCGCGCGGCTCGCTTGCACGCCGGCTCTCGCGCGCCGCCGCGAGTGCGACCACCTTCGGCTTGGCCGACGGAGGCTGTGCGGCCGCCAGCAGCCGCGGCGGCACGGGCTCTTCGAGCACCGGCCCGTATGCGGCGCCCAGGAGCTTGCGCAGCGAGCGCTGCTGCTCGACCCGCCTTGCCAGCTCGGGATCGGCGTCGATCGCCGCCTCGACCTCGGCACGGGCGGCCGCGTCCAGCTCGTCGTCGACATACGCCAGCAAGGTCTCGTCGCTGATCTTCATCACACCTCCTCCGTGCCCGACAGGACGGCCTGCAGGGCTTCGCGGGCACGCGCCAGGCGGCTGGTCAGCGTGCCGATCGGGATGCCGAGCACCTCGGCGGCTTCCTTGTACGGCAAGCCTTCCACGAGCACCAGGCCGACCGCCATGCGCTGATCGTCGTTGAGCGTCGCCATCGCCCTTTGCACGTCCATGCGCCGGTGCTGCGCGTCGACCGGCCATTCGCCGACGGCGTGCCCGACGTTCTCGCCTGCTTGCTCGGGCAGCAGCAGCGCGTCGCGCCGCGTGCGCGATCGCACCTCGTCGATCCAGGCGTTCTTCATGATGGTGAACATCCAGCTGTCCAGCCGGGTGCCGGGCTGCCACTGGCCGAGGCGCAGCAATGCGCGCTCGACCGACAGCTGCACCAGGTCGTCGGCGTCCTCGCGGTGATGGGTGATCGTGCGGGCGAATCGGCGCAGCCGCGGCAGCAAGGCCACCAGCTCCAGCCGAAGCGCTTCATGGGATTCGCTCATGCCTTGAGAGGCTCAACGACGACGCGGGGGATTTTCTTCCATGGCGGCAGCGTTCGAGTCGGCATGAGGCCACCGCTACCATGCCCGCGCATATGACTCCCGCTTCGTTGCGCGCCGCCGCACTGGTGCTGCTCGGCGCCGTGTGGCAGCCCGCGCAGGCGCAACTCGGCCTGCCGCGCCTGCCGTCTCTCCCGACGCTCCCGGCGCCGGTCGCGCCCGCCTTGCAGCGCCCGCTGCCGGCGGTGACCGAGCTGATCCGCGCCCGGCAGGAGCGGGTGGCCGACATGCTGCAACAGCGCCGGCAGCTCGTCGAACCGGATCCCGCCGGGGAGCCCGCCGTGCGCGGCCAGGTGCTGGTCACGTCGCCGGCGCCGGCGCTGATCGACGCCGCGCGCGCCGAGGGCTTCACGGTCATGCGCGAGCGGCGGCTGGAGGCGCTCGACCTGACCCTCGTCACGCTGCGCGCACCCGAGGGCTGGGACACCGCGCGCGCGGTACGCCGGCTGCGCGAGCTCGATCCGCAGGCAGCGATCGACTTCAACCACCTGTACCTCGAAAGCGGCACGGTCGACCCGCTGCATGCAGCTTCGCCGCCGGGGGCCGCACCCTCCCCGTCGAATGGCCGCTTCAAGGTCGGCCTCATCGATGCGGGCGTCGAGACCGACCATCCGCTGCTGCGCGGCGCCGCCGTCCGCGCCTGGGGCTGCGGCAGCCGCAAGGTGCCTAGCGCGCACGGCACCGCGGTCGCTTCGCTGCTGGTGGGCCGCGCCGAGCGCTTTCGCAGCGCCGCACCCGACGCGGTGCTGTATGCGGCCGACGTCTACTGCGACGACCCGATCGGCGGCTCGATCGAAGCGGTGGCCGCGGCGCTTGCATGGCTCATCGGCGAGCAGGTCGCGGTCGTCAACATCAGCCTGGTCGGGCCGGCAAATCGAACCCTGGAGCAAGTCGTGCGCCGCGCCACCTCGCGCGGCATCCTGCTGGTGGCCGCCGTCGGCAACGACGGGCCCGCCGCGGCCCCGCTGTATCCGGCGGCCTATCCCGAGGTGGTGGCGGTCACGGCCGTCGACGCGCGCGGCGACGTGCTGCCCGAAGCCTGCCGCGGTCCGCATGTCGCCTTCGCCGCGCCGGGTGCCGACATGGTCGCCGCCGGATTCGCACGCGCGCCGTATGCAGTGATGCGCGGCACATCATTCGCCGCGCCGCTGGTGGCCGGCCTGCTCGCCGCGCGGTTGCACCAGCCCGACGTCACGGCAGCCGGCCTGGCCCTCACCGCGCTGGCGCGACAGGCGATCGACGCGGGCGCGCCGGGGCGCGACGTGGTGTACGGCCATGGCGTGGTGGGGCGCGAGCTGCGCACCGAGCCGGCGCTGGTGCTCCGGTAGCGTGAAAGAAAGTGTGACGAGCGGAAGAAGCCTGCAGCCGCGCTCGTTGTACCTGTCAAGCAGCGCGGATGGGCCGCGGTGCCCGCAAACGAACGACAGGAATCATCCATGAACCAGCATCGTCATCTCTTGGCAGGCGTCACCCTCGTTGCAGCACTCCTCGGCGGCGGCGTGTCCGCCCACGCAGGCCTCATCGGCGGCTCGGGCGGCGTCGGTGGCGGCTTGAGCGGCGGCATCGGACCCGTGGGCGGCGGATTCGAGGGCGCGCTGAGCGGGCAGGGCGCGGCGCAGACGGCGTCGCCGCGTGCGGTCATCGACCGTGCGCAGGACAAGGCGGCTGCCGGCAAGCAGCAAGCCACCGACACCGCCAACACCGTGAAGGACCGTGCGGCCGCCGCACCGCGCCCGAGCGTGTCGGGCGGGGCGGAAGCCGGTGCATCGACCAGCGGCGGCTCGGCGAGCGCGAAAGTTCAGCGCTGAGCGCGCGGGTCGGGGTTCCGCTGCCGCGGTTGACCCCGACCTGCGGGTCAGATCTCCTCGTAAAGCGGCAGGGTCAGGAACTCGGCGAACTGCTCCTGCGTGCTCATCTGCTCGAAGATCTGGGCCGCGCGTTCGAACTTGCCTTCGAAGCCACCGGCCTGGATCTTGGCCAGCTCCTCGGGCACCAGCGAGCGCACCAGCTCGGCGGTCACCTTGCGACCATCGTCGAGAACGCCCTTGGGCGAGCGGATCCACTGCCACACCTGCGAGCGGCTGATCTCCGCGGTGGCGGCGTCTTCCATCAGGTTGTGGATCGGCACGCAGCCATTGCCCGCCAGCCAGGCGCCGAGATAGTGGATGCCGACGTTGATGTTCATCCGCAGGCCGGCTTCGGTGATCGGCGTCTCCGGCTGGAAGTCCAGCAGGTCCGCTGCGCGGACGTCGACGTCGGGCCGCTGCTTCTCGAACTGGTTGGGCTTGTCGCCCAGCACGGCGAGAAACTCCTTCATCGCCGGCTCGACGAGTCCGGGGTGGGCGACCCAGCCGCCGTCGTAGCCGTCGATGGCATCGCGCTTCTTGTCGGCAATGATGCCGGCCATCGCGACGGCATTCTTCTCGGGATCGTTCTTGATCGGGATCAGCGCGCTCATGCCGCCGATGGCCGGCGCACCGCGCCGGTGGCAGGTCTTGAGCAACAGCAGCGCGTACGAGCGCATGAAGGGTGCCGTCATCGTCACCTTGGCGCGGTCGGCGAGGCAGAAGTTCTTGTCGAGCTTGAACTTCTTGATGCAGCTGAAGATGTAGTCCCACCGGCCGGCGTTGAGGCCCGCGCTGTGCTCGCGCAGCTCGTAGAGGATCTCGTCCATCTCGAAGGCGGCCAGGATGGTCTCGATCAGCACCGTCGCCTTGATCGTGCCCTGGGGCAGGCCCAGCTCGTTCTGCGTCATCACGAAGATGTCGTTCCACAGCCGCGCCTCGAGATGGCTTTCCATCTTCGGCAGGTAGAAGTAGGGACCCGCGCCGCGCGCGATCTGCTCCCTTGCGTTGTGGAACATGAACAGCGCGAAGTCGAAGATCCCGCCGGACACGCGCTGGCCGTCGAGCAGCACGTGCTTCTCGTCGAGGTGCCAGCCGCGCGGGCGGACCTGCAGCGTCGCGATCTTGTCGTTGAGCCTGTAGGTCTTGCCGCCTTGCTCGAGCGTCAGCGTTCGGCGGATCGCCTTGCCGAGGTTGATCTGCCCCTGGATCTGGTTGGACCACAGCGGCGAGTTGCTGTCCTCGAAGTCGGTCATGTAGCTGTCGGCGCCCGAGTTGAACGCGTTGATGACCATCTTCGCGTCGACCGGGCCGGTGATCTCGACGCGACGGCAGTGCAGCGCGGGCGGAATGGGCGCCACCTTCCAGTCGCCGTCACGGACGGCCTGCGTGCTCGCGAGGAAGTCGGGGCGCTCGCCGGCGTCGAGACGCTTCGCGCGCTCGAGGCGCGCCGCGAGCAGCTCCTGGCGGCGCGGCTCGAAGGCGCGCTGCAGCTTGGCGACCAGCTCGAGCGCCGGCAGCGTGAGGATGGTTTCGAAGCCCGGGAGGATGGGCGCGTTGATCTGCATGCCCGGGGGCAGTGGAATGCTCATGTCGTGTCCCTTCGAAGGTTCAGAAGAAAGTCAGCACGTCGCGCAGGCTGGTTCCCGTGCGTGTCGGTTCGGTGTCGAGCTGCTCCAGCGGCAGGCCGTGGCGGTTGACCCACAGCGTGGTGTAGCCGTACCAGGTGGCGCCGATCGCGTCCCAGCCGTTGCTCGATACGAAAAGGATTTGCCTGGCAGGCAGCTTGAGCGCCTGAGGGCCCAGCGCATACGCCGCCGGGTCGGTCTTGTACTTGCGCACCGAGTGCACGCTCAGAACATGGGCGAGATAGCCCGAGAAGCCGGCACTCTTGACGGCCACGCCCAGCATGTCCGGGTCGCCGTTGCTGAGGATGGCGGCCGGCACGCCGCGCGCCTTGAGCTCGCGCAGCACGTCCAGGTTCTCGGGAAAGGCACTCAGGTGCCGGTACTGGTTCATCAGGCGCTCCTCGGCCGACGCAACCAGCGTCAGCGCGAGGCGCCGGGCGGCAAATCGCAGGCCGGCGCGCGTGAGCTCCCAGAACGGCTGGTAGCGCCCGCTCATCGAGGTGAGCCGCGTGTACTCGATCTGCTTGTCGCGCCACAGCACGCTGAGCGCGTCGCCGCGGCCGGGGAACAGCTGCTCGGCCAGGAGCCCGACGCTGTACACGTCGAACAAGGTGCCGTAGGCGTCGAACACCACGGCGCGAGGAGCGCCCGTTTGATTCATCGCCGCACTGTATTCGCAACTCGTACGGTTATTAAGTACGCAAAGTTTTCTTGATTGCTGACTTCGGTGCGCGTAATCTGCACGCGTGGACCGGCTCAAGCAAATCGAATCCTTCGTGGCGGTGGCCTCCAAGGGCAGCCTGACCGCGGCGGCCAATGCGGAAGGGGTGGCGCCGGCGGTGATCGGGCGGCGCATCGACGCGCTCGAGGAGCGCCTGGGCGTCAAGCTGCTGTTGCGCACCACGCGGCGCATCACCTTGACTCACGAGGGCAGCGCCTTCCTGGAGGACTGTCAGCGCCTGCTGGCCGACCTGGCGAATGCGGAGGCCAGCGTGAGCGCCGGCGGCGTGAAGGCCAGCGGGCATCTGCGCATCACCGCGCCCGCCGGCTTCGGGCGCCGCCATGTCGCGCCGCTGGTACCGGGATTCCTGGCACGTCACCCCGACGTGTCGATGTCGCTGAACCTGAGTGACCGCGTCGTCGACATCGTCAACGAAGGCGTGGACTGCGCGGTGCGTGTGGGCGACCTGCCCGATTCATCGCTGGTGAGCGTGCGGCTGGCCGACAACCGCCGCTTGTGCGTGGCCACGCCGGCGTACCTGAAGCGCGCCGGCACGCCGAAGCATCCGAGCGAACTCTCGCGCCACGATTGCCTCACCCTCAGCAGCGACGCGAGCCAGACACGCGGCTGGGCGTTCACCATCGACGGCGCGGTGACGCACCTGCGCCCGAGTGGCCGCCTCGACTGTGGCGACGGGCAGGTGCTGCACGACTGGTGTCTCGCGAGCATGGGCATCGCGTGGCGTTCGACGTGGGAAGTCGAGCACGAGGTGAAGGATGGCCGTCTGATCAGCCTGCTCGACGACTTCGCGGCGCCGCCGAACGGCATCTATGCGGTGTTCCCGCATGCCAAGCATCTGCCGCTGCGGGTGCGGCTGTGGATCGATTTCCTCAAGCACACCTATGGCGACGCGGCTTACTGGGCCGGCGCCAGAGCAGCCTGAACGATCTCGCCGGCGCTGCAGGGCTGCGAGCCATCAAAAGAGGCCCGGATCCTCCGGGCCTCTTTGATGTGTGCCGGTTGCGCTACTTACGCAGCACTCAGGCACTTGCTCATGAAGGCCTTGTGCTCGTCGCCCTTCTTGCCCTTGGCCTCGATGTTGCAGGCCTTCATCTTTTCCTGCTGGGCCTTCTTCTTGTCGGACAGGCAAGTCTTCATGAAGGCCTTGTGCTCGTCGCCCTTCTTGCCTTCGGCTTGCTTGTTGCACTCGGCCATCTTCACGTTCTGCTTCGACATCGCCTTCGGGGCGCTGGCCGGCGCCGAGGCGGCGTCGGCCGCTTGCGCCGACATCGTGAACGCAACCAAGGCCGCGGCAAGCACGCTCATCAGTGTTTTCATCGGTTCTCCTTCGGTGTGGCGGGATGAAGCCGGCCGCATTGGAGCACGTGGCGCGGCGGCGGCAACACAACAACGCGGCATGCCGCCCGCCGGACGACAAGCGCCGTCACATGATGCGCCGCGGATGCGCAAGCGCTTCGTGGGCCGCGTGCAGCCGGCGCACCAGCACGCGGATGAACGCCTCGTCGAAGTGATGCCGCGCGTTGGGACTCAGCTGCGCCAGCGTCTCCGGCGTGAACGAGATCGTCGTCGCCGACTCGGTGACCACCACGTCGGTGCTGTGACGGCGAAGGTCGGGACTGGGCGCGAGGTAGACCATCTCGCCGACGGAGGTGCCGGCGCCGAGCTGCGCCACCCTCAGACCGTCGCGGAAGACCTCGAGCTCGCCCTGCGCGATGATGTGGAAGCTGCGTCCTTCCTCGCCCTTGCGGTACAGCGCGTGGCCGAAGCCGAAGCGCTGCCAGCGCGCGCGGTGCACCACCTCCCACAGCTCGACATCGCCGAAGCTGGTGAAGAAGTCGAGGCTTCGAAGCAGGTTGAAGCGCTCCGAATCGAGCACGCCCTGCAGCTGGCCGCGCGGCACCTCGTGGTTGGTGATGAGCGACGACAGCGCCTGCGCGAAGTCGTCCCAGTTCGCGAAGCGCGACGCCGGGCTCTTGGCCAGCGCGCGCTGGATGACGCCATTGACCGCGTCGTTCAAGCCCGAGCGCATGCCGGTCAGCGGCAGCGGGTCCTGGTTGTAGATCTGGTTCATCATGGCCGACTGCTGCTGCGCATCGAACGGCGGACGGCCGGAGATGAGGTGGTACAGGACGGCGCCCAGCGAATAGATGTCCGCCCGGCAGTCCAGCGTGCCGCCGTCGAGCTGCTCCGGCGACATGTAGGCCAGCGATCCGACGCGATAGACCTGCGTCACGTCGGAGTCGAGGTTGAGCACGCTGCCGAAGTCGGTGATCTTCACGTCGGTGATCGTGCCGTTGTGCAGCACCACCAGCAGGTTCGCCGGCTTCACGTCCCGGTGGATCAGCCCCTGGCGGTACACATAGCCGAGCGCCATCGCGCACTTGAAGCCGACTTCGACAATGAGCTCCAGCGACAGCAGCTGGTCGGCGCGGCAATACGGCCGCAGGGTGCAGCCGTTGACGTACTCCATGACGAGGTAGGCGCCCTCGGGATCGAGCACCGCGTCGTAGATCTGCACGACGTTGGGATGATGGAGCCGCCCCACCAGCGCCGCTTCGGCGTTGAAGAAGCGTTCGGAGTAGCGGCCATCCACCGGGTCGCCCGAGGCGATGCGCACGCGCTTGACCGCGACGTCGCGGTCGTGGAAATCGTCGTGGCAGAGGAAGACTTCGCTGGTCGCGCCTTCACCCAGCTTGCGCAGCACGCGGTACTTGCCTATCTGCACGGGCAATTCGGGAAGATCGTCGAGGGCCAGATTCGCCAGGCTGGGTTCGAGGGACATGAGCGGTCGGCCGGCAGCGAGAGAGGCGCCGGCCCACCATTCTTGCCTTCGTCGCGCCAGGCGGCGTGGCGGAACAGGGGGACAAACACAAGGCAATCCTGCGCTTCCCCGGGTTGCCTATCGCAACGGGGTGTATCCGCCGGGACGCTACAAGGGTCAAACGTAGAATTCGTTGGATGATCCAAGCGAAACAAGAGCTTCTGGATGCACTGTCGCAAGCGATCCAGGAGGTCAGTCCGGGCGCGACCGTGCCGGTGGCGTTCGAGTCCCCCAAGCAGGCCGCCCACGGTGACCTGGCCGTCACCGCGGCCATGCAGCTGGCCAAGCCGCTGAAGAAGAATCCGCGCGAAGTGGCGCAGCAACTCGTCGAGGCGCTGGGCCGGCACGCTGCCGCCAAGCGTCATGTCATCGCGATGGAGATTGCGGGTCCCGGCTTCATCAATTTGCGACTCGCCGCTGCCGTCAAGCAGGCGGTGGTGGCCGAGGTGCTCGACGCAGGCCCGCAGTTCGGCACGCAGCCTCGCAATGGTCAGCGTGTGCTGGTCGAGTTCGTGTCCGCCAATCCGACCGGTCCGCTGCACCTGGGCCATGCGCGCCAGGCCGCGCTTGGCGATGCCCTCTGCAATCTTTTCGAGGCCGAGGGCTACGAGGTCACGCGCGAGTTCTACTACAACGACGCGGGCGTGCAGATCGCCACGCTGGCCGCCTCGGTGCAGGCGAGGCTGCGCGGCTTCAAGCCGGGCGATCCCGAGTGGCCCGATGCCGCGTACAACGGCGACTACATCGCCGACATCGCCACCGACTTCATGGCCGGCAAGACGGTCAAGGCCGACGATCGCGAGTTCACCGCCTCGGGCGACGCTGACGACATCGACGGCATCCGCCAATTCGCCGTGGCCTATCTGCGTCACGAGCAGGACATGGACCTGCAGGCCTTCGGCGTGCGCTTCGACCACTATTTCCTCGAGTCGAGCCTGTACACCGACAAGCGCGTCGACGACACCGTGGCGCGCCTCATCGCCGCCGGCAAGACCTACGAGGAAGGCGGTGCGCTGTGGCTGCGCACCACCGACTACGGCGACGACAAGGATCGCGTCATGAAGAAGTCGGACGGCAGCTACACCTACTTCGTGCCCGACGTCGCGTACCACATCCACAAGTTCGAGCGCGGCTTCGCCAAGGCGATCAACATCCAGGGCAGCGACCATCACGGCACGATCGCGCGCGTGCGCGCCGGACTGCAGGCCGCCGATGCGGGCATCCCCGAGGGCTATCCCGACTACGTGCTGCACAAGATGGTCACGGTGATGAAGGAAGGCCAGGAGGTGAAGATCTCCAAGCGCGCCGGCAGCTACGTGACCCTGCGCGACCTGATCGACTGGACCAGCCGCGACGCGGTGCGCTTCTTCCTGATCAGCCGCAAGGCCGACACCGAGTTCGTCTTCGACGTCGACCTGGCGCTGAAGCAGAACGACGAGAACCCGGTGTTCTACGTCCAGTACGCGCATGCGCGGATCTGCTCGGTGCTGCAGCAGTTCGCCGACAAGGGCGGCGACGCCACGGAGCTCGAGAAGTCCGACATGCGGCTGCTGACGGCGCCCGGCGAAGCGGCGCTGATGCTCAAGCTCGCCGACTATCCCGGCGTGCTCGCCGGCGCGGCCGCGGCGCTGGCACCGCACGACCTCGCGTTCTACCTGCGCGAGGTGGCCGGCGCATTCCACAGCTACTACGCGGCCGAGCGCTTCCTCGTCGACGACAACCCGGCGCTCACCCGCGCCCGGCTTGCGCTGCTGGCGGCAACCCGGCAGGTCCTGAAGAACGCGCTCGCCATCCTGGGCGTCAGCGCACCAGAAAAGATGTGAACCCGGGAGACTCGATGAAAAAGCAACGCGGCGGCTTCGTGATGGGCCTGATCGTCGGCCTGATGGTCGGCTTGGCGGTCGCGCTCGGCGTGGCGCTGTACGTCACCAAAGTGCCGGTGCCCTTTGTCAACAAGGTGCCCCAGCGCACGGCCGAGCAGGACGCGGCAGAGGCCGAGAAGAACAGGAACTGGGATCCGAACAGCCCGCTGCACGGCAAGAACCCGGCACGCCCCGGCATGGTGCCTCCTCCACCGCCGCACGCTGCCGCGAGCGGCACGGTGCAGCCGCCGCCGCTCGCGACGGGGCCCGCTGCGACGAACCCGATCGCCACCGCACCGGCGGCGCCCAGGCGCGACCCGGCCGACATCCTCGCCGACCGCACCCCTGCGCCCACGGCCGCGCCGTCCACCCGACCGGGCGCCGATCCGTTCAGCTATTTCGTGCAAGTGGGCGCGTTCTCGCGTCCCGAGGACGCCGAACAGCAGCGCGCCCGTCTGGCAATGCTGGGGTTCGCGGCCAAGGTGACCGAGCGCGACCAGGCCGGGCGCACGGTGTACCGCGTGCGCCTGGGCCCGTTCGAGCGCAAGGAGGACGCGGATTCGGCGAAGGACAAGCTGGACAACAACGGCATGGAATCCTCGCTGGTGCGAGTCCAGCGGCAATGAACTTTCCCTTCCAGGCCCGGTCAGGCCTGCGTCGCCTCACATTTCAAGGAACCCCCACAATGCATCGTCGAGAGTTCTCCGCCTGTCTCGTGGCCGCCGGCCTCGGTTGGACCGGCCTGGCACAGGCGCAGGGCACTCCAGTCGAGGGCCAGCACTACGTCAAGCTCAACCAGCCGCTGCCCGTGACGCCCGGCAAGATCGAGGTCATCGAGTTCTTCTGGTACGGCTGCCCTCACTGCAATGCGTTCGAGCCGGCGCTCGACGACTGGGCCAAGAAGCTGCCGGCGGACGTCGCCTTCCGACGGGTACCGGTCGCCTTCCGCGACGAGCCGTTCACCGCCCACCAGAAGATCTTCTATGCGCTGGAGGCCATGGGGCTCATCCCGACGCTGCACCGCAAGGTGTTCTATGCGATCCACGTCGAGCGCCAGCGGCTCGACAAGCTGCCTGACATCAGCGCCTTCATGGTGAAGAACGGCGTCGACGCCGCCAAGTTCACCGAGAACTTCAACTCGTTCTCCACGCAGACCAAGGTGCGCCAGGCCGCCAAGCTGGCGGCCGACTACAAGATCGATGGCGTTCCGGCCATCGGCGTCCAGGGCAAGTACTTCACGTCCGGCACGCTGGCCGGATCGCCGGAATCATCGCTGGCCGTGGCCAACTGGCTGATCCAGCGCGAGCGCAAGCCAGGCTGATCGGCTCGCGAATCGCACCGATCAGCGGAAGATTCCCGCTGGTTTTTCCCGGGGGCATGGAACTCTTGGGGCTAAAATGGCCTGCAAGTTTCATGCCTCTATGACTCACCTTCACTCCCCTCGCTTTCGAAGCGCACGCGCCATCTGGCCGGCCGTCCTGCTCGCCTTGTGTGCGGCCGGTCCGGCGCAGGCGGAGCGGGCGGACAGGACCAAGCCGCTGAACGTCGCGGCCGACCGCCAGGGCACGTTCGACCTGCTGAAGCAGGTCATCGTCTTCAGCGGCAACGTCATCATCACCAAGGGCACCATCGTCATCAAGGCCGACCGGGTCGAGGTGCGCGAGACGCCCGACGGCTACCGGACCGCGGTGGCGATCGGCAGCGCGGCCAAGCCGGCGACCTTCCGCCAGAAGCGCGACAACGTCGACGAGCACATCGATGGCCAGGCGAACCGCCTCGAATACGACGAAAAGGGCGACGTGGTTCGCTTCGTCGACAACGCGATGGTGCGCCGCCTGCGCGGCGCGAGCATCGGCGACGAAGTCACCGGCAGCCTCATCACCTACGACAACACCACCGAGGTCTTCAGCGTCTCCGGCGGCACCCCGGCCAACACCGGCGGCAGTCCGGGCGGGCGGGTGCGCGCCGTGCTGACGCCCCGCGAAGGGACGCCGGCCGCGGCCGAAGCCGCGTCGCAGGCCCAGGCCCAGCCGCCGCTGCGCCTCAGCCCCTCCATCGGAGACAAGAAGTGAGCGCCCTGCCGGCACCTGCCCCCCGGGCGCGCGGACGCCTCACCGCCGAAGGGCTGCAGAAGACCTACGGCGTGCGCAAGGTCGTCAAGGATGTGCACCTGGCGGTCGATGCCGGCGAAGTGGTGGGCCTGCTCGGCCCGAACGGCGCCGGCAAGACGACGAGCTTCTACATGATCGTCGGCCTGGTGCGCGCGGATGCGGGCGAGATCACCATCGAAGGCGAGCGTGTCGAGCGCCTGCCGATCCACCGGCGCTCGCGTCTGGGCCTTTCGTACCTCCCGCAGGAGGCCTCGATCTTCCGCAAGCTGACCGTCGAGGAGAACATCCGCGCCGTGCTGGAGCTGCAGCTCGATGCGCAAGGCAGGCCGCTCAGGAGCGCCGCCATCGACGAGCTGCTCAACGGCCTGCTGCGCGACCTGTCGATCGAGAAGCTGCGCGACTCGCCGGCGCCGGCGCTGTCGGGCGGTGAGCGGCGGCGCGTCGAGATCGCGCGTGCGCTGGCCACGCAGCCGCGCTTCATCCTGCTCGACGAGCCCTTCGCCGGCGTCGATCCCATCGCCGTGATCGAGATCCAGCGCATCATCAGCTTCCTCAAGGCGCGCGGCATCGGCGTACTGATCACCGACCACAACGTGCGCGAGACGCTGGGCATCTGCGACCGCGCCTACATCATCAGCGAGGGCCGCGTGCTGGCCGAAGGCACGCCGGTCGAGATCGTCGAGAACGCCGACGTGCGCAAGGTCTACCTCGGCGAACACTTCCGGATGTAGCGCAGTGGTGGGCAGCATGAAACCTTCACTGCAGGTTCGACTTTCCCAGCACCTGGCGCTGACCCCCCAGCTGCAGCAGTCGATCCGCCTGCTGCAGCTTTCCACGCTCGAGCTGCACCAGGAAGTCGAGCAGATGCTCGAGCAGAACCCCTTCCTCGAGGCCGAGGAAGACACCGCGCCGGTGTTCGAGCCGATGGCAGAGCGGCTGACCCCCAACGAGCGCGTCGGCGAGCGCGAGACGGAGAACGCGAGCGAGGCCGTCACCGGCAGCGTCGAAGAAACGCCGGGGGTGGACAGTGCCGAATTCGGCGCCACCGAGCGCGAGGACTGGGAGAACGGCACCGAGCGCGACGACTTCGACGGCATCCGCGAGACGCCCGGCACGGGCAGTGCGGCCAGCAGCGACAACGACGACTTCGATCCGCAGGAGCGCAACGTCCCGGGCCAGACGCTGCAGGAGTTCCTGCGCGAGCAGATGCCCGGCATGCGGCTGTCGCCCGAGGATGCGGCGGCGCTGCACGTGCTCATCGAGTCGCTCGATGACGACGGCTACCTTGCCGACCCCCTGGAGGAGATCGCCGCCCAGCTCGCCGGCGAGGACGAGGAAGCGCGCGCCGAGCTGCTGGAGCGCCTGCAATGCGCGCTGAAGTGGCTCCAGAGCATGGAGCCCACCGGCGTGGGCGCACGCTCGCTGTCGGAATGCCTCACGCTGCAGCTGCGCACGATGGAGCGCTGCGAAGCGCAGATGATCGCGATCATCGTCTGCAAGCAGCACCTCGATCTGCTCGCGCGACGCGACCTGAAGAAGCTCATGGCCGCCACCGGCGCGGACGAGGCGTTGCTGAAGGAAGCGCAGCTCATCATCACCTCGCTCGAGCCGAAGCCCGCAAGGCCGTTCGCCCGCGCCGAGGCCAACATCATCGTGCCCGACGTGGTCGTGCAGAAGTCGGGCCGCAACTGGAAGGTCGTGCTCAACCCGGACGTGATGCCCAAGCTGCGCATCAACGATCTGTACGCGCAGGCCATCCGCCAGACGCGCGGCGCGGGCGGCGCCAACGGGAGCGCCGCGGGTCTCAGCTCGCGGCTGCAGGAGGCGCGCTGGTTCATGAAGAACATCCAGCAGCGCTTCGACACCATCCAGCGCGTCTCGCAGGCCATCGTCGAGCGGCAGAAGAGCTTCTTCACCCACGGCGAGATCGCGATGAAGCCGCTGGTGCTGCGCGAGATCGCCGACGAACTGGGCCTGCACGAGTCGACGATCTCGCGCGTCACCACCGCCAAGTACATGGCGACGCCCTTCGGCACCTTCGAGCTGAAGTACTTCTTCGGCTCGTCGCTGAACACCGAGGCCGGCGGCAACGCGTCGAGCACGGCAGTGCGCGCCCTGATCAAGCAGCTCGTGTCCGCCGAAGACCCGGCCAAGCCGCTGTCGGACAGCCAGCTCTCGCAGATGCTGGAAGAGCAGGGCATCCAGGTCGCGCGGCGCACCGTCGCCAAGTACCGCGAAGCGCTGAAGATCGCGCCGGCGAACCTGCGCAAGGCGATGTAGTGGCGCTGCCGCTGTTCCTGCCGTGCGCGGCCGGCGTCGAGGCGTTCCTCGCCGACGAAGCGGCCCGGATTCTGCCGAAGGCCCGAATGCATCCGGTGCGCGGCGGCGTGGCGCTGGAGGGCGGCCCCGACGAGGTCATGGCGCTCAACCTCGAATGCCGGCTGCCGCAGCGGGTGCTCATCGAAGTGGCCGAAGGGACCTATCGAAGCGAGGACGAGCTCTACGCGCTGGGCCGAAGCGTCGACTGGACACAGTGGATCACGCCGCAGCACACCCTGCGGGTGGACACGACGGCCCAGCGCAGCCCGCTGAAGAGCCTGAACTTCGCCGCCTTGCGCATCAAGGACGCCGTGTGCGATGCGATGCGGGAAGCGACGGGCGAACGTCCCAGCGTCGACACCCAGCGTCCCGACCTGCAGCTCGTGCTGCACCTGGGCCCCGAACGCGCATCGCTCTACGTCGACAGCTCCGGCGAGCCGCTGTTCAAGCGCGGCTGGCGCGAGGACAAGGGCGATGCGCCGCTGAAGGAAACGCTTGCCGCCGCGATGCTGGCCGCGGCCGGCTGGCGCGGCACGCCCGACAGCGGCGGCGCGCTGCACGACCCGTGCTGCGGCTCGGGCACGATCGCCATCGAAGCGGCGCAGATCGCCTGCGGCATCGCACCCGGGCTGAAGCGCCGCTTCGCGTTCGAGCGGCTGCTGCCCTTTGCCACACCGGCGATGCGGGCGCAATGGCAGCGGCTGAAGAGCCACGCCCAGTCGCGCATTCGTCCCAGCGCCGTGCCCATCGTCGCGAGCGACGTGTCGTTCCGCATGGTGGACTTCGCGCGGCGCAATGCCGAGCGGGCGGGAGTCGACCGATACATCAGCTTCCACGGCGGCGACGCGCTCGAGAGACCGGCGCCGGAGCTGCCGTCCGGGCTCCACGGCACGCTGATGCTCAATCCGCCCTATGGCGAGCGCATCGAGGTCGGCGGCAAGGCCGCACGTCCGTCGGCGCAGGATCGCGACGTGCCGGACGATTTCTTTGCCCGCCTCGCCACGCACTGGAAGCGCGCCTACACCCTTCACCCGGCCGGCTGGACGGCGTACGTGCTGAGCCCTGACATGAAGCTGCCAAGCGCAATGCGCCTGAAGGAAAGCCGGCGGGTGCCGATGTGGAACGGGCCGATCGAATGCCGGCTGTTCAGGTTCGACCTGGTGTCCGGAACGATGCGATAGGTCCTAGCGGCTTGCCATTCTTCCCATCAGCTTGCCCATGTCGCCGAGTCCGTCCACCGGCACCTCGCCGGCCGGCGTGAGCTTGTCGATCACGTAGGGCAGCATCTGCGACAGCCGATCGGCGGTCACGTCCCGCGACAGGCCCAGCTGCTGCGCCAGGCGCTCGATGGTGTCGGCGCCTAGCACCTCCTGCAGCACGTCCGGCGAGATGGGCAGGTTCTCGCCCCCGGCGATCCAGGAATTCATCGTCTCGGCCTGGCCGCCCTGCGCGAACCGATCGATCAGCGTGGAGATGCCGGGGCCGGTGCCGTCGTCGGCCAGCATGCCCAGCACGGCCCCCAGCATGTCGCCGCGGCCGCCGCTCGTGCGGATGCCCGACAGCACACCGATCACCGAATCGAGCAGACCCATGACGCACTCCGGCAGCGGCCCTGATGCAATCCATTCTGGGCGGGCCGCCGTGGCATGGCAATGCTGCAGCGCAGAAAACCTGCCCTCAGTCGAGGAGTGCCAACGCGGCCATCACCGCCAGCGGTGCGGTGTCGGCGCGCAGCGTGCGCGTCCCCAGTGACACTGGCATGAAACCCGCGCCGACCGCCATCGCCTCCTCGGATTCCGTAAGGCCCCCTTCGGGCCCGCTGAGGAAGAGCGGCGCCTCGCCGATCGCCGCGCAGGCGAGGCGACGCGGATCGCGCAAGCTGAGGATGAAGCGCTCCGTCGGCGCGTCGTCGCTCGCGGCATCGAGCCATTCGCGCAGCCCCAGCACGTCGCCGATGCGTGGCACCCGGGTGCGGCCGCTCTGCTCGCTGGCGGCGACGGCGACCCCGCGCCAATGCGCGACGCGCTTGTGCGCCCGATCGCCGTTCAGGCGCAGCACCGAACGTTCGCACAGCAGCGGCTGGATGTACGCCACGCCGAGCTCGGTGGCCTTTTCGATCAGCGCATCCATGCGCTCGTTGGCCGGCATGCCGACGGCCAGCGTGACGCGGCGCGCCGTCTCGCGCTCGACGGCATCATGCTGGCCGATTTCCACTTCCACGTCGCGGCGCCCGATCCGCACGACGTGCGCCGACCATTCGCCGCCGGCGCCGTTGAACAGCGTGAGCGCCGCGCCGGGCTGAAGGCGCAGCACCTGCACGTGGCGCGAAGGCCCGGCAGGCAGCGTGATCTGCGTACCCGCGGCGAGCGGCTGGTCGAGATGCAGCCGCGGCGTCATCGGGGCGGCGCCGCGTGTCGCGCGTGCCGACGCAGCCACAGCGACAGGCGACGGCGCATCCGCTGCAGCGTGCGCCAGGCGCTCGATCGCTCGAGCGCGTCGCGCACGCGCATCTTCGTCGCGCGCCACCACTGCACCGCGCGCACGAACCACGCGAAGCGCATCAGCTGCGGCTCGGTGATGATGAACAGCCGCCCGACCAGCGCCGTGCCCAGCAGCTTGGCCAGCACGATGATGCCGATGCCGAGTGCCGCATGGCCGAGGTGCACGAGCCACAGCGCCAGCAGCTTGACCGGGAACAGCAGCAGCGCCGGGACGGCGAAGAGCAGCAGCGCGACACCCGGCGATGCGGCGCTGATGCGCGCCTCCAGGCGCATCAGCGGCGGCCACTGCGCGAGCCGCGCCGCCCAGGCGGTCAGCGGCCGCCAGCCCCATTCCTCGATCGCGATGATGACCGCCGCGAGGCCGAGCATCACGCCGCGCAGGGCGCGCCAGGGCCAGGCGCGGTGAGCGCTCGGGCGAGGCTGGGATGAGGGTGGCATTGGCGCCAGTGTAGGCGCGCCGATGCCTATCGCCGGCGCTGCGACAACGGTGCGCGACGCGCCGTGTTCAGCCGCCGTACAGGGCGCGTCGCGCTTGTTCGGCGGCGGGCTCGCCCTTGCGATCCCGGATCTGGTCGATGGTGCGCTTGGCCACGTCTTGCAGCTCCTGGATGGTGCCCGCCTTCTCGACGGCGAGGGTCAGCGTGAAGCCGCGCAGGCCGAGCTCCTTGGAGATGAGCTGCGTGAGCGTCTGGGTGAACTGCGCGTAGTCGAGCTCCACCGGCTCTGCCGGCGCGGCGGGGGGCGCCGGCGCGGCGGCCTTCGGAGTGCTGCGGCCCGAAGGCGCGGCCACCGGCTCGATCAGACCCATGCCCTCGAGCGCCGCGAAGTCGTTGGCCGTGATGCCGGCGACATTGGCCAGCAGCATTTCCTCCGACTTCTGCCCGTCGATGAGCAGCAGCAGGTTGCGCTGCGCTCGTTCCTTGATCAGCGCCTTTGCCTGCATTTCGGCGCGGCCCGCGTCAGTCTTTGCCCAGATCACCGATGACTTCCCAGTGGTGGTTGCATTCGTTCATCGTGCGAGGCTTTTGCGATGCCGTCAATGCCGCCGGTGCGATGCCTCGAGGAGGATCACACCTTGTCGCGCAATTCGCGGCGAAGGATCTTGCCGACCGGCGTCTTGGGCAGCTCGGTGCGGAACTCCACGATCTTCGGGCGCTTGTAGCCCGTGAGATTTGCCTCGCAGTAAGCCCGCACCTGCGCTTCGGTGACGTTGGGATCGCTCTTCACGATGCACAGCTTGACCGCCTCGCCGGCCTTCGCGTCGGCCACGCCCACGGCCGCGCACTCCAGCACGCCCGGCATCTGCGTAACGACGTCTTCGACCTCGTTGGGGTACACGTTGAAGCCGCTGACCAGGATCATGTCCTTCTTGCGGTCGACGATCTTGAAGTAGCCGCGCTCGTCGACGATGCCGATGTCGCCGCTGCGGAAGAAGCCGTCGGGCGTCATGACCTTGGCCGTCTCGTCGGGACGCTGCCAGTAGCCGGCCATCACCTGCGGCCCCTTGATCGCGATCTCGCCCGGCGTGCCGAGCGGCACCTCGTTGCCGTCGTCGTCGAGCAGCTTGAGCTCGGTGTTGGGCATCGGCAGTCCGATGTTGCCGCTGTAGGCAGTGCTGTCCACGGGGTTGCAGGTGGCCGACGGCGAGGTCTCCGACAACCCGTAGCCCTCGACGATCGGACAGCCGGTCTTCTCGAGCCACAGCTTGGCCGTGGCGCTCTGCACCGCCATGCCACCGCCGACCGAGATCACCAGCCCGCTCCAGTCGACGGTGTTGAATTCCGGGTGATGCGCCATCGCGCCGAACAGCGTGTTGACTGCCGGGAAGCTGTGGAACTTCTCTCCCTTCAGTGCCTTGAACACCGCCGGCAGGTCGCGCGGATTGGGAATGAGGATGTTGCAGCCGCCCATGCGCATGGACAGCATCATGTTCGTGTTGAAGCCGAAGATGTGATAGATCGGCAGCGCGCAGATGGTCGTGACCTGCTGACCCGATGCGATCTTCTTCAGCGCCGGCTGGTACCACGCCTCCGATTGCAGGATGTTGGCCACCAGGTTGCGATGCAGCAGCACCGCGCCCTTGCTGACGCCGGTGGTGCCGCCGGTGTACTGCAGCACCGCGATGTCGTCAGGCCCCACCTGCGCGGGCTTGAAGCTCTTGCCGCGGCCCTGCGCGACCGCGTCGTTGAAGCGCACGGCGCCGGGGATGTCGTACGCCGGCACCATCTTCTTCACGTTGCGCACGACGTAGTTGACGATCAGGCTCTTCGGAAAGCCCAGCAGGTCGCCCAGCGCCGTGAGGATGACCTTCTTCGTCGGCACGCTGGCCACCACCTGCTGCAGGGTGACCGCGAAGTTCTCGACCATCACGATGGCCTTCGCGCCCGAGTCCTTGAGCTGATGCTCGAGCTCGCGCGGGGTGTACAGCGGATTGACGTTCACGACCACGTAGCCGGCGCGCAGGATGGCGGCGACCGCCACCGGGTACTGCGGGACGTTGGGCATCATGATGGCGATGCGATCGCCTTTGTCGAAGCCCTGCGCCTGCAGGTAGGCAGCGAACGCGCGCGACAGATCGTCGACCTGGCCGAAGGTGATCGACTTGCCCATGAACTTGTAGGCAGGCAAGTCGCGGTACTTCTTGAAGCTCTCCTCGATGAGCGCGACGAGCGAGGGGTACTGCTCGACATTGATGCTCGCCGGCACGCCCTTCGGATAGTGCTTCAGCCAAGTCTTTTCCATTCGATGCTCGCTCCTTGATCGGCTCGCGATTCTGACGGAAGGCTGACAGGGGAGGCATCCGGGTATCCGATAGCGATTGCCGCGGCCCAAGCCCCGGCAATCGCTGTCGGATACCCGGTTCCCGGGTGGATGGTGGCTCCTCCAGCCTCCTGCGGGAGGGGGGGCGCGGCGTGACTGACAACAGGGCCAAATCCACGGCGGTTGACGTGCGCGGGTGGGAGCCTTATCGTGTCGATTGGTCAGACCACTTTACCTCTAATGCCCTTGCAAGCCATCGCGCCGCGGCGCCTGTACCGGCAGATCGCGGACCAGCTGCGCACTCTGATCGAGCGCGGCGAGTTCGCGGTGGGCAGCCGCCTGCCGCCGGAGCGCGACCTCGCGGTGCAACTCGGCGTGTCGCGACCGTCCGTGCGCGAAGCGCTGATCGCGCTCGAGGTGGAGGGGCGCGTCGAGGTGCGCATGGGCTCGGGCATCTACGTCCGGCACGCCGATCCGGGCAACGCCAGGCGCATCGTGGCCGAGGCGCCGCTGGAGACCATCCGCGCGCGCTCGCTCATCGAGAGCGAGCTCGCCGCGCTGGCGGCGCGCTCGATGAAGAAGTCGCAGATGGCCGGATTGCGCGAAGCGATCGCGGTCATGGAAGGCGAAGCGGCCAGCGGCCGCACCCCCACCCAGGGCGATCGCCTGTTCCATGTGCGCATCGCGGAGGCGTCGGACAACTCGGTGCTGCTGCGCATCGTCACCGAGCTCTATGACGAACGCCACAACCCGCTGTTCGAGCAGCTCGGCAGCCACTTCGAGACCGCGCGCAGCTGGGCCACGGCCATCGCCGAGCACCGCGCCGTCGTCGATGCCATCGCCGCACGATCGCCGCAGGCGGCGCGCGAGGCCATGGCGCATCACCTCGCCAATTCCCACGACCGCTTCACCGCCAACTGGTCGCCCGACGCAGACGCCCGCGTGGTCAAGCGGGTGTCGCGCAGGACCGCATGAGGATTCACGCATGACACAACGACTCGCCGGCAAGACCGCCCTCGTCACCGCGGCCGGACAGGGCATAGGGCGCGCCACCGCGCTGGCCTTCGCGCAGGAAGGCGCGCAGGTCATCGCCACCGACATCAGCGAGGGCCTGCTCGCCGAGCTGCGCGGCGTGGCCGGCATCACCACGCAGCGGCTCGACGTCACCGACGACGGCGCCATCGACGCGCTGGCGGCGACGCTGCCACCGTTGGCGGTGCTGTTCAACGGCGCCGGCTACGTCCATGCCGGCACCATCCTCGACTGCGACGATGCCGCCTGGGACTTCTCTTTCCGGCTCAATGTGCGCTCGATGTACCGCATGATCCGCGCCATGCTGCCCGCCATGCTGGAGCGAGGCGGCGGCTCGATCGTCAACATGGCGTCGGTCGCCGGCAGCCTGCGCGGCGTGCCCAACCGCTTCGCCTACGGCGCGACCAAGGCCGCCGTCATCGGACTGACCAAGTCGGTCGCCGCCGACTTCGTCACGCGCGGCATCCGCTGCAACGCCATCTGCCCCGGGACCATCGAGTCGCCCTCGCTGCTGCAGCGCGTCGCCGAGCAGGCGGCGGCCAGCGGCAAGACCGTGCAGGACGTGCATGCCGCCTTCGTCGCGCGCCAGCCGATGGGCCGCATGGGTCGCGCCGAGGAAATTGCCGCACTGGCCGTGTATCTGGCTTCCGACGAATCCGCCTTCACCACCGGCACCACGCAAGTCATCGACGGCGGCTGGTCCAACTGATCACGACAAAGGAGTCTTCAAATGAAACTGATGCGTCACGGCCGCAAGGGCCAGGAGAAGCCGGCGCTGGTCGATGCGACCGGCCAGGTGCGCGACCTGTCGGCAGTGCTGCCCGACATCACGGCCGCGACCTTGTCACCCGAGGGCCTGGCGCGGCTGCGCGACATCGATGCCGCCACGCTGCCGGCCGTGCAGCCGCAGCGCATCGCCCCGCCGTGGAGCGGATTGGGCAAGTTCATCTGCATCGGCCTCAACTACGCCGACCACGCCGCCGAATCCGGGCAGCCGGTGCCCAAGGAGCCCATCGTCTTCATGAAGGCCACCAGCGCGCTGATCGGCTGCAACGACCCGGTCGTGCTGCCGCAAGGCTCGGTCAAGAGCGACTGGGAGGTCGAGCTCGGCGTGGTGATCGGCAGCAAGGCGCGCTACGTGTCGGAGAACGAAGCCTTGGCGCATGTCGCCGGCTACTGCGTCGTCAACGACCTGTCAGAGCGCGAGTACCAGCTCGAGCGCGGCAGCCAGTGGGACAAGGGCAAGGGCTGCGACACCTTCGGCCCGGTCGGCCCGTGGCTGGTCACCAGGGACGAGGTGCCCGATCCGCAGGACCTGGGACTGTGGCTCGAGGTCAACGGCAAGCGCTTCCAGGACGGCAACACGCGCACGATGGTGTTCGGCGTGGCTGCCCTCGTGAGCTACCTCAGCCGCTTCATGACCCTGTACCCGGGCGACCTGATCAGCACCGGCACCCCGCCCGGCGTCGGCTTGGGCATGAAGCCCCCGCTCTACCTCAAGCCGGGCGACGAGATGCGCCTGGGCATCAGCGGGTTGGGCGAGCAGCGCCAGCGTGTGCATGCGTGGAACCCCGCGCTGATCGACGAGTGACCACGATGGACCAGCCCGTCGACCAACCGGTCATCCGCATCCATCCGGCCGACGACGTCGTCATCGCGCGGCGCCAGTTGATGTCGGGCACCGCGCTGCCCGGCGAAGGCATCACCGTGAGCGGCCTGATCCCGCCCGGCCACAAGGTCGCCGTGCGCGCCATCGCGGCCGGCGCCCCGGTACGGCGCTACAACCAGATCATCGGCATCGCCAAGCAGCCGATCGCCCCGGGCCAGCACGTGCACACGCACAACCTCGAGTTCAGCAGCTTCGAGCGCGACTATGCGGTGGGGCAGAACGCGCAAGCGACCGACTATGTGATGCCGCCGGCGACCTTCGATGGCATCGTGCGCGCCGACGGGCGCGTGGCCACCCGCAACTACATCGGTGTGCTGACCTCGGTGAACTGCTCGGCGACGGTGGCGCGGGCCATCGCCGATCACTTCCGGCGCGACCTTCATCCCGAGGCGCTGGCGCCGTATCCCAACATCGACGGCGTGGTCGCGCTGACGCACGGCGGCGGCTGCGCGACCGCCAGCGACGGCGAGCCGCTGCAGGTGCTGCGCCGCACACTGGGCGGCTACGCGCGGCACGCCAACTTCGCGGCCATCCTCGTCGTCGGCCTCGGCTGCGAGACCAACCAGATCGCCGGCCTGCTGGAGCAGGAGGGACTGGCCGCGGGCACGCAGCTGCACACCTTCAACATCCAGGACACCGGGGGCACGCGCAAGACCGTGGCGCACGGCATCGAGCTGGTGCAATGGCTGCTCGAGGGCGCCAACCGGGTGACGCGCCAGCCGGTGCCGGCCAGCCACATCATGGTGGGCCTGCAGTGCGGCGGCTCCGACGGCTACTCCGGCATCAGCGCCAATCCCGCGCTCGGAGCCGCAGTCGACCTGCTGGTGCGCCATGGCGGCACGGCCATCCTGTCGGAAACGCCCGAGATCTACGGCGGCGAGCATCTGCTGACGCGCCGCGCCGTGTCGCAGGCGGTGGCCGACAAGCTGCTCGCGCGGCTGCGCTGGTGGGAGCGTTACTGCGAGCGCAACGACGCCGAGATGGACAACAACCCCTCGTCCGGCAACAAGGCCGGCGGGCTCACCACCATTCTCGAGAAGTCGCTGGGCGCCATCGCCAAGAGCGGCACCACCAACCTGATCGATGTGGTCGAGTACGCCCAGACCGTGAAGGCCAAGGGGCTGGTGTTCATGGATACGCCGGGATACGACCCGGTGTCGGCCACCGGCCAGGTCGCCGGCGGCGCCAACCTGATCTGCTTCACCACCGGCCGCGGCTCGGCCTATGGCTGCTCGCCGGCACCTTCGCTGAAGCTGTCGACCAACAGCGCGCTGTGGACCCGGCAGGAGGACGACATCGACGTCAACTGCGGCACCATCATCGACGGCACCGAAAGCATCGCCGAGGTGGGCCGGCGCATCTTCGAGCAGATGCTGGTCACCGCTTCGGGCCGCCGCACGAAGAGCGAGGAGCACGGCTACGGCCAGAACGAGTTCGTGCCGTGGCAGCTGGGCGCGACGATGTAGAACGCCGGCCGCAGCCGGTCCAGCATCATGCTGAGCCCCTCCAGGAGGGGCTGGGGGAGGGGCGTGAATGACGCTAACCGGCCACCGGCCGATTACTCGACCGCCTTCACCATGTCCTCGACGACCTTCTTCGCGTCGCCGAACACCATCATCGTCTTGTCCATGTAGAACAGCTCGTTGTCCAGGCCTGCGTACCCCGCGGCCATCGAGCGCTTGTTGACGATCACCGTCTTGGCCTTGTAGGCCTCGAGGATGGGCATGCCGTAGATCGGCGTGCCCTTGGTCAGCGCGGCCGGGTTCACCACGTCGTTGGCGCCCAGGATGATGGCCACGTCGGCCTGGCCGAACTCGCCGTTGATGTCCTCCATCTCGAACACCTGGTCGTAGGGCACCTCGGCTTCCGCCAGCAGCACGTTCATGTGCCCCGGCATGCGCCCGGCCACCGGGTGGATGGCGTACTTGACCGTCACGCCCTTGTGCGTGAGCTTCTCGGCCAGCTCCTTGACCGCATGCTGCGCGCGCGCCACCGCCAGGCCGTAGCCCGGCACGATGACCACCGTCTCGGCGTTGCCCAGGATGAAGGCGGCATCGTCGGCGCTGCCGCTCTTGACCGGGCGCTGCTCGGTGGCCGCCGCCGGTCCGCCCGCCTCGCCGCCGAAGCCGCCGAGGATCACGTTGAAGAACGAGCGGTTCATCGCCTTGCACATGATGTAGCTGAGGATCGCGCCCGATGAGCCCACCAGGCTGCCGGCAATGATCAGCATGGAGTTGTTCAGGCTGAAGCCGATGCCCGCGGCCGCCCAGCCCGAGTAGCTGTTGAGCATGGACACCACCACCGGCATGTCCGCCCCGCCGATCGGGATGATGATCAGCACGCCCATCACGAAGCTCAGCAGCAGCATCGCGAAGAAGGCGTCCCAGCGGCCGGTGACCATGAACACCAGGCCCAGCGCGATGGTCGTCAGGCCCAGCACCAGGTTGAGCATGTGCTGGCCCGGGAACACCACCGGCGCGCCCTTGAACAGGCGGAACTTGTAGGTTCCCGAGAGCTTGCCGAAGGCGATCACCGAGCCGCTGAAGGTGATCGCCCCGATCGCCGCGCCCAGGAACAGCTCGAGCCGGTTGCCTGCGGGAATGGGCTCGCCCTTGGCGGCGATGCCGAACGCGTACGGCTCGGCCACCGCCGCCACGGCGATGAACACCGCGGCCATGCCGATCATGCTGTGGAAGAACGCCACCAGCTCGGGCATCTTGGTCATCTCGACCGTGCGCGCGCGCCAGGCGCCGTAGGCGCCGCCGGCCACCAGCCCGAGCAGCACCCAGATCAGCCCGGTGCCGGTGCCCGCGAGCCTGACGATCAGCGCCGCGGTGGTGAAGCCGGCAATGCCCATGCCCACCATGCCGAACAGATTGCCGCGGATCGACGTCGTCGGATGGCTCAGGCCCTTGAGCGCCTGGATGAAGCACACGCTCGCGATCAGGTACAGCAGCGTGACGAGGTTCAGGCTCATGGCTTGGCCTCCGCCTTGTTCTCGAGCGTGGGCTTCTTCTCCTTCTTCCTGAACATCTCCAGCATGCGCCGCGTGACCAGGAAGCCGCCGAAGATGTTCACCGCGGCCAGCGCGACGGCGAGCACGCCCATCGTCTTGCCCAGGCCCGTCTCGGTGAGCGCCGCGGCCAGCATGGCGCCGACCACGACGATCGCCGAGATCGCGTTGGTCACCGCCATCAGCGGCGTGTGCAGCGCCGGCGTGACGGTCCACACCACGTGGTAGCCGACGTAGATCGCCAGCACGAAGATGATCAGGTTGATGATGGTGGGAGAAATGGCTTCCATGGTCACTTCCTCAGCACTTGGCCGTCTTTGGTCATGAGGCATGCCGCGACGATGTCGTCGTCCATCGGCACCTGGAACTTGCCTTCCTTGTCGATGACCAGCTTCAGGAAATCGAGCACGTTGCGCGCGTACAGCGCGGACGCATCGGCGGCCACCAGCGCGGGCAGGTTGGTTTCGCCGATCAGCGTGACGCCGTGCTTTTGCACCGTGCGCCCCGGCTCGGTCAGCGGGCAGTTGCCGCCGTTGGGCGCGGCCAGGTCGACGATCACCGAGCCGGGCTTCATGCTCTTGACCATCTCCTCGGTGACCAGCACCGGTGCCGGTCGGCCCGGGATCAGCGCGGTGGTGATGACGATGTCCGCGGCGGCCACGCGCTTGGCCACTTCCACCTTCTGCCGGTCGAGCCAGCTCTGCGGCATGGGCTTGGCATAGCCGCCCACGCCCTCGGCGGCTTCCTTCTCCTCGGGCGTGTCGTAGGACACCTCGATGAACTTGGCGCCCAGCGACTCGACCTGCTCCTTCACGCTGGGACGCACGTCGCTCGCCTCGATGACCGCGCCCAGCCGCTTGGCCGTGGCGATCGCCTGCAGGCCCGCCACGCCCACCCCGAGGATGACCACGCGCGCGGCCTTCACCGTGCCGGCGGCCGTCATCAGCATCGGGAAGAAGCGCTGGTACTTGTCGGCCGCCATCATCACGGCCTTGTAGCCGGCGATGTTGGCCTGCGAGCTCAGCACGTCCATGCTCTGCGCGCGCGTCGTGCGCGGCGCGGCTTCGAGGGCGAAGCTGGTCACGCCGGAGCCCGCCAGGCGATGCAGGTTGTCACGGTCGAACGGATTGAGCATGCCCACCAGCGCGGCGCCGGTCTTCATGAGCTGCAGCTCGCTGTCCAGCGGCGAGCGCACCTTGAGGACCAGGTCGCAGCCGAAGGCGCCCTGCGCGTCGGTGATCTCGGCCCCGACCGCGGCATAGGCTTCGTCGGTGGCGCTGGCATTGAGGCCGGCTGCGGACTGCACGCGCAGCGTGTGCCCCTGGGCCTTGAGCTTCTTCGCTGTCTCGGGAGTGACGGCCACACGCGTCTCCCCGGCCGCCGTCTCGAGCGGAACCCCTATCAACATGAAAGCCTCCTCGGCGCTTGGAGTGTGAGTGGAACCTGGGCGGCGGCCGGGATGGGTCGCACGGGCGACATCGCTCGTGGCGAAGTCGAAGCCATGGAGCTTACACAAACCGAAAGGCGGCTCCGGTTCCGCGATGCGGCCAGGTCGGGCGCTGCGCTTAGGATCGCCCCTCATGAGCGAGCGCTGGAAGCCCAATGTCACGGTCGCGGCGGTCATCGAGCACGACGGTCGCTTCCTCCTGGTGGAAGAACACACCCCCGAGGGGCTGCGGCTGAACACGCCGGCCGGTCACCTGGACCCGGGCGAGTCGCCGCTGCAAGGCACGGTGCGCGAGGCGCTCGAGGAAACGGCGCGCGCCTTCTTCCCCGATCGCTTCCTGGGGGTGTACCTGGCCCGCTTCGAGCGGCCGCAGCGCGGCGAGGACGTCACCTACCTGCGGCTGGCCTTCGGCGGCCGAGCGGGGCCCGCCGATCCGGCGCGCGCACTGGACACCGGCATCGTGCGCACGCTCTGGATGACGCTGGACGAGGTGCGTGCCAGCTGCGAGCGGCATCGCAGCCCGCTGGTCCTGAGGTGCATCGAGGACTACGCTGCAGGACGACGATTCCCGCTGGACGCCGTGCACACGGATGCGAGCGTCTATGGCCCCTCGTAGGCGGACAAGCAGCCGAACCTACGACAATACGGACATGTCGGCGGGGAAGAAGCAACGGGTCGTCGTGGGGCTGTCGGGCGGGGTCGATTCCGCCGTGTCGGCGCACCTGCTCAAGCAGCAAGGCCACGAGGTCGTCGCGATCTTCATGAAGAACTGGGAGGACGATGACGACGACGAGTACTGCTCGTCGCGCCAGGACTTCCTCGACGCGGCCAGCGTCGCCGACGTGCTGGGCATCGAGATCGAGCACGTCAACTTCGCCGCCGACTACAAGGACCGCGTGTTCGCCGAGTTCCTGCGCGAATACCAGGCCGGCCGCACGCCGAATCCCGACGTGCTGTGCAACGCCGAGATCAAGTTCAAGGCCTTCCTCGACCACGCGATGCGCCTGGGCGCCGAGAAGATCGCCACCGGACACTACGCCCGGGTCCGCGAGCGCAACGGCCGGTTCCAGCTGCTGAAGGGGCGCGACCCGCTGAAGGACCAGAGCTACTTCCTGCACCGCCTCGACCAGTCCCAGCTTGCGAAAACGATGTTCCCCGTGGGCGAGCTGCCGAAGACGGAAGTGCGGCGCATCGCCGCGGAGATCGGGCTGCCCAACGCGAAGAAGAAGGACTCCACCGGCATCTGCTTCATCGGCGAGCGGCCGTTCCGCGAGTTCCTCAACCGCTATCTGGCGAACACCCCCGGGCCGATCAAGGACGATCGCGGGCGCCTGGTCGGCGAGCATGTGGGCCTGAGCTTCTACACGCTGGGACAGCGCAAGGGCATCGGCATCGGCGGCCTCAAGGAGGACCGCCACGCCAAGGGCGGCAGCGTGCACCAGCCGTGGTTCGTCGCGCGCAAGGACATGGACACCAACACGCTGTACGTGGTGCAGGGCCACGACCACCCCTGGCTGCTGTCCAGCGCACTGGTGGCCGACGAGGCGAGCTGGGTCGACGGCACGGCGCCGGCCGCCGCGTCCATCGCGGCGAAGACGCGCTACCGCCAGGCCGATGCCGGGTGCGACATCGCGCCGGGCGCCAACGGCGTCTTCGAACTGCGGTTTCCGCAGGCGCAATGGGCCGTCACCCCGGGCCAGTCCGCTGTGCTGTACGACGGCGAGGTGTGCCTGGGCGGGGGCATGATCGCGCGCGCTGCGTAGTCACGCGGGCTTGCCCAGCTCCATCGCCCAATACGTGCGGTAGGTGTTGCTGGAGCCGGCCGGCACGCAGGCCAGGCCGATCTCCGTGTAGACCGGATTCATCATGTTGGCGCAGTGGTCCGGACTGGCCACCCAGGCGTCGATGACGCTGTTGACCGTGGCCTGGCCGGCGGCGATGTTCTCGCCCACGTTGGTCCACTGGTAGCCGGTGGCGTCGATGCGCTGCGAGAAGGTGCGCCCGTCCAGGCTGGTGTGCGAGAAGTAGTTGTTCGTCGCCATGTCCTGCGCATGACCGGCCGCCGCCTGGGTGAGGCGCGCATTCAGGGTCACCGGCGCGGCCGGGGAGAACGTGCCGCGGGCGCCGCAGGTGGCGCCCGTGGCACGCACCTGGTTGACACGCGCCAGCGCGCTGGCGCTGAAGTCCGGCAGGCCGCAGGTGGCATCGGCCGCAGCGGCGGTCGGCGGGGCGGGCTGCGGTTCGCTGCTGCCGCCACCGCCGCATGCGGCGAGCAGGATGACGACACACGGGACGAGGAGGACGGAGGAACGGACGGATGGCGGACGGCTCGACTTCATCGGAGCAGCCTAGCGCGCCCCGCTGCCCCCCGGGTATTCAGACGTAAATCGGTCACGCCCGCCGTCCCGCCGGGCGCGGCGGCGTCTCAAGTCGTCCCGGCTCGCGGCCGATAGCGAACCGATGGGCATGGCCGCTGCCGTGTCGCCGTTTCCGAATCGCTTCGCATGCCACACGACGCCGCCCTCCGACGCCCTCCGCTTGCCGCGCTCGCGCATTGGCTGCGCGGCTCGATGGGCGCGCGGCTGATCGCGCTGTTCCTCGGCCTGCTGCTCGTCGTGCAGCTCGCGGGTCTTGCCGCATTGCAGGCGAGCTTCGCCCGCCACGCCCGCAGCGTGCTGCCCGAGCGGCTGCACACCGGGTCGCGGGTGCTGCAAGGCCTGCTGGATCGCCAGGCGCAGGCCTTGCAAGACGGCGCCAGGCTGGTGGCAGCAGACCCTGCCTTTCACGAGCAACTGCGCAGCGACGACGCGGCGATCATTGCGGCGGCCCTGAACCAGCACGGCACGCGCCTGGGCGCCACCGAGGCCGCGCTGGTGACGCCGGACTTCCAGCTGCGAGCGTCCAGGCAACCCGACGGCACCGAGCTGGCCGCCCTGGCGGGACGCCTCGCGGCTGCGGCGGCGACGGGCGGGCGCGCCTGCCAGGTGGCGCTGCTGGGCGGGCGAGCGCACCATGTCGTCCTGGTGCCGATCAAGGCGCCGCAGCCGGCCGGGTGGCTGCTGATGGGCAAGCCGCTCGATGGCGGTCTTGCGCGCGAGATGCAAAGCCTGTCGGCGCTGCAGCTGACGCTGCTCACGCAGGGGCCCGACAGCGACGCCTGGCTGCCAGCCCATAGCACCCTAGCGCCGGCTCAGGCACAGACATTGGCGCGGCACGCCTGGCGGGCGGGACAAGCGCCCGCCACCCTCGGTGCCGCTGGCGCAGAGCTCGCCGTGCAGCCGCTGTGGCTCACCACACCCGATTCGCCCGGCGCCGGCGCAGTGCTCGCCGTGCTGTCGCTCCCGCTCGACGACGCGCTGCGCCTGCCGCGCGACGTGCAGATGGCACTGCTCGCGATCAGCGTGGTCGGCTTCGCGGCATTCGGCCTGCTCGGCGTGTTGTGCGTGCGCCGGGTCACGACACCGCTGGGCCGCCTCGCCGCCGCCGCCGACCGGCTCGGCGCCGGCGATGTCGCCACGCCGGTCACCGACGGGGTTCACCGCGACGACGAGCTCGGCCACCTGGCGCGCGCCTTCGAGCAGATGCGCGTCGGCGTGGAGCACAAGCAGAAGGAGATCGTGAAGCTCGCCTACTGGGATGCGCTCACGGGGTTGCCCAACCGGGTCCAGTTCCGCGAGGCCCTGCGCGAGGCGATCCGCGCCGCCGGCGACAGCGGCGCGCCGCGCACGACGGTGTCGGTGGTGATGATCGACCTCGACCGGTTCAAGCAGGTCAACGACGTGCTCGGCTACCGCTTCGGCGATCTGCTGCTGGCGCGCATCGCCGAGCGGCTGTCGCAGCACACCGTGCGCGGCGCCGACCTCGTCGCGCGGCTCGGCGGCGACGAGTTCGCGGTGCTGCTGCGCGACGGCGGCATCGACGTCGCGCGCTCGGTCGCCCAGCGCATCGAACGGGCCTTCGACACGCCGCTGACGCTCGAGGACCATGCTATCGACATGGGCGGCGGCATCGGGTTCGCATGCTGGCCGCAGCATGCGTTCGACGCCGATACGTTGCTGTCGCGCGCCGAAGTGGCGATGCATGTCGCCAAGCGCCGCGGCAGCGGTCCGCAGCCGTACGACCCCGCCCTCGATGCGTCCAGCGCCCAGACGCTGTCGTTGCTGAGCGAACTGCGGCACGCGGTCGACACCGGCGAGCTGCGCCTGTTGCTGCAGCCCAAGCTCGCGCTGGACAGCGGCGACGTCGTCGGCGCGGAGACGCTGGTGCGCTGGCAGCATCCGCAGCGCGGCCTGCTCGCGCCGCCGCAGTTCATCCCCTTCGCCGAGCAGACCGGCTTCATCCGCTCCCTCACGCTGTGGGTGTTCGAGGAGGCGGCGCGCCACTGGGGCACGCTCGAATCCGCCGGCATGCGCATGCCGCTGTCGGTGAACCTGTCCACACGCGACCTGCTGGACCCGGAGCTGCCGCAGAAGCTGGATGCCCTGCTGGTGCGCCACCGCGTGCCGGCCGAAGCGTTCTGCCTGGAGGTCACCGAGAGCGCGATCATGGAAGACCCGCAGCGCGCGCAGGCCACGCTCGACCGGCTGTCGGCGCTCGGCTTCAAGCTCTCGATCGACGACTTCGGCACCGGCTACTCGTCGCTCGCCCATCTGAAGCGCCTGCCGGTGGACGAGCTGAAGATCGACAAGCGCTTCGTGCTGGGCATGCAGGCCGACGCCGACGACGCGAAGGTCGTGCGATCGACCATCGACCTGGCGCACAACCTGGGCCTGTCGGTGGTGGCCGAAGGCGTCGAGAACGCCGCCGTGTGGGAGAGGCTGCGCGAGCTCAACTGCGACCAGGCCCAGGGCTTTCACCTGGGCCGGCCGATGGCAGCCGGCGAATTCCTGCAGTGGAATGCCCGCTGGGTGACCCGGCTGCGTCCCGATGTCCCGCGGGGCCAGGTCGTGCTGCATTGAAGTCGCGCCCGCGGGCGGCATACTCGCCGCACCATGTACACGCCGACCCACTTCGCCGAAACACGCCCGCAGGTGCTGCACGAACTCATGCGCGCCCACCCGCTGGGGCTGCTCGTCACCCAGGACGCGGGAGGCGGTCTCGATGCCAATCCGCTGCCGTTCATCCTCGACGCCGACCGCGGGCCGCACGGCACGCTGCGCGGCCATGTGGCGCGAGCCAATCCCGTGTGGCGGGAAGCCCGCACCGACGCCGAGACGCTGATCGTGTTCCAGGGACCGCAGGCCTACGTGTCGCCGAGCTGGTATCCCAGCAAGGCCCAGGGCGGCAAGGTGGTGCCCACCTGGAACTACGTGATCGTTCAGGCGCGCGGGCGGCTCGCGCCCATCGACGATCCGGTGTGGCTGCGCCGGCTCGTCGGCGAACTGACCGAGCGCCACGAGGCGGGCCGGCCGGCGCCGTGGCGGGTGGAGGACGCGCCGGCCGAGTACACCACCGCGCTGCTGCGCGCCATCGTCGGCATCGAAATCGAGATCCACTCGCTCCAGGGCAAGTGGAAGGTCAGCCAGAACCGGCCGGCCGCCGATCGTGACGGCGTGGTGCAGGGGCTGGCCGCCGAGGGCGGTGACCAGGCGCGGGCGATGGCCCGGCAGGTGCAGGCGCCAGCATCGGGCTCGGGGGGCATCGAGTGAGCGCTGGTCACCTGCGCATCGGTGCTGCATCATGTGGGGGGGTGCCGAGGCTTGCCTCGAGGAAGCTGATGAGAGCGATCACGAGTTGGACCCTGGCCGCGGCGCTGACCGCCGGCCTGGCGCTGCTGACGTGCGCCGCCGCATGGGCACAAGCGTCTGCGCCGGTGCAGCGGCTGCGCATCGTCGGCGGATTGGCCGCCGTCAATCAATACACGCGCCAGGAGGAGCCGTTCTGGACGCAGGAGCTGCCCAAGCTCACCGGCGGCCGGGTCACTGCCGAGATCGTGCCTTTCGACCGCGCCGGCATCCGTGGCCAGGAGATGCTGCGACTGATCCAGCTCGGCGTCGTGCCCTTCGGCACCGCGATCCTGAGCCTGTCGGCCACGCAGGAGCCGGTGTTCGGCGCACCCGACCTCGCGGGTCTCAACCCCGACATGAAGTCGGTTCGCCGCACGGTCCTCGCCTTTCGGCCCTATCTCGAGAAGACACTGCGCGACCGCGGCATCGAGCTGCTGGCGGTGTATGCCTATCCGGCGCAGGTCGTGTTCTGCAACAAGCCCTTCACCAGCCTGGCCGACCTGGCCACGCGCCGCATCCGCACGTCGAGCCCGCCGCAGGCCGACCTGATCGAGGCGCTGGGCGGCGTGCCCGTGCAGACCGGCTTCGCCGACATCATGACCAACATGCGCAGCGGGAACATCGAATGCGCCATCACGGGCACGATGTCGGGCAACACGATCGGCCTGCACGAGGTGACGACGCACGTCCACTCGATGGCGATCAACTGGGGCCTGTCGGTCTTCGCCGCGAATGCGGCGGCGTGGAACGCGCTGCCGCCGGATGTCCGCAAGCTGCTGCGCGACGAGATGCCCAAGCTCGAGCAGGCCATCTGGACCGAGGCCGAGCGCGAAACCGGGGAGGGCATTGCCTGCAACACCGGCAGCCCCACCTGCCAGCAGGGCCAGAAAGGGAAGATGGCCGAGGTGAAGGCCTCGCCCACCGACGACGCGCGGCGACGCGCGATCTTCGTCGGCACCGTGCTCGCGCGCTGGGTGCACCGATGCGGCCCTTCGTGCGCCGACGTCTGGAACCGCACGATCGGGCCGGTGGTGGGCCTGGAAGCGCGGGTCAAGTGAAGTAGCCGACCATGGCGCTGCCCGTGCGAGTCCAGGCTGCGATCTGGGGCGTTGTGACGCTCTTCGTCGCGGCCACCATCGCCGCCACCGCGAGCCTGGTCGCCCGCGGTGAGCGCGACGCAGTCCGCGAAAGCGAGGCCAAGGCGGAACGCTTCGTGAGCGGCGCGGAGGCGGCACTGAATCGCACCCTGCTGGGCGTGGACGTGCTGCTCGCCGGCATCGACTCGCTGCTGCGGCCGGCGGTGCGGCCCGACGGCTCGCTGAACGCGCCGCACGCCAATCAGCTGCTGCTCGACCTGACCAGCCGGCACCTGCTGGTGCGCGACGTCGCGGTGCTGGCCGACGACGGCTCGGTGCTGGCGGCCGCGCAGCCCAACAGCCAGCGCATGGGCGTCGACCTGCCCAAGGGATTCGCGGCCGACGTGCTCGCACAGAGCGCGCCGCAGCTTGCGATCAGTGCGCCGGTCGTCAACTTCGCGACCTCGGAGCGGGTGCTCTACTTCGCCCGGCCGCTGCGGCTGGCCAGCGGACGCAGCGTGCTGGTGGTGGGCGAAGTGCCGGCCTCGCTGCTCGCCACCATCCTGTCGCAGGCGATCGAGATCCGCGGCCTGGTCGTCACCTTCGAGCGCGAGGACGGCCAGCTGCTGACCAGCGTGCCGCCCGACGAGAGGCTGATGGGCCAGAAGCTGAGCCCGCCGCTCGACCTGCGGCAAGCCACCGGCGTGTCGCAGCGCGCACCGGGCCGGCTGGGCGCGGCTCCGGCGATCGTGGTGTCGCGGCCCACGCTGTACCGCTCGGTGATGATCGCCGCCAGCATTCCGCTCGATGCCGCGCTCGCCGAATGGCGCCGCGAGCGCGGCGACATCCTGAAGGTCGCTGCCGCCTTCATCGCGATGTTCATGGCCGCCGGCGGCTTCATCCAGTGGCAGATGGCGCGGCTGGGCGGCGCACGCAGCGAGGTGGCCCGGGCCAAGGCGACGCTGGACCAGGCCCTGGAGGCGATGGCCGACGGCTTCCTGCTGTGCGACGCGGACGATCGCGTCGTCGCCTGGAACCGGCGCTACCTCGAGATCTTCCCTTGGCTGCGCGATGTCATCGGCGTGGGCGTGCCGTTCCAGACGCTGGCCGGGGCCATCGCGCCGGCGCTGCTGCCCGAGGGCAACGAGGAGGAGCGGCGCGCCTGGCTGGAGCGCCGCATGGCCATCCACGCGAGCGGCAACGGCATGTACGAGCAGGAGCTGGCGCACGGCATGGTGGTGCACGCGATCGAGCGACGCACGCCGGACGGCGGCGTTGTCAGCGTGACGCGCGACATCACCGCCGCCGAACGCGCGCTGGCTCGCGCCAAGGCCGCCGCCGAGGCGGCCAACGAGTCGAAGTCGCAGTTCCTCGCGGCGATGAGTCACGAGATCCGCACGCCGCTCAATGGCGTGCTGGGCATGAACGGCCTGCTGCTGAACACGCCCCTCACGCCGGAGCAGCGGCGCTACGCCGAGCTGATCCGCAGCTCGGGACAGACGCTGCTGACGGTGATCAACGACATCCTCGACCTGGCGAAGATCGAGGCCGGCCGCATGGAGCTGGAGATCGTCGAGTTCGATCCGTCCGCCACATTGGACGAGGTGGTCTCGCTGCTGTCGGTGCGCGCCCAGGCCAAGGGGCTGGCGATGAACCTGAAGATGCCGCACGACGTGCCGCGCGCGCTGCGCGGCGATCCGAGTCGGCTGCGCCAGGTGCTGTTCAATCTGATCGGCAACGCGCTCAAGTTCACCGAGCAGGGCAACGTGGACATCGAGGTGTCCCATCGGCCGCTGCCCGAGGAGCGCGTCGAAATGACGATCGCCGTGCGCGACACCGGCATCGGCATCGCGCCCGACGCGATGCCCAAGCTGTTCGACCGTTTCATGCAGGCCGACGCGACGACAGCGCGCCGCTACGGCGGAACCGGGCTCGGCCTGGCGATCAGCCGCGAGATCGTCGATCTGATGGGCGGACGCATCGAGGTCGACAGCGCGGTCGGCGTGGGCAGCACCTTCCGCGTCATCGTGCCGATGGTGCGCGGTGATGCAGAGCGGCTGAGCGCCGCCGAGTCGACGCTGCATGCCGGTGCGGACATGGGGGGCCTGCGCATCCTGGTCGCCGAGGACAACGGCGTGAACCAGATCCTCATCAAGGCCATCCTCGACCAGATGGGCCACTACAGCGACATCGTCGGCAACGGGATCGAGGCGGTGCAGCAGGTGCAATCGACGCACTACGACCTCGTGCTGATGGACATCCAGATGCCCGAGATGGACGGCGAGGCCGCGACGCGCGCGATTCGCTCGCTGACCGACGGTGTCGCCTCCATCCCGATCATCGCGATGACGGCCAACGCGATGGTCGAGCACCGCGAGGCCTATCTGGCCAGCGGGATGGATGACTACGTGTCCAAGCCGATCAACGCGAAGGCGCTGGCGGCAGCGATCGCACGGGCGACGAGCCGCAATACGGTCTGACCCGGGATGTGGCCGCAGCGAAGCGGCCCCCATTCCGCCTACGCCGCGGTATCCGCCGTGTCGTCCAGCAGCCGATCCGTCACGTCGAACAGCCGCTCGGCGGTCACCGGCTTCACCAGGTGCTCGTCGAAATTCGTGGCCATCGCCCGCGCACGATCGGGCTCGCGGCCATAGCCGGTGAGCGCGACGATGCGCACGCCGGCGACTCGCGGATCGGCGCGCAGGCGGCTGGCGAGCTCGTAGCCGTCCATGCCGGGCAGGCCGATGTCGAGCAGCGCCAGCTCGGGGACGAAGCTGTCGAGCGCGGCGAGCGCCGCCGCCCCGTCGGCCGCGATGCAGACCTGATGGCCGGCGTCGCGCAGCAGCTCGCTGAGGGTGTCGGCGGCGTCCGCGTTGTCATCGACCAGCAGCACGCGGCCGCTGCGGCGCGGGCGTGGCGTCGCGGGCGCCGGCAGCGCATCGGCAGTGGGCGGGGGATCCACGGCAGGCAGGCGCAACGTGAAGCGGCTTCCCAGACCCGGCCCCTCGCTTTCGGCGACCACGGTACCGCCGTGCAGCTGGACCAGCGTCCTGACGATCGCCAGTCCGAGCCCCAGGCCGCCCGAGTGGCGGTCCATGCCCTGCTCGCCTTGCGTGAAGAGGTCGAAGATGCGTGGCAAAAGCTCGGGCACGATGCCGCTGCCGTTGTCCTCCACGACGATCTCCACGTCGGCGCCGTCGCGGCGCATGTGCAGCACGATCCGCTCGTCGGGTGCCGTGAACTTGGCCGCGTTGTTCAGCAGGTTCGACAGCACCTGGGCCAGGCGCACGGCATCGCCCGCCACGAAGACCGGCTCGGACGGCACATCGACCTCGATCGGACGCTCGCGGCGCTCGAGCGCGGGCTGGGTGAGCTCCAGCGCGCGCTCCACCACCGCCTTCATGTCGACGCGGTCGCGCTCGATCTGGATCTTGCCGCGTGCTATGCGCGACACGTCGAGCAGGTCGTCCACCAGCCGCAGCAGATGAGCCACCTGCCGCTCGATGATGCGGCGCTCCATCGCGGCCTCGCCCCCGCCGCGCCGCGCCATCAGGTGCAGCGCGGTGACGATCGGGGCGAGCGGGTTGCGCAGCTCGTGGCCGAGCATCGCGAGGAACTCGTCCTTGGCGCGGTTGGCTCGCTCCGCCTGGCTTCGCGCCATCTGTGCGTCGGCGTACAGGCGAGCGTTGTCCAGCGCCAGCGCGGCGCGCTGCGCCAGCTCGACGAGCAGCGCGCAGTCGTCGTCGCCGAAGCCCCGGTCCGACTCGGCCTGCAGGGCCGCCATGGCGCCCAGCGTGCGTCCGCGCGCGACCAGCGGAACGATGAAGTACGAGCGCATCCCGATCGCCTTGGCGAAGGTGAGCAGGTCGTGGTCGCGTGCGCTGTCGAAGTCCTTGGGGCGGTCGAGGTGGGCGAGGTGCGAGCGGCCGGTGGCGACCGTCCAGGCCATCGAGCCGGGCGTGTTGGCCGACGCATGCAGGCGCTGCACGAGCTCGGCGCCCAGCCGCGACTTCTGCGGATCGGAGTGGTGCGTCAGCGCGCGCTGCAGCCGGCCCTCGGCGTCGACGAGGTCGACGCGGCACCAGTCGGCGAGTCCCGGCACGATGATCGAGGCGAGCGCTTCGAGCGTCGCATGCGGCTGCAGGGAGCGCGACAGCACGGCGCCGGCCGAAGCCAGCATTTCGAGCCGGCGCCGTGCCTGCTCGGCGCCTGAACGCGCCGCGCGCTCGGCCGCCAGCAGCCGCTCTCGCTCGGCCTCGTCGCGGGCGCGCTGCTCGGCCGACGCACCCAGCGTGTCGGCGACCTCCTGGATCTCGTGGATGTCGGTGGGCGCCATCGTCGGCGTCTCGCCGCGTCCGAGTGCCTGCGCGGCGCGGCGCAGCTCGGCGATGGGACGGTTCACGCTGCGCGCGATGCCCAGCGCCGCGAGGGCACCCAGCACGGCCGACAGCAGGACACCGCCGCCATACGCGAGCGACGAGCGCCAGGTGCCGGCCTCCACGCTGCTCATCGGGATGCCCACGGCGACCGACCAGCCGCTGCCCTTGATGCGCGTGTAGGCGCTGAGAACGGCGTCGCCTTCGAGCGCATAGGTGACGCCGACGCCCTCGTCGACGCCCGCGGCCATCAGCCGCTGCAGGCTGGGCGCGGGCGGCGTGCCGATGTTCTTGGCGTTCGCGCGCGAGCGCGCGACGCGAGCCGACTTGGAGTCGAAGATGGACACCACCCAGTCTTCGGGGACGCGCTGGCGATTGACGACCTCGAGAAACGCCTCGGGGTTGATGACGCCGGTGAGGACGAAGCGCAGCTGCCCTTCGCGCACCACCGGCACGCGAACCGGCACGCCGAACTCGCCTCGCGGGCCGCGCCTCAGCGGTCCAACCAGCGGGGCCTTGGTCTGCACGAGCTGATCGAAGCTCTCGGGCTCTGCGATGGCCAGGTCGCTGCGTCCGGGCGGATAGCCGGTGTGGGCCAGCACCTGGCCATCGGGACGCGCCAGGATGATGGCTCGCCATTGCGGTCTTGTCGCGACAACCGGCCGCGCCACGCGATAGAACGACTGCATGTCGCCGCTGTCGAGCGACGTCGACGTGGCCAGCGCCTCCAGCACGTAGCTGGCGCCGCGCAGCTCGGCATCGACGGCGCTGGCCAGCGCGCGCGACAGCTCGAGGCTGGCCCGTTCCATCTGCTCGCGCTGCTGCAGTGCGAGCGCATACAGACCGATGCCGGACATGAAGGCGAGCGGCAGGATGCCGACGGCGGCCAGGAGGAACAGGCGCTTGCGAAGACCGATGCTGCGCATCTGGGGCTCGTCAGGCAGGGACTCGCGCCGCCGGTCGCGCCCCAACGATGTGCCCGCGGCCGGGCTGGTTCGCTGCAACACCCATTGTTGTTGTCCTTGCAAGAGAAGGAGGCGACCCCTGATCGCCACGGCAGATGTTAGGGCCTGTCAACGCCGATTGGCGCGTTCCCATGCCGTGCGTGCGCCCCAGCAAAACGGCGGCCCGCAGGCCGCCGCAGCGATGGGGGAAAACGCGAACTTCGCTCAGAACGGAATGTCGTCGTCCATGTCGTCGAAGCCGGTGGACGACTTGGCGGCGGGCTTGCTGGCAGCCGGCTTGGCAGCCGGCGCACTGCGCTCGCTGCGCTCTTCGCCGCCGCGGCTGTAGCCGCCGCCCTCGTCACTGCCGCCCATGCCTTCACGACCGCCGAGCAGCTGCATGGATTCGGCAACGATTTCGGTGGTGTAGCGGTCGTTGCCGTCCTTGTCCTGCCACTTGCGCGTCTTGAGGCGGCCTTCGATGTAGACCGGGCGGCCCTTCTTGAGGTATTCGCCGGCCACCTCGGCCTGGCGGTCGTACAGCACGACCGAATGCCATTCGGTCTCTTCCTGCTTCTCGCCGCTGTCGCGGTTTTTCCAGTTGCGCGTGGTGGCGATGCGCAGGTTGCACACAGCGGAGCCGCTGGGCGTGTAGCGGACCTCGGGGTCGCGGCCGAGGTTGCCGATGAGGATGACTTTGTTCACGCTCGCCACTGTGTCTATCTCCTTGAAACGTAGCGGCGGCGCGGTGACCCCGCCAAAGTCGCTATCTAGACAGTCTAGATGAAGGTCGCCATTATCTCTCAGTCCTTCGGAGGGGCGTTACCGACGCACCCGCCGGACCAGGGAGCCCGTCCGAAGGCGGGCGGCCCCGGCTGTCGGACGCCAGGTGCGCTCCCGCGACGGCAGCAGCCTCAAGGTCGCCTTGATCGCCCACTTGCAGTTCGGCCTCGGCCTGCGAGATGAAGTCTGAAAGCGACCTTGGCAACTCAGACGGGACCCGCCAGCACTGCCTGAGCGCAATAGCGTAGGTGTAGGCCGTCATCACTGCGTCCCGCTCGCGCCTTTCCGCACGCTTGCGCCTCTTCTCCTCGGCTTCAGCCGCGTCTCGCTGCTTAATCAGTTCGTTGGCCAAAGCAGCCACGTCCGGGGCATCAGACGGCCTTCCGACTTCTTCGCGGAATCGGCTACGGCGGCCCTTGCTAGCAATTTTCTCGGCTCGCTGCGCAATCGCAGTATCGATTTCATCGATCAACTTCTGATGCACATGACTGCGCATTGCATCCTTTCGACGAGAGTACAACGTGGTTCGATTTACGCCCGCTTTCGCCAAGACCATGCTGACGCTCAACTGCGTGTCAACCTCCACCAAAAGCTCGCTCAAGGCCTGACGAACTCGCTCGGCAAACGCGGCGCTCCGTGCAAGTGCGATCGCTGGAGCGGTTGCGGCACCTTTCGTTGATGGACCGGCTTGACGGATTTTTGTCTTGGGCGCGCCGGTCATGAGTTGGCTCCACGGTCGATTTCCATCCCGGCCAATATGCGATCGCACGCCTCCAACCCTTTTACAGCAGCTTCCCTCAATGGCGTTGGAGCGTCCTGACGAGAGATCACTAACACGTGCACCTTCCTCTGCCCGATCCAGTGCTCTCTCGAACCCGCGTGAGCGAAAAGATTTGGACATGCCGCGCAATGGACATCGGTTCGATTTGCGTAGTCCGGCCCGAGGCCGTCCGTCGAACAGCGCGCATGTCGATCGCGCGTATTCGATCGAATGCAATACCCGTGAGGGCCGGGCACGATCGACATATTCTGTCGTTCAGCTAGGCGCTTGACGTATTGGAAGATCCTGTCAAGAGACAAGACCTGAACTGAGGCCTGCAGCCGCAGTCTGAGGCGAGACAACCAACTTCCAAAGCCGCCTGCGAAGCGAGAGGTTCCGAGAATTGCCCGCGTGAACACGTCGAAAAGGAGGGACTGCTGTGCTTCGGGCAGATATCGATCGGCATCCTCTACGCCCACGTAGTCCAGTGTGTATTGGCCGTCCTCGTGATACAAGTATGAGGCGAGCGTCTCTAGGTCGCCGATTTCATAGCGCCACATGTGCAAGAGAACAAATGCCTTTCGCAACATGTGCGGTCGAAGCGGACGATGAATGTCGAGCCCGATTGACAGCGCGAATTCGTCTATGACACGGTAGAGGAAACGAGTCGTCGCAGGCTGAGCAGGCTCACTATATCGGCGCGACCAGACCGGATCGGTCAAGATCAAGCTGTCGTCTTTGTCCCGGCGAAGGTCCACGCTGAGTGCGCGAAGTGCATCCACAACCTGGACAACGATTGCATGGACAGGTCGCTGAGTCTCCTTGCCCGTCGGGGTTTTGCTGGTCTTTCGAACTCGACCAAGTAATTCAGGATATGCCGCGGTGACGTCGATGCAGCTCTCTTTCAAGGATGCCGCCTCATGCTTTCTGAAGGCGACGAACCCGAAGATGAGGACGAGGAGAGCGCCATAGCACTTGCCAAGCTCTTTCCTTAGTACCTCAGACGGATACGGTCCCTCCCTGAGCGACTCCTGGTTGAACCACTTCCATGTTGCAATTTCAGCGCAGACTGCTTCAGAAATCAGTCGGCCACGAGGATCGGTCCATTTCGATTCGTACTCCTGGGAAATCGCCAGGACACAATTTCTAGCCGCCTTTAGCTCGTGGAGCCTATCGAGCCATTTCAGCGCCTCATTGAATGCAAAAAATATCTGCTGCGGCTCCAGGGAATGTGTGTGCGCATCTCCCTTTCCGACCAGGCGGGCGGTACGTTCTAACGAGCCATGAACCGGAAACGGGTCAAAGGCTAATGCCTCATCGAGATGATCTCGTAGAAGCCAGAACAACCTCACTGAACTTAGCTTGAAGGAAGCTGCACTGACTGTCACATTGAGCGACTTGATGTGGCCCGCAAATTCCTCAATGTCGCTTTGCTGGAACTCTGATGGCGAGCGAATTGATTGATCGATCGCCCAAGCCGCAATCATCCGAAGTTGAATCCCGTACGCATTTGTCGTGCTGGATCGATGACTCTCTGTATGGTCGCTCTCTCGGTGCCACCAAGTTGCGGCTTTGACCGCATTGAGCCAACGCGCATGTCTAGCATCGAGAAGGTTGCCGTTTCTCCCGAGCGCGTAGCTCCAGTTGAGTCGAGACGAAGCGGGTGGCGCCCCTGGAAGTGGCTCCCCGAAAATCCAGGTTTGCGAGTCGAAGTCGGATAGCAGCCAGGGGCGTTTCGGATATGTGACTACCTGCCCAATTGCAGGCTCACTCATTTGCGCGGATTGCGAGCGTTCCGGCGTCATGTTCTTACGTCAACGAGGGTGGCGACCAGTCCGTCGAAACGCAAAGGTCTTTGGCTTGCTTTCTGACACGTGACGATGTCTTTGAAAGCAACGCGTGGTACCAGACAAGTCGGGGTTCCCAAACCTGCTCCCAACGCTCTGGGTAGTCCGCCACCATTCGCCCCCTCTGACTTTCGAGGTGCTGAATCATCCTCATCCACGTGCATACGGTTGCCGGCTCCTCTAGGACCAGTTTGGCCGAGGCGCATCCGCTGTCGCATAGGTCTGGCCGCCAGCACCTTTCACCCTCTTCAGTCGATGCTCCCGGCAAGTCTGTTTGCTGCGCACGGCAATGCAAGCCGAGGCCGGTCGGGATTGCCGCGGTCTGGGATTCCTCGCCCGCACGCAGGGCATTCCGATAGAGGTACTCCTGGAAAGAGATGATGCGCATCGACCTGGAAGAGCGCATATGGGCTCGGTCCGTATAGATCTGGGTGGTCGGTATCGCCTTGTGCCGAAGTCGGCGTTGCGCTTCGAAGATCCCCTTCCGGCTCACGCATATCAGTGCGTGTGTGGGCCTGAAATTTTCGCCCGTTGCAATCTTGGCGATACGGCGCAGCGAAGGTTCATGTTGTGCCGCGCGCTCAAGAAAGCGCCGCATGCAGTCAACCACAGAGCCCGGATCCATGGGACGAAGTGACTTGGATGCGATCCGATCTAGGTGCTGAAACAACCGCTGCCTGCCATCCACGTACTTGTGCTTGCCGGACCCTTCTGTCAGGCCCAAGCAGCTCCCGGTGTAGACGTTCAGGAACCGAAGTGCGCGAGCGAGGCTCCATTCGTCGGCGCTCCCGACCGGCACCTCGACACCAAACTCTTGCTCGGATCCTCTCAATTTCCCAAATCGGATGATTGCCGTTGACTTCGATCCACCCTGTAGCACGCAATCACGAAACGTGTAGTTCCAAACATCGTCTACATTGGGTTGGCAAAATGAGTCCGCGAGGAACAGCGCAAGGAACGGTGCAAGTGAATCGGTCGTTGGCCCGAGATACGACTGGAAGACCGGCAATCCACCGAATCGCTTCTTGATAGATCGATAGAGCGTCGAGTCGATCTCTTGAGACGATGGCATCAGACGTCCATACCGACTGTATGCCCAGGCAATGGCTTCTTCGAGGGAAGAATCCATTCCTGCAAATGCAACCCCTGGATTCGCGCCAACCTTCGCCATTGCAGCTTGGGCAAGCTCAAATCTCTGAGCAATGTCGCTTATTTCCCGGCGCGCATGCCGCGCGACAGCTTCGATTCGCTCTTGCGCCACGACTACCGCGCATCGCCCAAGATCGTCCAGCTCACCGAATGGTTCAAGTTCACTCAGCAGTTGACGCTGCCGTTCCGACAACTCCTCGATTCGAACTGGTGCAAGTTCGTAGAGGTTGGCCTTGTGCACCGCGGGCTCGTGCGGAAGATTCTTGGGGAGGAGAAATTGTCCGACGATGCGTGCTCGCTGTAGCCTCGCAACATATCCCCTTGCGTTTGCAAAGAGCCCGTACTTTGTGTTGGCGCTTCGGGATTGCGCCTCGACGTGCGATCGAAAGTCGACCAGCGTTTGTCGCGTGACTCGGTTTGAATGCACAAGAGCGAACTCCAAGAACTGTCGAACACCTCCGTTCAGATATGTGCTTGGGTCTGAGTGTGATGCAGCTCCCGCGATAGCCACTTTGATGCATGAGCGCAGTCCATCCAGGCCCGACAGATGCCTCCAATCGAATGGCTTGCCGGAGACCACAAACACTGAATCGGTCATTGCGACAAAAGGAGGAACGTTGATAAGACGACGGTGTGGTTCGATCGTTGTACGTCGCGTGCCCTCTACTTGTCGGCCCGTCGGTTGTTAGATCGATCATCCTTGTCCGATGAAGGCGGCTCAGGCGGCATCACACTGTCGTCATCGACCAGATGTATGTAAGGGCTGAGTGAGGCAAGGCTTCGGTGCCCTGCTTGATGCATGGTGTGCAGCGCGGGGGCGCGCTGCCCGGCATCTCTTCTGTGCGCCAAGTCATCCGTTAGTCCACGATGCCGTAGGCCATGACACCACACTCGATCAGTTGGATCAACATCGTGATTAGTGCAAGCATTCTTGAATGCTGTGCGAATAAGATTCGAATAGGCCCTTGGGTTGAGAGGCGTACCACGGTTCGAAAGGAAAACGGTGTTGGGGGCCGCGTAGCTCACCCTGCGCGCGCGGGCCGCCGCCCCTACGCGTTCTAGTATCTGTTCCCGGTCGTTCTCGATCCAATCGTGTGCCTCCAGAACCAACAAGGGATGCACGGAGACGGTACGGGAAGCTGCGCCCTTCGTGACGGTGAGCTTGATCTTGGCAGCACGCCTCTGATCGAGCAACTTCTCCGCATGTCCTCTGCTCGGCAGTTGGTCGATGCGTAGGAGGCACACCTCCTGGGCTCTAAGACCAACGATGGATTGCCACTTCATCATGAATTCGTTTCGGGAATTCAGCCCAGGATCCCGGACCTCGAGATTTTCGATGGTTGCCTCGATAGCTTCGTGGCTCGGAAGTGACGGCAGCGATATTGGCTTCAGACGCTTTCCGCGCCAGATCCATCGTCCGTGATCGTCGAGTTCTATGCGAAATAGATCGCCAATCCCAATGAGATTTTTCGCTCGGCCATTCGCTTCGAGCCAGGCTAGAAATTCAAGTTGAGTTCGCAGAGCTTGGGGAGCGGTTCGCGGGGCGTTCTTCAGATGCTTGTTGAAGTGTGCAAGCAGCCATTCGTCGCTGAGCGTCGCCCAAGTAATCTCCTCCCGCTCCATTTCGTCGAGCAGTCCACACAGGTGACTCGCATAGGTACGGACCGAACGAGGCGCCAGCCCACCAAGGAACCTTTTGCGCAACCAGTCAGAGGGGTCCCAAAGCACTCGCTCCTGACCAACGAAAACGGGTAGACCCGAGCATGTGCGCTCGCAAATTGAACACCCCACGTCGGTGAAGACGACCTTCATTCCTCGGTGCTCCCAGGTTGTTGCCCGAGAGGCCAGCGCAGCGGGAAGCCGATGTGATCGCGGATGCCTGACAGGCGTCGGTGATTCGGGTCCATGCGACGCATTCTGCGTGTTTTCACGCCGCGCCGCCAGCAGGAGAATCGAGAAATCTCCTTTGAAATCAACTACTTGTATAGTTTTCTATCTCCGCAGGATAGCCTCGGACGGACGAGCCAGCGCCTCAATGGAATCCTCGCTGCTTCCCTCGGTCCGATCTACGTGGTCTGATACCTCTTCTGCCGGGAGCGGGAGCGCATGGCGAACAAGCCCTACCAAGAACTTACCGAAATCGAAAAGCTGCAGAAGCAGTGGCACAAGCTCTCGGGGCTTCACTCCCGAGAGGAGTGGTCTGCCGCGATCGTGCGTGCGGCGACGGCCGCCGAGTTGGCAGCCAACCATGCCATTCGCGCCGAATTTGCGGCGCGCAGCCAGTTTGATGGCGCGTTCGTCGACAGCCTGCTCAAGTGGGCGAACGGGTTGAGTGGAAAGCTACGTAACCTGCTCGTCCCCCTCGTTGCTACCGATCCGGCAAAGCGAGGTGCCATGGCGGCCCTGCAGACGCTTGCCGATCGCGTGAATGCAAGGCGGAACGCCATCGCGCACCAAGGGGAGTTCTGCAACGAGCAGGAAGCGACGGAGGCCATTGCCAACGCCCGCAACTTCATCACCGGCCTCGTGACGCTCTACGAACCGCAGTTCAAGCTCAAGGATCGTGGCACGACCAAGAAGCCCCGTGAGTAGCACCGACAGGCAGCTTGGGCTGGAGGAGCGATTCGGACGTTTCGTCGAGTCGCTTCCCAATACTGAGGTCATCGATCGGCTCGAACTGCCCTCCGATCCCACGCGCCGCCGCAAGGCGGACTATCTGCTTGGTGGGCGCAGCGTCATTGTTGAGCTGAAGACACTGTCGGACGATGTGTCCCACAAGGTTGAAGCGATGGCGGACCATCATCGAGAGCGGGACGACTGGCCGTTGTTCTATGGAACGGCGGATGTGCGCAAAGTGCTGGCGCACCTGCCGGACGGTGAGGCGATCTACGGAAAGCTGGTCAATGCGCTTGGCCGATCGGTAGAAGACGCCGTCCGGTCAGCCGAAGAGCAGATCACGCATACAAGGGAGGTGCTTGGCCTTCCCGATGCGGCCGGCGTGCTGGTGATCCTCAACGAGGCCGTGGAGATTCTTGACCCGTACGTTGTGGGTCACCGCGTCGCGCGACTCCTGCGGCGTCCCCGGACGGGCAACAGCGCGTCCGAGAAGCCGAACTTCGTCTGGTTGCTCTTCGAGAGCCACACCATGGGGAAAGTTGCTGGCATGCCCGCCGCCCCCTCCATCCTCATACGGGGAGACGGTGCCTCGCGGTTCCCGTGGTTCGATGCGTTTCACAAGGACGTGGTTCGCCGGTGGGCGGAGTGGAACGGTGGTATTGCCTTCGAGGGCAATGCACACGATCCTTCGAAGATCCACTTTAGCCCTATGAAGGATGTGCGCGAGCCAGCACCTACTCGGATTCCCCGGCACGAGCTGTGGCGCCGACGGTATCGAGCCTATCCCTATCTGCGCGCGCTTAGCGATGAAGGCGTGCTGGCCCGAGGCGCGGACATCATGCGTCGCCTCATGCCGCACTTCATCAAGGGAGGGCCGGGCTACGTGCCCGAAGCCGTGAACCCACTGATGGAGGAGTTCACGCACTTCCAGGAAGAGGCGAGCTTCCGAGCGCTGGACCTGCGGGACATGCCGATGCATGGTGGGGTATGACTACCAAGAGAAAGCGCTCCCAGGCGACCAGCCGAGACGGGATTAACTTCGTGCGTACGCTGGTCGAGCGCCACAACTGCACGTTCCAAGAGATCGATCTACAGAACGACCTTGGAAACGATGCCTACGTCGAGTTTGTGGTCGAGGAAAGTGCCACGGGTTGCTGCGTAGCGCTGCAAATCAAGTCGGGCTCTTCATACCGCACTGCCGGTGGACGCTACGGGTTCCAGTCCGATAGCGACCATTTCGAGTACTGGGCCTCTCACACGCTGCCCGTGCTTGCGATCATTGTCGACCTCGAAACGAGCAGAGCGGCCTGGGTCGATATCACCGACCATCTTCGACGCAACCCTGCGGCGGTCAAGGAAGGACCCTTCAGCATCTATGCTGATCAAGACTTTTCAGAGCCTTCGTTTGCTGAGTTTCGGCAGCACTGCCTGGCCTACCGCGACCCATACAGCCGCGAGCAGAACTTCGGGAGGGCGCTGGACGCCTTTGCCGATCGAGCGGACGATGAACGCTGCTTTGACGGACTACGGGCACTGTTTGCGTTCCATAGGCAGCAGGTAGCTACCTGGTACTACCTAATCTCCTGTCTCTCCAACTTCCAAGGGCACAGAGTCCTGCGCCCTCTCGTTGCCCATCTCTGCCACATCCCCACGCATGGAGACATCTTCTGGAGCCGACAGAACATCATCGAGGAAGAAGTCCGTCAGGAGGCGCTTCGACTAATGCGTCAATTATTTGACCGCAGGGACGCGCTCACAATGCTCTCGGTGATCGACGATGCGGGCGTTGATCGGGGAACCATCGGGCAAGCGGTACATGTGCTGGTGGACACCATGGCAAATGTGCCGGCAGTGATGGAGTCGATCGCAATCGATCAGAGCCAGAGCGAGCGCGTTCGGCACAGCGCGATCCTGTTCGCAGCCAGCGCGGCCCAGTGGCAATCCCCTGCGGTCGCTATTGATCTCCTGGATCGCATACGGGCTTCGATTGCCAGCGATGACGAACTGCGCGCCGTGGTTGACTGGTTGGCAGGCGATCTGAAGCAGCACGGCCGTGTGTCGTTCTACTAGACAGCGGCGGCAAATGGGTCGACGTGCTCTTCAAGCGGCGGATGCTGGACTGGCCCCGAGCGAGTAGGACGCCATGCACTGCGCGAAAAGGCCAGTCGGCAGCTTTCCGTTGCGGGCGACATGGGTGAGTGAGCTCGTGCAGACACGCTCCTGATAGCCGCCAACTGCAGTAATGACGTAGCGGCGCTCCCCACCCCGGTACCTGACTAGGCGGCCTGGCAGCTGCGACATCAGCGACAGCATGGCCGGGTGACGGGCGCGCAGGAAATCCTCCATCGTCGCGCCCCAGGCATCGAGCATTGCCGCAGTTCGCTGTTGGCGAGATCGTCCGCTACTTGGACGACGCGATCTCGAAGACTTCAGTTCAAGCAGTTTCCTGAGTCCGAAACGCGGACCGTCCGGCATCGTCGACAAGGTGTTGCGGTCCTCCTCGAACCGTTGTCATCGAATCGTCGCGCCGTCAACAGCCGTTTTCGTGCCACCACCGTGCTGCGTGAATCGCGGCCGAATGGTCACCTTCTGCGGTCGGAGGGCAAATCGCTTGTCTGTACTTCGCTGCGCCCACACGAGCGCTTCGCCAGGTTGAAGTGACGTGACTGCTCCGTCCGGAACGTCTTCTAGCGCGGCAAGCGCGCTGCGGAGGTGTTTGAGCCACTGCGGTGAAGTCATGCGATGCATGATGAGCACCGACGTTAGTTCGATGATTGCCCTTGGCACAGACAGTGGGTCTTGACTTGCAATGATCACGCTGGTTGCCTGGTGGCGCATCTCGCGGATCGTCTCTACAACTTGAGAGATCAGGTCCGACTCCGAGATGTATTTGTGGGCCTCATCAAACACCACGAGCTTGTTGAACTCGCGACCGTTGTGACGGCTAGCGGCGAATATGCGAAGCATGACAACGAATAGGCCGAGCGCCTCGTCCTTTTCGATCCACTCGTCGCGCAAGTCCACGATGACGGTCCGCCCAGGTCGTAGTAGAGCACCCAAACGTCGACTGTCGTCGACATAAGGCGCAGCGAGCGCGAGCCGATCCTCGGCGAGTCGCAGCGCCGCAGTAGTTAGTCCGGCCTGCTGGATTTCCTGGCGAAACATGTCGAGGGTCAAACCGTCCCTGTGGCGACGCATGATGGCCACCAACTGTCTGATGTAGAGCGATTCGTTGCCGTACGCCCCGAGCAGAAACTTCCAGCTCTCTGCCCCAAGTTCGGACGAACTGAACTTGATCGGCTCCACTGCAAGACCAGGGTAGTCGCGTCGACGCGACTCGACCTTTGATTCAGGTGCGAGGAGCACAACGTCCTCTAGCCCCTTGGGACGTGCGCCGTACTCAGCGAGGAGTCGATCCACCTCCGAGGTCTTTCTGTTAGGTGCTACGGCGGTGACGTATTCCGGCTCGTAGGCGTCACTCTTGTGGAAATGAAAGATCACCGTTGCCAGCGGCGACGGGAGTACGTTAATGCCGGTGTTCTGCATCGACGCCATTTCCGCGATGACACCCATGGTGTAGCTCTTGCCAAAGCCCTGGACCCCGAACAGAGAAATCGTATTGCAGCCGTTGAGATCAATCGCGACCGACTGCGACCCTGAGCGGCCAAGCACGCCGTATTGCGGCGTCAGGGTCATAGCACCGAGCAGGACATCCGGTACAAATGGCGGAACCTCGACTCGCGCCCCCTCGTTCGAATCGTTCCGGTCGGCGTGTGGCTCTGCGAGCTTGGGCGTGACTGTGGAATCAGGCGCGACTCCTGCCTCTAGCGAAGCTGTCGGGGATTTCGTCACAGCGCTGCCCGGCACTGCGGCCGAAGTCACGCTTGTGGGCGACGAAGTGCTTGGCTGTGCCACAACTGCCAGCGCCGATGCTGGTCCTGTCATTGCGACCCCAAGGTTGGGTGTGCGCGCGAGGCGTGCAGGTGGAACCGAGAGATTGGCACGCAGCGCCTCCAGAAGACGCTCCTCACCAGCCGCGTCGGCCATCGCAAGAATGCCTCGCTCAATTCTCGAAGGCGCGGAAGATTCGAGATCTCCGCGAACAGAAGAACGCTCGTTGTGGCGGCCCATCGCAGCGTGGAATAGCCTTCTTGCCTTGTCCGCTCCGAAGCGATGCACGCTGAACCCCGGCTCATCTTCATCAAGGTGGTGACCGGCACCAAGACGCTCGAACACAATGCCCATTCGCTGAACGTCGAGTCGGTATCCCTCGTCGAGACGTTCAGCGACAGCTAGGGCCGCATCGCCATCCGGCGGAGGGAGCAGGCCATAGCGCACTGCGCGACGAATGTAGAAGGACAGTACACCCGAAAGCTCTTTGGCACGGAGCGCAAGATCGGCGCGAGGCAGGACATAGAGCTCGGGATCGAACAGCCCCCTTAGTCGCTCCTCAGTGGTATCTGTCTGCTCACGCATCGCCCGGTAGAGAGGGCCACGCGCCGACGATGCCAGTTCATCGCGAAGCTTGACCTCGATCACGTCCATGCGCACGACACCATTCCCGGGGAAGCCCACCAGCAACAGGTCAGCTCGGCGCTGAGGGCCAGGACCCATGAACCAGGAACGATGGGCATCGAGCGGCAAGACAATGCGGTTGTCCAGTGCGCCGATCTCCTCCATCAACCAACGGGCGAACAGCAGGCCAACGACCTCCTTTGCTCGGGTGGATGAGCCTTCAAGCCTCAGGGCAAGTCTGCCGGACAGCGAGCGAAGGCTGTCCAGAACCATCACTTGGTCGCCAGGGCGCAGATTAATTCCGTACCCGCTGAGCATAGGGGACAGGACGCCTTCGATTTCCTGGGTGTTCCGCGTGGTCAGAACGATCCGTTGTCGCTCCTCCTGCAAGAACTCGGGCGCGAAATCGAGGAGGTACCCGGCCTCTTCCCCGGCTGACGGCGTGTCAAAGAAGTCGACACCGAGGTGCCTGTCGATGGTGATCACGCGATCGCTAACCTCGTGCACTTGGCGCAGTAGGCCCCGAGCCTCGGCATCGAGCTGAAGAGCGAGTACTGGGCCGACCTGGGGCCCAACTGCCTGGCCAAGGGCAACGGCCGCATGCAGTCTGTGCGTTGCGACGAGAACGTCAGCAATCAGGTTCTCCATCGGTTCTGCGACCGTGCGGGTCGCGGGACGAACGCCCTTGGACCATCCGGTTGTTTGCTGACCAAGAGGATCCGAACTGTCGAGTGGCACGGTCTCCGGCTCCTGCACGAGCCCACCGACGAATGAGCCGCGCCGGTACTGGTTAAGCAGTCCGACGCGTCCGAGAGCCGTGAACTGCTCAACCAGAATCGAAAGGTGCGCCGGGAAACGAGCGTGATCAGACAAGAAGTCCGCCACGTCGTTACGAGCGACAAGTAGTTTCGGGTGAAGGTTGTTGCCACTGTCGAGCGTGAACTCGTCATCTTCTCCGACGTGGCGCTCTGGGTCGAGCAGGCTCTCTACTGCCTCACCCACGGAATCGAGCTGGCCAGGCGGGGCGAAGAGATGCACGGCATATCGCAAAGTCGAAGGCGATCGGTGCTCCCTGCGCAGCGCTTCGACGCCGCGAAGCACATCGGCAACGAGTTCTCCGTTGCCGGGGTTGAATACATTTAGGCGCAGCTGGTCGACGTACGGGTGCTGCACGACAAACTCGAATAGCCGGCCCGAAATGTCGTCAGGATTGACCGTAGTGACAGCGACGGAGCGAGCCCGGACGCCCATGCTGGCCAAGGCCCGGTCTCTTGCAGCCGTGGCGTCGACGTGCCGCCCGTCCTGATCACGGTCCGGAAGATACAGCCCCCAGAAAGGGGTAATTGGAAGCGCTTCGGTATATGCGCGCGCGCGCCGATCGAACAGCGCCATCGGTAGATTCATGGGGAGCAACTCGTCTCGAAGTTGCTCAATGAATCGGCGCCAATCAGGAGCCTGATGCGTTCGGCGGTCCCACGCTTCAATCGCGTTTGCGCATTCTGCGGTGTGCCGAAGGTGCCACAACATGCGCAGGGGATGTGTCGGCGACAGAAGGATGCCCCGACCCGGGTCGCCCGGTTGGCTACGCCAACGCAGCTCCACTGCATCGAGCCACGCGATACCGCGGAGGAGCGCAGTTCGCTGGGTGGCTTCGAGTTCCATCGCCTCCCGCACCAAGTCGGCGAACGCTTGCGCGTAAGCGGTGATCGCGTCAGCGTGGGCTGCAAGATCCACCACTTCGACGGTCCCGAGGCGAGCCGCCCGCTCCTCGGGCATCGCCCCTGGCGGAAGGTGTTGCTCCCGGATGCGGCGGAACACTTCCTCACGTGCCAATAGGAAGGCTTCGGCGCAAGGGATCCCGGCGAAGTCTGCTGGCTCTTTAAGTACTAGTTCCACGTCCCCAGGCGTCCGCGCCATACCGAGTGCCATCGAGTAGACACCGAGCGCGCGCGGGTTGTTGAGAAGGGCAACCTCAACCTTGCGCAGCAGACCGGGTACGACGACGGCGAAGCCGTGGAAGCCGTCGGTCTCAAGGTCAAAACGCAAATCCCCCTTGACTGAAGCACCGACAGGTTGGTTCCACGATCCGGTGAGACCACTGCGGGATGGAACTTGTTCGCGCGTCTGACCGTCGAGCGCTTTCAACGCTCCACGCAACCATACCGCGAGGAGCGATGGCGCAAAGGTCGCACGTACGTCCGGGTCATCGATGACCACCTCTTCACGTACTACCAGGAAGGGCTCGGACTCGTTCTCGGCGCGCGAAGTCTCATCCTTAGGCTCAATGCGTCGGGGCGTGGTGAGCAGCGCGCCTTCGGCGTCATAGGCATCAACCCGGAGGAAGTAGGTGCCTTCATCCAGGCTCTCCAGATCTTTAACTTTTATTGACCGACGTACCTTCGCAAGGCGTCCGCCCGCTGGCTTGGGGTAACTATTGCTTTCCCAGGCGACGGTTGCTCCTTCCCCGCCTATGGCGAGAAGCTGGATGCGCCAGTGCTTCCATGCGGGCGCCTGCGCCGGCGCCGGGACGGAACGAAATACCAGCTTGAGCGGGTCGCGGCCGGTGACGTTCAGTACGGGCATTTGGTCAGCCCCCGCAACGTCGTCTGCGAGTTGACGCGGCAGGTTGAGCGGGTCGAGCACGATGCGCAATTCGCTATCGTCTTCGGCGTCCGCGAACTCCCAGCGATCGAAGGACAGATTGCCGCCCAGCGCATCACATGCGACTACTCGTCCCCACACGCGGGGCTCCTCCGTATGCCGAACACGGAAGAAGTGAAACAGCGGCTGCTGTAGGGTCTCAGGCTTCAAACCGATCGATCGGAGACGCTTCTGAAGCGGTTGATTCACGTCGGACAGCTTGTCGCATTTCTGCCGATTGCGGCTGATCCAATTTAGCGTAGTGGCCGTGCCGCGAGTGAAGAGGGAAAAATCTGGTACGAGGCCGAACAAGTAGATAGCCCCACCCGCTGCCTCCCGCGTGGCGCCGTTCTTAATGACTGTGAGAAGGTAGTCCACCTGCTCATCGGCGTTCCGAATTTGACGGACCTCAGCCAGGTGCTTCAGCACCTCGCGCACTTCTCCGCGAAGTGGCTCATCCAGCCGCCCCAGCAAAACGTCGGAGAGGCTCTGCGCCATCGACGCCAGCGACAGCTCAGTGAACGTTGCGATGTCAAGCGAGTCTTCAGACGCCGTGCGGGGTCCCGGCGGAAAGAACACGAGGACCGGGGCCTCGGCATGATCACGGAGCCGGATGATCGTGGCTGCGGTCGCCTCGTGCGCCTTACTCGGCTGTTCGTTGAGTACGCGCACGATCCATCGGTGGTCAACGAGTGCTACTGCCAGCCGCTCCATCACGGGCTCTGGCAGCGTAGTTACTCGGAGGCGGTGACCGGGACCTGCTGCCTCCAGCACCTCGCGTAGCTTGGGTGCTAGCTGTTCCGACAACGCATCGTACTGGTCCTCTGCAGAGGCAGGAACGAGAGGAAGGCGCTCTGTCACGACGCGGTTTCCTCAACCCGAAGTTCATAGCGGGGACGGATTGTCTGTGCGTTGTAGGCATCGGACAGGTCGTCATAGAAACCGATCTCCCTTAGCCGATCCTTCAATGCGCGAACGTTTTCTCGAAAGGCCCGATGCTCGTCAACGGAGACCGGCTTGCGACCAGCACTCGTCACACCGGGTGCGATCACAAATCCGTAACGTTGCTCCACCCAGATCAGGAAGTCCTCAATGAGAATGGGCTCAGTCTCGAACTGGCGGCCGGCCGGCGTGTCCTTCGCCCTTAGAACGGCCAGTTGCACCAACACTTCGAGGGTTCGACCACCAAGGTGCCAGCGCCGGGGATTCACCTTTGATTTTCCTTGCACCAGAACCCCAAAAGGCGAGTTCTTCTGGAACAGTTTGTCGAGCATCTGTACGAGGTACTTGATGTGGTGAGCCTGCCGAACATGGGTGACCAGCTCGATGAGCGTGTCGAAGGAAGACAGGCCAGCATTGAGGATGGCGTCGATCTCCGGAGCCAGGGTCCCGTCCTCCTCATTCAGACTGCGAATCTGCTTGAGTGCCGCCTTGAAATCAGCCTCGAACTCCGGAGACGGAGTAGCCAGCAACGACGGCACCTCAAATGGGTCGTCCGTGATGTGCTCCTCCCGGGCATAACGGAGGAGCTGGTTCATCGCGAACACGGACTTGACCAAATCGCCGAGCTTCGCGTACTCCGACGCGGCGTCTTCCTGCGCGAGCTGAGCCATGCGGCTCCGGTAGTCGCCCCCCATGTCGGTCGTAAAGGTGACCTGGTACGGGCATGCAGCAAATGGGTCCGCGTTGTTGCCATAGACAGGGCAGGATCGACATGTCGGATGGGAGCCGCAGTCGCGGATCCAACCTGCGAGCTGCCGCCCAATGCGTAGCGTGTACGTCCCTAGGTGCAACCCCAAGATCGCCCTCAGGTAGTCGATCATTACGGGTCGAGGAACGTCCTTGTAGGACAAGATTCGTTCGATGTCGTCGCAGAGAACACGGGATTGGCCGCGGCACAACGGCGGATAGGGCGTGATCTTCTCCCCTGAGGGGTGTGTATCGCTCACACCTTCGACCAGCTTCAGGACGGTCAACGTTTCCAAATCGAGCCGCACGCCCGCCTGATACTGCCGACCTCGTTCCAGGTATGCCTTTAGCTCTCTGTGGGCGTTGCCCTCGCCATGTTCCAGCATGGCATAGAGCGCATCGGCAAAGTTGTAGTCCCGACAATACTTCGCCACCCGAATCTTGTGGGCATCCAAGTGGAGCGGTCGCAGCGAGGCGATGGCTTCGGTAGGTCTTCCCCGATTCACGAGGTCGAACACATCGGTCTCCAACCACTGCCTGGCGATTTCCTCGTTCTCAAGGAAGCCGGTGACGCCGGGCAAGCCCGCCAAGCGTTTGAAATGAACATCAACCTTTTCAAACTCTGCCTTCTGGCGACCAATGGTCGCAGGCCGCATCCCCCCAGTCTTGAGCCAGAGAAAGAGCACAACCAGCACACGGTCGAGGTCTACGTTCTTTGGATCCGCGTAGAAGATTCGCGGGTTGCGAAACTCCTGGTCTTGTTTGCGGAGCTTCATGCACCCTCCGAAGGCCCAACGGCCTCTATGCCTTGACGCGCCAACACCAACCGTATCCCCTCTGGACGGCTCTCCGCCGAAACCTCGAAGAACTGCTCGTCGTCAGCGGAAAGAAGCACGCGGTCGAACGTGGTTGTAATGAGTTCATTGCGGAATATGAGGAGGCTGACGAACAACCCTTGAAGGTCGGCTGCGGTAGGCCTATAGCCATGACGAATCAGTTCCATCATCTCCAATAAGTCGAGCGATATGCGCAGGCGGGCTGGACCTTCCGTCGAAACCAACTCGACAGCGTCGGGCGAGAACTCCAAGAAGTCCCCGTGGGCGGGACGGGAAACCTCAATTCGAAACCGATCCTTTGGGAACAAGCGGTATGAGCGAATCGAGGCAGTGGCGACTCGTGAGACCCGCAATGCAAGGTAGTTGCGTCGCAGCAGCGGGTTTCGAACACCTTCGGCGACACTCACGGCCTCAACGACGCGGTCGCGGAGATCGTTGCACGCCGTGGCACGCTCGCCATCGGTGGTGGCCACGATCACGGCCTCTAGCAATCCCACGGAGGTATAGGGCAGCATATCGCGCCATCCGTTGTCGCGCCGCTCGTAGTAGGCCCAACGACGAAGCACGGCCGCGAGCTGGCGCCTTGCCTCGACCACGGTGGGGAAAGGCACATCATCGCTGGGGCGTGGAACTTCGGCGGCATACCGCCTGAGCTGGGCTGCTGCGACTTCGGACCGGCCATCGAAGGTCATCCAAGGCACGGCGCCATCTACGTTGTGGTCAAGCTGCCGGTCGAGCATCGGGTGATTTACCCGACCCACGTCTGCTTCGCGGAGTCGCCGCACAAGGCGGTCAACCGCGCGGTCGGGCCCTGGCGTGAGGACAGGTAGTCGCGCGGCAGTATTCGGATCAGCGAAAGCCTCGGTGTAGTAGAGGGCGACCAAAGGCGCAGAACCGTGTAGGTCTGCGTTGTGGAGCAACGCCTTCACATCGGCGCACCCGTGGTCCCGCAGAAGAAGCCAAGAGAGCGCAGAGCGCAGATCGCGCATGGTCACATGGGCCCGGCGCCGCAGATGTACCACCTCGAACAGCCGCCGCACGCGTTCTCTCACAGCTGACCCGGAGTTCGGGTCCCGAAGCGTGTTCGCGTTATGGAGGAGCGGACACGATGCCCGAATCGAACATCCCTCGCATGGAGCCCACAGCTCAGGTTGCAGAAGCTGCATGAGCTGCTGCTCGACGAGGGAGGTAATACCGCCGGCGGTCACCGCGCGCAGGTTCAGGTTGACCAGCAGCGCACCCTCGGCCGGCGAACCTCCGGCAAGGGACGCGTTCACGAAGCGACGGAGCCCACCATAGGCGCTAGCGCGAGGACCGTGTGCAAGGAAGTCCAGTAACCGGCCCTCGTTGATTGCGATGAGACGCACTGCCGGCCCAGCGAGTCCAGCCATCTCCTCACCCTCGAAGGGCTTGAGGAATGCGTCGAGGACGGCATCGTTGGAGCGATCTTCCTCATCCTGCGAGCCGTCGTAGTTTGTCTCGTAACTCCGGTCTTCCCAGGTCCAGCTGGAGCCATTCTTGCTGGGTAGTCGCGTGACCAGTGCGCCGTTCTGGCTGAACAAAGCTTCGACCTGCTGGAGGAATGCGGTCTTGCCGTCACCTGCGTTGCCTGTGACGATCACAAGGCGATGGCAGCCTGTAGTGATGGTTGGAGCCAGCTTCTCGTCGAGGCCCGTGCGGACGTAAGTGAGCCGGGCGATCTCATCCAGGCCGCGGGTCCCGCTGTTCGTGCGCCGCGCCTGGCTGTAAAGCGTGAGCATCCGCGTGACATACGGGTTGTAGTCCTTTCGTCCGACCTCTTCGGGTTCGAGTCGGATGCCGGGGAACGTGTCGGTAGATAGGGCGGGTCGCTTGGCCGGGGCAAGCATCGACTGCACAGCAACCAGTGCGGTGCGCATCTCGGACGCGGATTGGAAGCGGCGTGCGGCGTACGGTTGTACTGCCTTCAGCAAGAACTCTGCAAGATCGCTTGAGAGATGCACTTTCACTGCGATCTGGCGGGGGTCATACGGTGTGCCACCTTCGGGCCGGTCTTGGGGAAACGGATGCCGGTGCACGACCAATTCGTAGAGGACTATGCCGAGGGAGAACAGGTCGGCGTGCGCACCCCAACCAACGGTCGTCACGTCAGGTGCCCAATACCGGCGAGTGCCGGCCTTGCCTTTGGCTTCGCTTGCCATCGCCGCGATATTGAAGTCGATCAACTTGGGCCTGTGCGAGGGAAGCTCCAGCATCACGTTCGGTGGCTTGATATCGCGGTGGTAGACCCCGTTGCCATGCAGTGCCTCCAAGGCATCAAGCAGTTGGACGCCGATGGCCTTGATGTCGGACCACGCCAACCGGCGCTCGCCTGCGCAGTACGGCTCAAGCGTTTCACCTTTCACGAACTCCGACACGATGTAGGGATAGTCGAGCGGCGGGCTGAGTCGAGCCATCCACACGATTCGGACGATGTTCGGGTGGGTCGGCAGGAGAGGCTGAACGCGAGTGAACTCGTGCACCGCCAGATCGGCGTTCTCGGTGTCCACCAGCACCTTCAGTGCATAGGTGCGTTGGTGATCCAGATTGAACACCCGGTAAACCTTCGCGAAAGTGCCTTTGCCGATCTCCTCATCAAGGCGCCATACCCCATCAAGGACCACACCGACCTCAAGCTTCGCGGGGCCTGGCGCGGATGGTTGCGACGGTTCTTTGCGGCCGAGACCCGTGGTCATGCCGAGTACGCTGCGCAGGCGAGCAAGCGAGTCAGTAGCGGTAGGCCGGGATCTGAAGTCGTCGGTTCTAAGCAAATCGAGTACAAGCTCGTCGATGCTTGTCTCCACGCCTGCACGTACTTCAGAGGGAAGCTTTGGTGGGCAACCACCTGCAGCACGCGCCGCATCTGGGCCATCGAAGGGCAGTTCGTCGGTGAGGAGCTGGTAGAGCAAGACGCCGAACGAGTACATGTCCGAAGTCGTGTCGAAATCGTAGTTCGACGCATCGGCCAGTTCGGGCGGTAGATAGGCCCTGTTGGTCCGTCCCTGGGTGTCGGGGAAGACAGTGCGTCCCGACTCCATATAGGCTCGATCGAAGTCGGTGAGGCGCGGCTTGCGGTCGAAACCTACTAGGACCGTGCCCGGGCACACGTTGCGATGGACGATGCCAGCGGCGTGGACGACTTCGAGGGCGGCGGCGACACCCTCCGCGATTTCCAACCGCTCACGGACAGTAAGCTGGTCCCGCTCCGTGTTGGTCAGAAAGCCGTGCAGCGATCCATATTCGGACCAGTCGGTGACTTCGAAAAATTCGTTGTCCTCGTCGATATAGTCGAACTGAAGCACGGGAAGCAGGTTTGGATGCCGACCAATTCGCGCGACAGCCTCGGTCGGGCGCCGCACTACCGCTTTGCGCTGCTCCACTTCCTCATGGCTACCGTACGGAATCTTCCACGTGCGAACACGATAACGCGAAGGATCACCCTCAACGTACGCGCGACGAGCGACATACATCGCCTCGTCTGGTCCGACCTGGAGAGTCTCAACGATCTCGTAGCTGCCGACACGCCGCCGGTTCTGCCGTTGACGCGCTGCCCATTTTCCTTGGAGCGCGTTCTCCATCGAGGGGAACAGCGGTGTCAGGTCTTCACCAGCTCGGTGCGAGGGCACATTGCGCGCATCTTGCAGCCAGACCGCTAAGTCGCCGAGGTTAACAAGCGAACCCTTCCACGAACCGCCCACATGTAAGGCCGTGCCGTCTGGGACAACGAGCACCGGTGCTACGTGGGCATGACTCGCGAGTGCGCCCAGTTCGGTCTTGAGGACCTTGCACTTGTGGTTCACAGTCCACATCGGACAACGCTTCGGAGTGTGGTTGAGCAGCCACTCCTGGTCGTCGCCCGAGAGTCGCCCGTACCATTCCTTTGCCTCAATCACGAACAAGGCGTGTGCCGCAAGGAGCACGATGTCGTACTCCAAGGCGTCTTGGCCGCGCTGCTTCAGCTGGAAGTTCGGAGCCAGCCCCCAGGTGCGTGGCAGTGCTTTGCGCAGTACCTCAAGAACGTCGCGCTCGAAGGGTCCAACGGGGCCATCGCCGCCAGAGGGCGTGTAAATTATTCGAGCCATTGGGGCACAACCTCCTGCTCGATGATTCGGAGCGCCTCCGTCTCAGCGTGTTCGGCTTTGACGCGAGCGTCAAAGGCGCTTCTGACGAGTTCCGAGACATCTCGTTCCACATCTGTTGGCCAGTCTGGCACGGGCAAAGCGCGCAGCATGTCCTCTCGCAGACTTAGTATTTTTGTTCCGACCGCGGTTGTTCGGAGGAGTCGAAACCCAACAGTCGTAGTGAGGTAGGCGTAGAGGGCATGTGCTTTGGACGCCTTTGGGACCACACGAAGCAGGTCTTGGGTAAACGCGGCCTGAGAGTAGCGCCCATGAACGAGGACCGCCCGCCCAAAAACTTCGCCTTCCCCAAGAGTGCCGTGCCCTCCCACCAAAATGGTCCCCTCTCTCGCAAATAGCAGTCGGTCGTCGAAGCCAGGATGAACAATCTGACGTGGCGCCGGCCGGATCAACATTGCGTCGCGCTGCGACATAAACTCCACCCCGAATGGGGGTCGGCACTCCACTCGTGCGAAACGCGGCCCGTTGTAGATGCCACCTTGTTCCACAAGATCCCCGAGCGTGGACTTCCACTTAGTACGTAGGTGTCGCAGGGCGCCGCCGGAGGAGGCAAAATTCCACGCTACTAAAGACGGAAATGGTCCGCTCCACATGATCGAGTGGCGCCGAAGCGCGCCGCACATCTCATGTGCTTGCTGCATCTCAGGAAGCTGTTCGACCAGCGTTCTCGCTCGCCGAATGTCACGCAGAAATGTTTCCCTGCCTTCGCTGCAACTTCTCACAAGCGACGCAATCTTCCCTACAACGGATGAGTGCGCAAGAGGAATTGGAAGTGAACCGAGCAGGTCCTTTCGGAGACCGAGAATCTTGGTTCCATAGCTTGTCGAGCGAATGGCCTGAATGCCTGTCGGGCAAGCCAGCCAAGCGTACGTGAATAGAGAGAAGTCATCGTCTGGAGCCTCAAACTGCAGGGCCATGGCGTGCGGACCGACGTACTTGCCTACGAGGCGACCATCGGCGAGGATTGATCGTCCGAATAGCTCGTTCTCACCGAGCGTTCCTGCACCTGAGATGAGCACCTGACCTCGGGTAACGATATGCCGCTCGGGGTGATGCATTGAGTCCAAGCGGATGATTCGTCCGGTGGGCTCGGCCGCAAACATGTCACCTTGCGTGATCAGCTCAACGCCGTGATTCGAATCACAGTCGCGTCGGGTGAAAACCGTCCCGTAGGCCCGACCAAATTCTTTAACGATGGAACTGAGAGGGCGAGCCGAGTTTGAACCAGCGCGCCGAATTCGCTCCACGGCTGGCGAGTAGTTCAAGGCCCGCAACGCGCCGACACTTGGTTCGTCGACAACGAAGGTCTTCACTTGAATCGCCCCTCGGCGACGAGACGGCGGTATTCCTCGGCGATCAATGGTAGGTCGTCGGCAATACGCTTACCCTTGCGGAGACGCACACGCTCGTGCACCTGACCATCACGTTCCCACCGGTCCGGCGTCTCTATTTCAAATAGGCTTTGGGAACCATCGGGCTCGCGCAAGTAGCTCGGCTCGCCTCGTCGCCCATGGCCGCAGTCTTCTGCGATCGCCATAAAGACCGGCCGCTGCTTCGGGCCGTGTTTCCCCACCATGCGAGTCTCGTTCGATGCGCGACGGCGCACGAACACGCAGCTTGCCTGCACGGCCACTTGGGGTAGGAATGTTTCTCCTGGCAAGTCGATGCTTGCAAGTAGCTCTCCGTTTCTGAGCAACCAGGTGCGGACGTACTCCATCTGCTCGCCGGGATTCCCAAGAATGCCGTTAGGTAGGACAAGCGCCATCACGCCCGTCCCGGGCTTCAGGAACTTGAGGCACGCCTCGATAAACAGAACTTCAGGCGGGACCTTTTTTTGAAGCGCGAACTTGACCCACTGGGTGCCCTCGCGGCGCCACGTGTGACCCAAGTCGTAGTGGCGAAGTACCTCTGGGTCTTCGACTGGAATCTTGGCTCCGAAGGGGGGATTCGTGAACACGTAGTCGAATTGACCGTGCGCCTCGCCGGGACCAACGCCCAACTCTCGCTCCAGCATCTCCATTTCCGGCGTGCGATAGCGCGTGTTGCCGGGAGTCTCTCTAGCGCCGTATACGCCGTACTCCAGACTGTTGAAGTTTGAGATATGGCCGTGACCGTCGCCGTTCATGACCATGTTCATTCGAGCAGCCTTGCGTAGGTCGCTATCAACATCGAACCCGAACAAGCTCTCCCGCGCGTAGCGCTTCACAAGCGGGTCAGCCTTCTTCGTTTCGCTAGGAACGGGATCCTCAGGGTGGGGGCAACCAATCTGGCGGAGAAACCGGCGCCGTGCGTGATTGAGCGCGACGATCAAGAAGCCACCGCTGCCACATGCCGGATCTAGCACGCGCCGACCAGGCTGTGGGTCAACCATCTCCACCATCATCCGAATGACATTGCGAGGCGTAAAGAACTGGCCTTTCTTTTGCTTCAGTGTGTGCGAGGTAATGGCCTCGAAGGCCATTCCTTTGGCGTCGGTGTCGGTAGAGAGTAAATCGAATCGCGCCAACTGAGCAGCGACATAGGCGAGGGCGCGATCGTTCGGCTCAAGCCGCTCGTAGCCATCGAACACATCTTTGAATGCGTCCTTGACGTGATCGAACAACGTATGAATACGCTTGGCGATACGCTCTTGGCCCGCGGGCGTATTACGTTCGGTGGCGCCGACAAAGAACAAGCGCTTGCTTTGTTGCTCATCGAGGATCTTCGCAAAGATGAGGTAAAGCAGTTGCCAGAACGCTTTCTCGTCGCGAAGTCCTTGCGTCGACAGATAGTCATGACAGTGATTGAACGCGCGCAGTAATGAGTCGCCAGCAGCGACGCGTAGCGCGCGCCGGTCGGCATCGTTCAGGTCCTCCAAACTCTCGTCCGGCGCTGGGAAGTCCGTCAGCTCCGTCCCGACGGGAAATCCGGTCGCCGAATCGTACGTACGCATCCGGAAGGTCATATCTCTTCCGTTGGTCCACACACCGTATACCTCGGGGCGCTCGTCGCTAAGGTTGGAAAGGACTAGATCGAGCTGCTCCACCGAAGCGTCCGAAGCCTTCGCGTTTGCCTTGCCAATGAGAACGACTCGAATGATGTTGTCATCGTCATGCGGCTTGCCATGATCGTAGACAGCGATGGCAATCGTGGTGGTCTTCTTTTTTCCAGAGGCGTCACGACACGAGAGCGTCACTTCTCGCTCCATGTCTGAAAGCTCGACACGATACTCGCGATGGAGCTGTTCAACGAGGCCCTGAAGTACACGCTCCTCGGGCTTGTCCGGGACTAGCTCGCCGGTGAGCGCGCAAACCAGAGTGTCAGGTGCAAGGAGTTCAGTGCTGTCCTCATCGCCACCACTGACGCTCGGCTCGTCGTTGTTCTCTTCGCTGGCAGCGGCAAAGTTCGCTTCATTGTCTTTAGGCTTGCGCTGTCGTGCCAAAGTATTTCTCCAGTTTGATTTTTTGATCGCGGACGCGCGCTGCAGCCACGGCGCCCAAAATACCGCCGACCGACACCCGCTTCATAAGGCCGCCGGTTCGTGCTCTTGCGCGGTGCCGCTTTGGATGCCCGCAGGAGCCTGAACAGGCATCGTGGGCGGCATTCCGCCGTGGGCTTCAATGCCCATCCGAAGGCTCCCGTCGAGATTTCTTGGGCTTCCGATGCGTTGACTTGGGTAGCGTGCCCGCCTTCATGGAAGCTGATCTCAGCGGTTGAGCGGCGCGCACGCGTCCACGGATGTAGTTGGTGGCGTCGACTTCGAAGCGCGGATGGCCGAGCCGCTGCAACAGTACAGCTACGGTGGCGAGCGACGCGAACGTGCGTGCGTTGCCCCGCGCGCTTGCGAGCAAGGCTCTTCGTTCTCCAAATCGAATCTCCAGCACAAAGCCGCCTTGACCCCCCTGAGCCACCACGCCAGACACAACACGAGCAGCAATGAGCTCACGCAGCGGCGCCTCCTGCAAGAGCGCAACAGCTTGCTCCGTCGGCACGGTAGAGGGCAATGCCACGTTTTGTGTGACTTCGTTGATATGTGCGCGTTATTTTGCACTAGATCTGGAATGTTTCGTATAACAAATTATATAAAGTGTCTTACGGACGAGTGACTTCGTATGTCCGATTTACATAACAAGCGCGAATGCCCAAGATCGCCGGATTGGCCGGCGCCCTATGCCTTGATGCCGGGATGATGCGGACGGGTCGTCTGAGGCTCCGGGAGCCGTTGATCTGCGTGCCGAGCCAGCACGTTGAAGCCGCCTCAGCGGCGGAAGAACTTGCCCCGCTCGGCGCGCACGTGCTTTGCCGTCCGGAATCAGGTTGAACGGAGCCGAGACCGTCTTGAAGCAGCAGTTGTCCTCATCGTCGCAGCGAGGTGGCTCATTGCGTGAGCTACCTGCGCACCCCAGTCGAAGTGACCACCTGATCCGTGCAACGTCGGCGGCGGCCGTCGACCCAAAGCGCACAAATCCGACCATCGGCCTTGGCATCGGCGGCGCGATGACGGCGCTAGCCGCGACCCGGTTGGGCGAGAGGCGATAGGCGTTAGCGCTCGCTCACGACGCCCGCTTGAGGCGTTGTTCCACGATGTTCCAACTTGCTTGACAACGAGTCGACGCACGACTAAAGTGCACCCGGTACAACATGGAACAACAAGGAGTGCAGATTATGGCCTACACCGCTTCTCTCTCGACGACGCCCGGTAGGCCGGGGTTTAGCGTCAGCTTCCGGCATCCCCTGAAGCTCGACTCGAAGGGCAAGCCCGGCCTGAAGATGCGTCGCGGCTTGGGCACCGATGACAAGGCCAAGGCCGAGGTCCTCGTCGCCCAGATGAACCAACTGCTCCAGGACGAAGTCTGGTGGACGGCAGCAAAGCATCAGGACGCGCTCGAGGCTTTCGACCAGCGCATCGTCGATGCGTTCTATGACGGCATCCAGGCCGGCGTCGCCGATTCCTTTGAAACCCGCAACAGCGTCATCCCACTGCCCGGCAGGGCCGAGGGCTATGCAAGGACACTGTTCGTCGGCACGACGGGCGCTGGCAAGACCTCGTTGTTGCGCCACCTGATCGGATCAGACCCAGAGCTGGACCGTTTCCCATCCACCTCGACGGCCAAGACCACGGTATCGGATATCGAAGTTATTCCGGCTGCCGGCGAGTTCCGGGCAGCGGTGACCTTCTTCTCCGAGACGGTCATCCAGGCCAACGTCGAAGACTGCGTGCTCAACGCCTGCGCCGCCGTCTGGGACAAGCTGCCCGAGGACAAGGTGGCGGATCGCTTTCTGCATCACCCGGACCAGCGCTTTCGCCTGAGCTACCTGCTAGGTTCATGGCGCAAGAATCTACCCGCAGAGCCGGCCGCAGACGAATGGGATTTCGGCGAACCGGACCAAGCGGCCACGGCGGCTGCGAGCAGCGACGAAGCGGTCTCCGGCGCCGACGCCGAAGCGCTGCAAGCGCGGCTGGTGGACTATGTCGGCCGCATCACGAAGCTTGCCGCATCGAAGGCCGGGGCGATCAGCAAGGAGCTTCTCCCCGATCCGCATTCCGCAAACGCCGAAGATCGCGAAGCAGCCCTTGAAATCTTCCAGAGCGAGCTGTTTGCCGACGAGCGGTTTCACGACATCGTCCACGACGTGATCGACGAAGCGCTGCAACGCTTCGATGCGATGCAGGGCGGCGAGCGGACCTACCGTAGCGCCAGCTCGAAGTGGCCGCTCATGTGGACGTACCGCACGGATGACCGGACCGAGTTCCTGAAGCAGGTGCGCTGGTTTTCGAGCAATTTCGCGCCGTCGTTCGGCAAGCTGCTGACACCGCTGGTCGACGGCATCCGCGTCATGGGCCCCCTCTTCCCTACGTACACGGACCATCAGGCCAAGGTTGTGCTACTCGACGGCCAGGGCCTCGGCCACACGCCGGACTCGTCAACGAGCGTGACGACGCACATTACGCGGCGCTTTTCGGAAGTCGATGCCATCCTGCTGGTGGACAACGCCGAGCAGCCGGTGCAGGCGGCGGCCCAGTCGGTCCTGCGTGCCGTCGCGTCGAGCGGCAACTACAACAAGCTTTTGCTCGCCTTCACGCACTTCGACCAGGTCAAGGGCCTCAACCTGCCGACCTTCGCCGACAAGCGCGCGCACGTGCTTGCCTCCGTTCACAACTATCTCTCCAAGCTGAAGGAGGTGTTGAACGCCCCGATCGTGGCCGCTATGGAGCGAACGATTGACGACCAGAGCTTCATGCTGGGCGCACTCGACGGGCCGAGCACGAAGCTGCCGCCCGGTGTGAAGGCGCAGCTGAACAAGCTGATCGCATTCGTCGAGAAATTGGTCGAGCCGCCCCCGGTGCCCGATGCCAAGCCTCAATATGACGCCTCCGGGCTCGGCTTTGCCGTGCAGCGCGCGGCGGACAGCTTCCAGAAGGCATGGGCGGCACGCCTGGGCCTGGCGATCGGCGCCACGCTGCCGGCAGAGCACTGGACCCGCATCAAAGCGCTTAACCGGAAGATTTCGAACGAGACCGGGGTCGAGTACGACTCGCTGCGGCCGGTTGCCGATCTGGTCGGCCGCATCATCGAAGAGGTCGCGAATTTCCTCGACAACCCGATCGGCTGGTCCCGATCGCCTGTCGATGCCGATGAGGCGCAGCAGGCAATCGCGCCGATCCGCCAGGTCGTGTTCAGCCGGCTGCATCAACTTGCGCTGCAACGACTGATCGACGAACACCTGATGGACTGGCGCCGCGGCCTGGAGCACAAAGGCAAGGGATCAGCAGCGCGTCGAGCCGTCGATATCCGCGGCATCTATGAGTTGGCGGCGCCCGTCCCCGGCACGGTCAACACGGCCCCGGCCATTGAATTCATGCGCGGAGTCCGCGAACTCGTGCGGGCGGCAGTCGAAGAGAACGGCGGGACGATGCTGCCCTAAACGCAGAGCATTGAAGGGCAGAGACGACCGTCACCCGGAACAAGAGGAGATATCGATTGACCAGCGCAAGCGAGCCAGTCTGGCTCAAGATCATGGAGCACGGCGCCGCCGGAGAGGCCCGCACGAAGGCATTCCTTCTGGACCGCTTTTGGGTCCTGGAACGATCCGTTGACATTGATGGCGCCGACTTCCTGATCCAGCTGCGCTCGTTCTCTACCCGCTTTACCGACGCCGCGCCTCCGCGCGTTGGAATCGTGCAGGCCAAGTATTACCAGGACCAGGCTACGACTCAGTACATCCCGTGCCGGTACGTGATCGATGACAAAGGTGAACCGCTCAAGGGATTCTTCGCGGTCCTGCACGTCGGCAACGAGGATCAGGCGGGAATGTATTTGTTGTCATCCCGCGAAATCGCCGAGACACTTGATCGATCGAAGGACGACCCACCACGCTACATCGCAGGCAAGAAGGCTCTCGATGAAAAGTTTCGCGTCCTGAACCGGCGACAGGCGCTCGACAAGATTCAGCACGAATTGGCGCAACGCTCTTCCTCAGAGTCCTTGCGGTTTCTGGACCGGGTCAACATCCCGTACCGCAAGGTTGAAAAGCGCGACATTGACTTCGCATACACGCTGCCAATTCCGAACTCTCAGGAAGACATACCTCGTGCGTTCTACGACTACAGGGACAAGCTGCGCTCACTCCTGTATGACATGGAGGAGGCGTTGGTCGCGATCGACAACATTCTCAAGACGACCGATCCTCATGTCGCCTTGCAGGAGCTGGAGAAGCTCGAGCAGTATCGAAGCAGCTCTCACTTTTCCGATGGCCTCACCTTCACAGGCTACAAGTGTGACCTCGACTGGGAATATCTGAAGGACGGGCTCAAAGAGCACGATAGAGCGATAAGCGCCCTGGACAAGGTCAGCAAGCGAGCAGCATTCCTAGACCTTTCGGGTCGCATCAAACAAGAGTTGATCGCCAAGGTCACCGAGATGGATGACGAAGCCAAGAAGGGACAGAGCTATTTCGCGTCGCTGAGTTTCGACCATGAAAGCCTGGCCTTAAAGCGCATCAGATTGAAGCTTCTGGATGCAGGAGAGCCTAAGCCCAAGAAGCAGTTTTCCGCATGGCAATCAGTGGACGATCATTTCGTCGATAAGAAGAAGCGGCCGGCCACCGAGGTTGCTGATGACTTATGGCATGAACTGGCGACCGAAGTGCTGAAGTTCGTCTGCCCAACCCTGGACGACGAAGAATGATCGAGGGTCAGCTGAGGAATCCGCCCAAATGGACATCTGTACCGTTCACTTCACCCACGCGACCGCGGCTGAAGTTCAGGCTCTTCTCAGGGCGTTCATGGAGGTGCCCATCGCTCCCCCGCAACAGCTGGACGGCGAGTGGGTAGTCCCTCTAAAGAGGCTTTCCGCCGACTTCGTGGCATCGGAACTGGGAGTGCAAGACACGCAGGCTAGAGCGCTGTTCGCCGAGCTGGTCGAGCGAGGGTACCTGGACGGCAGTGGCAAGCCGCTAACGCCGGCGATGGCGCTGCTTGGCGCGAACGGGCTCCCTCGGATTTCGAGGGCCCAAATGGACGTGATCATCGCGGACTTGGTCGCTGCGGCTGCAGCATTGAATGCCCGCCCGGGTGCTCGCATCAAGATCGCGAGCATCGAGCTCTTCGGTAGCGCGCTGCACATCCGCGACGACTACGGCGATGTTGACGTGCGCGTGGTGTTCGACGAACCAGATGACCTACAGCCCGAGGACATAGACGAGAAGGACACGGTATCGGAGCAGCTTCAGGCCGTCTCCAACTATGTGAGCATGCTTCCAGAGTTTGACCTTGTGGGACTCGACACCGAGAGGAAAGCGATCTACCCGGCGAAGGCGCCGTTGGCGCGCTAGCGTAGGAAGTCGAAGGTGTTGTCAAGGCATTCAGGCTGCAACCAATCTTGCAGACCCCTCAGGCAGTCATCAGCTCGCTCTGCTGCGGGGAGAAGAGGGAAATGCCGCAACGTGTACGACAGGCGGCGTGTTGTGCTTGTAGAACCTACGCCGCGCGATTGCAGCTCCTCAAACAGCCCTCGTGCACGGTCGATTGCCGACCCCACTTCTCCGGGAAGATGTCTCGCGCCGGAGGCGAGCAACTCGTTTAGCGAGGCTGGCGTGGGGTACCGTAGCGCGAGCGACTTAGCCTCATCGCGACTTTCGACAGGAACAGCTGGATCCAGTTGTATGGCTTCCAGGAGTTCCAATCCCCTCCGCAACGCGCGCATTCGTTCTTCGGGTGTACTCATTTCGGCCTCCGTGGGGCGCGCGTGCGGAAGGAAGTCACTTTGCTGCCTGCAATCAAGATCATGCATTGGGGTGAGCCAAGGCGGGAGCGTTCAGTGGCATCCGGCCATCGCGTCATCACTGTGCTGTCCACGACAAACTTGGATTCCAAGGCCAACACGTCTTTCTCGATCATCGGTGCAAGTCGGCAATGGCCTTTTGTTGAGCAAGTGAGAACTTCATGACAACGTCCGCAACCGCGGTGACGGCCGCCTCGACGGACCAGAACGATTCGTCTTTGTGCGTCCTGACGATTTGTTCCGATACATGCCACACGCATTGAACGTACAGACGCAGCATGCGAGCGTCCATCTTGTTCACCACAGGTTTGAGAGCCGCAACTCTCAATCGATCCAAGACATCATCGAGGTTCTCGCCGAGGTCTGAAGCGCCTCTCGCCATCGTTGGCAGACGTGGAGTGCGCAAAATCCGATTCGCGAGATCAGCGTCACCATCCTTCTTCGCTTGAATGAATTGTCCGAGTTCTTCCTCGTCGGCGCCGGCAGCTACGAGGCCGCGAAGCGATTCGGAAATGCCAGAAACCCAATCCTCAGAAGCGCTATGCCCCATGGTCACAGGCCATCGGACGGTGCCGACAAGGCGTCAATTCGAAGCCACTCGGTCAATGGTCGATTCGTGAGAACTCGGTAGCGTTCGTCGTACTGAACCAGAACCAGAGGCGGGCGAATGTCAACGATGGTTCCATTCAGCGTCCGATCGCCAATCCGTGGATTTTCCCGAAGTCTTCGCGTTGCGGCCCCACGTTTGGCCTCGCGGTCACGCGATACCGCAACGGCTTGCTCAGTGCGTTCAATCTCCCGTCTTGCGTACTCATCGTTGAACTCGACTGCTTGTTGCCTGGTGAAGAAGACACGAGTCACCCTGTCCACCACTTTGCCCTCAGACGTTCGCGCTTCGTTCTTGCCCTGCTCGCTGACCATCGCTGCAATCAGTTCTGCACTGTGAACATCAACGCAGGCCACTGCGTTGATCGGCTTCCAATCAATTCCACGCGCTTGTTCGGCGTTGCTCTTCAACCCAAGTGCGTCGTGAAAGATGCTCACCGTGGGGTTTGAGCGGGCGAGTGTCTGTGTGGCATCGCTCTTGCCACCATGTGCCGCGCACCAGCGTTCAAATCTCGCGTTGCCCCCCGCGATCGAAGCGCTCGCGTCAGGGTTGCCGACGACTTTCACTGCTGCGGTTGCGTACTGGGGCTGTTTTCGGGCCTCTCCGGCGAATGAGGCAATGAAGCCGTCCCAATCAAGCACGGCCTGCGGGTTGTTCGCTGCGCAGCCGGTAAGGACGGCTGCCGCTGCTGCGAGGTGGATCGTGCAGATAGGTCTGAAGACCACCCGCCAGCGACTGACCTTGGGCAGTATGTCCGGCATATTCATGCTCTCATCCATGCGACTATTGTCGGTGGACTATAGTCGCATCGGCCGAGATAGTCTGCGCATGTCGGGTGCGCGAAATCCTGTTCTGGTCGAAGCCTTTGCGAACATCGTTCGCGAAGCACGTCAGGAATCGGGGATTACCCAGGAACAGCTGGCGCACGACGCTGATATCGACCGCACCTACATCGGTCTATTGGAGAACGGCCGCCGACAGCCTTCGTTGTCGGTGGTCTTCTCGATCGCTCACAGCCTTGGGCTCACGCCAGAGTTGTTGGTGCGTCGCACACGTGAGCGGGCAGTGCGTCTTGCTGCGTCTCCCCCAGGAACCGCCGTGTAGTGGCGCCAGGGTCTGGCCGAGCCGTCAAAGGCCGGCGGCTATAAGCCTGAGGGCAGCCGCCTTAAACTCCGCGCGCGTCAGATGCATGACCAAGTCAATGGCGCCACCCCCACCCACGTGAGCGCGACAGTCCCAGAATCTGGGTCCGGTGAGCAAGAGTTCGTAGTCAACACCGCCCACACTTGCGTGCCACCTGGAACTGCTTGTGTCCTTTATCGGAACGAACGTCAGATCCATCTTGACGTGTTCGGCAATCGCTGCCAAAACTTGCGAGGCATCGAGCTGACGCCAACGTGTGAGGTGAGCTTCGCCGATAGGCCGGGAATGCTTGATCATGACCATCCGATGATGGCACTTCGGTCGCAAGTTATCCACAGGCTCGCGACCCCCTCCCCGGACCCCTCCCTGCTACTCGTCCATAGGACGAAGCCAGCCAACTCTGTCCAATCTGACGCTGCAATCAAGACACTCCACGGCAAATCAAGTCATGTGATCAAAGATCACTTTGTTGACCGAGGCCATGGACCGAACTCCAGATGACGGGAATGCCTCGATTATCGCCTGCGCCGGCGGCTACCATGACGTCCACACGGGGCCCCCGGAAGCACGAACGGCACGGGGAACACCGTGCCGTTCGACGACCGGACGAGTCGCTTCAGCGCTTGCTGAGCGGCGCGCCGATGTAGCTCGTTTCGGCCAGCTGCTTCGCGCCCTCGGCGTTGTCCACCAGCTCCGGATAGACGCGTCCGACCATCAGGCCGAAGCCGATGCTGGTGCGCACGTAGCGGATCTGGCCGGCGCTCAGCGTGAAGCTCAGCTTCTTCTCCACTTCGGTGGACGTCGCCACCTCGATCGGACCCGCCGGCAGGTCGACGAAGAAGAACCCGCCCGGCTTGGACTCGCCGGCGACCTTCCCGTTGACCAGCACATTGGGCTGGATCGCCGCGCCCATCATGCTGCTGCTGCGGTAAACGTAGACACGCCCCTGGTCCGGCTTGAGACCCGGAATGGAGGAGGCCACTTCGGCGTGCTTGGGGCCGGAAGCGCAAGCGGTCAGAAAAGCCACCACCAGCAACAGCGCAACGCGATACAGGGTCTTCATCGTCAGTCTTTCCTTTGAACGAGGGGAAATGAGGTTGCCAGCGGCAACGGGGAGAACGCTTTCTCGACCGGCAGGTAGAAGCCGACCAGGCGGTCGTCGCGCAGCACGGCGTAGGCCTCGTGCATGTGGCGGCCCTCGACGGTGAGCACCGTCTGCGTCGGGCGCAGAACGGTGCCCTGCGGCAAGCTCCCGGCGACGGAAAATTCGGTGTGGGCGCGGATGATGCGGGTGTAGTTCGACTCGAGCCTGACCTCGACGTCGTTGCGCAGCGTGTAGAGCCGGCCCGCTTCGGGCACCGACGCGTTCAGCTCCACCGGCTGACGCACGACTTCACCCGCACAGCCGACGAGCACGGCGGCCACCAGCAGCGCGCTGCAAGCGCGGTATCGCATGTGATTCCTCCCTCGTTTGTTCCCGGTCGGCGCCGGGCGATCTGATCTGGAGCGCGAGTGTAACGAGTGGCGTGCGCACCGCCTCTCATGGCTTCCCCCGTTGTGACGGCAGCGCGCGCGACGGCGTCCCGTACCATCCCGGTCTCTCGCTCCCGCCGCCTGCCGTCCCGTGAATTCCGCCGTCACCGCCTCCGTCGACACCTCCCTGGCCGTGCTGCACGAGGTGTTCGGCTACGCCGCATTCCGCGGCGCTCAGGCCGACATCGTCGAGCACGTGGTCGCCGGCGGCGATGCGCTGGTCCTCATGCCCACCGGCGGCGGCAAGAGCCTGTGCTACCAGGTGCCCGCCATCGTGCGGCACCGCGCGGGACGCGGCGTCGCGGTGGTCGTTTCACCGCTGATCGCGCTGATGCACGACCAGGTCGGGGCGCTCGAGGAAGCGGGCGTGCATGCGGCCTTCCTCAACTCCACGCTGAGCTTCGAGGACACGCAGAAGATCGAGCGCGAGATGATGAGCGGCCGGCTGGTCCTGCTGTACGCCGCGCCGGAGCGCGTGACCACGCCGCGCTTCCTGGCGCAGCTCGACTCGCTGCGCGAGCGCGGCCTGCTGAGCCTGTTCGCGATCGACGAGGCTCATTGCGTGAGCCAGTGGGGCCACGACTTCCGCGAAGACTACCTCGCGCTCAACGTGCTGCACCAGCGCTACCCCGGCGTGCCGCGCATCGCGCTCACCGCGACCGCCGACGAGCTGACGCGCGCCGACATCATCGAGCGGCTGCAGCTCGAGCAGGCGCGCGTGTTCATCAGCAGCTTCGACCGCCCCAACATCCGCTACGCCATCGTCGAAAAGGACAACGCACGCGCGCAGCTGCTGCGCTTCATCCAGGACGAGCACGAAGGCGAAGCCGGCATCGTCTACTGCCAGTCGCGCAAGAAGGTGGAGGAAACCGCCGAGTGGCTCAGCAGCGAAGGCATCGCCGCACTGCCCTACCACGCCGGCCTCGACACCGAGATGCGCAAGCGCCACCAGGACCGCTTCCTGCGCGAGGACGGCCTGGTGATGGCGGCCACCATCGCCTTCGGCATGGGCATCGACAAGCCGGACGTGCGCTTCGTCGCCCACCTCGACCTGCCCAAGAACATCGAGAGCTACTACCAGGAAACCGGCCGCGCCGGCCGCGACGGCCTGCCGGCCGACGCCTGGATGGCCTACGGGCTGGCCGATGTCGTCAACCAGCGGCGCATGATCGACGAAAGCCCGGCCGGCGACGAGTTCAAGCGCGGCCAGCGCCAGAAGCTCGACGCGCTGCTGGCCCTTGCCGAGGCGCACGATTGCCGCCGCGTGCGCCTGCTGGCGTACTTCGGCGAAGGCAGCGTGCCGTGCGGCAATTGCGACAACTGCCTGCATCCGCCCGCCACCTGGGACGCCACCGAGGCGGCACGCAAGGCGCTGTCGTGCATCTACCGCTTCCACCAGAACGGCGGCCAGCGCTTCGGCGCGGGCCACCTGATCGATGTGCTGCGCGGCAAGGTGACGGACAAGGTCACGCAGTTCCAGCACCAGCGACTGTCCACCTTTGGCATCGGCGCCGACCTGAACGACCTGCAGTGGCGCGCCGTGCTGCGCCAGCTCATCGCGCTGGGGCATGTCCGCACCGAGGGCGAGTTCAACACCCTCGAGCTCACCTCGAGCGCGCGCTTCGTGTTGCGCGGCGAAGTCGACATGCTGCTGCGCCAGGCGAACGAAGCACCAGGTCGCGGCAAGTCCGCCAGGACCCCGCGCACCGCAAGGGACAAGCCGACGCCGCTGCCGCTGGACGCCCAGGGCACCACGCTGTTCACGGCGCTCAAGTCCTGGCGGGCCGAGGTCGCGCGCGAGCACAACCTGCCGGCTTACGTGGTGTTCCACGACGCCACGCTGGCCGAGATGGCGCGTGCGCGCCCCGCCAGCCTGGGAGAGCTCGGGCAGATCAGCGGGGTCGGCGCGAAGAAGCTCGAAGCCTACGGCCGCGAGATCCTGCGCGTGCTGGAGTCCGGTGCCGGCTGAGGCGGCGCAGCGCAGCGGCATGTGGTACGTGCGACATCCGCAAGCCGCCGATCGGCCGGCGCTGATCGACATCTGCCTGCGCACCGGCCATGACGGCGGCGACGCACGCAGCCGCTACGCCGATCCGGGGCTGCTCGCCGAGATCTTCCTGCTGCCGTACCTCGAGCTGGAGCCGCTATGGTGCTGGCTCGGCGAGGACGACGCGGGCATCGCCGGCTACATCGTCGCCACGCCCGACACGCGCGAGTACGCGAGCCGCGGCGAGCAGCAGTGGTGGCCGGCGCTGCGCCGCCGCCACCCCCTTCCCGATCCGGATCGGGAAGGCCCGCAGGCGGATCTCACGCGGCGCGCGCATGCCGGCGTGCCCACCCACATGGACTTTCTCGACACGCATCCGGCCCACCTGCACATCGATCTGCTGCCGCGCGCGCAGGGACGCGGCCTCGGCGCGCACCTCATGGCGACCTTGCTCGAGCCGCTGCAGACGGCCGGCGTGCCGGGCGTTCACCTCGGCGTGTCGGCGTCCAATCCACGCGCGAACGCGTTCTACGAACGGCTGGCGTTCGAGGTGCTCGAACAGGCAGCGTGGGGCCGCTGGATGGGGCGCCGGCTGGCGCTGCCGCCGCCGGTCACGGCGTGATGGCCACCGACACGGTGGCGCTGTCGGCCTCGCTGCCGAAGCCGTCCACAGCCCGAGCGAACACCTGCAGCGAGCTGCGCCCGTCGGCCGGCGCGACGGCATTCCATTCGTAAGGCGCGCTGGTGTCGCTGCCCAGGAGCACCGATGCGTTGCCGTCGACGCGGTAGAACGACACCCGGTCCACGCCGTCCTCGTCGGACGCCGCGGCGACGAAGCGCGCGGTTTGGCCGGCTTGCACGCTGACCGCGGCGGTGGTGAGGTTCACCGAGGGCGGCCCGTCATCGAAGTCGTCGCCGAAGCCGAAGTGAATGCTGCCGCCGCAGCCGTGCAGCACGCACGCCGCGGCCGTGAGCAACGCGGCCCACGACAGGGCGGCTCGGATCCTCGCGGGCATGGGAACTATGCTACGACGAAACATTTCACCCCGGTGATGCGGCTGGGCCGTATCACCTTCGCCATGAGCAGATCGATCCATGCTGGCTCCCCGGCCTGAACCCGGCGACGACGAGCTGATGAGCGCCTATGCGTCCGGTGACGCCTCGGCGTTCGAGCCGCTGTACGCGCGCCACCAGGCGGCGCTGTACCGCTTCATCCGCCGCCTGCTCGGCCCGTCGCTGGCGGGGCAGGTCGACGAGGTGTTCCAGGACACCTGGCTGCGCGTGATCCATGCGCGGTCGCAGTGGCAGCCCCAGGGCGCAACGTTCCGCACCTGGCTGTTCACGCTGGCGCACCACCGCGTCATCGACGTGTGGCGGCGCAGCGGGCGCGAGGTGTCGCTGGATGCCGAAGACGACGGCGAGCCTTGGGAGCCCGACGCCGCCGCCTGGCAGCATTGGCCGGCGCCGGCCAGCGCCGCGCCGCACAGCGAGGACCTGGCGTTCTGGCGGCGGGCCGGCGAGCGCCTGCTGCACTGCCTGGACGAGCTGCCGCTGCCGCAGCGCAGCGCCTTTCTGCTGCACCACGATGACGGGTTGCCGCTGGCCGAGGTGGCGAACGCGCTCGATGTCGGCTTCGAGACCGCCAAGACGCGTCTGCGCTACGCGATGAGCAAGCTCAGGACCTGCATGGGGGCGTACCTCGCGCCCATGCAAGGCCCCACCGGAGACACGCGATGAACGGCGAGCGGCCGCTGCCGTCCGAGGACGCCGAGCGCGACGCCTGGCTGCGCGCGGCCTTGCGGCACGCGCCCGACGTCCACGTCGGTCCGCCGCCGGCGCTCAGCGAGCGCATCCTTCGCGAGGCGCACGCAAAAGCGCCGGCGCCGCGTGCTGCATCGACATCGGCGCGCTGGTGGAGCTGGCTGGCGCGTCCGTCGATCGGTGCGGCATTTGCGAGCGTGATGGTCGCGACGGCCGTGGGCCTGATCTGGTGGGACCGCCCGCCGCAGGAGCACGCGCCGCGGCCCGCAGCCATCGCACCCGAGCCGGACGCCGCCCCCGCGCCGGCCGCTCCACCGGTGCCGGTGGCCAAGGCGCCATCGACGACGGCGACCGGGTCGACCCAGGCGCCGGCACCGGCCCTCGAGACGCCTGTCAGGCGCGAGGCGCGGCGTGCGCCGGCGCCCGCGGTCGATGCGACGGCCAAGGCCGCGGGCACGGCAGACGTCATGGCCGCCGCGCCCCCGCCGCCGGCCCCGGCGGCAGCGGCGGCCACGGTTCCGACACCCGCCGCGCCCGCTTCGCCGCTCGCCGAAGCGCAGCGCGCCCCCGCCGTGCTGTCGGGCGATTCGCGCGAGCTGCGCCAGCGGCTTTCGCTCTCGACCGAAACGGCGTCGCTGGCCGATCTGCGTGCCACGCTCGCCGTCGATGCTTCGCGCTGGTCGTGGCACCGCGGCGGCGTGGCAGAGCAGCCGGTCGGCGACCGCATCACCGGCTGGCTGACGCAGCTCGATGCCGAGACCGGCAGGCGCTGGCATCGATCGCCCGGCGCGGGGCCGGCCGGGTCGGGCGAGGACCTGGTGCTGCGCCACCAGGACGGCACCTCGCATCGGCTGGGCGTGGACAGCGGCGCGGCGCATTGGGAAACCCGCTCGCCGGATGGAACGCTGCGACGCTGGCAGGCCCCGCTCGGGGCCGCCGACGAGCGGGCACTCCGCGCCCGGCTGCAGGAGGCGACGCAGTAGGGGTGCGTCCGCCGACTCGGCGGCGTCGTTATCATGGCCGGTTTGCGCCGCGCTCCGATGTCCGCCGTCCCCTCCGACGACCTTTCCCGTGCAGGATCCTCGACCGAGGCCTCCATCGAGGCCCCGATGATCCGCGTGCGCGGCGCGCGCACGCACAACCTCAAGAACATCGATCTCGACATCCCGCGCAACCAGCTGGTGGTGATCACCGGACTGTCCGGCTCGGGCAAGTCGAGCCTCGCGTTCGACACGCTGTACGCCGAAGGCCAGCGCCGCTACGTCGAGAGCCTCTCGGCCTATGCGCGGCAGTTCCTGCAGCTGATGGACAAGCCCGACGTCGACGTGATCGAGGGCCTCAGCCCGGCGATCAGCATCGAGCAGAAGGCGACTTCGCACAACCCGCGCTCCACCGTCGGCACCGTCACCGAGATCCACGACTACCTGCGCCTGCTGTACGCCCGCGCCGGCACGCCGTTCTGCCCCGATCACCACCTCCCGCTGCGCGCGCAGAGCGTCAGCCAGATGGTCGACGCCGCGCTCGCGTTGCCCGAGGGCACCAAGCTGATGGTGCTGGCACCGGTGGTGCGCGACCGCAAGGGCGAGTTCGGCGAGCTGTTTTCCGACATGCAGGCCCAGGGCTATGTGCGCTTTCGCGTCGATGGCGCCGCCTACGAAGCGTCCGACGTGCCCAAGCTGAAGAAGGCCGAGAAGCACGACATCGACGTCGTCATCGACCGCGTCAAGGTGCAGCCGGGGCTGCAGCAGAGGCTCGCGGAAAGCTTCGAAGCCGCGCTGCGCATCGCCGACGGCCGCGCCATCGCGCTCGAGATGGACGCGGATCGCGAACATCTGTTCTCCAGCAAGTTCGCCTGCCCGATCTGCAGCTACTCGCTGGCGGAGCTCGAGCCGAGGCTGTTCTCGTTCAATTCGCCCGTCGGCGCGTGCCCGAGCTGCGACGGTCTGGGGCTGGTGACGGTGTTCGACCCGGACCGCGTGGTCGGCTTTCCCACCCTCAGCCTGGCCAGCGGCGCGGTCAAGGGATGGGACCGGCGCAACGGCTACACCTTCTCGCTGCTCGAAAGCGTGGCGAAGCACTACGGCTTCGACATCGACGCGCCGTTCGAGGACCTGCCCGATCGCGCGAAGCAGGTGCTGCTGTACGGCTCCGGCGCCGAGGACATCGCCTTCGTCTACGAGGCCGAAGGCGCTCGCGGCAAGACGCGCAGCGTGAAGCGGTTGCATCCGTTCGAGGGGATCATTCCCAACTTCACGCGGCGCTTCAAGGAAACCGACTCGGCCGCGGTGCGCGAGGACCTGGCGCGCTACCAGAGCGCCAAGCCCTGCCCCGAATGCGAAGGCACGCGGCTGCGGCGCGAAGCGCGCAACGTGTTCCTTTTCGACGAGCGCGAGGAGCGCGGCGAGCCGATCTACCGCGTCGAGCACTTCACCTTGCGCGAGTGCCTGGACTACTTCGAGACCCTGCGGCTGCAGGGCGCGAAGGCGGAGATTGCCGACAAGGTGGTGCGCGAGATCCGCTCGCGGCTCACCTTCCTCAACGACGTGGGTTTGAGCTACCTGAGCCTGGACCGCAGCGCCGACACGCTTTCCGGCGGGGAGGCGCAGCGCATCCGGCTCGCCTCGCAAATCGGCTCCGGGCTCACCGGCGTCATGTACGTGCTCGACGAGCCGAGCATCGGCCTGCACCAGCGCGACAACGACCGGCTGATCGGCACGCTGAGGCACCTGCGCGACATCGGCAACAGCGTGCTGGTGGTCGAGCATGACGAGGATGCGATCCGCTCGGCCGACCACGTGATCGACATGGGCCCGGGCGCGGGTGCCCACGGCGGGCGCGTGATCGCGCAGGGCACGGCCGAGGACGTGTCCCACAGCAGCGAGTCGCTGACGGGCAAGTACCTGGCGCGCGTGCTGCGCATTCCGGTGCCGAAGGTGCGCCATCCATGGCGCCGCGCCTCCGAAGCGGAGAGCCTGCGCATCGTCAATGCCAGGGGCAACAACCTGAAAGGCGTCAGCGCGGAGATCCCCGTCGGCCTGTTCACCTGCGTGACCGGCGTCTCCGGTTCCGGCAAGAGCACGCTGGTTAACGACACGCTGTACGCAGCGGTCGCGCGCAAGCTCTACAACAGCCACGCCGAGCCGGAGCCGCACGACTCGATCGACGGGCTCGACGTGTTCGACAAGGTCATCAACGTCGACCAGAGCCCGATCGGCCGCACGCCGCGCAGCAACCCGGCCACCTACACGGGCCTGTTCACGCCGATCCGCGAGCTCTTCGCCGAGGTGCCGGCCGCCCGCGAGCGCGGCTACGGGCCGGGACGATTCAGCTTCAACGTGGCGGGCGGCCGCTGCGAGTCGTGCCAGGGCGACGGCGTGCTGAAGGTGGAGATGCACTTCCTGCCCGACGTCTACGTGCCCTGCGACGTCTGCCATGGCCGGCGCTACAACCGAGAGACGCTGGAAGTGCTCTACAAGGGCAAGAACATCACCGAGGTGCTCGACATGACGGTGGAGGACGCGCATGCGTACTTCAGCGCGGTGCCGGCCATCGCGCGCAAGCTGCAGACGCTGCTCGACGTGGGCCTGGGCTACATCCGGCTCGGCCAGAGCGCGACCACGCTGTCCGGCGGCGAGGCGCAGCGTGTCAAGCTGGCGCTCGAGCTCAGCAAGCGCGACACCGGCCGCACGCTGTACATCCTCGACGAGCCGACCACCGGACTGCACTTCGCCGACATCGACCTGCTGCTGAGGGTGCTGCACCAGCTGCGCGACGCCGGCAACACCATCGTCGTGATCGAGCACAACCTCGACGTGATCAAGACGGCCGACTGGCTGATCGACATGGGCCCCGAAGGCGGCGCCGGCGGCGGCACCGTCGTCGCCAGCGGCACGCCGGAAGACGTGGCCGCCAACCCGGCGAGCTACACCGGCCGCTACCTGAAGCCGCTGCTCGACGCCTGATCGGCGTCTCGTAGCCCGGATGCAAGCCGGGCTTTGAGATCGGCGCAGCGCGATCCCGGAGCGCTGGCTAGACTGCGGCCAGCCTCGAGGAGACACCATGAGCCTGACCGTCGACTACTACTTCGCTCCCGTCTCGCCATGGACCTACCTCGGCCACCGGCGCTTCGGCGAGATCGTCGCTGCGGCCGGCGCGAAGGTGAGAGTGCTCCCGGTGGACCTGGGCGGCAAGGTGTTCCCGGTATCCGGCGGCTTGCCGCTGTCCAAGCGCGCGCCGCAACGCCAGGCTTATCGCCTCGTCGAACTGAAGCGCTTCAGCGACTTTCTCGGCCAGGCGATCAACCTGCAGCCCAGGTACTTCCCGATCAACGGCGACGATGCCGCTCAGCTCATCATCGCCGTCGACATGCACGACGGGACCGACGCGGCAATGGCCATCACCGGCGCCATCCTGCGCGCCGTGTGGGTCGAGGACCGCAACATTGCCGATGCAAACGACCTCGCCGCGCTGCTGGCGGCGTGCGGGCTGCCCGCGCGCCGGCTCGACGACGCTCACTCGCAGGCGGTGCACGAGCGCTACGAGGCGGACACGCAGCAGGCGATCGAGACCGGCGTGTTCGGCGCGCCGAGCTACGTGATCGACGGCGAGATCTTCTGGGGCCAGGACAGGCTCGACTTCGTCGCACGGCGCCTCGCGCGCGGATGACCCTCATGGGACGCTGGCTCGTGGCGTTGTGGCTGGCGGCCTGCGCCGCGGCACATGCCGAGCCGTATGCCGGCCCGCTGTTCGACGCCCACCTCCACTACAACGACGAAGCCCGGCAGCCGCATCCGATCGCCGACGTACTGGCGCGCATGAAGCGCAGCGGCGTGCGCGGCATCGTCGCCAACAGCCGTCCCAACGACGGCACCAAGGCGCTGGCGGCCGCCACCGCGCAAACGCGCGCGGCCGGCGTGACGGTCGTGCCCTTCGTGCGCCTGTACCGCAATCGCGCCGACTACGGCAGCTGGTTCAAGGACGAGTCGATCCACGAGATGGTCCACGACGAGCTCGCGCGAGGCACCCCCGCCGGCCCCTACCGTGGACTGGGTGAATTCCACCTCTACGAAAGCGCGAACGCCAATGGGCCGGTCGCGCAAAAGCTCATGCGACTGGCGCAGGAGCGCGAGCTCGCGGTGCTGGCCCACGTGGACGACGACGCCATCGACCTGCTGATGGCCCACGCACCGAATGTGCGCCTGATCTGGGCCCACACCGGCATCGGCGGCGCGCCCGTGGCGCGCGTGCGCGCGCTGCTGGTCAAGCATCCGACACTGATGGGCGAGCTGTCCTACCGCCCCGGGCTCACCGATGGCAGCGGCCGCCTGAGCGCCGACTGGAAGGCGTTGCTCGGCGAGATGCCGGAGCGCTTCCTGATCGGCTCGGACACCTGGGTCAATGAGCGCTGGGATTCGTACGAGACGCTGATGCGCCAGGCGCGTGCGTGGCTCGGCGACCTGCCGCCCGAGGCGGCGCGCAAGATTGCGTGGGAGAACGCGGCGGCGCTGTTCGGACTCGGACGGTGATTGTTGGGTTGGCCGCACGCGGCAACGGCATGGGGCTAGATGCGTGCGACATCTGCACGGCCGGTCGCCGGAGGCGTGTCCCACAATGGCGCGCTCCTCGCACGACCCGCATGCATCCGGCCCCCCACCCTCCCAACGAAGCGCGCCGCCTGTCCGTGCTGCGTGAGCTGGGACTGCTGGACACCGATCCGGAAGCGGCGTTCGATGCGCTGGCCCTGGCGGCAGCGAAGCTCACCGACTGCCCGATCGGGCTGATCACACTGGTGGACGAGCACCGCCAATGGTTCAAGGCGGCACACGGGCTGGCGCTGCGCGAGACGCCGCGCGACGTGTCGCTGTGCGCGCACACCATCCTCGGCGATGCGCTGCTGGAGGTGCCGGACACGCACACCGATCTGCGCTTTCACGACAACCCGATGGTGACCGGATCGCCGCACCTGCGGTTCTACGCCGGCGTGCCGCTGCAGTTCCGCGGCGCGACGCTGGGCACGCTGTGCGTCGTGGACACCGCCGCGCGGCGCCTGCAGGCGGACGAGCGCGATGCGCTCCTCGGCCTGGCGCGCACCGCCACCGAGCTGCTGCGCAGCCGCCAGCGCATGAACGCGCTGAACGCCGAGCATCGCCGGCTGCTCGATTTCGGGCGCGCCTCGGGCGACTGGATGTGGGAGACCGATGGCGCGCTGCGCACGACCTGGGTTTCCAGCGCCTTCGGCGTCGCCACGGGGCTGGCACCCGAGTCGGTGATCGGCGAGCCGCTGGCCGACCAGCCGCTGCTCGATGCCCATGGCGCGGCGCGCTCGAACGGCAGCACGCTCGGCGAGCTGATGCGGCGCCGGCAGCCGTTCTCGCGCGCCGTGACGGCCAAGCAGACGCCACGCGGACTGCTGTACGTGTCGCGCAGCGCGGTGCCTGTGTTCGAGGAGGGCGGCGCCTTCGCCGGCTACCGCGGCACCGCACGCGACGTCTCGGCGCAGGTCGCAGCGATGCGCCGCTCACGCGGTCAGGACGCGCTGTTGCGCAAGCTGTCGTCGCAGGTGCCCGGGGTCATCTTCCAGTTCCAGCTCAACCGCGACGGCTCGTTCCACTATCCGTACGCCAGCGACGGGCTGCGCGAGATGTTCGGCATCGAGACGCCATTCGACGCCGCCGGCGCCGACGCGTCGCTGCCGCTGCGCATGCTGCATCCCGAGGACCGTCCCGGCTTCGCCGACAGCATCCGGAAGTCCGCCGACGCGCTCACCGCCTGGCAGCGCGAGTACCGCATCGTGCGCGGGGACGGCGCCGTGCGCTGGCTGGAAACCCGCGCGATGCCCGAGCGCCTCGGCGACGGCGGCACGCTGTGGCACGGCTTCACCGCAGACGTCACCGAGCGCAAGGAGACCGAGCTGGCGCTGCGGCGTTCGGAGGAGCGCTGGGAGATGGCGGCGGACGCAGCGGGCATCGGCATCGCGGAGCTCGATCTGGCCAGCGGCGGGATGGCGCTCGATCGCCGCGCCTGCATCAACCACGGCGTCGGGTATCCGCTCGCCCACTACACGCTTGCCGCGTGGATGGAGTCGATCCACCCGGACGACCGCGACGCCATGCGCGTTGGCATCGAGCAGGCGCTGCAGACCCGCGGCACCCACGAGACCCGCTACCGCCTCGTCCGGCCCGACGGTCGGCAGACGACGCTCGAGGCGACGGCGCGCGGCCGCTACGACGCGCAGGGCCAGCCGATCGGCGTCGTGGGCACCTGCCGCGACGTCACGGCGCAGCTCGAAATCGAGCGGCTGCAGCGCGACAAGGAAGCGGCCGAGCGCGCCAACCGCGCGAAGAGCGAGTTCCTCTCGCGCGTGAGCCACGAGCTGCGCACGCCGCTGAACGGCATCCTGGGCTTCGCCCAGCTGATGTCGCTGGACCGCGTCGCGGCGCTGGCGCCCGAGCAGCAGCGACGCCTCGACAGCGTCGTTCGCGCCGGGCGGCACCTCCTCGCTCTCATCAACGACGTGCTCGACGTCACGCGCATCGAGAGCGACGACTTCTCGCTGCAGCCGGCCTGCGTCGACGCCGGCGCGGCGCTCGACGACTGCCTCGCGCTGATCCAGCCGCTGGCCCAGGAAGCGGGCGTCACGCTGCCGCCGCCACCCAGGGCGGCCTGCTGGGTGCAAGCCGATCCGCGTGCCCTTGAACAGGTGCTGATGAACCTGCTGTCCAACGCCATCAAATACAACCGGCCGCGCGGGGCGGTGGCGGTCGACGTGGGTCCGGCCGCCGGCGAGAGCGGCGCCTCGCGGACACGCATTGCCATCCGCGACGAGGGCGCCGGCATGAGCGACGCGCAGCAGGCGTCGTTGTTCCAGCCGTTCAACCGGCTCGGAGCGGAGCACAGCCGCACCGAAGGCAGCGGGCTCGGGCTCGTGATTTGCCAGCGCCTGGTGGACGCGATGGGCGGGCGCCTGGAGGTGCGCAGCCAGCCCGGCGCAGGGTCCACCTTCACCGTCGAGTTGCCGGCCGGTGCGGCGCAGCCTGCCCTCCCGGCGGCCGTCGTGCTAGCCGATGCCGCGCCGGTCCAGCGGGCCACCGGCCCGCGCGAGGTCCTCTACATCGAGGACGAGCCGCTCAACATGGTGTTGATGAAAGAGGTGTTCCGCACGCAGCCGCACTGGACCTTGCGGGTGGCCGAGGACGGCGCCGCCGGTGCCCGCATCGCGCGCCAGTCGCGGCCCGACCTGGTGCTGATCGACATGAACCTGCCGGACACCAATGGCCTCGCATTGATCCGCGAGCTGCGCGGGGACCCGCGCACGAGGCAGCTGCGCTGCATCGCGTTGTCGGCCGATGCGATGCGCGAGCAGATCGATGCGGCGCTGGCGGCGGGCTTCGACGACTACTGGACCAAGCCGATCGACGTCCAGCGGGTCCTGAGCGACCTGTCCAGGCTGCTGGCCGGCCCCTCCGCGACCCCTGCATAGGGACAAAGAAAAAGCCGGTGCGGGGCACCGGCTTTTTTCGGAGAACCCCGGTCTTCGCCGGGGAGGCCATCACTTCAGATGCGCGTTGATGAGCTTGGTCATCTCGAACATCGACACCTGGGCCTTCTTGAAGATCTCCTTCAGCTTGGCGTCGGCGTTGATCATCGTGCGCTTGGCCGAGTCTTGCAGCTTGTTCGCCTTGATGTAGTCCCACACCTTCTTCGTGACCTCGGTGCGCGGAACCGGCTTGTCGCCGATCACGGCGGCCAGTTGCGGGCTGGGGGTCATGGCCTTCATGAAGGCGGCGTTGGGGGTGCGCTTCTTGGCCGGGGCCTTCTTGGCTGCCGTCTTCTTGGCTGCGGCCTTCTTCGCCGGGGCGGCCTTCTTGGCCGCCGGGGCCTTCTTCGCCGCCGCCTTCTTGGCCGGAGCGGCCTTCTTTGCCGGCGCCTTTTTGGCGGCGGCCTTCTTCGCAGTTGCCATTTCGATTCTCTCCATCAAGTGAGTTGTTGATGTGCCGGGCTGGGTGAGAGCCGCATGAACTCTCGTTTCTCCAGGGACCGCGCGGTGCGAATGGTACTGCGTGTGTGCTGCATTGAGAAGCAGTTTTCATAGGAGAAACGCGCAATCTCCATAGGTAAACAGCGCTTTTGTCGCGATGAGACATCACTCGATGGTCCCTCGGTGGTCTCGCGGCTGTGCGAACGCGCATGGTGAGAACCTCGACTCGCGTTCGCCGTGGCTTCGCAGCGGTGTTCAAGCGCTATGCTCGCCCCCCATGAAACTGATCGTTCGCTGGATGCTGTTGGCCGCCGCGCTGCTGCTCGTGGCGCACCTCTACCCCGGTGTCGAGGTGAAGAGCTTTGGTGCCGCGATGATCGCGGCGCTCGTCATCGGTCTGTTCAATGCGCTGCTGCGTCCCATTCTGGTGCTGCTGACGCTGCCGGTGACGCTGCTGACGGTCGGCCTTTTCCTCTTCGTGATCAACGCCGTGATGTTCTATGCGGCCGCGAGTGTGCTGACGGATTTCAACGTCACCGGCTTCGTCGCTGCGCTGATCGGCTCGCTGATCTACAGCCTCTGCGGCATGGTGATCGACGTCGCCATGGAGCGAGTGTTCCCCGACCGCTGAGGCTTCCGGAACACCCCGGGGCGCGCCGCTCAGCGAGGGCCGCCCGCAGAGCGCTCGTCGGCCGCCAGAGCGCGGCGTTGCGTTTCGATGTCGCGCAGACGCGCGTCGATGACCGAGGCCTCGATGAAGTCCACCGCGCCTCCCCCGCGCGCGAGTCGCTGGCCGGCGCGCAATCGGTCGATCGCGCCGGCGAGGTCACCCACCGCCACGCGTGCCTCGGCTTCGGCGCGCATCGCGCGCAAGCGCTGTCCGAGCTGGCCCCACAGCTGTCCGAGGAGCGACCACGCTTCGGCATCGTTGGCGTGGCTGCTGACCCAGGTCTGCAGTTCCTCGGCGGCGCGCTTCCAGCCGTCTTCGTTGCTGCTGCGTGCCAGCGCGATGCGCGCACCGAGGAGGACGACCGGGCGGGACGGCTCGGTGGCGTAGGGCTTCAACGCGGCCTCGGCACGCGCCGGGTCGCCGCGGTCGAGCATGGACTGTGTCGCGAGCAGCGCGACGGCGCGCTCGGCGCGGGCATCACTGCGCGGACTTCCCTGCACCAGCGTCTGCGCCTTCTGCAGCGAGGCGTCGGCGCGCGCCCAGTCGCGCAACAGCGTCGAGGCGAGCGCGCTGTCGCAGGCGGCGGCCAGCTTGTCGCTCACGGTGGTCGGGGTGTTGTCCGCATCGCGCGACTGCCAGCGCCGCAGTGCATCGACACGGGTATCCATCAGCACCCGCGCGCGCGACTGCGCCACCGTGTGCTCCAGCACGCTGACGGGCGCCGCCGGCGTCGTCGTGCCGAGACGGGCGCGCGCTTCGCCGATGCGCTCGGTGGTCAGCGGATGGCTGCGCAGGTAGGGAAAGCCGCCGCTGTCCATCAGGCGGGACGACTGAGCGAGCTTTTCGAACATCGACGCCATGCCGCCGGGCGCGAAGCCGGCGCTGGTCATGACGCCGAAGCCGATGCGGTCGGCTTCGCGTTCCATGTCGCGCGAGAAGTTGAGCTGGCCCTGGATGCTGGCCGCCTGGCCGCCGGCGATCGCGGCGTTGGCCATGTCGGCGTTGTTGCTGCGGCTCGCCGCCAGGATGCCGAGGATGGTGGCGGCGATGCCGATCATCGAGGTGCGCTTGCTGTTGGCGATGCTGCGCGCGATGTGCCGCTGCGTGACGTGCGACATCTCGTGCGCCAGCACCGACGCCAACTCGTCGCGCGTGGACGTCATCGCGATCAGGCCCATGTGCACGCCGATGTAGCCGCCCGGCAGGGCGAAGGCGTTGACGCTGCGGTCGCGCACCAGGAAAGGCTCGAACGCGAAGCGCTGGTCGAGATCGGGGCCGATCTCGCCGCGCTGGCGGGCGGCCCCCACGAGCGGGACGAACACCCCTTGCAGGTATTCCAGCAGGATCGCGTCGTCGCTGTAGTCCGGATCGCGGCGGATCTCGCGCATGATCTGGTCGCCGATCTTGCGCTCCTGGCCGATGCCGAAGTCCTCGGAGGCGGTGTCGCCGAGCGCGGGGAGGCGGTTCTGCGCGAACGCCGGTGGGGCGGCCATCGGCAAGCTCATCGAGAGGGCGCACAGGATGGCGAGCAGCCGAGGGCGCCAGCATCGGTCGGCGAAAGTGTTCAAGCGAGTCCCTCGGAAGCGAAGCACGTTCGAGCGAATACCTTGTCAGGAGTTCGCGCGTCGACTGACTATGATGCCAGCGCCACCTTTGCCGGATTGTTTCGCGATATGACTGCCCCCGCTGCTCCCGCGCCCGCCCCGTCGCCGCTGACGCACTTCGATCCGGCCGGCCAGGCCCACATGGTGGATGTGTCGGACAAGGCCGAGACCCATCGCATCGCGCGCGCGACCGGCGAGATCCGCATGCAGCCGCAGACGCTGGCCTTGATCGTCGGTGGCACCGCGAAGAAAGGCGACGTGCTCGGCGTCGCGCGGATCGCCGCGATTCAAGCGGCGAAACGCACCTCCGAGCTGATCCCGCTGTGCCATCCGCTGCCGCTCACGCGCGTCGCGGTCGAATTCGAAACCGATGCGGCCGACAGCTGCGTGCGCTGCACGGCACAGGTCGAAACGCACGGCCGCACCGGCGTCGAGATGGAGGCGCTGACGGCGGTTCAGGTGGGCCTGCTGACCGTGTACGACATGTGCAAGGCGGCCGATCGCGGCATGGTGATGGGATCGATCCGCGTGCTGGAGAAGCGGGGCGGAAAGTCGGGCGACTGGCACGCGGTGTGACCGCCGGCCGCTGCCGGTCAACTCAGCGGAACGCGGTGTAGTCCATCGACTTCGTAGGCGGCATGCACTGGAAAGGCACGTCGGTGACCGGCTGGCGCGGCTGGTCGCAGGGGGCGAAGAAGGCGTCCGAATCCGGGTTGCGGAACTCGCGCAGGCGCTGCGCGATGTGCCTCGCCCGCTCGTCGTCGCCGCTCTCGTGCAGGGCCTTGGCCCAGGCCACCATCAGGCGCGTGTCGAGCAGGAAATGCGACGCATAGGCGAAAGACGGCAGCGCCTGCGCTGGATGCGGGGCGGTGGTCGCTTCGGCGTAGTGGGCGTGATGGGCGAAAAGCCAGCTGCGCTCGCCGAGCGCGATGCGCAGCGCGAGCGGAAAGGACTCGTCGCTCTCGGGATCGAAGATGGACGCGACCCGCAAGTACTCGACGACCGCCCCCGCGCTGACCAGCAGCATCAGCAACCCGGCGAGGATGAACGAATGGTTCTTCGCCGGTCTCTTCAACGGCGGGCGAGCGCTCTCGCCCGCCGTGGTTGCATCTCCGGCGAGCAGTTTCGCGGGCAACGGTTCGTGGCCGAGGCACAGGCCCCAGATGAACGCCGCCGGCAGCATGAAGTAGGCGTACCACAACGGATACTCGAACAGGCTGTGCAGGCCGATCATCAGCACCATCATGAAGGCGCAGCGCAGCATGGTGGCCGTGTCTGCATCCGCAGTGCGACCGGCGGCGAACGCGCGCCAGAGCGCATAGCCGAGCAGCGCCAGGATCAGCAAGCCCAGCGGCACGCCGAGCTCCACCAGCAGCTGCAGCGGCAGGTTGTGCGTGTGATCGAAGAAGGCGGTCGGCCGGTTCGGGAACGGCGTCAGCGACCACGCGAAATTGAACTCCCCGAAGCCGACTCCGAGCCAGGGATGGCGGGCGATCAGCGACAGCGTGTTCGACCAGATGTTCAGCCGCGAGTTGGGGCTGTCAGCGGTACTGGTGACGTGCTGCTGCCCGCCGAACGAATCGTCGGTGAGGGCCAGGGCGCCGAAAATCAGCAGGTACGCGATGGGCGACAGGATCAGGAAGCCGCGCGCTCCCCGCGACAGCCGGCGGTCCAGCACGCCCCAGATCGCGAGGATCACGACACCGACGATGCCGGTGCGCGAGGCGGTCAGCGCGAGCCCGAGCACCATTGCCGACCCCAGTGCGACGCCGATGCGACGCGGCAGTTGGCCGGCCTCGCACAACCAAAGCGTGGCGATCAGCGACCACAACAGCACGCTGCTCAGGTGGTTGGGTTGCCGCAGGTTGCCCGAGGCACGGCCTTCGAGCGCGGTGGGCGCGACGACACTGCCGGCGCCGGTCCACTCGGGCGCCAGAACCTGGATCACGCCAATGGCAACGCCGAGGGCTCCCGCGAGCACGAGCGCGATGCACACGCAGGAAAACGCCTTCGCACCGAGCCGGCTCCGGCCGGCGCCCACGCCGGCCCACACCACAAGGCCCGCCGCCGCGACACTGGCGACGGGGCCGAGCGCGAGCGACTTGGGCAGGGACCCGAAGGCGTACGACGCGAGAGCGGCGACGGCCGACAGGCCCAATGCTGCCATCAGCGCCGCCGCTCCCCGGCCGAGCGGCCAGGCGGAGCGACAGCTGCGGCTCCAGGCGAGCATGAACAGCGACCATCCGAGGAGCGCGGCAGCCTGGTTGACGAAGGTTGCCGAGGGCGGGATGTTGCGAGCCAGCACGGTCGGCAAGGCGATGGCGAGCATCGCCGCGGCAACGCCGAGCTTCGGCTCGGCCAGCTTGTCGTCGACGGAGAAGGAGGAGGCGAGTGCAGTCACGCGGCGGATCCGGTGGCAGGTCTGCGCGTCATTGTCCGTGCAAATTCGCGGCCGGCCGGCGCTGCTCCGGAAGGCAGACGGACGAACGCCCCATCAGGCGAACCTGATGGGGCGTGATGGATGCTTGACAGGAGAACGGAGCGGCGTGCGCTCCGTTCGGTGCATCAGCGGCCGGTGCCCTTGACGTAGTTGCCGAGCGTGTCCGTGGCGGTGGCGACGCAGGTGATGTTGCCACCCGTATCGATGCCGCAGTCAGCGTTGTAGACCAGCGACTTGACGTCGGTTGCGCCCGTGAAGGCCAGGTTCACCGCCGTAGCGCTGCCGGTCGCGACCACAGCGCCGGTCGAGTACTTCGGGGTGGGCAGGACGCTGCCGGCGAAGCCGTACTTCTGCAGCTCGGCCACGGTGTCGCACTGCGTGCCGACACCGGCTTCGTCGTTCATGCAGGTCTTGATCGAGGTCTTCACGCCTTCGAGCTCGGCGATGTTGGCCGCCCACTTCGACTTGACCGTGTAGTCTTGGTAAGCCGGCAGCGCGACGGCCGCCAGGATGCCGATGATCGCCACGACGATCATCAGTTCGATAAGGGTGAAACCTTGTTGGACTCGCTTCATGAGAGGTGCTCCTGGAAAGGGTGGTGACGGTTGCGCAGGAACAGTTGCAGTGGTCATGCCAGCGTTACGAGCCTCCTGGATCGTGCAATTTGCACGGGCGACTGACGCGATCGGTCACAAATTGTGTCCCACGCTTACGCGAGATGGAACTCAGTGACGGAAAGCGTCAGCTTTGGCGAACGGCGTCCGGCCGAGCCGCCTGGCCGACGCGGATTTCCTGTCCGGCCGCCAGCGCATGGATCCGATGGGCGCCGCCGAAGCGAGCGATCTGCGCCATCACCGCGTCCAGCTCCCCCGGCTTGATGTGGGTGATGTGCACATCGACGCTCCCCGGGAGCTGCAGAAGCTCCTCGCGCAACGACGTCGGGCAGAGGTGGCGACTGATCTGGGCGAGCTGGCGTTCTTCGTCGCCGAAGGCGGTCTCGATCACCAGGTGCGCCACTTTCATCGTTGCCAGCCGCTGCCAGAGCGCCGGATTCGGCCCGGTGTCGCCGGTGTAGACCCACCAGCCGAGATCGTCGCCGCCGTCCACCGCAAAGCCCACCGCCGGCACGGTGTGCGCCGCGCTGAGCACTTCGATGCGGCGGCCGGCCAGCGTCAGGGTCTCCCCCACGGCGATCGGCTTGAACTGCAGCGTGGGCGCATCCACGCTCGGCAGCCGGGTGAAATCGGGCCAGATCACGCCGTTGAAGATGTGATCGCGCAGCGCCTTCAGCGTCTCGGGCAGCGCGTGCACCGTGACCGGGCCGCGCCGGCGCGCAATGCGGCGGCGCATCACGCTGTCGGCCAGCAAGCCGATCGACAGCACGTGGTCGAGGTGCGAGTGGCTGATCAGGATGTGGTCGATGCGCGCCAGCTCGCTCAGCGTGAGGTCGCCGACACCGGTGCCGGCGTCGATGAGCACCGAGTCATCGAGCAGGAAGGACGTCGTCCTGCAGCCGGCGGCAATGGCCCCGGAACAGCCGAGGACGCGGATGATCATGGCGGTGAAGGATCCGGACGTTGCGCCGCGCGCAGCGCGGCGGCGTTTGTTCTAGCTGAACCGGATGTTGATCGCCACGGCGCCGCGGCGCAAGGCGCCAAAGCCGCAATTTTCGGCCAAACGCGAGGGGGTGGCGTCTCAGTGGGAACCCGCGTGAAAAGGATCACGCCAGGATCGCGCGCCGGTGTGGGCGCAGTCCCGCATCAGAGCTGCACGAACTGCATCTGCGTGCCGGCCAGCTCGATCACGTCGCCGTTCTTGAGCTGCACGGTTTCGCCGGTCAGGGGATTGCCGTTGACCGTGGGCCTCGCGGCCCCCTCGACATGCGCGAAAACGTAGCCGCCCGGGCGCTTGGTGATGGAGGCGACCTGCACGCCGGGCTTGCCGACGGTGGTGACGACCTTGGTGAGGTTCACCTCTCGCCCCGCTGCCGCGCCGTTGAGCACGCGGATGGAGGCAGGAACCACCGTCGATCCGAGCGCCCCGAAACCGGAGTTGCCGAATCCGCCGGTCGGGGCGTAGCCGACCGACGATGGGGCCGCCGGCGGTGTGGCGCCCGGCTTCATGATCATGGTTTTTTCGTAGTCGCTGCCGTCTTCGACGAGGAACTTGATCTTGTACTTGCCGATCTCGACCGTGTCGTTGTGGGTCAGCAGCTGCTTCTTGACGGCCTTGCCGTTGATGTAGGTGCCGTTGGTGCTGTTCAGGTCTTCGATGAAGACGTCGGCGCCCATCATCTGCAGCACCGCGTGTTCGCCGCTCACGGCCAGGTTGTCGATGACGATGTCGTTGTACGGGCGGCGTCCGAGGGTCGTCTTGTCCTTGGTGATCTGTACCTCCTTGATCACCACCCCATCGAGCGATACGACCAATTTGCCCATTCGTTGACCTCTGTAATCGTGTCTCTTGTGTCACCGCCCCGATCTGCGCCGGGACGGTCGCTTCGCTCGTGTCTGCGGCGCTGCCCTACCTTCTGAAGGGCCACCACGAGCGTGTCGGACCGCTGGAGCCGCGCACTCTTGCGAGTATCACCGAAATATTGTCCTTGCCGCCGGCATCATTGGCCGCGTCGATCAGCGCGCCTGCCGCCTCCTCGAGCGAGTCGCAGCCCTGCAACAGCTGGGCGATGGTTTCGTCGTCGAGCATGTCCGACAGGCCGTCCGAGCACAGCAGGTACATGTCGCCGGGCATGAGGTCGTGCAGGTGCGTCTCGAGCAGCACGGTGTCCTCGACGCCGACCGCGCGGGTCACCAGATTCTTGTTGGCCGAGAACGCCGCCTGCTCGGCCGTGATGAGTCCGGCGTCGATCTGCTCCTGCAGCAACGAGTGATCGTGCGTGATCTGCTGCAGCCTGCCGGCGCGCAGCCTGTAGCCGCGCGAATCGCCGACGTGACCCATCAGCAGGCGGCCATCGCGGAACACGCCGACCACCAGCGTGGTGCCCATGCCGGCGTACTGCGGATTCGAATTGGCGGCGTTGAAGATGGCGCGGTTGGCGTTGTCCACGCAGATGTCCATGGCGCGCCGCACGTCGGTATCGGACGCGGTCGAGGAGGCTTCCTGCAGCCAGCGTCCGAGCTCGGTCTTGATGAACGAGGTTGCCATGCCGCTGGCGACTTCGCCAGCGTTGTAGCCGCCCATGCCGTCGGCCAGCACGATCAGTGCGGAAGGTTCGTCGACCGCCACCGAATCCTCGTTGTTGTTGCGAGCACGCCCCGTGTCGGTGGCGCAGAAGAACTCGAAACTCATGGTGGCTGGACAGTGGCGGTGGGCGGCCGGACGTTGCAACGCATCCGCGATCAAAGCGGGGAATTGTGCCCCGGATCGCCACGCGTGAGCTTCACGGTGGCGGCGAATCCATCGGAATTGGGGGGTGCCGCATCGGCTTGCGGAAAGGACTGGCCGGCGGCCGGCGCGCACGCCGCAGCGATCGTGCGCAGATCGGCTGCCAGCTGTCGCCCGTCGGCGTAGCGAACTTCCGGCCGCTTCTTCAGTGCGAGCGCCACGACGTTGGCCAGCGACTCGGGAAGATCGGCGCGCATGCGGCGGATGTCCGGCGCCGGCTCGTTCGCGATCTCATACATCAGCTTGGCCATGGACTCGGCGGTGTGCGGCAGCCGTCCGGTGAGCAGCTGGAACAGCATCACGCCGAGCGAGTAGAGGTCCGAGCGGCCGTCGACTCGGCGTCCCGCCATCTGCTCGGGAGACATGAACGACGGCGTTCCCAGGACCATTCCGGTCCGCGTGCGGCTGGAATCGGTGATCCGCGCGATGCCGAAGTCGGTGACCTTCACGCTGCCGTCGGCCGGATCGATCATGACGTTGGCCGGCTTGATGTCGCGGTGCACCACGCCCTGGCTGTGCGCATACGCCAGCGCATCGGCGACGCGTGCCACGATGCGCAGCACCGTGGGCACGGGCAGCAGCTGCGCCGCGGTGGTGTAGCGCTGCAGATCGTGGCCCTTCAGGAATTCCATCGCGATGTAGGCGAGATCCTGTTCCTCTCCGGCGTCGAAGATGGTCACGATGTCGCGGTGCTGGAGGCGGCCGGCCGTTTCGGCCTCGCGGAAGAAGCGCTCGCGCGCTTCGGTGAGCGCGGCGCCGTCGAATTCCTGGCTGAGTGCCATTGTCTTGATGGCGACCTGGCGCCCGATCTTGGGGTCGTGACCCAGGTACACCGCGCCCATGGAGCCGCGGCCGATCTGGCGATCGACACGGTAGCGGCCCAGCGACGCACGATCCGCGGGCACAGTGGGCGGACCGGCGGCTGCCGCGGCACTCGCGGCGCCAGGGCGTTCCGCCGGCTTGGGCGCCGCCGCGACGGTCGACTGAGGTGCGCGGCGTCCGATACGCAGGCCGAGATGCCCGAACAGCAGGGCCAGCGCGGCTGGCCACGTCGGCCACCAGGGACCGCCCGATACCAGCAGCGCACTGCTGGCGACCAGCAGGACGGCGGCGAGCAGCAAGGACGCCAGGCCCGCGGGGCGCGGCGCCAGGCGCGACACGACGAAGAAGAGGTGGACCGCCGCCAGCACAAGGCCGATCAACGCTCCCAGCAGCGAACCGGCGGTGGATGCCGGCGGCCCGGTCATCACCTGGAGGAGCGCTTGGGACACCGACATGCCTGTGCACGTTAGCACAGGCTTTTTCGGCGGACGGGCGTTCTTTCGAGGGGGACGCGCGGGCGGCGAGCCCCCGCCCGCGCGTGTGCCGTCAGTCGGCCAAGGTCAACACCGCGCTGAGGCCGGTGGTGATCGCGACCGGCGCAGCCCAGCGGCTGGTGTTGCTCGCCGGCTGCCCTGTCGCGATCGGCTCGTCCGTCTTGCCGATCTGCGGCCGGCGCGCGTCGAGCAGGCGAACACCGCCCAGGCGGGTCTCGATCCGCGCCGACAGCTCGACGAGCGGCCGCTTGGCAATGAGCTTCTCGACAACGGTGCCGGGCTGCCCCTTCAGGTCGGGCTCGATCTGCGCGAACACCTCGGCGGCCCATCGCTCTCGCCATTGCTGGCGCGCGGTGTTGGACACCCAGCGGCCGATGTGGCGCGTCAGCGTCGGTGGGCAGGCGACCAGGACCCAATGCGTGGCCGACGCGCCCGCGAGCATCGGCTGCAGGATGTGGCGCGCATGCTCCGCATCGTTCAAAAATACGGCGATCTTTTCCATCGTGATCTCCTGGTGAGGAAAGCGTTGCGGGGCTCAGGTCGCCGACGGCGGCGGCGGCTCCTGGTGGTGGCGGTGGGCAGCCCACCATCCGGCGGCCAGCACGCCGACGATCAGCACGGCATACGTGGCGACGCGGCTGACGGTGCTCGGGTCGTAGATGCCGTCCAGCAGCGGTTCGCTGACGATCATGTGGGCCGCGGTGTAGGCAAGCACTGCCGCGCCGGCGTAGGTGATGATGGGAAAGCGCTCGACGAGCTTGAGGACCAGCGTGCTGCCCCAGACAACGATGGGCACGCTGATCAGCAGGCCGATGACGACGAGGTCGAAAGCGCCGTGCGCGGCGCCGGCCACGCCCAGCACGTTGTCCACGCCCATCAGCGCATCCGCGACGACGATGGTCTTCATCGCGCCGAGGAACGTGTTGGCATGGGGGTGCAGCACGTCGTCGGTGTCCGAGGGCAGCAGCAGCTTGTAGGCGATCCACACCAGGCCTAGCCCGCCGACGAGCATCAGGCCCGGGATCTTCAGCAGCCAGACGACGCCGACGGTCATCAGCGAGCGCACGACGACGGCGCCTATCGTGCCCCAGATGATCGCCCGCTTCTGCAAGTGGGCCGGAAGGTTGCGCGCGGCCAGCGCGATGACGATGGCGTTGTCGCCTGCCAGCACCAGGTCGATCAGGACGATGGCGAGCAAGGCCGACAGCCAGGCGGTAGAGAAGAGTTCCATGCGGTCTCCATGAGCGGTTGCACGACGAACGGTGCAAGTCGCAGAGATCGCAGGAACGTGTTGCGCGGGGGGCGCCTTCGAGCCTGCCGACTAATGCGGCTTGCATCGAAGGTCTTGCTCGGCTGTAGTGCCTTGTTGTCGCCCAGGAGACCGGAAGCTTTCGCTACGTAGTGACGGCCTGCTGAAACATTCGCGTCGCTCGCTGGAGGCGGGACGACGGTCGGGTCGAGCTACTCCCCTTCTTGCCGAGGAGTATACCGACCCCCCTCGCGGTGGGGATACGGGTTCCTACGTGGCTGCCCGGTCGGATGCGTTGCGGGCGGCTCGTGCCCGCCGGTTCATCCACACCCCGACACCGACGACGAGCGCGGCCCCGATGGCGCCGGCGAAATTGACCACCTCGTGCGTGATCCCGGGAAAGCGCTCCGTCATCGCAGGATCGGTGAAGAGCATCTCGCCAGCCAGGAATCCGAGCAGCGCGGCGCCCGCGGTGATGATGATCGGAAAGCGCTCCATGACCTTCAGCAGCAGCGTGCTCCCGAAGATGATCAGCGGGATGCTGATGGCCAGACCGATCACCAGCAGCGGCGTGTTGCCCTTGGCGGCGGCAGCCACCGCAAGCACGTTGTCGAGGCTCATGACCAGGTCGGCGACGAGAATGGTGCGAATTGCCGCCACCATGCCGCCGTCGGCGTTGTGGCCGTTCTCCTCGCCGTCGTCTTCGCTGAGCAGCTGGACGCCGATGTAGAGCAGCAGCAGGCCGCCGACGATCTTCAGGTACGGCCAGCGCAGCATTTCGACCGCGATCAGCGTGAGCACGATTCGCATGACGATGGCAGCCGCACTGCCCCAGAAGATGGCCTTCTTCTGCTGGTGCGGCGGCAGCGACCGCGCCGCCAGAGCGATGACGACCGCGTTGTCGCCGGACAGGACGATGTTCGCGAGGATGATCGAGCCGAGCGCGGCCCAGAAGGCGCCTGTCGTGAGGTCCATTGGCGATGCCCGCTTGTTGGAGGGGATAGGGAGGTCCGTTGGGTCCTCCCTTATCGAGCTGACAGGATTCTAGGCAGACGGCCCCGGCAGGAACGTTCGTGATACTACGGACGCAGCGCCACGGCCCGGACGCGGGAAGGTCCTACAGCAGGCCCTTGAGCAGCTTGCCCATCTCGGATGGGTTGCGCGTGACGGTGAAGCCGCACTCCTCCATGATCTCGAGCTTGGCGTCGGCCGTGTCGGCGCCGCCGGAGATCAGCGCGCCGGCATGGCCCATGCGCTTGCCCGGGGGCGCCGTCACCCCGGCGATGAAGCCCACGATGGGCTTCTTCATGTGGTCCTTGCACCAGCGCGCAGCATCCGCCTCGTCCGGCCCGCCGATCTCGCCGATCATGATCACGGCGTCGGTGTCGGGGTCGTCGTTGAACATCTTCATCACGTCGATGTGCTTGAGCCCGTTGATCGGGTCGCCGCCGATTCCGACCGCGCTCGACTGGCCCAGGCCGATCTCGGTGAGCTGCGCCACCGCTTCGTAGGTCAGCGTGCCGGAGCGCGAGACCACGCCGATGCGGCCCTTCTTGTGGATGTGGCCCGGCATGATGCCGATCTTGATCTCGTCGGGCGTGATGAGGCCGGGGCAGTTGGGACCGAGCAGCAGCGTCTTCTTGCCGCCCTGGGCCTCCTTGACCTTCATCTTGTTGCGCACTTCGAGCATGTCCTTGATCGGAATGCCCTCGGTGATGCAGATGGCCAGGTCGAGGTCGGCTTCCACCGCCTCCCAGATGGCCGCGGCAGCGCCCGCCGGCGGCACGTAGATCACGCTGACGGTGGCGCCGGTGTTCTTCGCGGCTTCCTTGACGCTGGCGAAGATGGGAATGCCCTCGAAGGCTTCGCCCGCCTTCTTGGGGTTCACGCCGGCAACGAAGCAGTTCTTGCCGTTGGCGTAGTCGCGGCACATGCGGGTGTGGAACTGGCCCGTCTTGCCGGTGATGCCTTGCGTGATGACCTTGGTGTCTTTGTCGATGAGGATGGACATGGTGAATCTCTTTCAGGCAAGGCGTGGGGTCAGGACTTGAGGGTGGCCATCACTTTTTGCGCCGCCTCGGCCATCGAGTCGGCGCTGATGATGGGCAGGCCCGACTCGGCGAGCATCTTCTTGCCCAGGTCCTCGTTGGTGCCCTTCATGCGCACCACCAGCGGCACGCTCAGGTTGACCGCCTTGCATGCGGCGATGACGCCTTCGGCGATCGTGTCGCAGCGCATGATGCCGCCGAAGATGTTGACCAGGATGGCCTTGACCTTGGGGCTGGCCAGCATGATCTTGAAGGCCTCGGTGACCTTCTCCGCGGTGGCGCCGCCGCCCACGTCGAGGAAGTTGGCCGGCTCGCCGCCGAACAGCTTGATGGTGTCCATCGTCGCCATCGCCAGGCCCGCGCCGTTGACCAGGCAGCCGATGTTGCCGTCGAGCTGGATGTAGGCCAGGTCGAACTTGCTCGCCTCGATCTCGGCCGGGTCCTCTTCATCGAGGTCGCGGTAGGCGACGATCTCGGGATGACGGAACAGGGCGTTGGAATCGAAGTTGAACTTCGCGTCCAGCGCCTTGATGCTGCCGCTGCCTTCGAGAATCAGCGGGTTGATCTCGGCCAGCGATGCATCGGTGGCCATGTAGCAGGCATACAGCTTCTTGAACACGTCGACCGCCTGGGCCTGCGAGGCGTCCGGCACGCCGATGCCCTTGGCCAGCTCGAGCCCCTGCGCGTCGCTCATCCCGGTCAACGGGTCGATGAAGACCTTGATGATCTTCTCGGGCGTCGCATGGGCCACTTCCTCGATGTCCATGCCGCCTTCGCTCGAGGCCATCATCGCCACCTTCTGCGTCGCGCGATCGGTCACCGCGGCGACGTAGTACTCCTTCTTGATGTCCGCGCCTTCCTCGATCAGCAGGCGGCGCACCTTCTGGCCTTCGGGGCCGGTCTGGTGCGTCTTCAGCTGCATGCCGAGGATCTCGCCGGACAGCTTCTTCACGTCGTCCAGCGAGCGCGCGAGCTTGACGCCGCCGCCCTTGCCGCGTCCGCCGGCGTGGATCTGCGCCTTCACGACCCAGACCGGACCGCCCAGCTTTTGCGCAGCCTCGCTGGCCTCGTGCACGCTGAACGCGGGGTAGCCGCGCGGCACCGGCACGCCGAACTGGCGCAGGATTTCCTTGCCTTGGTACTCATGGATCTTCATAGCGACTCTCTGGAGAGTTTGGAAAACGGTCGGCCCTGGCGGCCTCAGCGGGGATTGTCGGCCGGCGCGGCGCGGTGCCAGCGCGGAAAATACTGACGCACGACTTCGCCGTCGGCGCGCAGGGCGTGGCAGCGGTCGATCTGGAAGGGCGGCTCGCCGGAGGCACCACCCTCGCGGGTGTCGATCACTTCGCCGGCCATCGCCTGGATGACGGCGGTGGGCAGCACCTGCGTCAGCTCGGTGAGATGGGTGCAACCTTGCACCCCGCGCAACCGCTCCAGGACCTTGAGGCGAAACCCCCGCAGCAGATTGAGACCGACCAGCGCGGCATAGGCGTCGCCGTGGTGCTCGCAATGTCCGGGATACGGCATCCACAACGTGTCCGACCCGGCCTCGAGGATGTCGAGCTGTTCGTTGATCACGAGGCGCAGCAGCATGTCGTGGATGGGATCCCCGGCGCGGCGCGTGCTGCCTACGGTCATCGCGACGTCGCGTGTCTTGACATCGATGAGCCGGGCGTCCACCTCCCAGAGGCCGTTGCCGCGCGCAAACACTTGCACGTCGAGGCTGCGGCGGTGTTTGAGCTGGCGCTCGGGCGCGGCGGTGGGCAGTGCCATCGGAGAGATCGCGGGCGGGCCGGGAATGATGGGTTTGCCGGCAGCAGAACCGACCGCGCCCGGGGCAGGCGCGAACTTCTACCGGCAGCCGCGCAATGTAACATGCTGCTCCGCGTCAAAGCTGACGCCGCGGGGAGCAGCCCGCCGCCGGAGCCCTGCCGCGATCGCGAATCAAATCTCTTCGTCGCCCTGGCTTCCCGCGTTGCGCATCACCCGGCTGATGACTGCGGCCGAAAAGCCGCGTTGCGCCAAGAAGCGCGACTGTCGCGCGCGCTCGGCTGCATCGGCAGGCAGCGTGCCGAACTTGCGACGCCAGACGTCCGTGGCTCGCTCCAGCTCGCTGTCCCGCAGCGTTTGCGCCGCTTCCGGCGACAGGCTCACACCGTGCTGCGCCAACTCCTGGCGGATGCGCACGTTTCCGTAGCGGGATGCACGCGCGTGCACGCGGCTCTCGACGAAGCGCTCGTCGCTGAGGTAGCGCTGCCCGCGCAGCCAATCGATGACCGCGTCGACCCGGGCCAGCGCATCGTCGGCCGTTGCGTCGTCGCCTTCGTCGCTCGCCCCGGCGCACGGGCGACCCTCAGTGGCACTGGCCGCGTTGCGGGCCGTTTCGGCCCGTGCGTGGCGCAGAAGCTTGCGTCGCAGTTCCCCGGCGCTGTGTTCGCGCTGCGCCAGCAGGGCCAGCGCGCGACCCTTCAGCGACAGCGGCGTACGCCTCGTGCGAGCGCCGGCGCCAGCACCTGCGGCCATGCTGCCCGGCGCCGCGAATGCGGCGCCTACTCCTTGGCTGCCTTGCCGCGCGCGGGCTTGGCCTCGGCTTCACCCGCCTCGGCCGCTTCGCCGGCGGCGCGCAGCGGGATGCCGAGTTCTTCGCGCACCTTGTTCTCGATTTCTACGGCGAGCTCCGGGTTCTCGCGCAGGAACTCGCGTGCGTTGTCCTTGCCCTGGCCGATCTTCTCCCCCTGATAGGCATACCAGGCACCGCTCTTCTCGAGCACCCTGGCTTCGACGCCCATGTCGATGATTTCGCCTTCGCGGCTGATGCCTTCACCGTAGAGGATGTCGAACTCTGCGGTCTTGAACGGAGGCGAGACCTTGTTCTTGACGACCTTGACCTTGGTCTCGTTGCCGATGACCTCCTCGCCCTTCTTGATGCTGCCGATGCGGCGGATGTCCAGCCGCACCGAGGCATAGAACTTCAGCGCATTGCCGCCGGTGGTGGTTTCGGGCGAACCGAACATCACGCCGATCTTCATGCGGATCTGGTTGATGAAGATGACCATGGTGTTGGTCTTCTTGATCGTGCCGGTGAGCTTGCGCAGCGCCTGGCTCATGAGCCGGGCTTGCAGGCCCGGGAGTGCGTCGCCCATTTCGCCTTCGATTTCGGCCTTGGGCGTGAGCGCGGCGACCGAGTCGATGACCACCAGGTCGACCGAGCCGGAGCGCACCAGGGCATCGACGATCTCGAGCGCCTGCTCGCCGGTGTCGGGCTGCGAGATCAGCAGCTCCTGCAGGTTCACGCCGAGCTTCTGCGCGTACTGCACATCGAGCGCATGCTCGGCGTCGATGAAGGCGCAAGTGCCGCCCAGCTTCTGCATTTCGGCGACGACCTGCAGCGTGAGCGTGGTCTTGCCGCTGGACTCGGGGCCGTAGATTTCGACGACGCGCCCGCGCGGCAGTCCGCCGACGCCCAACGCGATGTCGAGACCCAGTGATCCGGTGGAGACGACTTCGATGTCCTCGATGACCTCGCCTTCGCCGAGGCGCATGATCGAGCCCTTGCCGAACTGCTTTTCTATTTGCGCCAGCGCCGCCTGCAAGGCCTTGGCTTTTTCGGTGTTCAGGGCTTTGACGGGTGCGTCCATCGATTCCTCCAAAAAGTTGGGCGCATTATCTCAAAAGCTGGATATTTGTACAGTGATTCGAAGACGTGCTTATTGGGGTATGTCGTGACCCGGCATCCCTCTTTGCAGCACGCGCCAAACCTAGAATGAAAACGCTGTGGAGACAACGCCATGCGCATCCTGATCGCCGAAGATGATCAAGTGCTCGCCGACGGCCTGCTGCGGTCGCTGCGCAACGCCGGCTACGCGGTCGATCAGGTGGGAAGCGGCAGCGAAGCCGATGCCGCGCTCGCCGCTCATGAATTCGACCTGGTGATCCTCGACCTCGGGCTGCCCAAGATCCATGGTCTGGAGGTGCTGCGCAAGCTGCGCGCGCGCGGCTCGGCGGTGCCGGTGCTGATCCTCACCGCCGCCGACAGCATCGAGCAGCGCGTGAAGGGACTCGACCTGGGCGCCGACGACTACATGGCCAAGCCGTTCTCGCTGCAGGAGCTCGAGGCGCGCGTGCGCGCTTTGACGCGCCGCGGGCTCGGCACGGCTTCCACCGTCATCAAGCACGGCCCGCTCACCTTCGACGCGACCGGCCGCGTGGCCTACATCAACGACCAGATGATCGAGCTGTCGGCGCGCGAGCTGAGCCTGCTCGAGGTCCTGCTGCAGCGCTCGGGGCGCCTGGTCAGCAAGGACCAGCTCGTCGAGCGCCTTTGCGAATGGGGCGAAGAGGTCAGCAACAACGCGATCGAGGTGTACATCCACCGGTTGCGCAAGAAGATCGAGCAGGGGCCGGTGCGGATCGCGACGGTGCGCGGCCTCGGGTACTGCCTGGAAAAGATCTCCAGCTAGGCGCGCGGCTATCCTCGCGCCGTGGCCACCTCGCGACGCGAACAGCGCTCTCTCTTCGGCGAGATCCTCGACTGGATGCTCGCGCCGCTGCTGCTGCTGTGGCCGATGAGCGTCGTGCTCACCTGGCTGGTCGCGCAGGGGATTGCCAACAAGCCCTATGACCGCCAGCTCGGCGAGATGGTCCGCGTGCTGTCCAAACAGGTCAGCGTGCAAGGCAGCGGCAGCGCGCCGGTCGCGAAGTTCATGCTGCCGGCCGGCGCATCGGAGATCCTGCACACCGACGAGGCCGACGACATCTACTACCAGGTGCTCGGACTGCGCGGCGAATACCTCAGCGGCGACCGGCAGCTGCCGGTGCCTTCCGACGAGGACCGCGCCCCGCCCGGTGAGCTGCGCTTTCGTGACGACACTCTCAACAACGACAGCGTGCGCGTCGCCTACCTCTGGGTCGATGTGCCGGGCCGCCCGCAGCATGCCGCCCCGCTGGTGCAGGTGGCCGAGACGCTGGGCAAGCGCTCGCGCCTGGCCACCGAGATCATCAAGGGGGTGATCCTGCCCCAGTTCGTGATCCTGCCGCTGGCGGTGCTGCTGGTGTGGCTGGCGCTGGCCCGCGGCATTGCTCCGCTGAACGAGTTGCAGCAGCGCATCCGCAAGCGCGACAGCAACGACCTGAGCCCGATCGACGAGCGCGACGCGCCCGAGGAGGTCTCGCCGCTGGTGCGCGCCATCAACGACCTGCTGGCGCGCCTGGACCAGTCGCTGCAGTCGCAGAAGCACTTCCTGGCCGACGCCGCGCACCAGCTGAAGACGCCGCTCGCCGGCCTGCGCACTCAGGCCGAGCTGGCGCAGCGGGAGATCGACGCCGGCGAGCACGACCCGAAGGCGGTCAAGCGCTCGTTGCAGCAGATCGCACTGTCCAGCCAGCGCGCCGCCCACATGGTCAACCAGCTGCTCGCGATGGCGCGTGCCGAGGACAAGGAACATGCGGCGGCGCAGCGCAACGTCAACCTGGCGCGGCTTGCAACGGAGACGGTGCGCGACTTCGTGCCGCGGGCGATGGAAAAGCGCCTCGATCTCGGCTACGAGGGACCCGAATCCGGCCATGCGTTGCCGGTGAGGGGCCATGCGCTGCTGCTGCGCGAGCTGATCCGCAACCTGGTCGACAACGCGCTGCAGTACACGCCCGCCGGCGGAACGGTGACGGTGCGCGTGATGGAGGACCCTTTCGGCCAGGTCGTCGTGCTGCAGGTGGAGGACTCGGGACCGGGCATTCCGGCGGCCGAGCGCGACCAGGTGTTCCAGCCGTTCTATCGCGCGCTGGGCACCGACGTCGACGGCTCGGGCCTCGGCCTGGCCATCGTGCGCGAGATCGCGCAGCAGCATGGCGCCGAGATTTCGCTGGAGGACGCCAACCTGCGACACCGCGCCGGCCTGTCGGAGCAGGCCGCGGCGCCGTTCGGACCGGGCGCACGCTTCACGCTGCGCTTTCCGGCTGCGGCCTCCGCGATGGCGAACCCCGCAGGCTGAGACTGCATCAGGCGAAGCGACGCCCGATCGGCGACGACGAGGTCACGTCTGCACCAGGCGCCGGTTCTTCGCGATCGACATCAGGATGCCGAGACCCAGACCCAGCGTGACCATCGCGGTGCCACCGTAACTGATGAATGGCAGCGGGATGCCCACCACCGGCAGGATGCCGCTCACCATGCCCATGTTGACGAAGGCGTAGGTGAAGAAGCTGAGCGTGATCGCGCCGGCCAGCAGGCGCGAGAACACCGTCGGCGCTTCGGCCGCGATCATCAGGCCGCGCAGGATGAGGAAGATGAAGCCGATGAGGAGTCCGGCCACGCCCATCAGGCCGAACTCCTCGGCGAAGGCGGCGAAGATGAAGTCGGTGGTGCGCTCGGGGATGAACTCGAGGTGCGTCTGCGTGCCCTTCATGAAGCCCTTGCCCTCGATGCCGCCGGAGCCGATCGCGATCATCCCCTGGATGATGTGGAAGCCCTTGCCAAGCGGATCGGTCGTCGGATCGAGCAGGGTGCAAACGCGGTGTTTCTGGTAGTCGCGCAACAGCGGCCACTTGACGTCCGGCTCGCAGATGCGATCGCTCGAGACGACGATCGCGCTGATCGCGATGGCGCCGACCAGCAGCACGGGGACGATGAGCCGCCACGACAGCCCGGCGAAGAAGATCACGTACAGCCCCGCGGAGAAGACGAGGATCGCGGTGCCGAGATCGGGCTGCTTCACGATCAGGCCGACGGGCACGGCCAACAGCAGCAGCGCGACGGCGAAGTCCGGCGCGCGCATCTGGCCTTCGCGGCGCTGGAACCACCAGGCGAGCATCAGCGGCATGGCGATCTTGAGGATCTCGCTCGGCTGGATGACGACGCCGACGTTGAGCCAGCGGGTGGCGCCCTTCTTCGTGATGCCCATCACTGCCGTCGCCACCAGCAGCGCGACGCCGACGGCGTACAGCGGCACGGCGAGCGCCATCAGCCGCTGCGGCGAGATCTGCGCGACGATGAACAGGATGCCCAGGGCCAGCAGCATGTTGCGGCCGTGGTCGACGAAGCGGGTGCCGTGGTCGTAGCCGGCCGAATACATGGTCACCAGGCCGAAGGCGGCCAGCCACAGCATGGCGATGATCAGGGGCCCGTCGAAGCCGGTGAAGATGGGCCGCACGCGCTGCAGCAGGGACGGCTTCTCGAAGATCGCGCTCATGGCACGTTGGCGCGCACGCTGGTCTGGATGAGGGGCGAAGCCGTCGGCGCCGAAGCGGCGACCGTCGTGACGGCCGGCGCACGCGGCGCCGACGCGGCGGCCGGGATGATCGTCGCGCCACTGGGTCCCGGCGCGGGCGCGCCCGGCGCCGGCACATCGGCTGCGGGGCGCTGCTTGCCGATCGGCGCGGTGGACTGCGCCTGCTGCGTGGCCGCGATGTCCTCCGGGCTGGGATACAGGCCGAGGAGCATGTAGTCGAACACGCGGCGCGCGATCGGTGCCGCAGCGCCGGCGCCGAAGCCGGCGTTCTCGACGATGACCGCCAGCGCGATCTGCGGGTTGTCCAGCGGCGCGAACGCGGTGTACAGCGCATGGTCGCGGTGGCGCTCGTCGACCTTGCTCGCGTCGTACTTCTCGTTGGCCTTGATCGCGATGACCTGCGCGGTGCCGGTCTTGCCGCCGCTCTTGTACGGCGCGCTCAGGAACGAACGCGCCGAGGTGCCTTCCTGCGTCACGCCGTAGTAGGCCTGGTGGATCACCGCCACGTGCTCGGGCTTGAGGGCCAGCGGCGGCAGCGCCTCGCCGGACAACTTGCGCTGCGCCCGCGTCTCGACGTTCTCCACCGCGCGCACCAGGTGCGGCTTGTAGCGTTGCCCGCCCGCCGCGACGATGGCGGTCGCCTGGGCGAGCTGCAGCATCGTGAAGGTGTTGTAGCCCTGGCCGATGCCGAGCGAGATCGTCTCGCCGGCATACCACTTCTGCATCTCCTTCTTGCGGTACGCGGCACGCTTCCACTCGGTGGACGGCAGCACGCCCTTGAGCTCGCCGTGCATGTCGATGCCGGTGAGCTGCCCGAAGCCGAGCGGCTTCATGAAGTCGTGGATCGCGTCCACGCCCATGTCGTTGGCCAGGATGTAGTAGTACGTGTCGCACGACTGCACGATCGACTTGTACATGTCGACCATGCCATGGCCGCCCTCCTTGTCGTCACGGAACTTGTGGTTGCCGAACCAGAAGTGGCCGGGGTCGCTGATCGCCTGCTGCGGCGTGCGTTTGCCGGTACTCAACGCGGCCAGCGCCATGAACGGCTTGTACGTGGATCCGGGCGGATAGGCGCCGCGCAACGCACGGTTGAGCAGCGGCTTGTCCGGCGATTCGTTGAGCATCTTCCAGTTCTCGCTGTCGATGCCGTCGACGAACAGGTTCGGATCGAAGTTGGGCTTGCTGACGAAAGCCAGCACGTCGCCGTTGCGCGGGTCGATGGCGACGAGCGCACCGCGGCGCTCGCCGAACATCTCTTCCACCAGCGCCTGCAGCTTGATGTCGATCGACAGCACCACCGTGTTGCCCGGCGTGGCCGGATTGCTCTTGAGGCGGCGCACGGCGCGTCCGCCGGCACTGGTCTCGACCTCCTCGAATCCCGTGGCGCCGTGCAGCTCGGCCTCGTAGCTCTGTTCGACGCCCAGCTTGCCGATGTATTCCGTGCCGCGGTAGTTGGCCTCGTCCTCCGATTCGTCGATCTTTTCCTTCTCGGCGGTGTTGATGCGCCCGATGTAGCCGATCAGGTGGCTCGCCGTCTCGCCCATCGGGTAGTGGCGGAACAGCCGCGCGCGGATGTCGACCCCGGTGAAGCGGAAGCGCTGCGCGGTGAAGCGCGCCACCTCCTCGTCGGTGAGCTTGGTGCGGATCGGCAGCGACTCGAAGTTCTTGCTTTCTTCCATCAGCCGCTTGAAGCGCTTGCGGTCGCGCGGCTGCACGTCGATGACTTGCGCGATCTGGTCGATCGTCGCGTCCAGGTCCTCCACCTTGGACGGCGTGATCTCCAGCGTGTAGGCCGAGTAGTTGTTGGCCAGGACGACGCCGTTGCGGTCGACGATCAGGCCGCGGTTGGGCACGATCGGCACGACGGTGATGCGGTTGTTCTCGGCCTGCGTGGACAGCTCGGCATGGCGATACACCTGCAGATACACGAGCCTCGCCGTCAGCAGGCCGAACGCGAACAGGACGAAGGCAGCCGCCGCGAGCAGCCGCGTGCGAAAGCGGCTCAGCTCCTGCTCGACGTTCTTCAGTTCGGTCATGGCTACTGCGGTGAGTCGTGAATTGTGATTCGTGATGCCCGGCCGCGGGCTCGTGGCGCTGCACGAATCACGATTCGCCGATCACATTTCACGCGCTACAACGGTCGATTCTCGTCCGGATCGGGCGCGCGGCGCTGAGGTGCGAGCAGCAGCCAGGTGGCCGGCGGCCAAAGCAGCGCTTCGAACACCGGCGCCAGCAGCAGTTCCCAGCCGGGCAGCATGCCGCCGAGGACGATGCGGACAATGAACGAAACCGCGTGCGCCGCCCCGAACAGCGGCAGGATCTGCACTGCCTGTGACGGCACCGTGAACCAGCGCAGGCGGCGATGGATGGTGATCGCGAAGAAGCTCAGCAGCGTGTAGGCCAGTGCGTGCTGGCCGAGCACGGCGCCGTCGTGCACGTCCATCATCACGCCGAACAGGAACGCCACGCCGACGCCGACGCGGCGCGGCTGGTGCACGTTCCAGAACACCAGGACCAGCGCCACGAAATCGGGCATGGCCGGGTTGCGGCCCAGCGGCACCAGGTTGATCGCGAAGGCGATCAGCAGCGTGAACCAGACGAACAGCGGATTGACCGGCAGCAGAAGCTGGTCCGTGCCGCGCGGCAGGATCATTTCTTCGCTCCCTTCCTCGCTTTCGCGGCCGGCTTCACCTCGTCAGCGGTCGGCTCGGGGCGGGGCGGCATCTGCAGGCTGAGCGGCTCCAGCACCAGCACGTGCCGCACGCCGTCCGGCAGCGCCGCCGGTGCGAGCTGCACGCGTGCGAATCCGGTGTCGACCTTGCGGTCGACGCTCAGCACCTTGGCGACCGGCAGGCCCGGCGGGTACACGCCGTCCACCCCCGACGTGTGCAGCTGATCGCCCACCTGGACATCGGCATTGCCGGCCATGAAGCGCAGCTCCATGGCCGCGCCGGCGGTGCCGAAGGCGGCGCTGCGCAGCTGGTTGCGGGTGTTGAGCACCGGGATGGCGGCGTCCTTGTCGGTCAGCAGCGTCACCTCGGACGACAGCGGATAGACGCGTGTCACCTGGCCGAGCACGCCGGCGTCGTTGATGACCGGCGAGGCCAGGGCCACGCCCTGGGTGGTGCCACGGTCGATGACGACCTTGCGCGAGAACGGATCGGAGGCCTCGTACAGCACCTCGGCCGGCTGCGAACGCACCGTCAGCGCCGACCGCAGTCCCAGGAGCGCCCGCAGGCGGTTGTTCTCGTACAGCAGCTGCTCGACTCGCGCGGCGCGTTCAGCCTGCTGGGCCAGCGCCGCGCGGGCTGCCGCCTCGGAAGTGAGCGCGTTCTGCAGGCCCATGGCGTAGTCGCCAACGGCGTTCCAGGCGTCGACCGGCACGCGCAGCACGCGCTCGACCGGGTGCAGCACCGTGGCGACCATGGTGCGCAGCGGGTGCGTCAGCTTGAAGCGCGTGTCGGCCACCATCAGGAAGATCGCCAGCGCGGAGCACAGCGTGAGCTTGGTCAGCGCCGACGGGCCCTGCCGGAAAAACGGCGGCGGGGTCCGGTCGAGGGTGCCGAGCGGCGTGGCCATGGCGGTTCAGCGAAAAGGGGCGTGGCAACTTAAGCGAAAAAGCCGGCGACGTGGTGCACGTGCCGGCTTCTTTCGCGCATTGTATTTACTCGGACGTGAAGATGGCGCCCAGCCGCTCCATCCGCTCGAGCGCCATGCCGCAACCGCGCACGACGCAGGTCAGCGGGTCTTCGGCCACCAGGACCGGCAGGCCGGTCTCCTCGGCCAGCAGCCGGTCCAGGTCGCGCAGCAGCGCACCGCCGCCGGTCAGCATCATGCCGCGCTCGGCGATGTCGGCGCCGAGCTCGGGGGGCGTCTGCTCCAGCGCGTTCTTGACGCTGGAGACGATCTGGTTCAGCGGGTCGGTCAGCGCCTCCAGGATCTCGTTGCTCGAGATCGTGAAGCTGCGCGGGACGCCTTCGGACAGGTTGCGGCCCTTGACCTCCATCTCCTTGACCTCTGAGCCGGGGAAGGCACTGCCGATGCTCTTCTTGATGGACTCGGCGGTCGGCTCGCCGATCAGCATGCCGTAGTTGCGGCGGATGTAGTTGATGATGGCTTCGTCGAACTTGTCACCGCCCACGCGCACGCTGCCCTTGTAGACCATGCCGCCCAGCGAGATGACGCCGACCTCGGTGGTGCCGCCGCCGATGTCGACCACCATGGAGCCGCTGGCCTCCGAGACCGGCAGGCCGGCGCCGATCGCGGCGGCCATCGGCTCCTCGATCAGGTAGACCTCGCTCGCCCCGGCGCCCAGCGCGGATTCGCGGATTGCGCGGCGCTCGACCTGGGTGGAGCCGCAGGGCACGCAGATGATGATGCGCGGGCTCGGCTTGAGCACCGAGCGCGGGTGGACCATCTTGATGAACTGCTTGAGCATCTGCTCGGTGACGGTGAAATCGGCGATGACGCCGTCCTTCATCGGGCGGATGGCTTCGATGTTGCCGGGCACCTTGCCCAGCATGGCCTTGGCTTCCGCGCCGACGGCCTGGATGGTCTTCTTGCCGTTGGGACCGCCTTCGTGGCGGATGGCGACGACGGACGGCTCGTCGAGGACGATCCCCTTGCCGCGAACGTAGATCAGCGTGTTGGCGGTGCCGAGGTCGATCGCGAGGTCCGTCGAAAAGTAGCGACGAAAAGATCCGAACATGGTGTTTTTGGTTGGGGCGTGCAGCAGCGGTGAACAAGGAGACTGCCGCGCCGGTGGCTCCCCGGAAATGCGACAGCGGTTCGCGCCTTCTCGCTCATGCTTTGCAACAGGCTGCGACAAGAAGGCGCATCGCAGGCGGAAAAAATGTTCTTGGAAACGCGTGCCGCTCGCACGCATGAGTTCATCGTTCGACGCGTGGTCCGGCGGCTTGTGGATAACCGAAGATAATACCCGATCGCTCGTGCTTTCCGACCTTCGGTAAGCCGCCAAAAACAGTCCTTTCCCATGGCATTAACCTCCGATGACGTGAGCCGCATCGCCCATCTGGCGCGGCTCGAGCTGCAGCCGGCCGAGCAGGCAGCCATGCTGGCGCAGATCAACGGCTTCTTCTCCATCGTCGAGCAGATGAGCGCCGTCGACACGAGCGGCGTCGAGCCGCTCTACACCCCGCTGTCCGCCGTGAGCGAGGTCGCGCTGCGACTGCGCGAGGACGTCGTCACCGAGGCCGACCAGCGCACGCTGCATCAGCGCAGCGCGCCGGTGGTGGAGGACGGCCTGTACCTCGTTCCCAAGGTCATCGAATGAAGGCCCTGCACGAGATGGGCGTGGCCGAGCTCGGCCGTGCGCTGGCATCGAAAGAGGTCTCCAGCACCGAAGCGACGAAACATCTGCTCGCGCGGGTTGCGACTCACGAACATCTGGGCGCCTGGCTGGCGGTCGATGCGCAACACGCGCTGGCGCAGGCGCAAGCGGCAGACCAGCGGCGCGCGGCCGGCGCTGCCGGGCCGCTGCTCGGCGTGCCGCTGGCGCACAAGGACATCTTCGTCACCAGCGTGCTGCCGACCACCGCGGGCTCGAAGATGCTCGAGGGCTACATGAGCCCCTTCGACGCCACCGTCGTGCGCAAGCTCGCCGATGCCGGCACGGTCACGCTCGGCAAGCTCAACTGCGACGAGTTCGCGATGGGCTCGAGCAACGAGAACTCTGCCTTCCGGCCGGTGAGGAATCCCTGGGACACGAGCCGCGTGCCGGGCGGCTCCTCGGGCGGGTCGGCCGCCGCGGTGGCCGCGCGCCTGGTGCCGGCAGCCACCGGCACCGACACCGGCGGCTCCATCCGCCAGCCGGCCAGCTTCTCGGGCATCACCGGCATCAAGCCGACGTACGGCGTGTGCTCACGCTACGGGATGATCGCCTTCGCCTCCAGCCTCGACCAGGCGGGGCCGCTCGCGCGCAGCGCGGAAGACTGCGCACTGCTTCTGTCGGCGATGAGCGGCTTCGACGAGCGCGATTCCACCAGCGCCAACCGGCCCCCGCAGGACTTCCATGCCGCGATGCGCCAATCGCGCGAGGGGGCGACGTCGGCGCGGCCGCTGGCCGGCCTGCGCATCGGATTGCCGCGTGAATTCTTTCCGGCCGCGCTGGCATCCGACGTCGACGGCGCGGTTCGCGCCGCGCTGGCCGAGCTCGAGAAGCTGGGCGCCGCGCTGGTCGACGTGAGCCTGCCTCGCACCGAGCTGTCGATCCCGGTGTACTACATCATTGCGCCGGCCGAGGCGTCGTCGAACCTCAGCCGCTTCGACGGCGTGCGCTTCGGTCATCGCGCGCGTCAGTACGGCGACCTGCTCGACATGTACAAGAAGTCGCGCGCCGAGGGCTTCGGGCCCGAGGTCAAGCGCCGCATCATGATCGGCACCTACGTCCTGTCGCACGGCTACTACGACGCCTACTACCTGCAGGCGCAGAAGCTGCGCCGCATGATCGCCGACGACTTCCAGCGCTGCTTCCGGCAGTGCGACGTCATCGCCGGCCCGGTCGCGCCCACGGTGGCGTGGAAGATCGGCGACAAGGGCGACGACCCGGTGGCCACCTACCTGGCCGACATCTTCACGCTGCCGGCCAGCCTGGCCGGCCTTCCGGGCATGAGCCTGCCCGCGGGCTTCGGCGAGGCCGGCCTGCCGGTCGGGCTGCAGCTGATCGGCAACTACTTCGACGAAGCCACGCTGCTGCAGGCCGCCCATGCGTTCCAGCAGGCCACCGACTGGCACACGCGCGCGCCGGCGCAGACCTGACATGGCCACCAGCACCCTCATCCGCGGCTACGAGGTCGTCATCGGCCTCGAGACGCACGCCCAGCTGTCAACGCATTCCAAGATCTTCAGCGGATCGCCGACCGCGTTCGGCGCCCAGCCGAACTCCCAGGCCTCGCCAGTCGACCTGGCGCTGCCCGGCACCCTCCCGGTGATGAACCGCGGCGCGGTCGAGCGCGCCATCCGCTTCGGTCTGGCGGTGGGCGCCAAGGTCGCGCAGCAATCGATCTTCGCGCGCAAGAACTACTTCTACCCGGACCTGCCGAAGGGCTACCAGATCAGCCAGTACGAGACGCCGGTGGTGCAAGGCGGCGCAGTGGAGTTCTTCGTCGCCTCCTCGACAGGCTCGGGGGCGTCCGAGAGCCGGAAGGTCCACCTCACCCGCGCGCACCTGGAAGAGGATGCGGGCAAGTCGCTGCACGAGGCGTTCGCGAACCAATCGGGCATCGACCTCAACCGCGCCGGCACGCCGCTGCTCGAGATCGTGTCCGAGCCCGACATGCGCTCCAGCGCCGAAGCGGTCGCCTACGCGAAGGCGCTGCATGCGCTGGTCGTGTGGCTGGGCATCTGCGACGGCAACATGCAGGAAGGCTCCTTCCGCTGCGACGCCAACGTGTCCGTTCGCAAGCCGGGTGCCCCTTTCGGCACGCGGCGGGAAATCAAGAACCTGAACAGCTTCAAGTTCCTGCAGCAGGCGATCGACTTCGAGATCCAGTGGCAGATCGATCTCATCGAAGACGGCGGCCAGGTGCGCCAGGCGACGGTGCTGTTCAACCCCGATACGGGCGAGACCCGCGAGATGCGCACCAAGGAAGACGCGCACGACTACCGCTACTTCCCCGACCCCGATCTGCCGCCGCTGGTCATCGCGCCGGCGTGGATCGAGCAGGTGCGCGCGGGAATGCCCGAGCTGCCGCGGGTGATGGCCGATCGCTTCCAGAAGGAGTACGGGCTGCCCGCCTACGACGCGTCGATGATGACGCAGAGCAAGGCCTTCGGCGCCTTCTTCGAGGCCGCCGCGCGTGCTTGCGGTCAGCCCAAGCCGGTCGCCAACTGGCTGATGGGCGAGGTCTCGCGCCGGCTGAACGCCGAGACGCGCGAGATCGAGACCAGCCCGGTCGACGCCGCCACGCTGGGGCGGCTGATCACCCGCATCGCCGACGGCACCATCTCGAACAACGGCGCCAAGCAGGTGTTCGAGGCGCTGTGGACACGCGAAGGCCGCGACGTCGACACGCTCATCGACACGCTGGGCCTGAAGCAGATGAGCGACAGCAGCGAGCTCGAGCGCATCCTCGACGAGGTGCTGGCCGCCAACGCGAAGTCGGTCGAGGAGTTTCGCGCCGGCAAGGAGAAGGCCTTCAACGCGCTGGTGGGCCAGGCGATGAAAGCCACCAAGGGCAAGGCCAATCCGGCGCAGGTGAACGAGCTGCTGAGGAAGAAGCTGGGGTCGTGAGGCGCCGGGCTATTTGGCCGCGGTCTTCTTCGCGTCCGAGGCCGCCGATTCGGACGGCAACGCGCCCATCGAGCCTGGCGCGGCGCCGGCCCACAACTTCTTCAGCCGCGCCAGCTCCGCGTCGTACAGCGCGTTGATCCGAACGATCTCGGCCTGCTGGTTCTGGATGAGCACCTTCTGGGCGTCGGTGGCGGCGTCGTTGGCGTCGAGCTGCTGCCTGAGTTTCAGCGGTGCCGCACGGCCGACATAGAACTCGGCCTCGTCGACCAGCGGCTTGCGCTCGGCGGCCAGGGCGGCCAGCCGCTTCTCCGACACGGCGACCGCGTTGCGCACGTCGTCGAGCGCCTTGGCCCGCTGCTTGTTGTGCGCCGCCTCGTTCGGAAAACGCACCATCAGGTTGCGATCACGCCGAATCGCATCTTGCTGCGCGACCCGGTCCGCCGCGGCCTGGCGCTCACGCGCTTCCTGCTCGGCCCGCTCGTCCGCCGTGGGCGTGGGCGGCAACACGCGCTTGACCGAGCCGTCCGGGTTGAGCACCCGCTGGTCCCGATTGGCGCATTCGACGATCGGCCGGTCGGACGTGAGCTTCTTGCCATTGGCGTCGATGCAGCTGTAGATGGCCGCCGATGCGTGGCCGGCACAAAACGTCAGCATCAGTCCGGCGACGTAGCCCAGTAGCCTCATTCACACTCCGTAACGTTCACGATAGGCGGCTACACGCGACAGGTGCGCGCCGAGCTGCGGATCGTCGGCCGAGCGCAGATAGCCCATCAGGTCGGCCAGCGTCGCGATGGCGAGCACCGGCAGGCCGTATTCCCGCTGGAAGCCCTCAACGGCGGAATGCGGCGAGAGGTTGTCATCGGCGCCGCCACGCTCCATGCGATCCATCGCGATCAGCACCGCCACCGGCTGCGCGCCGGCCGCGCGGATCATCTCGACCGACTCGCGCTTGGACGCGCCGTCGGTGATCACGTCGTCGACGATGACGACACGGCCCTTCAGCGGCGCGCCGACCATCATCCCGCCTTCTCCGTGGTCCTTGGCTTCCTTGCGGTTGTGGCAGAAGGGCACGTTGCGTCCCAGGGCCGCAAGGGCGACCGCCGTGCACGCGGCAAGCGTGATGCCCTTGTAGGCCGGACCGAACAGCATGTCGAAGCCGACGCCCGAGGCGAGCAGACGCCGCGCATAGAATTCCGCGAGCCGGCCGAGCTTCGCGCCGTCGTCGAACAAGCCCGAGTTGAAGAAGTACGGCGACTGTCGCCCGGCCTTCGTCTTGAACTCCCCGAACCGCAGCACGCCGGATTGCACCGAGAACGCTACGAACTCCTCGGCCAGCCGGTCGTCCGCCGTGGTCGCGCTCAATGAGGACATCTGGTGTTTCGTCTCGTCACGTTGAATCTGAACGGCATCCGCTCGGCCGCGAACAAGGGCTTTCTGCCCTTTGCCGACGGATTGCGGGCCGATTGTATGGGGGTGCAGGAGATCAAGGCCGTCGCCGCCGACTGCGCGGGACGCTTCGACCATGTGGCGGGCATGAAGGGGCATTTCCACTTCGCCGAGAAGAAAGGCTATTCCGGTGTCGGGCTGTATGCGCGCAAGGAGCCGAGCGATGTGGTTTGCGGCATCGGCAACGCCGAGTTCGACGCCGAGGGCCGCTACGTCGAGGTCCGCTTCGACACGCCGCGGCGCCGGCTCAGCCTCATCAGCTGCTACTTCCCGAGCGGCTCCAGCGGAGAGCTGCGGCAGCAGGCGAAGTTCCGCTTCCTCGCCCTGATGGCGCCGCACCTGGTGCGTTTGAAGGCCAAGCGTGAATTCATTCTCGTCGGCGACATCAACATCGCCCACAAGGAAATCGACCTGAAGAACTGGCGCGGCAACCGCAAGAACAGCGGCTTCCTGCCGGAAGAGCGCGCCTGGATGACGCATGCGCTGGACGAGATCGGCCTGGTCGACGTGTTCCGAGCCCTGAACCCGCACCCGGAGCAATACACCTGGTGGAGCAACCGCGGCCAGGCCTGGGCCAACAACGTGGGCTGGCGGCTCGACTACCACCTCGCCACGCCGAAGATCGCCGCGACAGCCAGGCGCGAGCACATCTACCTCGAGCAGCGCTTCTCCGACCACGCGCCGCTGGTCATCGACTACGACTTCACGCTGTAGGCCCGACCGCGGCCGCGCGCGGCATCCCGGCTACGATGCCTGCATGAGCTCGCCCGCCACGGTCGCCACGCCGCGTTCGCGCTTCGACGCGGCCGCGCTGCACCGGCTGGCCGTCGTCACGCTGCTGGGCTTCGCGTCGGGCTTGCCGCTGGCGCTCACCGGCCAGGCCATGCAGGCCTGGCTCAGCGTCGAAGGCGTCGACATCGCGACGATCGGCTTCCTCAGCATCGTCGGGCTGCCCTACACGTTCAAGTTCCTCTGGGCTCCCTTGATGGATCGCTTCGAGCTGCCGTGGCTGGGACGGCGCCGCGGCTGGCTGGTGCTCACGCAGCTCGCGCTGGCCGGCGCGCTGCTGTGGATGTCGGGCACCTCGCCGACGCAGGCGACACGCGCGTTCGCGCTGCTCGCCGTGCTGGTCGCCTTCGTCTCGGCGTCACAGGATGTCGTCATCGACGCCTACCGCACCGACCTGCTGCATGCCAGCGAGCGCGGACTCGGCTCCTCGATGTACGTGATGGGCTACCGCATGGCGATGATTCTGTCCGGCGGGGTCGCCTTCATCTGGGTCGACCCGACCCAGGGCGGCGGCTGGAGCTGGCCCGAGGTGTACCGCTTCATGGCCTGGCTGATGGTGGGCGCCGCCGCGCTGTCGGTGCTCGCGCTCCCGCGGCTGAGGACCGCTCCCGCGCCTCACACGGTGGCGCGCCACGACGTGATCGGCTTCATCGCGGTGGTCGCTGCGGTCGCCGTCGGCTTCATCGTCAGCGAGCGCCTGGCGCCGCCCATTGCGCAGGCCATGCTGTCGCCGCTGTTCGAGGGCGGCACGACCGCGCCGGCGATGCAGAAGAAGTGGATCGACCTGCTCGCGCTGCTGCTCGGGATCGCGTTCACGCTGCCGCTGGCGGCATGGGCCGCACATGCGGCGAGGTTCGAGACGCTGCTGGGCGGCTTGCGCAGCTACTTCTCGCAGGCCGGCGCCGCGGCCTTCCTGCTCTTCATCGTGCTCTACAAGCTCGGCGATGCCTTCGCCGGCTCGCTGATGACGCCATTCCTGCTGCAGTCGATGGCCTTCAGCACCGCCGAGGTCGGCGTGGTCAACAAGATCATCGGCCTGTGGCTGACCATCGTCGGGGCGCTGATCGGCGGCGCGCTGATGATCCGCCTGGGCCTGTGGCGCGCGCTGATGCTGTTCGGCTTGCTGCAGATGCTCAGCAACCTGGGCTTCTGGTGGCTGGCCGTGAGCGGCAAGGGGCTGATGCCCGGGCTTGTCATCCCGGCGTTCGACTGGGGCTTCGTCAAGCTTGCCCACGCGACGCCGGTCGACGGCGGGCTGCTGCTGGTGATCGCCGCGGAGAACCTGTCGGGCGGCATGGGGACGGCCGCCTTCATGGCCTTCCTCATGAGCCTGTGCAACCACCGGTTCACCGCCACGCAGTTCGCGCTGCTGTCGGCCTTCGCATCGGTGGGACGCGTCTGGGTGGGACCGCTGGCCGGCGTGCTGGCCGAGGCGATCGGCTGGCCGGCGTTCTTCGTGCTGTCGACGGTGATGGCCGCCCCGGCGTTGCTCATGCTGTGGTGGCTGCGAGACCCCGTGCAGGCGCTCGAGGTGGACCCCGACGCGCCCCTGGCCGATGATTGAACGCCGGGGCGCTTGAGATCGCCCGAGGGCACCATAGTTGCTACCTGAAAAGGAGCTCCGTCCGGAGCTTGGCCATTCGTGTGCAAACCCCATGAACGCTGAATTCGATCCCCACGCCTCGTTCGAGCCCGATCCGGCGCTCGGCCTCCACGCCTATGGCTGCCGATGCGCGCTGCACGCCCGCCGGCGCTTCGGCGCCACGCTTCTGGCGGGCGGCGCCGCGCTTGCGCTGCCCGGACTGGCCGCCGCCGACGGCGTCGTCGTCGGCGAGCGGTCCAGCCTGGCCGGGCTGGTGCCGGCCGAGGAGATCGAGGCTGCGGCGGGGCAGCAATACCGGCAGATGCTGCAGCAAGCGCAGCAGCAGCGCGCGCTGGCGCCGGAAGGCCACCCGCAGGTCGTCCGGCTGCGCGCGATCGCGCAGCGCATCATTCCCTTCGTCAACTCGCCCAACCTCAAGTCGACGCCGCGGGCGTCGACCTGGCGCTGGGAGGTCAATCTCATCGGCAGCAAGCAGATCAACGCCTTCTGCATGCCGGGCGGCAAGATCGCCTTCTTCTACGGACTGCTCGACCAGCTCAAGCTCACCGACGACGAGGTCGCGATGGTGATGGGCCACGAGATCGCCCACGCGCTGCGCGAGCACGCGCGCGAGCGCATGGGCAAGAACGCCGCGACCAGCGGCCTGATCGAGCTCGGCTCGGCCTTGTTCGGCCTCGGCAGCGGCGGGCGCTACCTGGCCAACATCGGCGGCCAGCTGCTCACGCTGCGCTTCAGCCGCGAGGACGAGTCCGAAGCCGACAAGGTCGGCCTCGATCTGGCGGCGCGCGCCGGCTACGACCCGCATGCCGGCGTGACGCTGTGGGAAAAGATGGGCACGGCGAGCAAGGGCGCGCCGCCGCAATGGCTGTCCACCCACCCCGCCGGATCCGCCCGCATCCAGCAGATCCAGTCGAATCTGCCGGCAGTGGAGCCGCTGTACGAGCGTGCGCCCAAGCCATCGCGGCGGTTCTCGCCGCCGGCGGCGGGCGAGGCCAACTAGGGCCGCTCTCCGCACTGCTGCACCAAAACGGCCCGTCGCGGGCCGTTTTTCCTGGCAGCAACACCCCTAGATTGGAGGCGCCGCCGCAGCGACCGCGCACTTCGCCGCGACCGTCCTACAGAATGAGGATGACGTCCTGCAAGCGTCCCTCCACCATGACGGCGACCCCAATCGAAGCGCGATGGCCGGCCCTGCGCCGCGCCGCACGCACTGTCGTCGTGGTGGACGTGGTCGAGTCGGTCCGGCTCATCGAGCAGGACGAAGAGGGCACCGTGCGCCGCTGGCAATCGTTCGTCGGCGAGGTGGTGTCGACACTGCTGCCCGAGCACGGCGGCAGGCTCGTGAAGAGCCTCGGCGATGGATTGATGGTCGAGTTCGACGCCGTTCCTTCCGCCATTCGATGTGCCCTGGCCATGCAAACCGCGATTGCCCCTCTCAACGACGGCCAGCCGAGCGATCGCTGGCTGCGCCTGCGGGCCGGAATACACGCCGCGGATGTGATCGTCGATGCGCATGACATCTACGGCAGTGGCGTCAACCTCGCGGCGCGGCTCGCCTCGCTGGCCGGCCCCGACCAGGTCGTCGTCTCCGCCGGGGTGCGCGACAGCCTGACCGACGGCCTCGATGTGCGCATCGAGGACCTGGGCGACTGCTTCCTGAAGCACCTGGCTTTGCCCGTGCGTGCCTACCGCATCGGCGCGGTCGGCGAAACCCAGTCGCCGCAACGCACGCCGATCCAGTGCACCGACCTGCGTCCGGCCATCGCCGTCATCCCGTTCAGGGTGGTGTCGGATCAGCAGGCGCACCAGGCAGTCGGCGAACTGCTCGCCGAGGAGATCATCGCGGGCCTGTCGAAGACCGACGCGCTCAACGTGATCTCGCGGCTGTCCACCCAATTCTTCAAGGACCGTGAGTCCCCTCTGCTCGAGATCGGCACGCACCTGCACGCCGACTACGCACTGTCGGGCTCCGCCCGCCTCTCGGGCACGCGGCTCAAGGTGAGCGCCGAGCTCGCGCAGGTGAGGTCGGGACGGGTCGTGTGGGCCGACAGCGTGACCGGCGACGTGCGCGATCTGTGGCTGCCCGACGACGACTTCATCGATGCGATGGTGCGTCCGATCAGCCGCGCGATCATCCAGGCCGAGGTCGAGCGGGCGAAGTCGGGCTCGCTGCCCACGCTGGAGGCCTCCACGCTGATGCTGGGCGCCATCACGCTGATGCATCGCACGGCGCGATCGGAGTTCGATCGCGCGCTCGAGCTGCTCGAGCACCTGGTCGCCCGCCACGGCCAGCATGCGAAGCCGCAGGCCTGGCTCGCCAACTGGTATGCCTTGCGAATCACGCAGGGGCTTTCGCCCAACGCGCAGACCGACACGCAGCACGCTCTGGACCACGCCAGGCGCGCCCTTGACGCGGATCCCGAATCATCGCTCGCGCTGGCCATCGACGGCTTGCTCCACGTGAACCTGATGAAGGACCTCGACACGGCACGCGACCGACTGGACCTCGCGGTGCGCGCCAATCCCAACGAAAGCCTCGCCTGGCTGTTCAAGGGGGTCGTCCACGGCTTCAGCGGCGAAGGCCTCGATGCCGAAGGCGCCAGCGAACGCGCGCTCGTCCTGTCGCCGCTCGATCCACTGCGGCACTACTACGACTCGCTCGCCGCAACGGCGGCCCTCGGCGCGCTGAACTACGACCGCGCGATCGTGCTCGCGCAGCGTTCTCTGCGCGTCAACCGGATGCATCCGTCCACCTATCGCGCCCTGGCCATCGCGCAGGCCTCCGCCGGCCAGCTCACCGCCGCACGCGAGACGGTGCAGCAGCTTCTCTTGGTGACGCCGGGATACACCGTGCGCGACTTTCGCGCCCGGTCGGGCTTCAGCGCCGGCCCGTTGTGCGAGCGCTTCGCGCAGGCGCTGGAAGAAGCGGGCTTGCCCAAATAGCGCGCGGATTTTTCACGAAGGGGACTCAAATGGCTTTGGCAATGGGTGCGATGGGCGCCATGGGTGCGATGGGCGCCATGGGAGCGATGGGGGCGATGGGGGCCATGGGGGCGGCCGGAGGGACCGGTGCGGACGCCGCCGCCGAGCAGAGCCTGATGCTCGCTGATGCGCTGATCAAGACGCGCGGCGGCATGGTCGAGGCGTCGGGCGGATCGCTGATCGAGCGGGCGGAGCGTCCGATCGATGACGCCGACGCAATGGCCTACTGGACGCCGAGCGTGAGGCAGTCCGTGGCGCTGTTCGAGCTGATCACGTCGCTGCGCTTCGAAACGCGCATCGTGCCGCCGGAGAAGCCGCTTGCCGAAGCGCGGGCGAGTGCATTGCTCTACCACGTCTCGCGAGCAGCGGACGGTTCCACGCAGGATCTGCTTGTGGCCGAGCTCGTCAGGCCGAAGCTGCGCTTCTTTGGAGAGCAGATGGCGCTGGTCGAAAGCTGGGCGCTGCTGCGGGAGGACCGCGCGTCGGAGATCCTGACGCAGCTCACGCCGCAATACGCCTTCTGGAATGCGATCGCGAGCCTGCACCTCGACGCGCGTCCCGCGACGATGGACCTGATCGGGCTCGCGCTCGCCTTCGCCTCGATCATCGAGATGCGCTTCAAGCATGCCCTGGCGTGCTGGCGTCCCGTGGACTTGTCCCCGGACCTGCATCCGATGATCGCCACGCCGGGCCACGGGAGCCTGCCCAGCGGGCACGCCACCGAGGCGTACTGCATCGCCCATCTGCTCGAGACTCTGCTGCCGGACGGCAAGGTCTACGCGCCCGCGCTGCAACGCCTGGCCGCTCGCACATCGATCAACCGAACGATCGCCGGCGTGCACTTCCCGGTCGACAGCCATGCCGGCCAGAAGCTCGGACAGTCGCTGAGCGAATACTTCATCGCGCAGTGCCGGCGACACGGGCCGCCGAAGGCGCGCTCGGGATGGATCGGACGCACTTTCGATGTGCGTGACGCGACGGGCGCCGAGCGCGACTTCCTTCCCACGCAGCCCCCCATGGACCGGGAGGGCGCGCCCGCGAACCCATCGGAGAACTCGCCGAGGAGCGCCGTGGGGTGGTACTGGGACCGCGCGCGCGCCGAGTGGGGAGCGGGAACATGAGCGCCCTGCCGGCGGAGTGGACGCGGCTGGAGTCTGCCTTCTCGACGCATCCGCTGGACCCCTACCTGGTGTGGGCCATCGCCACCGACTTCAGGGACTATGCGGACGTGCTGGAGTCGGGCGAAGTTCCCGTCGCGATCGAGATGAAGGCGGGCATCGACTGCCGCCGGCTCGGGGAGCTTCCCGGCGTGCGGCTGTCGCCGCTGTACATCGACGATGTCGAGCCGCTCGGGCTCCAGGGTCTGCGCCACGCCACCGCGCTCGTGCGGCGCGACCACCTCGTCGACACGCTGCTCTCGGCGTCGATCCAGCGCATGGAGCTGGGCGCGCCGATCGCGCGATCGCCGTCCCCCCGCGAGCGGCCCGACACGCGTCGCACCACGGATTCCGACACGTCCGAGCCCGACCCGCCGGCCTGGAAGCCCCAGGTCGTCATCGGCATCGTGGACGACTTCGTCGCCTTCGGCCATCCGCGCCTGCGCGACCGCGACGGCGCTTCGCGAGTGCGCTTCGTCCTGAGCCAGGACACGGAAGCGCCAGCGGCGATCGATCCCGGGTTGTGGCGCAGCCTGGGCATCGACGGCCACGAGCTGTGCACGATCGGTGTGCCACCCGATCGCCTCGTCAACGCCTATCCGAAGGTGCTGCCGCGCGCGACGCATGGCACGCACGTGGCGGACCTTGCGGCGGGCTGCGACGACGACAGCGATGCCGTGCGGCACGCCGAGGTCATCGCGGTCCACCTGCCCCGCAGCGTCGTGGCCGACACCTCGGGAGGCGCGATGAACGTGCGGATGCTCGACGCGCTCCGCTACATCGTGCGGCGCGCGGGGCCGCAGGCGAAGGTGGTCGTGAACATGAGCTTCGCGACGACGGCGGGGCCGCACGACGGCTCATCGATCCTCGAGCGCGCGATCGACGACCTGGTGCGCGCGCGCCGGCCGCAGCGCTTCGCCGTCGTGGTCCCCGCGGGCAATGCCCACGAGGCGCGCGGCCATGCGCGCTTCACCCTCGACCGGACCCGTCAGGAGCAGTTGCTGCACTGGCAGATCGCGCCGGACGACCTCACGCCGACCTTCATGGAGATCTGGCTGCCCCACGGCATGTCGGAGCGCGTCGGTGTCCGCGTGCGCCCGCCTGCGGGGCCCGCCAGTCCGCCGCTGCAGGGGCCTCGAGTCTGGCTCGACCCGTCGCACGCCGCGCCGGCGTTCGGTGTCGTGTTCCTCCCGCGGGTGGCCAATGGCGCCACCGGCACGATGATCCTCGTCGTCGTCGGTCCCACTGTCACTCGCCGGGTCGGCGCAACGCCGGCGCCTCACGGCCTGTGGACGGTCGAGCTGAGCCACGACGGCGCAGCCGACATCGGCGAAATCCATGCGTGGATCGAACGCGACGACAGCATGGGGCCGCAGCCCGCCGGAGGCCGACAGTCCGCATTCGTGGATCCGCAGTACGTGCGTCCCGGGCAGGTCCCCGAGCCGCCGGCGGATGGCGCGCTTGCCTACGTCAAGCGTGAAGGCTCCTTCAACACGATCGCCACAGGCGAGCAGACCGTCGTCGTCGGCGCGCACGTGCCAGGGATGCGCAACGGCCGCGCGGATCCGGCCGCCGGCTACAGCGGCGGCGGGCCGAACCGGCCGCCAGGGCGCGACGGCTCGGACTTCACGGCAGCCGGCGAGGAATCCGCGACGCTGCACGGCCTGCGCGCGGCGGCGACCGGCGGCGTGGACACGGTTCGAATGAACGGCACGAGCGTGTCGGCGCCGCAAGCGACGCGTGCCATCGGCCGGCTCCTCGTCGAGCAAGCGGCCGTCAAGGGCGTCGCGTCCGCGAAGACCCTCAGAGAGCAAGTCCGCGACCAGGTTTCACCGCGCGGCGGCAGCCGCAGCCGCACAGGGCCAGCCCACCCACTGCGCGAAGGACTCGGCCCGCTCGAGGGCAAGGTGTCGACCGAGGAGCGCCGGCTCGCGATCGCCCGCAGCAGTGCGCAGCGCCGTCAGTCTCGGGACCGCGCAAGGGTCGGCCAGCCATCGCGGGCGCCGGACCCTGACCTGTCCAGGGACATCGATGACGTGCCGTCGAACCGCGACGCAAGGCGGGAACCGCCATCCGGCGGCGACGACATGCAGCCGATGCCCTGAGCTACCAACGCGCCGGGGGCGTGCGAAGCAATTCGAGACGCCGCTCCCGCCGCGCGACGTAGCCGCCGTTCTCCAGGTCCTTCAGCAGGCGGCTGACCATTTCGCGCGAGCACCCGACGAACGCCGCGATCTCCGCATGGGTCATGGGCAGGTCGATCATGCGCCGGCCGTCCGCTTGTGTGACGGCGAAGTCCTCCAGCAGCCGCACGACCCGTCCATACACGTCCAGCAGTGCCATGTCGCGCGCGCGCAGCGTGATCGCACGCGCCCGCGCAATCACGCGCGACAGCAGCTCGAAGGCAAAGTCGGGATTGGCGATGATGTGCTGACGCAGCGTCTGCCGGGTGATCACCACGCACAGGGTGGGCTCCATGGTGATCACCGAGGCCGACCGAGGTCCGCCGTCGAGGCTCATCTCGCCGAAATATTCGCCCGGGCCGTACACGCCATAGACGATCTCGCGGTCGCGCTGGTCGGTGGAGAAGGCCTTTACCCTGCCCGACAGCACGATGAACATCGTGTCGCCGTGATCCCCCTCCTCGATGAGCACCGTGCCCTTGCGATAACGCCGCGGCTCGCCGCGCGCCGCGAGCGTGCGCAATGCAGCCGGCAACGGGGTCTCGCCGGCGGGCCCCCCTGAAGGATCCATGGCGTTTCGAGTGGGGTGAGCGGCGGACGAAGCGCGCCCGCATCGCTCGAAAACTCTAGCACGCCGTCCTCGCCGCAGCCCCCGCGAAGGCCGCAGCGCTCAGTGCGTCGTCGCCGACGGCATCGCCTTCACCACCGGCGTGATCGGGGGCAGCACGGCGATGCGGTTGACGAGGTCGCGGATGCTCGTGGCCTGGGTCTTCGTGCGGATGTTGCAGATGTGCGAGCGCACCGTCGAGATCGCGACGCCCAGCTGGCGAGCGAGCTCCTTCGGCCGCAGTCCCGCGCACAGGCCCTTCAGCACGACCTGCTCCGCTGCGGTCAGGCCATGGCTGTGCGCGAAGAAGTCGATGCTCAGCGTCTCCGATGCGCGGCACTTGCCGAACACCAGCAGGACGAGGCTGTCGGAGCCGTCGTCCGCGGGCAAGGGCACGACGGCAACCGACACGCTGCTGCCGTTGCGGCCCAGGCTGAACAGCCGCCGACGGCCGCGCTGCCCGTCGAACAGGGCCGCCATCAGCTGGCTGTGCTCCTGGGCGTTGGCCGCGCTCACGCGCCCGTCGGCCAGCTGCAGGTGACCGCCGCTGGTGATCTCGCGCAGCCCGAGCTGGTTGGCGTAGCGCAGCGAGCCCGTCGAATCGACGACGAGCATGCCGTAGTCGATCTCGTCCAGCATGCGCGTCAACAGCGTCGCGGGAGCTTCAGCGGCGCCCCCTCGTGCCATCCAGCCAGGGCGTGCGCCCCATCCCGGTTCCGGCGTCCGACTCCATCCGTTCATGTCGTGCTCCTTGCAGCCCCCGACGGGGACTTGGAGCACAGCTTAGGTAACGGGGTGTGTGAATTGCGGTGAATCTGAACGCCGCGCTTGTGACAAATTCACCTCGGTCGCTCAGGCGAGCACGCGCAGCAGCCAGCGGTTGAGATCGCCGATCTCCTCCATCGACACCGAGTGCTGCATGGGGTACTCATGCCACTCGACGGGATATCCCATGCCGCGCAGCGCATCGCGCGTGGCGACGCCGGCCGCATACGGAACCACGGGGTCGCTGCGACCGTGGGCGAGGAAGACCGGCACGTCATGGTTGGCCGCGCTGCGCTCGGCCGCGAGCTGTCCGGCGAGCGGCAGGTAGCCCGACATGCCGACCAGTCCGGCCAGGCGTTCGGGATAGCGCAGGCCGGTCAGCAGCGTCATCGCGCAGCCCTGCGAAAACCCGGCCAGCACGATGCGGTTGGCGGCAATGCCGCGCGCCCGCTCGGCGTCGACGAGGCCGGTGACCTCGGCCATCGAGCGTCGCAGCCCGGTCTCGTCCTCGCGCTTGGCCATGTCGGCGCCCAGGATGTCGTACCAGGCGCGCATCACGTAGCCGCCGTTGATGGTCACGGGCATCGTCGGCGCATGCGGAAACACATAGCGCACGGGCCCGACGGCCGCGAGGTCGAGTTCCTGCACGAAGGGGACGAAGTCGTTGCCATCGGCGCCCAGGCCGTGCAGCACGATGACGGTGGCGGTCGGCTGGTCGCCGGTCTGGTGTTGGATGGTGTCGAGTGGCATGGGCCGATGATAGGGTGACTGTCCTGCGCGCCGCGCGTTCAGCCGTCCTCGTGCATCGCCTGGTGGTGGCTGAGGAATACCTTGCCGTCGAACCAGGCCGACCATCCCCCGTCGCGCAGGCCGTCGAGCACCGGACCCTTCACTTCGCTCAGGTCGAGCCGGATGCCGCGGGCGCGCAGCAGCTCGTGCAGCGCGCGCAGCGCCGTCAGCCCGCTGAAGTCGATGCGGTTCACCGGCGACATCAGCAGCACGATGCGCCGCGTCTCGGGATGGCCGGCGAGCTGCTGCTGCACGACGTCGGCGAGCTGGCGCGCATTGATGAACAGCAGGCTTTCGTCGATGCGCAGCCCCAGCACGCCCGGCGTCAGCTCGACTTGATGCCGTCCGACGTTGCGGTAGTGCTCGGTGCCGGGCACCCGGCCGATCAGCGCCACGTGGGGTCGCGCCGTGCGCTGCAGCAGCAGTGCGATCGAGCCGGCGACGCCCACGGCCAGCGCCCATGCCACGCCCTGCACCAGCGTGAGGCCCGCGACGACCGCCATCAGCGCGCCTTCGACCCGGGAATAGCGCCAGGCCTCGCGAAACGGACGGACATCGAACACCGCCGCGACGGCGGCCAGGATGGTGGCCGCCAGCACGGCAGTGGGCAGCAGCGCGAGTGGTCGGGCCAGGACGAGGATCGCCAGCGCCATCCACAGGGCGGTGAACACGCCGGCCATGCGCGTGCGTGCACCGGCCTGGCGGTTGACGACGCTGCGGGTGAAGCTGCCGGCGACCGGCATGCCGCCGCCGATCGCCGCCGCGGCGTTGGCTGCCGCCAGCCCGGCCAGCTCGCGGCGGGGATCGATGCGCATGCCGTCGTGGCGCGCCAGCGACTCCGCGACGACGAGGCTGCTGACGAAGCACACGAGTGCGATCAGCGCCGCGCTGGGCAGCAGCTCGCGCCACAACGCGAGATCGAGCGGCGGCCAGCCCAGCGGCCACTCGAGCGACGGCAGGGACCCGACCAGGTCGACACCGCGCCCGCCGGCCTGCGTGGCGGCGGCCACGCCGATGGCCGCGAGCAGCACCCCGAGCGGCGCCAGCCGCGTCATGGCCTGGGCGCGCCACGCCGGCATGAGCCGCTCCAGCCCGCGCAGCAGCGGCGCCTTGGCCAGCCACAGCGCCACCAGCGCCGCCACGCCGTACACGGCCGTCAGCGGCCACCACGGCACGGCAGCGTGCCGCCACGAGTCGATCACCTGCAGCAGGCTGGAGCCGTGGGCCGACGAGCCCAGCAGCACCGGCAGCTGGCTGAGGGCGATCGAAAGCGCCGCACCGGTCTCGAAGCCTTGCAGCACCGGCACGCTCAGCAGCGCCGCCAGTGCATCGAGCCGCCATCCGGCGGCCAGCGCGAGCAGCACGGCAACCTCGGCCGCGAGCACCAGCGCCGCATCGTGGGGCGCGACGCCGGCGGGCGCATCGGCCAGCGCCTGCGAGATCATCAACGCGAGCACGGCGACCGGGCCGACGCCCATCACGCGGCTGGAGCCGAACGCCGCATACGCGATCAGCGGCAGCAGGCTCGCATAGAGGCCCGCCTGCGGCGGCAGGCCCGCGAGCAGCGCGTAGGCCAGGCTCTGGGGGATGAGCAGCACGCCGACGACGACAGCGGCGAGGAGGTCCTCGCCCAGGGCATCGCCCACGTACGAACGCCAGCGAACGCCAGGTGTCTTCAACGAGGGCCTGTCAACGCCATGGGAAGCCTCTCGCCGGGCAGGCACTAGTCCACTTTGGCGCCCGAGACCTTCACCACCTGGGCCCACTTCTTCGTCTCGGCGGCGATGTAGGCCGCGAACTCCGTCGGCTTCATGCCGCTGGGAATGGCGCCTTGCGCCAGCAGCCGCTCCTTCAGCGCCGGCGTGGCCAGGGCCTTCGCGGTCTCCTGCTGCACGCGGTCGACGATGTCGGCCGGCGTGCCGGCCGGAGCAAGCAGGCCGAACCAGGAGCTGGCGTCGAAGCCGGGCAGCCTGGCCGCCTCGGCGATGGTCGGCAGATCGGGCAGCGCGGCGCTGCGTTGCGAGCTGGTGACCGCCAGCGCCTTCAGCTTGCCGGACTTGATGTGCGGCAAGGCCGACGGCAGGTTGTCGAACATCAGGTCCATCGTGCCGCCGATGAGGTCGAGCAGCGCCGGGCCCGATCCGCGGTACGGGAAGTGCACCATGAAGGTCCCGGTCATCGTCTTGAACAGCTCGCCGCTGAGGTGAATGGACGTGCCATTGCCGCTCGAGGCCATGTTCAGCCGGCCGGGGTTGGCCTTGGCATAGCGGATCAGGTCGGGCACGGTGGCGATCTTCAGCGCCTCGGCCTTCGCCGGATTGAGGACCAGCACGTTGGGCACGCCGGCAAACAGCGTGATGGGGGCGAAGTCCTTGATCGGATCGAAGGGCAGCCTCGGGTACAGCGACTGGTTGATGCCGTGCGTGCCCACCGTGCCCATCAACAGCGTGTAGCCGTCGGGCGGGGACTTGGCCACCTCGGCCGCGCCGACGTTGCCGCCGGCGCCCGGCTTGTTGTCCACGATGAACTGCTGGCCGAACACGCGACTCAGCTCGGGGGTGAGCGCACGCGCCAGGATGTCGGTGGTGCCACCCGGGGCGAAGGGCACCACGACGCGCACCGGCCGTGCCGGCCAGGCCGAGGCCTGGGCCGAGGACAGGCGCGGCCAGGCGGCCGCTGCAGCGGCTAGGACGAGCAGGCGGCGTCGAGCGGCGGACATGGCGGTCGTGAAGGAAGCTGGAGGGGACCCGCAGTGTGTGGCAATTCGACCCCCGGCGCCCACCGGGCAAGCCCCGAGGCCCCCATCCTCCTGTAAGTGATGACGGTATCCAGACGCGCACGCCTGTGCGACATTCAGCCGCCACCCAAGAAAAGCAGTCGTCTTGTTTTGAACAGCCCTCCTTCCACCCCGGTGGCCTACCCGGAGCTCGGCGCGATCATCAGCCGGGTCCAGTCGCGCTTCATTCGCGCGGCCTCCACCACCGAAGTCTTCGATCCGCTGCTCACCGACCTGCTGGAGTTCACCGGCAGCGAGTACGGCTTCATCGCCAACGTGCTGGAGGACCCGACCGACGGCCATCGCTTCCTGCGCATCGTGGTGCTCACCGACGTGAGCTGGGACGACACCACGCGCGCGCGCTTCGAGGCCCATCGCAGCGGGGCCGACGTGATGGAGTTCCACAACCTGCAGACGCTGTTCGGGGCCGCCGTCACGACGGGCCAGGCCGTGATCGCCAACGACCCCAACAACGACGCGCGCCGCGGCGGGCTGCCCGGACAGCATCCGCCGATGCGCTCCTTCCTCGGCGCGCCGCTGTTCCATGGCGGCGAGCTGGTCGGCATGGTGGGCCTGGCCAACCGCGAGGGCGGCTACGACGCTTCGCTGGTCGAGTTCCTCGAGCCCCTGTTCGCCAGCGTCGCCGCCATCATCGGCGCGGTGCGCATGGACGAAGCGCGGCGCGCCGCCGAGCACGCGCTGCGCGACAGCGAGGAGCGGCTGCGCACGACCTTCGAGATGGCCGCGGTGGGCATCGCCCACGTCACGCCCGACGGCAACTTCGCGCGCGCCAACCAGCAGCTGTGCGAGATCTTCGGCTACTCGAGCGACACGCTGCTCAAGCTGCGCGTTCAGGACGTGACGCTTCCGGAAGACCTGGAGGCCAATCGCGACTACGCCCGCCGCCTGCTGCGCGGCGAGCGGCCGGGCCGCTCGCTGGAGCGGCGCTACCGGCGCGGCGACGGCCAGGTCATCTGGATCTCGTACAAGGCCGCGCTGGTGCGCGACGCAGCCGGCGCCCCGGCGTACTTCATCGCGGTCGTCGAGGACATCACCGAGCGCAAGCGCACCGAGGCGGCGCTGCTTGCGGCGCAGGCCGCCGAGCGGGCCAATGCCGCGAAAACGGAGTTCCTCTCCCGCATGAGCCACGAGCTGCGCACGCCGCTGAACGCGGTGCTCGGCTTCTCGCAGCTGCTGCAGATGGACAGCGGCCATCCGCTGAACGCCGAGCAGAAGGCGAAGCTGCAGCACATCGAGGACGCGGGTGCCCACCTGCTGGCGATGATCAACGACGTGCTCGACCTCTCGCGCATCGAGAGCGGCGGTCTCACGCTGGCGCCCGAGACGGTCTCGCTGTCGGCGCTGGTGCAGGAATCGATCGCGCTGGTCGCGACGGCCGCGCGCGACGCCAGCGTGGAGCTGCAGGTGGAGCCGCCGCCGCCCGATGCACCGCGCGGAGACCGCACCCGGGCCGATCACCTGCGCGTGCGCCAGGTGCTGGTGAACTTGCTGTCCAACGCCATCAAGTACAACCGCCGCCACGGCAGCGTCACGGTGCGCTGGGGCGCGACAGCCGAAGGCGACGCGGTGCAGCTGCAGGTGAGCGACACCGGGCACGGACTCACGCCGGAACAGCAGGCGCACCTGTTCGAGCCGTTCAACCGCCTCGGGGCAGAGCGCAGCCGCATCGAAGGCACGGGCATCGGCCTGGTGGTCACCCAGCGGCTGGTGCAGCTCATGGGCGGGACCATCCTCGTCGACAGCCAGGCCGGTGTCGGCAGCCGCTTCACGGTCACGCTGCCGGCCGCCTCCGACGGCAACGGCAACGGCGAGCAGCCGTCCACCCCGCCGCGACGCGTCCCGGGACCGAGCACGTCCGATGCAGGACCGCGGCGCACTGTCCTCTATGCCGAGGACAACCCGATGAACGTCGAGCTGGTGCGCGAGGTGATGCGGCTGCGGCCGGACTGCCGGTTGCTCGTCGCGCGCAACGGTCGCGAAGCGGTCGCGCTGGCGCAGCGGGCGCGGCCCGACCTGCTGCTGCTCGACATGCACCTGGGCGACATGACCGGCATCGAGGTGATGCACGAAGTGACACGCGATCCCGCCCTGGCGCAGCTGCCTTGCGTGGCGCTGTCGGCCGACGCGATGCCCGAGCCGATCGAAGCGGCCAAGCGGGCCGGCTTCAAGGGCTACCTGACCAAGCCCCTGGACGTGGCGGCGTTCCTGCGCTGCGTGGACGAGAACATCAAGCTTTGACGGCGGTCGGGGGTCGGCACCCGACGCGTCGCGTCACGACGCGCCCGGCCCGGCCGTGTGCCGCAGCGTCACCCGTCCCTCGCGCCACGCGCGCTCGAAGTCGGCCTCGATGGCCCGCAGCGTCGCACCGTCCGACGCCGAAGCCGACACCAGGCCGATCGCACGGTTGCGCCCCTGGCTCTTGGCCGTGTAAAGCGCCATGTCGGACAGGTTGATCGCCTGCTCCCAGTGCACCGGCACCGCATAGGGAGGCAGCGGGAAGCAGGCATAGCCGATCGATGCGGTGACCGGCACGGCGCGGCCTTCCACCATCACCGGTGCGCCGCCGATGGCCGCCAGCACCCGGGCGGCAAGCTGGTCGGCCTGCTCGATGCCGAGCCGGGCCGAGACGATGAGGAATTCCTCGCCGCCCCAGCGCACCACCAGGTCGGCATCGCGCACCGCGGCATCGAGCCGGCGCGCCACCTCGACCAGCACCACGTCGCCGGTGGCGTGTCCGTGGCCGTCGTTCACATGTTTGAAGTGGTCGATGTCGACCATGAGCAGCGCGCCCGAGAACCCCGCGTCGCCGATCTGCCGGGCGGCCATCACCGCATGGCAGTGCCGCCGGTTCGCCAGGTGCGTCAAAGGATCGCGCTCGCTGGCCACGCGCAGCTTCGCGTGGCTGGCTTCCAGCTGGCGCTGGGTCTCGCGCACCCGGCGCACCAGCATCAGCGCCAAGGCGGTGGCCAGCACCATCAGCGCGGCGGCGACCAGCCAGATCCGGTTCATCAGGTCGCGGTTGGCGAGCGCGGCCGTCTTCAGCTCGTTGTCGCTGCGCATCAGCTCGATGCTGCGCTGCTTCGCCTCGGCGTCGTAGCGGGTCTGCATCTCCTTGAGCACGATGCTGCGGTTGCGCTGCATCAGCTCGGTGCTGAGCTTGCGCTCTCGGTGGTACAGCTCCAGTGCGCTGCGCATGTCGCCCGCTGCGGCGAGCGCCTCGCCGAACTCGCGCAGCGTGACGACCTGGTCCGCCACCGCACCGCTCTTTTCCTTGGCCTCCATCACGCGCGCCAGGTCGTGCTTGCCTTCGGCGATCCGCTTCAGGCCCACCTTGGCAAGGCCGGCGTTGTTGATCAGCACGAGCTCGGTGCGCAGGTCGTTGAACTCGCGCACGGTCGGCAGCGCCGCATCCGCGGCCCGCAGGGCGTCGGCCGGGCGGTTGCGCCGCACGTAGGCATCGCTGAGGTTGGTGAGCAGCACCGCCTGCAGCCGGCGCGCCCCGGCACGCTGCGCCAGCGCGTAGGCGTCCTCCGTGGCGCGCAGCCCGCCGTCGACATCGCCGCGCACGCCGGCGATTCGCGCCTCGTTGACGCGCACCCGCGCCATGGCCACCGGATCGTTCATGGCCGCCGCCATGCGCTTGGCCTGCGCGATGGTGCGCAAAGCCACGTCGGGCTGGCCGCCGCGTGCCGCGATGTAGCCGAGCACGCCGAGGCTGAGCGCCTTGCGGTAGGTGTCGCCGGCCGCATCGGCGAGGTCGAAGGCGGCCTGCGCGTGCTCCTGCGCCGCGGTGTAGTGCCCCAGGCTCAGCGCGCGCCGCTCCATCACCTGCAGCGCGCGCCACAGCGAGCGATGGTCGCAGCCGGGCCCGGACGCGGGCCCCTCGTTGCCCGCCACCGGGCGGCACGCGAGCTGGTAGACGGAGGCCGCCGATTGCGCGAGCGCGGCGGCGATGTCGAGCTGGCCGGCGGTCTCGGCGACGACCGCACGCACCAGGTTCGACGCCGCCGTCCCATACGGATCCTGCTGCTCGCGCGCCATCGCGGCAAGGCGGTCGGCCAGTGCCCCGGCCTCGGCGGCGCGGCCGGTCACCGCTTCCACCATGCCCTCGGCCTGCAGCAGCAGGCGGCTCGCCGCCGGCGCGTCGGAGGCGCCGGCGCGCAGCTGGGCCAGCTCGGCGAGCGATTCGGCCGGATGGTCGTAACCATTGCGCACGAGTTGATCGACGCGTTCCTCGAACGTGGCGGCGACGACGGGCGCCGCGAGCAGCGCGAGCAGCGCGACCGCACGATGCATCCAGGCGATCCTCGTCGGCAGCCCGCGTGACGCGTTCATGCCGCGACCGCCATGTCCGATGTCGGTCCCTGCAGCAGCGTGAGAGCCACCTGCCCCTCGTTCCACGCGCCCTCCAGGGAGCGGGTGATCTCGTCGAGCTGCGTCTCGTCGCGGGCGTGCAGCAGCCGCACGCCGTACGCGCGATTGCGGCCGTGCGCCTTCGCCAGGTACATGGCGGTGTCGACCAGATTGATGGCGCGTTCCCACGACACCGCGAGCAGTGTCGGTTCGATGGGGAAGGTGGCGTAGCCGATCGATCCGGTTACCTCCATCGCGCCGCGGTCGTATCGCACCGGCGTGCCGGCCATGGCGCCGAGCATGCGGCGCGCGAGCGCCTCCACCTGCTCCGGGGGCAAGGTGCGCACGACCACCAGGAACTCCTCGCCGCCCCAGCGCACGATGAGGTCCTGCTCGCGCAAGGTCTCGCGCAGCCGGCGCGCCATTTCGGCGAGCACGGTATCGCCCGCACTGTGGCCGTGCGCGTCGTTGATGCGCTTGAAGTGATCGATGTCGATGAGGAACACCGTGCCCGAGAGCTTGCCGTCGGCGGCGAGCTGCTTCATGGCGGCCTGGAAGTGGCGGCGGTTCGCCAGGCCGGTGAGCGGATCGCGCTCGCTCTGCACCAGCAGCTGGTGATTGGTGCTTTCGAGCGCGCGGTTGCTGCGCCGCACGCGCCGGTACAGCAGCGTCAGCAGGACCAGCGACAGCGCGAAGGCGGCCGCCAGCATCCACCACAGGCGCTGCTGCAGATCGCGCTGGCGCAGCTGCTCGCTCTTCAGGTCGTTCTCGCGGTTCAGCAGCGCCAGGTCCTTGGCGCGCCGCTCGGCGTCGAAGCGCTCCTGCAGCTCGACGATCGCCTTCTGCTGATCGCGCTGCAGGATCTCGTCGGCGATCTGGCGATGGCGATGCAGCGCCGTCACCGCGCCGGCGATGTCGCCCGCCTTCTCCAGGTAGTGGCCCAGCTCGGCCAGCGTGGCCGACACGCCGGTGGACGAGCCGCGCCGCTCGTCGATCTGGATGGCTTCGTCGACATAGCGCTTGCCCAGCTCGAGCTTGTTCATCGAGATGTGCGCCAGGCCGATGTTGGCCAGCGCGACCGTCTCGCCGCCGACGTCTTTCAGCTCGCGGGCCAGCGGCAGCACCTGCTCCGACAGCGTCAGCGCCGTCCTGTACTGGCCGCTCTTGAGATAGAAGTCGGCCAGATTGGCGAGGTACAGCGACTCGTCGGACTTGGCCCCGCCGCGGCGGGCGTAGCCGATGGCCGCCTGCATCTCGCGACGCTCGCCTTCGGTGTCGCCGCTCGCGTCCAGCAGGATCCCCTGCACGTTGTGCACCCGTCCCATCGCGGTGAAGTCCTGGGCGCGCGACGCGATCTCCAGCGCTTCGGCGTTCAGGTGGTTCGCCCGCTCCAGCTGCTTGGCCTCGAAGAAGACGTAGGCCAGGCTGGCGCGAACCTCGGCGCGCAGCCAGGCGGCGCCGACCTGGTCGGCCAGCGTCAGCGCCTCGTGCAGCAGCCGTGCCGCGTCTTCCAGCTTGCCTGAGTCATCCTTGATCTTCGCGTGCGCCTGCAGGTAACGCAGGCGCATCAGCGGCGTGGCACCGACGGGCAGGCGCGCCATGGCTTCGCTGAGCAGCGCGTCGGCTTTCTGCAGGTTGCCCCGCTGGGCCAGGGCGCGCGCTCGCACGAGCAGCGCGGCCGCCGCGGCAGCATTCGAATCGCGCGTCCGCGCCCATTCCTCCAGGCTTTGCGCGACCTGGTCGGCCGCTTCAGGCTCGGACGCGGACGCGAGCAGCAGGCCGCGCACGACCAGCCCCTCGAGGCGCTCGTCGCCGAACGGAACCGTGTCGAGCAGCAGCGTGGCCAGCGCGTCGGCCGCCTGACGCGGACGGCTGTCGCCCTCGTGCTCCAGCTCGGCGATGCGCGCCCGCAGCGTCGCGGCCGGCGCGCTCGCGGACGCGGCCGATGCGGCGGTCGCAGCGGCTTCGCACTGGCCGGCACAGGCCAGGCACACCGCGACGAGCAGGGCGCGCAACGGCATCACTTCATCTCGCCGGCCGGGCCGCACGCAAGCGGACCCACGCCAGCGATGCTTTCGCGGCGCTACGATAGCCCGACAGACAACCCACGACAGTCCTCATGACCCCGCATACCCCCGCCCAAAGCGAGTCCTTGCTCTACTGGGATGATTTTCGCGAAGGGGAGGTCCGCGTATTCGGGTCGGTGGTGGTCAAGCAGGAGGACATCGTGCGGTTTGCCGCGGAATTCGATCCGCAGTTTTTTCACCTGGACGAGGCCGCCGCCCGCCAGACGATGTTCGGCGGCCTGATCGCCAGCGGCTGGCACACCGCGGCGATGACGATGCGCATGATGTGCGACGGGTACTTGCGGCGTTCAACCAGCCTGGGGTCACCCGGCGTCGAGCAGCTCAAGTGGCTGCTGCCCGTGCGTCCGGGCGACACGCTGCAGGTGCGGCTGACGGTGCTCGAAGCGCGTCCGTTGCAGAGCAAGCCCGGGGTCGGCCTGGTGAAGAGCCGCCACGAGGTGCTCAACCAGCACGGGCAGGTGGTGATGGAGATGCAGGCCTACGGCATGTTCGGCATGCGGCCAGCGTCGGCGTGATCAGGCGGTCGACTGGGAGCGGCCACGCGCCAGCAGCGCGTGCAGCAGGATGGCACCGAAGGTCGCCGTGCCGATGCCGCCCATCGTGAACTGGCCGAACTTCAGCGTGTAGTCGCCGGTGCCGAGGATCAGCGTGACCGCCGCGACGATGAGGTTGACGTTGTTGCCGAAGTCGACCTTGTTCTCGACCCAGATCTTGGCGCCGGCCACCGCGATGAGGCCGAACACGACGATGCTGATGCCGCCCAGCACGGCGACGGGAATGGTGAGGATCAGCGCGCCGAACTTGGGGCTGAAGCCGAGCAGGATGGCGATCAGCGCGGCCACCACGAACATCGCGGTGGAGTAGATCCGCGTCGCGGCCATCACGCCGATGTTTTCGGCGTAGGTGGTCACGCCGGTGCCGCCGGAGGTGCCGCTGACGATGGTGGCCAGCCCGTCGCCGATGAAGGCGCGGCCCATGTACGGATCGAGGTTGCGTCCGGTCATGGCGCTCACCGCCTTGATGTGTCCCAGGTTCTCCGCGATGAGGATCACCGCGACCGGTGCGATCAGCAGCATCGCCTGCGTGGAGAACTCGGGCCGCGTGAAGTTGGGAAGGCCGAACCAGGCGGCGCCGGCGACCTTGGTGAAGTCCAGAGGCTTGCCCAGCCCCAGGCCGTTGGTCAGGATGGCGTAGACGACCGTCGCGACGATGAGGCCGACGAGGATCAGCAGACGCTGCGTGAGGCCGCGCGTGTACACCGCGACGAGCCCGACGCTGATGAAGGTCACGGCCTGCATCCACGCGTCGAAGCCGGTCGGCGCCATGTTCTTGATCGGCACGCTGGCCAGATTGAGCCCGATGACCGCCACCACCGCGCCGGTGACCACGGGCGGCATCAGCGCCTCGATCCAGCGCGTGCCGATCAGCGTGACCAGCAGGCCGATCAGCGCGACGATGACGCCGCAGGCGACGATGCCGCCCAGCGCCACCGCGATGTTGAGGTTGGCGCCGCCGCCGGTGTACTGGGTGGCCGCAATGACGACGCCGATGAACGCGAAGCTCGAGCCGAGGTAGCTGGGCACGTGGCCGCCGACCACGAAGAAGAAGATCAGCGTGCCGATGCCGCTCATCAGGATCGCCACGTTGGGATCGAAGCCCATCAGGATGGGCGCGAGCACGGTGGCCCCGAACATCGCGATGACGTGCTGCACGCCGAGCGCCGCAGTCTGCGGCCAAGGCAGGCGCTCGTCCGGGGCGACCACACGGCCGGGTTGCGCGTCGGTCACGCGCCAGGCGGGGATGACACTCATGAAGGCTCCTCGACTTCTTGCTGTTCTGCCGCACGCCGGTCAGCCTGCGGACCGCTTTTCGCCAGGACGTCAGCCAGGCCGAGCGCAGTGTAGGCGGCGAAACCGCCAGGGAACAGGAGCAAAAGGAGCAGGAGGAACCTCGCCGCGATCGCCCCTCTCGGAGGGGCAATGGGGAGTCGTCCCTCAAACTGGAGCCCCCTCCCGGAGAAGGATGGGGGAGCGGTGCATGAGATCCCGCCGTCCGAAGGACGGCCACCCGCCGTGAGCGAATTCGTTTGCAGTAAAAAAAAGAAGGGAAGCGGGACAGTGATCCGGGGACTCGCTCTCTCCTACCCCGGGTTGCCCGCTTCCCTGGACGTCAATCGATCAGTGAGTGCTTCTCTTCACTTGACGTCGGTTGCGCCGTGGCGCAAAAACAGGCACAGCTGCTGCGGTGCGCGGCTCGACTGCAGAACCTGGAAGCCACGCGCGGGCGCCGTGGTGACCGCAGCGCGACGCGGCGCCTCGCCGGCGGGGCGGGACTTGGGCAGCACGGGTGCACGCGGGACGAACGGGATCGACATGGTGGCTCCTCCTCAACCTGCGGTGAACTCGCTCGGCGCGAACGCCGGCACCGTCGGGACTCTCAAGGCTTGTGCCGCCCGCTTGATCCAGCCACCCAGGTCTTCGACGGTGGGCAGCTTGGTCACCGCAGGCTGAGACAGCCGCAGCAGCGACGAGGCGCCACCACGGCAACTCGGTGCCGCGCGTCGCGGCTGGCGGGAGCCCGTTGCCGGGCGAATGCGGGTCTTGAGCGGCATGACAACGACATCCTGTGTTCGGCGCGCCTGGCTTGGTGGCCGTCGACGCATGTGCCACCACAGGCGCAGCTTCCATGCCAGCGCGTTTTGCCGTTCGCCGCCGGTCGCGGGCCGATTCCGCAGACAAATTGCGTCCGCCCGCGGCCCGAGCCGTACCGAAGGCTGACGAAAACGCGAAGAGTTGTTACCAGCGCTATCGAGATGTGTCCGGGCCGGCCTGCACCAGATGCCGCAGGACCGCCATCGCCACCCCGGGGTCGCCGAGCACCCGGGTATGGCTCAGCCCCTGCGTCGGATGCAGCCGCGCATCGGGCAACGCTTTCGCCATCCGCTGACCCGCCGCAAACGGGGCGACCCGATCGCCTTCGTCGTGGATCACCAGCGTCGGCTGCGCCACCCGGTCGCCCAGCCAGTCCGGCTCGAAGTGCTGCAGCGGAATGCCCTCGCGAAGCTCGATGCGCTCGCGCATGCGCTGGGGCACGGTGTCCGACAAGCCGAAGCTGCCGGCGAACCAGCGCAGGAACAGGGCCGGCGGCGCCGATGGGGCGAGCAGCACCAGCCGCTGCACCGCGAGCCCGCGTGCCGCCGTGTGCAGCGCCGCCAGCGCGCCCAGCGAGTGGGCCACCACGGCATGCAGCGGCCCGAGCCGGGCGTGCGCCGCATGGATCGCCCGCGTGAACTGTGGCAGGGTCGAGCGCCAGCCCGCGCTGCGGCCGTGCGCCGGGAAGTCGAGCAGCACCGGATCGAAGCCGCCTTCGGCCAGCGCATCGCCCAGGTGACGCATCTGCAGGCCGCCGCCCGCCCAGCCGTGCACCAGCAGCACGACCGGCCGGCCCGGTTCGCCGACCCGACGCCGGTACGCCGTCAGGTTCACGCCTTCGAACGGCCAGGTCGTGGTCGTCCAGGCCGGCGGCACCGGACGGCGCATCGCGAATTTCAAGGGCAGCGGGGTGAAGAACAGGCGCAGTGCCGCCCGCGTGCCCCAGCCCGGCGCCAGCGCATCGAGCGTGCGCAGCGTGGCGCCGAGCGCCTGGGCGGTCCTGCTGCCCGCATAGAAGGCGGCCGCGGGGTTGGTGGACGCGGTGGGTGTGCTCATGGCGCAGGTTCCAAAGGAGATGGTGAAGTGGGGCGCTCAGACGAGCTCGAAGTCGCGGTTGCTGCGCGGCAGCGCGCGCCACAGTCGGTGCAGCAACCAGGCGGCACGCCCGGCACCGGCGACGACGGCAAGGGAAAGAAGAGCGATCAGCATGGCAGTTTCCTTGTAGTTCGCACGGGCGTGCGAAATTGAGGCAGGCTGGACGGCATGGACAAATTGATCCGGTTCAGCCTGTGGAGGAGCCGATCGATCCGGCGTCGGCAACGCCGGCCGGTTGCAGCGAGCGGATCAGACGCTCGTAAGCCGCCCACGCGCGATCGGCAGCGCGCGGGTCACGCAGGAAACGGGCGTCGCGCATCAGCGCGACGAACAGGCCGTCCATCTCGAACACGATCTGGTCGGCGTCGATGTCGGGCCGCAGGTGGCCTTCGTCGACCGCCTGGATCACGGTGCGCTTGAGGGCGTTGCGCCAGCCCTGCACGCCCTCGAGCAGCTTGTCGCGCAGCGGCCCGTCGCGGTCATCGAACTCGAATGCGCCCGCGCAGTAGATGCAACCCTGTCGGATCTCGACGTCGCGGGCGCGGGTGAGCCACAACCGCATGATGGCGTTGAGCCGCGGCAGCCCGCGCGCCTCGCGCATGGCCGGCACGAACACGTCCTGAAGGAAGCGGCGGTCGTACTCCTCGATGACGGCCATCTGCAGCGCCTCGCGTGAGCCCACGCGCGAAAACACGCCGCTCTTGGACAAGCCCAGCCGCTTGGCGACTTCGCCGATCGTCAGGCTCTCCAGGCCGTCCTGCGCCGCCATGGTGAGGGCGGTGTCGAGGATGGCGCTGAGCGTGAGCCCGCTGCGATGGGTCTTGGTTTCCACAGGACCAATTTAGCACGGTCGTGCGAATTGTCAACCACGCCCCATTGGTTGTAGGCCGGCCCCCGGGGCCGGCTTCGTCATTCACGCTGGAGCCCCCTCCCGGAGGGGGCTGGGGAAGCCCAAATCCAGCCGCCCTGCGGCTCGAGCAGCCAACGGCTCCTCAAGCCGCAGCCCGATACCCCCGCGGAATCGCCCCCATCAGCCGCCGCGTGTACTCCTGCTTCGGCCGGTCCAGGATCTCCTCGACCGTCGCCTGCTCGACGACCTCGCCGTCCTTCATCACCAGCACCTCGTCGGCCATGAAGCGGACCACGGCCAGATCGTGGCTGATGAAGATGTACGACAGCCCGAGCTCGTCCTGCAGGTCCTTCAGCAGGTTGAGCACCTGCGCCTGCACCGACACGTCGAGCGCGCTGACCGCCTCGTCGAGCACCAGCACTTCCGGGTTCAGCGTGAGGCAGCGCGCGATCGCGATGCGCTGGCGCTGGCCGCCGGAGAATTCGTGCGGGTACCTGAACATCGCGCTGTCGTCCAGGCCCACCTTGGCGAGCAGTGCCCGCGCTCGCGCCTCGCGATCGGCCGTGTCGGCGCCCACACCATGGATGGCCATGGGCTCGACCAGCGTCTGGCCGATCGTGAAGCGCGGATTGAGCGATGCGTACGGGTTCTGGAACACGACCTGGATGCGGCGGCGCATCGGCAGCATCTCGCGCTTGGACAGCTTGAGCAGGTCGCGGCCGTCGAACATCACCTGGCCGGCCGTCGGTCCGCCGCTGGGCTCGTGCAGGCGCAGCAGCGTGAGGCCCATCGTCGTCTTGCCCGAGCCCGACTCGCCCACCACGCCGAGCGTGTGGCCGCGCCGCAGCTGAAAGCTGGCGCCGCGCACCGCCCGGAACTCCTTGCGGCCGAACACCCCCGCGCGCAACCAGAAGCTCTTGGCCAGTCCCGTGGCTTCGATGATGACCGGCGCGGCCGGGTCCTTGGCCTTGCCGGCGAGGGCCGAGCCGCGGCCGGCCATGTGGTCGTCGATGACCATCAGCCGCGCGCCGCGGTGCTCCAGCGTCGGACGGCAGGCCAGCAGCGCCTTGGTGTAGCTGTCCTTCGGCTGGGCGAAGATGTCGGCCACCGGCCCCTGCTCGCGCACGACGCCGTTGCGCATCACCACCACGTGGTCGGCGATCTCGCCCACGACGCCGAGATCGTGGCTGATGAACAGCATGCTCATGCGGTGCTGCTCCTTCAGCTTGCCGAGCAGCTCCATGATCTGGCGCTGGATCGTCACGTCGAGCGCGGTGGTGGGCTCGTCTGCGATCAGCAGCTTGGGCTCGCAGGCGAGCGCCATCGCGATCATCACGCGCTGCTGCTGGCCGCCCGACAGCTCGTGCGGATAGGCCTTGAGCCGCCGCTTGGGCTCGGGCAGGCCCACCTCGTTCAGCAGCGCCTCGGCGCGCACCATCGCCTGCCTGGGCGTCATCCCGAGATGGCGGATCAGCGGCTCGCAGAGCTGGTGCCCGACGGTGAACACCGGGTTCAGCGAAGTCATCGGATCCTGGAACACGCAGGCGATGTCGCGCCCGCGCAGCGCCTGCAGCTCGGGCAGCGTGGCGGCCAGCATGTCGCGGCCCATGAAGGTGATGGCGCCGTGCCGCTCGGCGTTGTCCGGCAGCAGGTTGAGGATGGACATCGCCGTGACGCTCTTGCCCGAGCCCGACTCGCCGACCAGCGCGACGGTGGTGTTCTCGGGCACGTCGAAGCTGACGCCGACGTCGCCGCGGCCGACGGCCTGGGCGCGCTGCATGACGCCGTCCTCGACGCCCATGCGGAAGGTGACGCGCAGATCCTTGATCGACAGCAGCATGAGTTATTTCCCTCTGCGCAGCGCGCGCATGCGGAGCGGCCGGGCGGCGCTCATTCGAGTCCGCGCAGCTTCGGATCGAGCGCGTCGCGCAACGCATCCGTGAACAACGAGAAGGCGGTGACGAACACCGCCATGAAGGCCGTGGCGGCGACCAGCTGCCACCAGTGGCCGAGGATCAGCTCGCTCTGCGCTTCGGCCAGCATGGTGCCCCACGACACATCGTCGACGCCGACGCCCAGGCCCAGGTACGACAGGATGACCTCGAACTTGATGAAGCCGACCACCAGCAGCGACATGCGCACCAGGATCACGTGGCTCACGTTGGGCAGGATGTGGCGGAACATGCGCGACGCGGTGGAGGCGCCCACCGCCTCGGCCGAGCGGACGTAGTCGCGCACCGAGTGCTTCAGGAATTCCGCGCGCACCTGGCGGTACACGCCGGTCCAGCCGACCAGCGCCAGGATGATGGCCACGCTGCCGATGCCGCGCCCGAACACGGCCGCGAAGCACAGCAGCAGCAGGATCTCGGGGATCGATGTGAACACGCTGTACAGCCACTCGAGGAAGTCGCCCACCTTGCCGCCGAAGAAGCCGGCCAGCGCGCCGAGCAGCGTGCCGATCAGCGTGGCGACCAGGGCGGCGACCAGGCCCACGAAGACCGAGGTCTGCGTGCCCTTCAGCGCCTTGGCCAGCACGTCGCGCCCCAGCCGGTCGCCGCCGAACGGCAGCGTCTCGGCCTTGGGCACTTCGGTGGTCTTGTACTTGGCCGCGCGCTCCTCCCATTCCTTGTAGCGTGCCGCCAGCGGGTCGACGTCGGAGATGTCGACGTTCGGTCCCTTCGGCCCTTCGACCGCTGCCGCTTCCGTCTTCGCCCCCGGGCCCATGAAGGTGGGCGGTGCACTCGGCACGCCGACTTCCTTCTGCCAGCTGCGTGCCATCAGGCCGGTGGCGCTCAGCAGGATGAGCACGACGAAGAGCAGCACGACGGCCAGCGACACCATGCCGACGCGGTCGGAGCGCAGGCGTCGCCAGGCGGCGTGCCAGACGCCTTCGGAGCGCTGCGGCTTCGCCCCCGCACCGGGCTTCGGATGCTCGAGAACGGCGCTCATTTGAGAACCACCCGCGGGTCGACCATCTTGTAGAGGACGTCGACGGCCAGGTTGATGAGCATCGTGAGCATCGCCAGGTAGACGGTGAGCGCCTGCAGCACGGGGTAGTCGCTGCGGTTGACCGCCAGGATCACCTCGCGGCCCAGGCCGGGGATGGAGAAGAACACCTCGATCAGGAACGAGCCGACGAACACGCCCGGCAGCGCCAGCCCGATGTTGGTGAGGATGGGGATCAGCGCGTTGCGCAGCACGTGCTTGAACAGCACGGTGCCTTCGGTCATGCCCTTGGCGCGCGCGGTGCGCACGTAGTCATGGCCGAGCTCGTCGAGGAAGAACGTGCGGTACAGGCGGGTCTGCGGCGCGATGCCCACCAGCAGCGCCAGCATCACCGGCAGCGGCACGTAGGTCACCAGGTTCTTCAGCACGCTGTCGCTCCAGCCCTGCACCGGGAACCAGCCGAGCTGGAAGCCGAACACGTACTGGCCGAGGATGATGTAGACGAGGAACGAGATCGACAGCGCGACGGTGGTGATGACCATGATCGTGCGGTCGGCCAGCGAGCCGCGCCGGTACGCGACCCACATCGCGATCGGCAGCGCGAGCAGCGCGTCGAGGATGAGGATGGGCAGCATCACCGTCAGCGTGGCCGGCAGCCGCGTGGCGAAGATGTTGGCCACCGACTCGTTCGTGGCCCAGCTGCGGCCCCACTCGAAGGTGGCGATCTGCTTGACGTTGATCCACAACTGGACCCACCACGGCTCGTTGAGGCCGAGCTGCTGGCGGATCGCATCCACCTGCTGCTGAGTGGCGTTGAGGCCGGCGAGGATCTCGGCCGGATCGCCGCCGAATCCCTTGAACAACAGGAACACCAGCAGCACGACCCCGAGCAACGTCGGGATCATCTGCCACAGGCGTCTGATCAGGTAGGCCGCCATGGCGCTAAACACTCCTCATTCAGTCAAGTCGGTGGCCCCGGATGCGAGAGCCGCGCTCGTGGCGCGGCTCGCGAGGCAAAGGGGCGGATTGTGCAGGCGGACGCGAGTCTAGGGCTTGGCGGCATCGGGACTTCTCCGCGTTTGCCCCTGTTTTGGTCGCCCGCTCCACGGAACCCGGCATGCAAATCGCGTACCGAAGACACGGATTGGGGTGAGCACGCTGTCCCGGCGGACCCCGGCGGCCCTAGACTTCGCGCCTTCGACGCCACGCGGCCCGCGACGACCTCGGGGTGCGCTGCCCGCCCGACCGTGATCCCACAAGGACGCCTTTCATGCTCTCTCGCGCCCTGACGCGCCTCGTTCTCGCCGCTTCGTGCCTGGGTGCCGCGGCAGCGCATGCGGCCGATGCGCCGCTGCCGACGCCCGGTGGCGACAAGGTGCTGCGCTATTCGTTCCGCATCGCCGAGACCGGCTTCGATCCGCCGCAGCTGTCCGACCTGTACTCGCGCACCATCGTCGCGAACATGTTCGACTCGCTGTACGAGTGGGAATTCCTGGCCCGGCCGGTGCGCATGCGCCCTCGCACCGCGGCCGGCATGCCCGAGGCGTCGGCCGACTTCACCACCTTCACGATCCGCCTGCGCCCCGGCACCTACTTCGCCGACGATCCCGCCTTCAGCGGCCGCCGCCGGGAGCTCGTCGCCGCCGACTACGTCTATGCGATCAAGCGCATCTACGACCCGCGCTGGAAGAGCCCGCACCTGTCGACGGTGGAAGAGCAGAAGATCGTCGGCCTGGCGGAGCTGCGCCAGCGCGCCCTGGCCGGCAAGCCCTTCGACTACGACCGCGACATCGAGGGGGTGCGCGCGCTCGACCGCTACACCATCCAGTTCAAGCTGGGCGAGCCCAGCCCGCGCTTCGTCGAGGACATCCTCACCGACCCGACGCTGGTGCCGGGCACCGCCCGCGAGGTGGTGGAGGCCTACACCGACAAGATCATGGAGCACCCGGTGGGCACGGGCCCATTCAGGCTGGCGCGCTGGGTGCGCAGCTCGCTGGTCGTGCTGGACAAGAATCCCAACTACCGCGACGTCCACTACCACGAAGAGGCCCCGGCCAACGACCCGTTGGCGCAGTCCGCGGTGGCCAGGCTCGAGGGCCGCAAGCTGCCGCTGGTCGACCGCGTCGAGGTGCACATCATCGAGGAGAACCAGCCGCGCTGGCTGGCTTTCCTGCGCGGCGACATGGACGTGATGGAGCAGGTGCCCGAGGACTTCACCAACGTCGCCATCCCGAACAACAGGATCGCACCGAACCTCGCCAAGCAGGGCCTGTACGCCGTGCGCTACCCGCGCGCCGACGCCTCGCTGTCGTACTTCGGCATGGAGAACCCGGTGGTCGGCGGCTACACGCCCGACAAGGTCGCGCTGCGGCGCGCCATCGCGCTGGCGGTCGACATCGACGAGGAGATCCGTGTGGCGCGCCGCGGCCAGGCGATTCCCGGGCAATCGCCGATCGGCCCCAACACCTATGGCTACGACCCGGCGTTCCGCAGCGAGATGAGCGAATTCAGCCGCGCCAAGGCGAAGGCGCTGCTGGACATGCACGGCTACGTCGACCGCGACGGCGACGGCTGGCGAGACCGGCCCGACGGCTCGCCGCTGGTCCTCGAGTACAACACCCAGCCCGACGACTTCAACCGCCAGCTCGTCACGCTGTGGAAGAAGAACATGACGGCCATCGGCATCCGCATGACCTTCAACTTCGCGAAGTGGCCGGAGAACCTGAAGGCCTCGCGCGCGGGCAAGCTGATGATGTGGGGCGTGGGCTGGAGCACCGATCCCGACGGCTCGGGCTTCCTGGTGCTGGGCTACGGCCCGCAGAAGGGCCAGGGCAACCACGCCAGGTTCGACCTGCCCGAATTCAACCGCCTGTACGAGCAGCAGAAGCGCATGCCCAACAGCCCGGAGCGCCTGGCCGTGATGACCGAGGCGAAGAAGCTGATGATCGCCTACATGCCCTACAAGGTGCATGTGCACCGCATCTGGACCGACCTCGCGCAGCCGTGGGTCGTCGGCTACCACCGCAACGTGTTCATCCGCGACTTCTGGCGCTATGTCGACATCGACACGGCGGAGCTGGCCAGGCGCCAAGGCAAGTAGGTCCGGCATGAAGCGCCTTCACGCTTTCGTCGCGTGCCTGGTGTTCTGCGCGGCCGCGGGGGCGGCACCGCAGAAGGTGCTGCGCTACGCCTTTCTCATCGCCGAGACCAGCCTCGACCCCGCCCGCATCAACGACACCTACTCGCGCACGCTGACCCCGCACATCTTCGAAGCGCCGTACACGTTCGACCACCTCGCGCGGCCGGTGAAGCTCAAGCCGCTCACGGCCGACGGCATGCCGCAGCACTCGACGGACTTCCAGACCTGGACGATCAGGATCCGCCCCGGCATCCATTTCGCCGACGATCCGGCCTTCAAGGGCCGGCGTCGCGAGCTGGTGGCGCAGGACTACGTGTACTCGATCAAGCGCATCGCCGACCCCGCCAACAAGAGTCCCGTCTGGACCGGCCTCGCCGAAGAGAAGATTCTCGGCCTCGCCGAGCTTCGCCAGCAGGCGCTTGACCAGAAGAAGCCGTTCGACTACGACCGCGAGATCGACGGGCTGCGTGCGCTCGACCGCTACACGCTGCAGGTGAAGGTGGCCGAGTCCCGCCCGCGCTTCACCGAAAGCCTGGCCGACAGCGCGCTGCTCGGCGCCGTGGCGCGCGAGGTGGTGGAGTCCTACGGCGACCGGATCGACGAGCACCCGGTGGGCACCGGCCCGTTCCGCCTCGCGCAGTGGCGGCGCCGATCGTTCATCGCGCTGGAGCGAAACCCCGACTTCCGCGAGATGGTCTACGACGCCGAGCCCGCGGCCGACGATGCCGAAGGGCAGGCTTTGCTGGCGCGGTTCAAGGGCCGACGGCTGCCGATGGTCGATCGGGTCGAGATTTCCATCATCGAGGAGCACCAGCCGCGCTGGCTGTCGTTCATCAACGGCGAGGCCGACTTCATCGAGCGGGTGGACGCGCAGTTCATCAACACCGCGATGCCGGGCGGCCGGGTCGCCCCCAACCTCGCGAAGAAGGGCGTGCGCGGCTACCGCCAGATCGAGGCGGGCAGCACCTACTACTTCTTCAACATGGACGATCCCACCGTCGGCGGCTACACGCCGGACAAGGTGGCGCTGCGCCGTGCCATCGGCCTGGGCCTGGACCTCGACGCCGAGATCCGCCTGCTTCGGCGAGGACAGGCGGTGCCGGCGCAGTCGCCCGTGCTGCCGCACACCTCGGGCTACGACCCGAAGTTCAAGAGCGAATTCAGCGACCACGATCTGCCTCGCGCGAAGGCGCTGCTCGACATGTTCGGCTTCGTCGACCGCGATGGCGACGGCTGGCGCGACATGCCGGACGGCTCGCCGCTCGTGCTGCGCATCGCCACCGAGCCCGACCAGCGCTCGCGGCAGTTCGACGAGATGACGAAGAAGGACATGGACGCCCTCGGCGTGCGTGTCAGCTTCGAGATCGCGCAATGGCCCGAGAACCTGAAGGCCGCCCGGGCCGGCAAGCTGGCGATCTGGCAGCTCGGCGGCACCGCGGCCGGCTCCGACGGGCAGGGCGCGCTCGCGCGCTACGACAGCAAGCAGATCGGCGGGCAGAACATGGCGCGCTTCAAGAACGCGGCCTTCGATGCCCTCATGGAGCGCATGCGCGTCATCGAGGACGGCGCGGAGCGCGATGCGCTGTTCGACCAGGCCAAGCGCCTCGCGGTCGCCTACATGCCGTACAAGTTCCGCGTGCACCGCGTCCTCACGGACATGTCCTACCCGTGGCTGATCGGCTACCGGCGCCCTGTCCTGTGGAACCAGTGGTGGCAGTACGTGGACATCGACACCGAGGCGCTGGCCAGGGCCGCGCGCTGAAACCGACATGAGGCGCACGCTCTCCGCCCTCGTCCTGGTGCTCGCCGCCGCGCAGCCGGCGCTCGCCGCGAGCGGAGCGCCCAAGGTGCTGCGCTATGCCTTCGAGGTGGCCGAGACCAGCCTCGATCCGGTCAAGGTCGACGACCTCTACTCGCGCACCCTCACGCCGCACATCTTCGAAGCGCCGTACAAGTACGACCATCTCGCGCGGCCCATCAAGGTCAAGCCGCTCACCGCGCAAGACATGCCCGAGCACTCGGCCGACTTTCGCACCTGGACAGTCAGGATCCGCCCCGGCATCTATTTCCAGGACGACCCGGCGTTCAAGGGCCGGCGTCGCGAGCTGGTGGCGCAGGACTACGTCTACGCCTACAAGCGCTTCGCCGATCCGGCCAACAAGAGCCCGATCTGGAGCGGGCTGGCCGAAGAGAAGCTCGTCGGGCTGGCCGAGCTTCGCCAGCAGGCGCTGGACCGCAAGCAGCCCTTCGACTACGACCGCGAGATCGAGGGCGTGCGGGCCCTCGATCGCTTCACGCTGCAGTTCAAGGTGGAGGAGCCGCGGCCGCGCTTCACCGAGAACCTCGCCGGGGCCGACCTGTTCGGCGCGGTGGCGCGCGAGGTGGTGGAGTTCTACGGCGACCAGATCGACGCGCATCCGGTGGGCACCGGCCCGTTCAAGCTGGTGCAGTGGCGCCGCAGCTCGCTGATCGTTTTCGAGCGCAACCCGGAGTACCGCGAGGTGCTGTACGACGCCGAGCCGGCCGCCGACGACACCGAGGGGCAGGCGCTGGCGGCACGCTTCAAGGGACGCCGCCTGCCGATGATCGACCGCGTGGAGGTCTCCATCATCACCGAGCAGCAGCCGCGCTGGCTGGCCTTCGCCGGCGGCGAGGCCGACTTCATCGAGCGCCTGGGATCGGAGTTCTTCAACGTGGCCATGCCGGGCGGCAAGATCGCGCCCAACCTCAAGAAGAAAGGCGTGCGCGCCTACCAGCAGCTCGAGCCCGGGGTCACCCTGTCGCTGTTCAACATGGAAGACCCGCTGGTCGGCGGCTACACGCCGGACAAGATCGCGCTGCGCCGCGCCATCGGGCTGGGCATGGACACCCGCACCGAGATCCGGCTGATTCGCAACGGGCAAGGCGTGCCGACCCAGTCGCCGATCCTGCCGCACACCAGCGGCTACGACCCCGGCTTCAAGAGCGAAGTCGGCGATTACGACCCGGCGCGCGCCAAGGCACTGCTGGACATGTACGGCTACGTCGACCGCGACGGCGACGGCTGGCGCGAGCAGCCCCACGGCGCGCCGCTGACGCTGCACGTCGCGACCCAGCCCACGCAGCGCGACCGCCAGCTGGCCGAGCTGTTCAAGAAGAACATGGACGTGCTGGGTCTGCGGGTGGATTTCCAGTTCGCCCAGTGGCCCGAGAACATGAAGGCCGCCCGCTCCGGCAAGCTCGCGATCTGGTCGCTGGGCTCGTCGGCGGCCGGATCGGACGGGCAGGGCGCGCTCGCGCGCCTGGACGGCCGGCAGGTCGGCGGCCAGAACATCGCCCGCTTCAAACTGCCGGCCTTCGACGCCATCCTCGAGCGCATGCGCGTCATCGAGGACGGGCCCGAACGCGATGCGCTGTTCCTGCAGGCCAAGCGCATGGCAGTCGCCTACATGCCGTACAAATGGCGTGTCAACCGCATCCTCACCGATCTGTCCTACCCGTGGCTGGTGGGCTACCGCCGCCCGGTGTTCTGGCAGGAGTGGTGGCACTACGTCGACATCGACGACAGCCAGCGTCCGAAATGAGAGTCGCCATGAAACAAGCCCGCCTTCTTCTCGCGGCCGCCGCCCTCACGCTGGCCTTCGCCGCGCCGGCGCAGACCCGGCCGGCGCCCAAGGTGCTGCGCTATGCGTTCGAAGTGGCCGAGACCAGCTTCGATCCGGCCAAGATCAACGACCTGTACTCGCGCACGCTCACGCCGCACATTTTCGAGGCGCCGTACAAGTACGACCATCTCGCGCGGCCGGTGAAGATCAAGCCGCTGACGGCCGACGGCATGCCGCAGCATTCGGCGGACTTCCGCACCTGGACGGTCAAGATCCAGCCCGGCATCTACTTCGCCGACGACCCGGCCTTCAAGGGACAAAGGCGCGAGCTGGTGGCGCAGGACTACGTCTACGCGATCAAGCGCTTCGCCGACCCCGCGAACAAGAGCCCGGTATGGACGGGCGTCAACGAGGAGAGGTTCGTCGGCCTGGCCGAGCTGCGCCAGCAGGCGCTCGACCAGAAGAAGCCGTTCGACTACGACCGCGAGATCGACGGGCTGCGCGCCCTCGATCGCTACACGGTGCAGTTCAAGGTGGAGGAGCCGCGTCCGCGCTTCATCGAGACGCTGGCGGCCAGCGACCTGCTCGGCGCCGTCGCGCGGGAAGTGGTGGAGTTCTACGGCGACCAGATCGACGGCCACCCGGTGGGCACCGGTCCGTTCAAGCTGGTGCAGTGGCGGCGCAGCTCCTTCATCGCGCTGGAGCGCAACCCCGGCTACCGCGAGCTGCTCTACGACGCCGAGCCGGCCGCGGACGACGCCGAGGGGCAGGCGCTGCTCGCGCGCTTCAAGGGCCGCAGGCTGCCCCTGATCGACCGCGTCGAGATCTCGATCATCGAGGAGGAGCAGCCGCGCTGGCTGTCCTTCGTCAACGGCGAGTCCGACTTCGCCTACCGCGTGGGCTACCAGTTCGTCAGCACGGCGATGCCCAACGGCAAGGTGGCGCCCAACCTCGCCAAGAAGGGCGTGCGCGGCTACCGCGTCATCGAGCCGGCGAGCAACTCGATGTTCTTCAACATGGAGGACGCGACCGTCGGCGGCTACACGCCCGAGCGCATCGCGCTGCGGCGCGCCATCGCGCTGGGCATGGATGCGGTGACCGAGATCAACCACGCCTACAGCGGGCAGGGCGTGGTGGCCAACTCGCCGCTGCTGCCGTTCACGACCGGCTACGACCCGCAGTACAAGAGCGAGTTCAGCGAGTACAACCCGCCCCGCGCGAAGGCCCTGCTCGACATGTACGGCTACGTCGACCGCGACGGCGACGGCTGGCGCGACATGCCCGACGGCTCGCCGCTGGTGCTGCGCCTGGCCACGCAGTCCAACGCCCGCGACCGCAAGATCAGCGAGGTGATGAAGAAGAACATGGATGCGCTCGGCATCCGCGTCAGCTTCAACATCGCGCAGTGGCCCGAGAACCTCAAGGCCGCGCGTGCCGGCAAGCTGCCGATGTGGTCCGTCGGCGGGTACGCCGCGGCCCCCGACGGCCAGGGATCGCTGGCGCGCTATCACAGCAAGCAGATCGGCGGGCAGAACATGGCGCGCTTCAAGCTGCCGGCCTTCGACGCGGTGTATGAGCGCATCCAGGTGCTGCCCGACGGGCCCGAGCGCCTGGCGCTGTTCGACCAGGCAAAGAAGCTCGCCGTCGCCTACATGCCCTACAAGTTCAAGCTGAACCGCCTGTCCGTGGACATGGCGCAGGGTTGGGTCGTCGGCTACCGGCGGCCGGTGTTCTGGCAGGAGTGGTGGCACTACGTCGACATCGACGACAGCAAGCGGGCCGCCGCGAATCCCGGATGAAGCGGCTGGCGATCCTTCTCGCCGCGTTCGCGCTGGCGCTGGCGCTTCCCGCGGCCGCTGCGCAGCCCAAGGTGCTGCGCTATGCCTTCGAGGTGGCCGAGACCAGCTTCGATCCGGTCAAGCTCAACGACCTGTATTCCCGCACGCTCACGCCGCACATCTTCGAGGCGCCCTACACCTTCGACCACCTCGCGCGACCGGTGAAGATCAAGCCGTTGACCGCCGACGGCATGCCGCAGCACTCGGCGGACTTCCGCACCTGGACGGTCAGGATCCGCCCGGGCATCTATTTCGCCGACGACCCCGCGTTCAAGGGACGCAAGCGAGAGCTGGTGGCGCAGGACTACGTCTACACCTTCAAGCGCTACGCCGACCCGGCCAACCGCAGTCCCGGCTGGGGCGAGATCGAGGACCAGCGGTTCGTCGGCCTGGCCGCGCTTCGAGAGGAGGCGCTGGCGAGCCACAAGCCGTTCGACTACGACCGGCCGATCGAAGGCATCCGCGCGCTCGACCGCTACACGCTGCAGTTCCGCATCGAGCAGCCGCGGCCGCGCTTCATCCAGCTGCTGGCGGTCAGCGACCTGTACGGCGCCGTGGCGCGCGAAGTGGTGGAGTTCTACGGCGACCAGATCGACGCGCATCCGGTCGGCACGGGGCCGTTCCGGCTCGCGCACTGGCGGCGCAGCTCGTTCATCGTGCTGGAGCGCAACCCCGACTTCCGCGAGATGGTCTACGACGCCGAGCCCGAGGCGGACGACGCAGAGGGCCAGGCGATCGCGGCGCGCTTCAAGGGCCGGCGGCTGCCGATGATCGATCGCGTCGAGATCTCCATCATCGAGGAGGATCAGCCGCGCTGGCTGTCCTTCCTGGGCGGCGAGGCCGACTTCGTGTACCGGCTGGGCTACGAGTTCGTCACGATGGCCATGCCCAACGGGAAGGTCGCGCCCAACCTCGCGAAGAAGGGCGTGCAGGGCTTTCGGGTCGCCGATCCGGCCACGCAGTCGATGCTGTTCAACATGGAGGACCCGACCGTGGGCGGCTACACGCCGGAGCGCATCGCGCTGCGGCGAGCCATCGCGCTGGGCATGGACACGCGCACGGAGATCGAGCACGCGTACAGCGGACTGGGCGTGGTGGCGCAGTCGCTGTACCTGCCGTTCACCCGCGGCTTCGATGTGCATGACAAGAGCGAGTTCGGCGACTACGACCCGCCGCGTGCGAAGGCGCTGCTCGACATGTACGGCTTCCTCGACCGCGACGGCGACGGCTGGCGCGACATGCCCGACGGATCGCCGCTGGTGCTGCGGGTGGCGTCGCAGTCGGACAAGCGCTCGCGCCGCATCGCCGAGGTGCTGCACAAGAACATGGCCGCGTTGTCCGTGCGGGTGAACTTCGAGATCGCGCAGTGGCCCGAGAACCTGAAGGCGGCGCGTGCCGGCAAGCTGGCGATGTGGTCGGTGGGCTCGTACGCCGACGCGCCCGACGGGCAGGGGGCGCTGACGCAGTACCACAGCAAGCAGATCGGCGGGCAGAACTTCGCCCGTTTCAAGCTGCCCGCCCTCGACGCGTTGTACGAGCGCATGCAGGTCCTGCCCGACGGACCCGAGCGCGACGCCCTGTTCCGCGACGCGCAGAAGCTGGCCATCGCCTACATGCCCTACAAGCACAAGCTGAGCCGCATCTCCACCGACATGGCGTATCCATGGCTCGTCGGCTACCGGCGACCGGTGTTCTGGACGCACTGGTGGCAATACGTGGACATCGACGAGTCCAGGCGCACGCCGCGCGCGCCATGAACATCGACCGCCGCACCTGGGCCGCGGCCATGCTGGGCATGGCCGCGGCCCCGGGGCTCGCTCAGCAGCGCGAGGGCCGGCGGGTCCTGCACGCGGCCTTCGAAGCGGCCGAGACCGGCTTCGATCCCGCGGCGATCAGCGACCTCTATTCGGCCATCGTCACCGCCCACATCTTCGAGGCCCCCTACACGTACGACCCGCTCGCGATGCCGGTGAAGCCGAAGCCGCTGACCGCGGCCGGCATGCCGCAGGTGTCGCCGGATCACCGCGTCTGGACCGTGCGCCTTCAACCGGGGATCTTCTTCGCCGACGACCCGGCGTTCAAGGGCAGGCCGCGGGAGCTGGTGGCGCAGGACTACGTCTACAGCATCAAGCGCTTCTTCGACCCGGCCACCAAGAGCCCGGTGTATTCGCAGATGCACGAAGAGGGCATCGTGGGGCTCGACGCTTTGCGCCAGAAGGCGCTGGCCGAGAGGAAGCCGTTCGACTACGACGCGCCGGTGGAAGGGTTGAAGGCGCTCGACCGCTACACGTTGCAGTTCCGGCTGTCCGCGCCGCGCCCGCGCTTCCTGTACACCCTGTGCGACTCCTCCAACGTCGGCGCGATGGCGCGCGAGGTGGTCGAGCTGTACGGCGACGACATCTCGGGCCACCCGGTGGGCACCGGTCCCTACCGCCTCAAGCACTGGCGCCGCAGCTCGCACATCGTGCTGGAGCGCAACCCGGGCTTTCGCGACATGCGCTACGACGCCGAGCCCGCGCCCGACGACGCCATCGGCCAGGCCTGGCTGGCGCGCCTCAAGGGCCGCCGCCTGCCGCTCAACGACGGCGTGGAGATCTCGGTGATCGAGGAGGGCCAGCCGCGCTGGCTGAGCTTCGTCACCGGCCAGGTCGACTTCCTGCGCGTGCCGCCCGAGTTCACCGACTTCGCCGCGCCCGGCGGCAAGCTGGCGCCCAACCTGGCCCGCAAGGGCGTTACGCTGCGCCGCTACGTGAACCCGGACCGCACGATGTCTTGGTTCAACATGGAAGACCCCGTCGTGGGCGGCTACACCCCGGAGAAGGTCGCCTTGCGCCGCGCCATCAGCCTGGCCTACGACATCGATCGGGAGGTCCGGATCGTCCGCCGCGGTGCCGCCGTCGCGGCGCAGGCGCCGATGCCGCCGGGCACCTACGGCCACGATCCGGCGTTTCGCAGCGAGAACAGCGAGCACGACCCGATGCGCGCGAAAGCGCTGCTCGACATGTACGGCTACGTCGATCGCGACGGCGACGGCTGGCGCGAGCTGCCGGACGGACGGCCGCTGGTCCTGCAGATGGCAACGCAGACCTCGTACATCGAGCGCCAGTTCGACGAGACGTGGCAGAAGAGCCTGGCCGCCGTCGGCCTGCGCATCCGCTTCAACACCGCGCAATGGCCGGAAAACCTCAAGGCCGCGCGCGCCGGCAAGCTGCAGATGTGGAGCCTGGCGGGATCCGCGACGCAGCCCGACGGGCAGCCGTCGATGGAGGACATGTACGGACCGTCGATCGGCGAGGGCAACCTGTCGCGGTTCAAGCTGCCGGCCTACGACGAGATCTACCGCCGCATGCTCACGCTGCCCGACGGCCCCGAGCGCATGGCGCTGTTCCTGGCGGCGAGCAAGCTGGTCGTCGCCTACATGCCGACCAAGTTCCACGTGCACCGCGTCTACACCGACGTGACCCAACCCTGGATCACCGGCTATCGCTGGCCATTGTTCCGGCGCGAGGGCTGGCAGTACGTCGACATCGATCCCGACCTGCGCGAGCGCATGACGCGCTGAGCCCTCACGCCCCTTGCGATTCGGAAGCCGCGGGCATCGGGACGCCCGAGGTTGCTGGCGCGGCGGCGCGGACCTGCAGCCGCCCGACCCACCACAGCGCCAGCAGCGACAGCGCCACCGCGATCCAGCCGTTGTGGTGGTAGCCGGTGACCAGGCCATTGGCATCGCGGCCGATCAGCATGCCGCCGACCATCGAGGCGATGCCCATCGAGGCCGACTGGACCGTGCCGTTCAGGCTCATGAAGGTGCCCCGCACGGCCGGGGCGCTGGAGCCGGTGATCAGTGCCATGCCCGGCACCATGCGGCCCGAGACGAAGACGAAGAACAGCGTCGTCATCGTGATCAGCACCCACAGCGGCACCGGCGGAAGGTAGGTCAGTCCGAGCAGCACCAGCATGGCGACCACTGCGACCGCGCGGAAGGTGCGCACCTTGCCCCATCGGTCGGACAGCACGCCGAATGCCCGCGCGCTGAAGAACGTGGCCACGCCGCCGGCCAGGTAGACCAGCGGCACCTGCGCCTGCGCGAGGCCGAGGTTGGAGGTCATGAAGATGGTGAGGAAGGGGATCGTCGTGAAGCCGGTGGACATCAGCAGCGCGGTGAAGGCGAAGGCGCGCCGGTGGGCGGGGTCGCGCAGCACCGTGACGATGTCGGCACCCGCGTGGGCCACGCGGCCGCTGCGCAGGTGCGCGTCCAGGCGGGGCAGCGTGCGCAGCCCGACGGCCGCGATGCCGAAGCTGGCAAGCGCGATCGCGATGAAGCTCGCATGCCAGCCGAAATGCGTGGCGAGCCACAGCGATGCCGGCACGCCGGCCACCGTGGCGAGCGAGAACGCCGACATCACGATGCCCATCGCACGCCCGCGTCGCTCGAACGGGATCGCATCGGCGACCATGGTCTGCACCAGCGCGCCCATCACGCCGCCGAACAGTCCGGCGGCGATGCGCGAAGCCATCAGCAGCCAGTAGGTCGGCGACAGCCCGCAGGCGAGCGTGGCGAGCGCGAATGCGCCGTACATCCATAGCAGCAGCGTCTTGCGCTCGAAGCGGTCGACGAAGAAGCTCGCGATCACGCCGGACGCGCCGGCGGCCAGGGTGTAGGCCGACACCAGCAGGCCGAATTGCGCGTCGCTGATGGCGAACAGCCGCGTGAACTGCGGACCCAGCGGCATCATCACCATGAAGTCGACGATGTAGGTGAACTGGATCGCCGCCAGGGTCAGCAGCAGGGAGCGTTCGTTGAGCGGAATGTCGGTGGTCTTCTGCATCGGGATTGCCGTTCATGCGATGACCCGATCGTACGGGGCCGCACGGCGCGCGTCGCGCAGGGCGACCGCCCACCATGACAGCCGCGTGAGCATCACCGCGATCGCCCTTTCCGCCCGATCGGGCGCGAGCAGCCGGCCCTCGGCATCGAACTGCTCGCGTGCATGCGCGAAAGCCACCTGCTCGCGGATCGTCATCGCGTGCACCTCGACGAACACCTGGCGCAGCTGCTCGACCGCGCGGATGCCGCCCGACTGGCCGCCGTACGACACGAAGGCCACCGGCTTCGCCAGCCACGGCTCGCTGCTGCTGTCGATGAGGCGCTTCAGCGGCGCCGGATAGCCGTGGTTGTATTCGGGCACGACGATCAGGACACCGTCGACGGCCGCGATGCGCACGCCCGCTTCCGACGGCTCGGTGTGCATCAGGTCGATGACATCGAGCGCGAATTCCGGCCGTCGCTCGATCTGCCCGACGGCCCAGCGCGCGACGGTGTCGCAGAAGCGGCCGTCACGCGTGCTGCCCAGCACGAGGGCTAGCCTGATCGGGTGGTCCATCGTCGTTCGCCTTGCGTTTGTGACGATCGCGAGCGTACCGCCCCGCCGTCGACGGCGGCGAAGTCGCGCCGCGGCGCGGGCTCGAGCGAGTCCGCGCCGGGCCACCGGCCGTGGGCTGCCTTCAGTCCTTCATGCGCTCCCAGCCGTGACGCACCGCCGCCTTGATTCGCTCCCACGCACTGCCCGGATACCGGCTTTCCCAGTCGCGGCGGACTTCCGGCTCGATCTCGTCCCAGGAGCGCTCGGCGTAGCGCTGTTCGCCGGCCAGCTCGTGGCCATAGCGGTACGCCGGCTCGTGGTCTTCCCAGCGTTCATCGCTGTTGGCGTAGCGGCTCTCGAAGTCGGCGCGGAACCCGAGGTCGTCGTCCTCGTCTTCGCTCGGCCGCCGGGCGTCGCCGGACAGCGGCTCGACCTCCACCTCGGTGTCCCGCACGGTGGCCTGGACACGCTCGGTGCGCTCGCCGACCTCCTTGCCGACGATCACTTCCTCGACGACTCGCGCCACCTTCTCGACCACCGGCTTCTCGACAGTCTCGCGAACCTCGACGGTGCGCTCCTGCACGCGGTCCATGTCGGCCCCGGTGACCTCGCGATCGACGGGACGCCGCTCGACGTGCGCGCGCTCCTCTCGCAGCGTGACGCTCTCGTCCACCGGCCGCTCGACGACGCGCGTGTACACGCGCACGCCGCCGTCCTTGACCACGCGCTTGCCGACGTGAACTTCTTCGCGCACGACCGGGATCACCTCTTCTGTCGCGCGGGCCGAGCCGGCATCGCTGCGCGGTTCGGCCAGGGACGCGTCGTTGGCGGCGCGGCGCGCCGTGCCGGCGTCCTGCGCCTGGGGCGTGGTGTCGGCGTAGGCCGTCGCGCCGCCGGGCGTAGCGTCTTCTTCGTCGATGTCGACGGCGCCCGCGTCCCGCAGTGCCATCCGAGCCGCTTCGACCTCGTCGTCTTCTTCGACGTCCACCGCCACCACCGCGCAACCGCGGCGAACCGCGTCGGAGTAGTGGCTGACCTCGTCGTCATCGTCCGGGCCGAACAGGTCGGCGAAGAACTGCCGGATCTTCTCGCCGAGACTGTCGTCGCCGCGGCGCGGGTCATCGTCCGCCGCGCTGCGCACGGCTGCCTCGTCGCCGCCTTCCGTCAGATGGACGGCATCGGGCCCGAAGCCCGAATCGGCAAGCACCTGCACCGCGCGCTGCGCGGACGCCTTTCTGTCGAACACTCCTACAACGGTCTGTCGCATGAATCGCTCCTCGCTACCCCATTTCGATACGGACCGCGGTCCGCGCTTCGCTGCAGTTCGCTGTTCGCGTGGCCAGCTCATCCCTGCGGGTCTTCGCCGTACGGCTCGACCGCCACCCAGCCGCCGTCCTCGGTGCGGCGCTCCACGATGGCCCGTTCACGCCGCACCGCAACCTCGGCCTTGTCCACATGCTCGGTGCGCCGGGTGTGCAGGCGAATCACTTCCTTGAGCATCAGCGTGCGCTTGGCCACCAGCACTTCCTCGTACACCGGCACCACCAGCACGTCGCCCTCCATCCATGCCGCGCGTCGCTCGCGCGCCGCACGGCCGACGGCGACCCGTTCGGCGGTGACCTCGTCGGACGAGCATGTGAGCTCGACCGGCTGGGTGCCTTCCTCGACCACCAGTCGCACCCGCACCGCGCCTGTCTCCTCCACCCGGGTACTGACCTTCACCCGCTCCTCGATGATGGGAAGGACGACGGTGTCTTCGCGGGGTGGTGAAGTGGCCATGCGAATCTCGCGATGAAAGCAGCGTGAGTGCATGGCAAGGGGAGTGCCCGCGCCGGCGCGAGCGTGCAGGCCACGGCGGGTCGCCCGGTGGGTCGTGATGGCCCGCGGCGCGGCCCGTCGTGCCGCAGAAGGTTCACATCGCTTGTAGTTCCGGGTTCGGGAAAGCGAGTCCCGTCACGCGCGCATCACTGACTGGCGGTGATGCCCCCATCCACGTAGATCACCTGCCCGGTCACGAAGTCCGACGCCGGGCTGCACAGGAACAAGGCCGCGCCGACCACGTCTCGGGGATCGGCCACGCGTCCCAGCGGAATGCGCTCGGTGATCTGCGCGCGCGTGGCCGGGTTCTCCAGCCAGTGCCGCGCCATCTCCGTGCGCACCACGGTCGGCGCGACGCCGTTGACCGTGATGCCATGCGAGGCGAGCTCCAGCGCGTGCTGGCGGATCAGCATCACCAGGCCGCCCTTGGTGCTGCAGTAGGCGGAGTAGCCGCGCCCGCGCAAGCCGAGCTGGGCGCGCACCGACAGCAGATGCACCTGCTTCGCTCCCCGCCTTCCCGCCTCGGCGGCCGCCACCTGGTGGCGGGCGGCGGCCTGGGCCTGGAACATCGCGGCCTTCAGGTTCACCGCCACCACCTCGTCGTAGGCGGCTTCGGTCACCTCCAGCAGCCGCTCCTCTCGCTGCATGCCGACGCAGTTCATCAGCACGTCGATGCCGCCCAGCCGCTCGGCCGCCTCGTCCAGGCAGCGCCGGATGTCGGCCACGTCGTGTGCGTCCATGGCAAGACCGATGGCGACATGGCCGGCCGCGTTCAGCGCATCGGCCAGCGCCTGCGCCTTCTTCACGTCGCGGCCGGACACGGCGACGCTGGCGCCGCGCTGCGCGAGTCCCCAGGCGATCGCCTCGCCGATGCCGCCGTAGCCGCCGCTGATGCAGGCGGTCCTGCCATGCAGGTCGAACAGGCCGGCGAGCTCCTTGTCGAAGTCGATGCGGGGGGTGATGTCGCTCATGACCTTTTTTCGCGCTCAGGCATCGAGCACGCTCTTCTTGCCGAACAGGCCTCGCGAGCGGAAGCCCACCACCGCGATGAACAGCAGGTACATCGACAGCAGAGACCATTCGGACGCATAGGCACCGGTGAGGCCCACCACCATGCCGACCATCAATCCGGCGATCACGGCGCCCCACAGGCTGCCGACGCCGCCCAGCACGATGATCAGGAAGGCCGGCACCACGGCATCGACGCCGACGTGCGGGCGCACGCCCCAGATCGGCGCCATCGTGACGCCGGCGATCGCCGCCAGCCCGACGCCGAGCGCGAACACGAACAGGCGCAGCCGCGAGAGGTTGATGCCGAGGGCACGCACCATCTCGCTGTCATGGGCGCCGGCCTTGATGATGGCGCCGTACGGCGTCTTCTCGATGAACAGCCACAGCAGCACGATCATCAGGATCGAGAAGCCGGCGGCGAAGAAGCGGTAGCGCGAGTAGACGAGGTCACCGATGAGCACCGCGCCGGACAGGGCCTCGGGCAGCGGCAGCTGCTTCTCGTTGGATCCCCACACGATGCGGATCAGCTCTTCCAGCACGAGGGCGGCGCCGAAGGTCAGCAGCAGGCCGTACAGCGGGTCGCGGCCGTAGGTGCGGCGCATGCACAGCTCGAGCCCCATGCCGAAGACGCCGACCAGCAGCGGCGCGACGAACAGCGCGATCGCGTAGCGCGTGCCCAGGGGCAACGCCATGTAGGCGGTCTGCAGCTCGGGAAACCAGCCGAGCTGCGGCGCCATCAGGAACACCGCGACGTACATGCCCAGCGCGAACAGCGAGCCGTGGGCCAGGTTGATGGTCTCCATCACGCCGACGATCAGCATGAAGCCGAGCGCGATCAGCGCGAACAGCAGGCCCAGTGCGATGCCGTTGACCAGGTGGGGCAGCAGCTGGATCAGCCAGTCCATCGGCTTCGCGCGGGCGGGCCCGTCGACCCTATTGTTCGTAGCTCGGCGTCAGGTCCATCGACTCGAGCTTGCAGGCGCCCGGGGCGTCCTTGTCCTCGACCTCCTGCGGCGCGACCTGCGCCAGCACCTTGAAGAGGTCGTCCTTCTCCGCCGGCGTGTCGTTGTAGCTGGCCATGTAGATGGTCTGCTCCATGTGGTGGGTCAGCGGATTCATGTAGGCGTCGTGGTGCTGCATGCGCTCGCGCGCCGGCACCTTGAGCGTCTCGAGCTCGTGGATCACTTTCAGGTTGTTCGTCGTGCCGGCGCGCTCCACCGCGCGCAGCAGCTCGCGCGTGGCCATGTAGCCGTTGTAGTAGACGTTGCCGGGCACGCGGATCGCGACGCCCGGGTACTGCTTCTGGTAGGCCGCAACGAACTCCTTCACGCCGGGCAGGTCGAGCCGGTAGTACCAGGTGGTGCCGAAGACGCCGAAGATCTGCTCCGGCCCGAGGCCGTACACATCGGGCCAGTCCTGCTGGTTGTTGATCCACGCCGGCTTGTGGTTCATCTTGAGCTGCACCACCTGCTGGCGCAGCGCCTTGATGTCGTCCCCGCCGACCGCGGTGGCCACCACGTCGGGCTTGATCTGCTGCACCTTGAGCAGGTAAGCCGCGAAGTCGCGCGTGTTCTGCGGCACCAGCAGCTCGTCGACCACCTTGCCGCCGTTGGCCTCGATCACCGCGCGCGTCGCCTTGGAGGTGTTGTGGCCCCACACGTAGTCGTTGGTCAGCAGCAGCCAGTTCTTGCCGCTGACCTTCATCGCGTTCTTGACGATGGCCTGCGAGAAGTTGGTGCCGTTGCCGTCCCAGACGAACTTGACGCGGTGGCAGTCCTTGCCCGATTCGGTGGGCGAGCTCGAGTTCGAGTTCAGGTAGATGCAGCCGTACTTCTGCGCCACCTGCGAGATCGCGTTGGCCACGCCCGAGTGGACGGCGCCGATCAGGAAGGCCGCCTCGTTGCGCGTGATCATTCGCTCGGCCACCCGGGAGCCCGTGGCCGGCGTGGTCTCGGTGTCCATGTGGATGGCCTCGATGCGCCGGCCCAGCACGCCGCCCTTGTCGTTGAATTCCTTGATGGCCATCATCGCGCCCAGCCGCTCCTCGCCGCCGGATGCCGCGTACTGGCCGCTCGCGTCCATGGTGAGGCCGACGACCAGCGGCTTCTTCTGGGCCGTCTGCGCCCAGGCGCGGTTGTGCTTCCAGGGCCCGAAGAACGGCGCGACGCCGAGACCGCCCGCGGCCAGGCTCCAGGCGGAGGCCTTCAGCAGCTTGCGGCGGGTGTCGGACGGAATGCGGTCGTCACTGCTCATGGCGGTCTCCAGGAATGCCCGTCAGGTGCGCGGCACGATGCGGACGTTGTTGAGCTGCTCGTGCACCTGAAGCAGTGAGGGCACGAACTTGTCGCCGAAACCGAGATTGGCCGCCTGCACGAAGGTCTGGTGCGCCGCCTCGGCCATGAAGCCGGTGACAGGCAGCATCTCCTGCAGGTGGGTGAAGTAGCGCAGGTCCTTCCGGGCGTTGCCGATGGCGAACTTCAGGCCGTCGAGCTGGCCGTCTTCGAGCATCTTGCCGACGATCATCTGGAAGATGCCGCTGTTGACGGCGCCCGCCGACACCAGCTGATGCACCTTGGCCAGCTCGAGGCCCGCCTTGGCGGCCACCGCCATCGCTTCGCAGACGGCCGCGGCCATCGACATCGCCATCATGTTGTTGACCAGCTTCAGCACGTGGCCCTGGCCCGGCCTGCCGGCGTGCACGATGTTCTCGCAGAACGCCGACAGCACCGGGCGCAGCGCCTCCAGGTCGGCCGGCTCGGCGCCCACCATGGTGTTCAGGCGCCCTTCCTCGGCTTCCTTCGGCGTGCGCGCCAGCGGCGCGTCGACGAAGCGCGTGCCGTGAGCGGCAAAGCTCGCGCGGATGCGCTCGGTGGAGGCCGGCTCCGCCGTCGACATGTCGACCACATACAGGCCGTCGCGCGCGCCCTGCAGCAGCCCGCCGTCGGCGTACACCACCTCCTCGACCTGCGGCGAGCCGGTCACGCAGATGAAGACGATGTCGCTGTCACGCGCCAGGGCGGCGTGGCTGTCGACCTCCTTCGCGCCGGCGGCGACCAGGTCGGCAAGCCGGTCGCGCTCGCGGTGCGCCTTGAAGCTCAGCGCGAAGCCCTTGGCCAGCAGGTTCTTCGCGATGCCGTGGCCCATGAGGCCGGAGAGGCCGATGAAACCGATGCGTTGCGTCATGTCCGGTGCACTCCTGTCGGTAGCCGGCGAATGCGTTGGAACATTCATTCCGACTTCAACCAATTCCAGAATATGAATTCCACCCTGGACCGTCAACTGCCGTTCGTGCGGCGCCGCCTAGGGGAAGCCCTATCCGAGAGATAGTGGCCGGTGGCGACCACCAGCGCCTGCGTCAGGCACACCTGGCCGACCAGCGAGCGGAACTGCTGGACCGAGTCGTCGCCGAGCTCGAAGCTCACGCGCGCGGACGCCTTCAGCGGCGACAGCGCGCTGTCGGTGATGGCGATGACCGCCACGCCGCGCTGGTGGCAGGCCGCCGCCGCATCGACCACCTCGGGCGAGTAGTTGCGGGTGCTGATCGCGACCAGCACCTCGCCCGGCGCGATGCCGCGCACGAACTCGCCCAGCATGCCGCCCACGCCATCGAGCAGCTGGGTGCGCAGGTCCAGCTGGCGCAGCGCGTACGCCAGGTAGCTGGCGATCGGGAAGGCGCGGCGCTGGCCGAGGACGTGAATCTGCGGCGCGCCGCCGAGCAGCCGCACGGCCGCCTTCATGTCCCGCGCGTGCACGTTCTCCTCGAGGTGGCTGAGCTCAGTGATCGCCTCGTCGACGAACTGGTGCAGCACCTGGGTGCCGCCGGTGCCGGCGGGGCGGCCGTTGCCGCGGCGCATCTGCTCGATGCGGTCGCGGTACGAGGTCGAGCGCTCGACCAGATGGCCGCGGAAGAGCTGCTGCATCTCGGAGAAGCCCCCGAAGCCCAGCGCGTTCGCGAAGCGGATCATCGACGAAGGCTGCACCTGCGCCGCCTCGGCGATGGCGGCCACCGTGCCGAGCGCCAGGTCGTGCGGCTTTTCCAGCGCGAAGCGCGCGATGCGCTGCAGCTGCTTGGACAGGCCCGGATAGGCGCGCGAGATGTCGTCCTTCAGCTGCTCGTAGTTCTGGGCGCGTTCCGGCATTGGCGATCCTTGTTTACCCTTAGAACGTCTGTTCTTGTGTGTTCCAAGAATAGAACGTACATTCATCTGCGTCCACAGGGCTTCACCGATGCCGACGGCCGCTCCCACCGCCAGCCCGCGCACGCCGCTGTTCACGCTGCCGATGGCGATCACCTTCGCCCTGCTGCTGAGCACGCCGCTGTGGCTGGCGCGGGTGGGGCTGTACCAGTACCTGGCGCTGGAGATCATGATCTGGATGCTGTTCGCGCTGGGCTACAACCTGCTGCTCGGCACCAGCGGATTGCCGTCGTTCGGGCACGGCGCGTTCTTCGGCATCGGGGCCTATGCCTTCGGGCTCCTGCAGCAGCGCGTGTGGGCCTCGCTGTGGTTCGACCTGCTCGGCGCGGTGCTCGTCACCGCCGCCTGCGCGGCGCTGGTGGCGGCCTGCATCTCGCACCGGCGGGGCATCTACTACGCGCTGCTCACCATCGCCTTCGGCCAGGTCGTCTGGTTCGTGGCCATCAAGTGGCACACCGTCACCGGCGGCGAGGACGGTCTGCTGAACATCCAGCGCCTGCCGCTGGAGCTGGGATTCGCCCGCATTCCGCTCAAGAGCAACGAGGCGCTGTTCTATTTCTGCTTCGCCGTCTTCGCGCTGGTGCTGATCGGGCTGTGGCGCGTCGTGCATTCGCCCTTCGGCCGCATCCTCGGCGCGATCAGGCAGAACGAGCTGCGTGCGGCGTTCGTCGGGCACAACGTGTGGCTCTGCAAGTGGCTGGCCTTCGTCATCGCCTCGGCGGTCGCCGGGCTGGCCGGCGCGCTGTTCGCCATGGCGCAGCAGTCGGCCTATCCCAACGTGATGAGCCTGCATTCGTCGGGCTTCGTCGTGATGATGGTGCTGATCGGCGGCGGTCTCGTGAGCTTCTGGGGGCCCGTGATCGGCGCGCTGTTCTTCATCCTCGCGCGCGACCTGCTCGGCGCGGCCACCGACACCTGGCTGCTGTGGTATGGGCTGCTGTTCATCGCGATGGTGCTGTGGAAGCCGGAGGGCATCGCCGGCGCGTGGCAGGCGTGGCGCCATCGGCCGGCGCCGCCGGCGGTGCGGGCGGCGCACAAGGAGGTGGCGCATGGCCCTGTTTGAAGCTCGCCACCTGCACAAGCGCTTCGGCGATCAGGTGGTCTTGCAGGACCTGAGCCTCGCCTTCGAGGAAGGCCGGTTGTCCGGGATCATGGGACCGAACGGCGCCGGCAAGACCACCTGCTTCAACGTGCTGACCGGCCGCTACGCACCGGACCACGGAAGCGTGCACTTCGCGGGGCGCGACATCACCGGCATGCCGCCGCGGCAGATCGCGCGGCTCGGACTGTCGCGTTCGTTCCAGGTCATGAACCTGTTCAACGACTACAGCGCGCTGGACAACGTGCGGGTCGCCCTGCCGCGCGTGCGGCGGCGCGGCTTCACCTGGTGGCGCGACCTGGACGCCGACAGCGCCGCGCAGGACGAGGCGGCCGCCGCGCTGGCGCGCGTCGGGCTCGCCGGCAAGGAGCTCATGCCAGCCAAGGGCCTGTCGTACGGCGAGCGCCGTGCACTGGAGATCGCCGTGGCGCTGGCAGCCGGTCCGCGCCTGCTGTTCCTCGACGAGCCGACTGCCGGCCTCGGCGCCGAAGGCATCGACCGCCTCGCCGAGCTGATCGCCGAGCTGAAGCGGCAGCTCACCATCGTCGTCATCGAGCACGACATGCGCTTCCTGTTCCGCCTCGCCGACACCGTGTCGGTCATCCACTGGGGCCAGGTGATCGCCTCGGGCACGCCGCGGGCGCTGCGCGACAACCCCTGGGTGCAGCGGTCCAACATCGGAGCGCTCGCCGATGCGTGACGCCGCCGTGCTCGAACGTCTGCCCTCGGCCGCGGGCGCCACCGCCGCGATGCTGGAGGTCGAGGCCATCCTCACCTTCCACGGCGACACGCAGGTGCTGTTCGGCGTCTCGCTGTCGATCGCGCCCGGCGAGGTGGTGGCACTGCTCGGGCCCAACGGCGCCGGCAAGACCACCACCCTGCGCTCCATCCTCGGTCTCACGCCGGTTCGCCTCGGCCGCATCCGCTTCGACGGCCGCGACATCACCCGGCTGCCCACGCACGAGATCGCGCACATGGGGCTGTCGTGGGTGCCCGACGACCGCCGCGTCTTTCCGACGCTCACCGTGGCACGCAACCTGTCCATCGCGCGCAAGAGAACCCGCTTTCGCGCCTGGTCGCTCGGCGAGTGCTTCGAGATCTTCAGTGCGCTCGAGCACCTGATGCACCGCGAATGCGAGAACCTGTCGGGCGGCGAGATGCAGATGGTGGCGATCTCGCGCGCGCTGCTCGGCGCGCCGGGACTCGTGCTGTTCGACGAGCCCAGCCAGGGCCTCGCACCGAAGGTCGTGCAGGACGTGATGAGGACCATCACGCGGCTGAAGGACGAAGGCATCGCGGTGCTCGTGGTCGAGCAGAACGTGCACAGCGCGCTGGCCGTCGCCGACCGCGTCTGCGTGATGGACCACGGCCGCATCGTGCACCACGGCCCGGCTCGCGAGCTGCTCGAAGACGCGGCCGCGCGCACGCGCCTGCTGGGTGCCTGACATGGCCACGCCGCTGCTGCGCGTCCAGGGGCTGCGCAAGCAGTACACGCGAGGCCTGCTGCGGCCGCAGGTGACCTTCTCGCTCGCCGCCGACTTCACCGTCGACGCGGCCGGCGTCATCGGCGTGATGGGGCCCAACGGCTCCGGCAAGACGACGCTGTTCGAGCTGATCACCGGCGGCAACGTGCCCAGCGCGGGCCGCGTGCTGGTCGACGGTCAGGACATCCATGCGGTGCGCCATCGCGAGCGCGACCGCCTGGCGATCCATTACCACCAGTCGTACCAGGTGCGTTCGTTCAAGCGCCGACGGCCGGCGTTCATGATGGAACGCGCGCACACCCCCTCGCCGCTGGTGCACCTGTTCGACGAGCCGCAGTTCAACACGCAGGACGGCTACATCGGCTTCATGCTCGATTTCTTCCGCCGGCTGCGCGCGCAGCAGCGGCTGGTGTTCCTCTGTCTGCATCCCAACGAGCCGTTCCACGTGGACATCCTGCGCGAGAGCTGCGACCGGTTCATCTTCGTGCACCAGGGACGGCTCACGCATGCGGCATCGTTTTCGCAGCTGACGCGCGACGAGCGGGTGAAGGCTTATCTCGGACGGCTCGCGCCAGTGGACGAGCACACCGCCGCGGAGTAACTTGGCGGCATCGCACGAGACCGCCATGGACGAGCAGGATTCCCATCGGTCGCCGAGAGCATGGCTGCTCGGGGTGCTCGCCCTTGCGCTGATCCTGGGCAGCGTGCTGCTCGCACAGCCGCCCGACCGGGCACCCGCGCCGGCCGCACCGGCGGGGCGCGTGCCCACCAAGCACAGTCCCCCCGCGCCGACTCGCCCCGCGCCGGCCGCACCTGCCCCGGCCGTGCCCGACAAGCCGGTGCTGCGGGTCGCGGGTGCTGCCACCGCCGAAGGCGAAACCTGCGGCTTCGGCCGCGCCGCGCCGGCGGCCGACGATCCGTATGGCCTGCAGCACCTGCCGCCCGTGGTGCGCCAGCGCGCGCTCGACGCGGTGGAGGGACGGCTGCTGGCCAGCGCCGATCCGCAGGTGCGGGCCGCCGCCTGGCTGATCGGCTCGCGGGCGCGCGGCGGCAGCCGGGCGCGCATCGAGCAGCTGGCGCGGCTGGCGGCGGTATCGCAGGATCCGATCGTCTACGCGATCGCCCTGGAGGGCTGCGGCGACCGCACGGGACAGGAGGCCGCCGCCTGCGCGCTGCTGAGCCGATCGCAAGGCGTGCGTCTGGACGCCGACAACGCCCAGCCCTGGCTGGCGCTCGCCGCGACCGCCCGCGAGCAGCGTGACGGCGACGCAGAGGCCGAAGCGATGCGGCGCGCCGCGCGGGCGATGCGCAGCGACGCGCATGACAGCCTGCTGCCGGCGCTGGTCGATCGTGCGCTCGGCGAGCAGGCGCCGCCGCTGCAGCGCACGCTCGCGGTATCCGCAAGCTGGACGATCCAGGCCGCCTGGCCGGCATCGCACACCAGCCAGGCCCACGCGTATTGCATCACCGACCTGAGCGCCGATGCGGACCGGCGGGCGGTGTGCCATGCGCTCGCCGAAACGCTGGCCTATCGCGGCACCAGCGTCGCCGACCTGGGGGTCGGTCTGGCCATCGGCACCGCGCTCGGCTGGTCGGCGCAGCGACTCGCCGGGCTGCAGCTGGAGCACGATGCGCTCAGCGAGGCGGCCTTCACGCCGCTGATCGGCGCCGACCTCAGCTGCGAGGGGGTCGAGCAGCTGCGCGCGTGGAGCCGCGAAGTGGGCCGTCACGGCGAACTGCAGGCGATGCGCAAGGTGCTGGCGGAGAGCGGGCGCAGCATCGAGGCCTGGAGCGCGCAGCACCAGCGCAACTTCGCGCTGGCAGCGGCCACGGTGCAGATGGCGACGGAGGAAGCCGGACGGTGATCGCCGAGGGTCGGCGGGCATCGCAATGCCCGCCTCCCATGACCTACAGCATCTGCCCGCCGGACGCCTCGATGCGCTGGGCGTTGATCCAGCCGTTGGCCGGCAGCAGCAAGCTCGCGATGACGCCGCCGATGTCGTCGGGCACGCCGACGCGGCCCAGGGCGGTCTGCGAGGCGATGAAGGCGTTGAGCTGCGCGTCGTCGCGCACCCGGCCGCCGCCGAAGTCGGTCTCGATGGCGCCCGGCGCCACCACGTTCACCGCAATGCGCCGCGGCCCGAGCTCCTTGGCGAGGTAGCGGGTCAGCACCTCCACCGCGCCCTTGATGGCGGCGTAGGCGGCGTGGCCGGGCAATGTCATGCGGGTCAGTCCGCTGGAGAGGTTGACGATGCGTCCGCCGTCGGCGATGAGCGGCAGCAGCGCCTGTGTCAGGAAGAAAACGCCCTTCAGGTGCACGTCGACCAGTTCGTCGAACTGCGCTTCGGTGGTCTCGGCGAAGCCGGCATGGACGCCGACGCCCGCGTTGTTGACCAGGAAGTCGAACTGCTCGCGCTGCCACTGCTGGGCCAGCGCGGCGCGCAGCTGCGTCGTGAAGGCGGCGAAGCTGCGACTGTCGGCGATGTCCAGCGGCAGGGCGAGCGCGCGGCGGCCCAGCCGGCGGATCTGCTCGACGACCCCCGCCGCCTCGTCGGCGCGGCTGCGGTAGGTCAGGACGATGTCGCTGCCTTGCGCCGCGAGATGGAGGGCGGCGTTCTTGCCGAGACCGCGGCTGCCGCCGGTGACCAGTGCGAGGGAAGTGCCCATCGGATGCCTCATTCAGTGGGTTGCGATGGAGTCACTTTATTGGTCGATCCGATCGCGATAAAGGTGTCCAATCTGATCGCACTGTTCAAGTTCAGATGACAATGTGAGCCATGAATCAGCTCGATGCGATGCATGTCTTCGTCCGGGTCGCTGAACTGACCAGCTTCACGCAGGCTGCCGCGAGCCTGGGCGTGCCGAAGGCGCGGGTCTCCACGACGGTGCAGCAGCTGGAAGCGGCGCTCGGCACCCGGCTGCTGCAGCGGACCACCCGCCGCGTGCAGGTCACGCAGGACGGCCAGGCGTTCTACGAGCGGTGCAAGGACCTGCTGGCCGACGTGGAGGAGTTGCAGACGATGTTCCAGCAGGGGGCGCAGGCGCTGCGCGGTCGCTTGCGCATCGACATGCCCACCGGGGTGGCGCGCGACCTCGTCATCCCGCGCCTGCCGGAGTTTCTCGCCGCGCATCCCGGCATCGAACTGGAGCTGAGCAGCACCGACCGGCGGGTCGACCTGGTGCGCGAAGGGTTCGACTGCGTGCTGCGCATCGGCGCGCTGGAGGATTCCGGCCTGGTGGCGCGGCCGCTCGGGTCCATGCCGCAGATCAACGTCGCGAGCGCCGCCTACCTGCGCGAGCACGGCGTGCCGCGACGTCTGGAAGACCTGGCGGGACACCGGCTGGTCCACTTCGCGGCGACGCTCGGCGGCAAGTCGGCCGGCTTCGAGTACGTCGACGGCGGTCACACGCGCTTCATCGCGATGCCGGGCGCGCTGACGGTGAACAACGCCGAGGCGTACGAAAGCGCGTGCCTGGCCGGGCTGGGCCTGATCCAGGCGCCCGCGCCGGGGCTGCGACGCTGGCTCGAGCAAGGCACGCTGGTCGAGGTGCTGGCGCAGCATCGGGCGCCGCCGATGCCGGTGTCGCTGCTGGTGCCGAATCGGCGCCATCCGGCCAAGCGGGTGCAGGCCGTGATGGCTTGGCTCGCGAGGGTGCTGGAGGGCCATGTGGGGGCGAAGGGTCTTTGAAATCTGCTCCACTTGCCATCCACATGGATGGTGCTAGGATGGCGACATGCCCGCCCGAAGTGCCACGTCCTCCGCCACCAAGCCGCTGGACGAAAAGATCACCATCAACCTCGGTTATGTCGACCTGGGCCAGATCGACCTGCTGGTGCAGGAGGGCTTCTATGCCAACCGCACCGACCTCATCCGCACGGCCATTCGCAACCAGCTCGCGGTCCACGCCGATGTGGTGAAGCAATCGGCGGCGCGCAAGACGCTGGTGCTGGGCATCCAGCACTTCGGCGCCGATGAGTTGCGCTCGGTGCAGGCAGCCGGCCAGCGGCTGCAGATCCGTGTGCTGGGCCTGGCGGCCATCGCACCCGACGTCACGCCCGAGCTCGCGCTCGCGACCATCGAATCGGTGGTCGTGCTCGGGGCCTTGCACGCCCCTCCCGCGGTGAAGGCGGCCCTCGCCAGCCGCATCCGCTGAACCTTGAAGGACCCCCATGAACGCCTCGTTCCAACGCATGATGAGCGAAGCCACGCGCCTCACCCAGGCCGGTGACCTGCACGCCGCGACCGCGGCAATCCAGGCTGCGCTCGGCCGGCAGGCCGACGATGTCATCGATGTCGAGGCCCGCGAGATCGGCCCGCGGACCGCCGACGTCGTCGACGCGCCGCCGCACGCCGGGCAGTTCGTCGCCGGCCGCCACGCCGAGGCGGGCCTCTCGCGCGACTACAAGCTCTATCTGCCGCCCGGGACGCCGGACAAGCCGCTGCCGCTGATCGTCATGCTGCACGGCTGCAAGCAGGACCCCGACGACTTCGCCGCGGGCACCCGCATGAACGAAGCGGCGCTGGAGCAAGGCTTCATCGTGCTGTACCCGGCGCAGGCGCAGGGCGCGAATCCCTCGCGCTGCTGGAACTGGTTCAAGCACAACCACCAGGGGCGCGGCCGCGGCGAGCCCGCGCTGCTGGCCGGCATGACGCGCGAGGTGATGAAGCGCCATGCGGTCGACGAGCGCCGCGTCTACGTCGCCGGCCTGTCCGCCGGCGGTGCCATGGCGGCCATCGTGGGCGCGGCCTACCCCGACCTCTTCGCGGCGGTCGGCGTGCATTCCGGACTGCCCGTCGGATCCGCGCACGACGTGAAGTCGGCGTTCGCCGCCATGCAGCACGGGGCGCCAGCCGCCACGGCCGCGGCGGCGCCGCCGACCATCGTGTTCCACGGCGATCGAGACACCACGGTGCATCCGCGCAACGGCGACCAGGTGGCCGCTGCACGCGCCGGCGCCGCGGCGCCGGAAGTCGAGCGCGGCCCGGGCTACACCCGCCGCGTGTACCGCGACGCCGACACCGTGAGGGCCGAGCACTGGACGCTGCACGGCGTGGGCCACGCCTGGTCGGGCGGGAGCCCGCGAGGCTCGTTCACCGATCCCCGCGGGCCCGATGCGACCGAAGAGATGCTGCGCTTCTTCCGGTCGAATGCCCGGCCGTGACGGTCACATCTCCTGCTGCGGCCAGATCGGCCGCACCTCCACGGCGCCGTGGCTGGCCGCCGGGCAGCGCGCCGCCCACGCCAGGGCCGCGTCCAGGTCGGGCACGTCGATCAGGAAGTAGCCGCCGAGCTGCTCGCGCGTCTCGGCGTAGGGGCCGTTCTGCACCTCGGACTTGCCCGACCTGATGCGCACGGTCGTGGCGGTTTCCGCCGGACGCAGCCGCTTGGCGTCGCGCAGGACGCCGGCCTTGCCCATCGCTTCCATGAAGGCCGCGTACGCGGCAATGCCTTCGCGCTGCTGGGACGGGCTCAGCGCGGCGAAAGCACTCGAGTCGTTGATGGGCATCAGCAGGTATTCCATTCGAAATCTCCTTGGAGTGACGGCGGCGGCGACATGCCGCGCCTGCTCAATGTCGTTCGCGGACCCCGGCTTTCGACACTTCTACGACAACATCCACTCGTGCACCGGATCGTTGCGGAAGATCCAGGTCCTTCCCGGGCCCGCCATCACGTTCAGGTAGTACAGGTCGTACCCATGGGGCGCGACGCAGGGGTGGTAGCCGCGCGGCACCATCACCACGTCATGGTTCTCCACCGCCATCGCCTCGTCGAGGCTGCGGTCGTCGGTGTAGACGCGCTGGAAGGCGAAGCCCTGCGGCGGGTTCAGCCGGTGGTAGTAGGTCTCCTCGAGCTGCGTTTCGTCGGGGGCCGCGTCCTGGTCGTGCTTGTGCGGCGGGTAGCTCGAGGCGTGGCCGGCCGGCGTGACCACCTCGACGACCAGCAGGTGGTCGGCCGCTGCCGTCTGCGGCAGGATGTCGCGCACATAGCGGGTGTTGCTGCCCTTGCCGCGCACCGTGCGGGTCATGGTCGACGGATCGATGACGCGCGCCTCCCGCCCGCCCGGGCTGGGGGCCGAGCACAGCGCGACCTCGGCCTCGCGCACGGCGCGCACCGACAGCGCCTGGCCCGGCGGCACGTACACAGCTGCCGGCGGCATGTCGTCGAACACGCTGTCGCGCCGGCCCAGCTGCTCGTGCCGCCGGCCGCCGGCCAGCTCGACGTCGACGCTGCCGGTCAGCACCACCAGGCACAGCTCGCGCGAGCCCGTGTCCAGCTGCACCTGCTCGCCGGGGGCCAGCCGCAGTGCGCGAAAGCCCACATAGGTCCAGCCGGCGGAGGCAGGCGTCACCTCGACGATCTCGCGCCCCGTGGCGCGTCCCTTGACGAGCAGCGGGCTCATGGGACGGCCCGGCGCGCAGATGCTGCCGTCCCTTCATCGAGCCGATCGACGATGCGCTTGAGCGTCTCGAAGCCCTTCTTCGCGTACCGAAAGCTCGGCGCCACCGCCGGGTCCTGCTCGGCTTCGACCACCAGCCAGCCTTCGTAGCCGCCCTCGTGCAGGGCGCTCAGCACGGCATCGAAGTCGATGACGCCATCGCCGGGCACGGTGAAGGTGCCGTTGAGCACGCCCGTGAGGAAAGACCAGCCGTCGTTGCGCGCGGCCGCGATCACCTGCGGCCGCACGTCCTTGCAGTGCACGTGCACCACCCGCCCCAGGTGGCGCCGCAGCAGCGCGACCGGATCGGCGGCGCCGCCGTAGACGGCATGGCCGGTGTCGAACAGCAGCCCGACGGCGTCACCGGTGACGGCCATCAGCCGGTCGACGTCGTCCGGCGATTCGACGTAGGCACCCATGTGGTGGTGGTACGCCAGCGTCAGGCCGTAGCGCGATCGCACATGCTCGCCGAAGCGGGTGAGGCGGTCGCCATAGGCCTTCCATGCGGCCTCGCCGGTGAAGCGCGGACGCTTGTACAGCGGCGTGTCTCTCTGCCCCTGGATCGACCCCGCCACTTCGCCGTACACGACCACCCGGCAGCCGTTGAACTGCAGCTTGTGCATGTGCGCATGGCAGCGTGCGATCTCGTCGTCCACCGTGCCTTCGGCGAGCCGTCCCGAGTACCAGCCCGACACGCAGGCGACGCCGAACGCCGCGAGCTTGTCGCGCAAGGCCTGCGGCTCGGACGGGAACTTGTTGCCGAGCTCGAAGCCCGCGTAGCCGATGCCGGCGCCTTCGGCCAGCGCCGTCTCCAGCGGCGTCTCGCCGCCCAGCTCGGGCAGGTCGTCGTTGCTCCACGAAATGGGATTGATGCCGATGCGAACGTTCCAGCGGGCCATGGCTCGTCTTCCTTCAGCGGCGCTGGCGCGCCTTGTCGTCGAGATAGCGTGCGTGCGCCTGCATCACCTCGGCGCGCTCGGACACCTGCGGCACCGCCACCTCCCACCAGCAGCCGCCATCGTCGGTGCCGCGCTCGGGCGACGTGGCGATGACGATCACCTGCGTGCACGAGGCCGCCCGCGCCTGCCGCATCGCTTCGCGCAGCTCGGCCACGCCGGCGACATGGCGCGCTTGCGCGCCCAGGCTGGCCGCATGCGCGGCGAAGTCGATGGGCGTGCGCTGGCCGCCTTCGGGCACGCAGTCGTCGAGCAGGTTGTTGAAGCGCTCGCCGCCGCTGGCGCGCTGCAGCCGGTGGATGCAGCCGAAGCCGCCGTTGTCGAGCACGACGACGATGAGCTTGCGGCCCAGCATCACCGAGGTGGCGATCTCGGAGTTCATCATCAGGTAGGAGCCGTCGCCGAGCATCACGACGACTTCGCGATCGGGTCGTGCCAGCTTGACCCCGAGGCCGCCGGCAATCTCGTAGCCCATGCAGGAGTAGCCGTACTCGACGTGGTATGCGCCGGGCGCGCCGGCACGCCACAGCTTGTGCAGCTCCGCCGGCAGCGTGCCGGCGGCGCAGACGACGATGTCGCCGCGCGCCGAATCGGCCGCCGAGTCGCGCACCGCGCCGATCACCTGCGCCTCGTAGGGCAGCGCGCCGGCGGTCTCGGCCGCGGTGATCTCCGCCACACGCGATCGCCAGCCCGACGCCAGCTCGCGCGCCCGAGCGGTCCACGCGGTGTCGGCGCGCCATCCGGCCACCGACGGGCCGAGCCGCTCGAGCGCGACCCGCGCATCGGCGACCAGGGGAACGCCGTGCCACTTGGCCGCATCGGCGGGCTGCACATTGATGCCGATCAGCGGCGCGGCGCCGAACAGCGCGTGCGAGCCGGTGGTGAAGTCCTGCAGCCGCGTGCCGACGGCCAGCACCGCGTCGGCCTCGCGCACCAGCGCGTTCGCCGCCGGCGAGCCGGTGACGCCGATGGCGCCGAGGTTGAGTGCGTGGTCCCAGGCGAGGCTGCTCTTGCCGGCCTGGGTCTCGACGACCGGCACGCCGTGCGCCTCGGCAAAGGCGCGCAGGGCCTCGCTCGCCTGGCTGTAGAGCACGCCGCCGCCGGCGACGATCAGCGGGCGGCGCGCCTGCCGCAGCAGGGCGGCAGCCCGCTGCAGCTCGCCCTCGTCGGGCGGCGGCCGGCGCCAGCGGATGACCGGCGGCGCGAGGAACTCGCGCGGGCAGTCGAAGGCCTCGGCCTGCACGTCCTGCGGCAGCGCCAGGCACACCGGGCCGGCGAGCGCCGGATCGGTCATCACCTGGATGGCCCGCGGCAAGGCGTCGAGGATCTGCTCGGGCCGCGTGATGCGGTCGAAGTAGCGCGTGACCGGCCGCAGGCAGTCGTTGGCCGACACGTCGCCGTGCCCGAAGTCCTCCACCTGCTGGAGCACCGGGTCGGGAGCGCGCGAGGCGAACACGTCGCCGGGCAGCAGCAGCACCGGCAACCGGTTGACGTGCGCCAGCGCGGCGGCGGTGACCAGGTTGGTCGCCCCGGGCCCGATGGAGGTGGTGACGGCCATGATGCGGCGGCGGAACAGCGCTTTCGAGAACGCGATCGCCGCGTGCGCCATCGCCTGCTCGTTGTGCGCACGCCAGGTCGGCAGCCGCTCGCGCTCGGCCCACAGGGCCTCGCCCAGCCCGGCGACGTTGCCGTGGCCGAAGATGGAGAACACTCCCCCGAGATAGGGCACGACCGTGCCGTCTTCGCTCTCGACGCGCAGGGCGGCGAGGTGGCGCACCAGCGCCTGGGCCATCGTCAACCGCAGGGTGCTCATGTCGCCGTCCTCGAGTTCCGCCAAGCCTGCACCAGCGCGCCGAAGTTGCGCGCCACCTGCTCCACCAGCGCATCGTCGCCGATCTCGCCGCGCAGCCAGCGCGCCGACGGATCGGCCCACAGCGTGCGCCCGACCATGAAGCCCTTGACCACCGGATCGACGGCGGCCGCGAAGCCTTGCACCAGCTCGTCCAGGGGCTTGTTCAGGCCGAGGATGACCGCGCCGCGGCACTGCGGATCGCGCGCGGCGATCAGCGCGCCGAGCGCCTGCCAGCCGGGCGTCGACATCGGCGCCAGCTTCCACCAGTCGGGCTTCAGGCCGAGGTTGTAGATCCGCCGGACCGAGCGCAGCACGGCGTCGTCGGCACCGCCGGGCGGCATGTCGCGCGGCGGGATCACCTCGATCAGCAGCTCGTGTCCGCTGTCGCGCGTGGCATGCCAGACCTGCTGCAGCATCGCCTCCTGCTCCAGCCGCAGATCGACGGGGTCGTCCGGGTGGTAGTGCACCAGGCACTTGACCACCTGCTCGGCCGGCCACGTCACCAGCTGCGAGCCGACAGACGCATGCACATCGAAGCGCAAGGGCCGCGAGCCCGGCCGCTCGACCGGCCGCCCGACCCACCAGCCGCGGCCGGTCGCGGCGGCCAGCGCGTCACCGCCATGGCCGCCATCGATGAGCACGCCGATGCGGCCGGCAAGCGCATGGCCGCGCTCCACCGCTTCGACCGCGTCCACCAGCAGCCGCTTCAGCTTCGGCACCCGCGCTTCGTCGGCACCGGCGTCGCGCGCAAGCTCGAAGAACTGCGTGCGATGGTCGAAGGCCATCACGCACAGCTCGTTCCACACCGGACGGGGCGCGGTCGTGCGGTGCAGGTGCGCCAGCTGCGCGTCGGCGTCGACCCGGGGATGCCGGCTGCCGCTGAACCAGTGCGCCAGCTCGGCCGGCGTGGGCATGGCCGGCGAGCAGGCGTGACGCGACACCACGATCGCGCCGCATGCATTGGCGATGCGCGCCGAGGCCAGGAAGTCCTGGCCGCGCAGCAGGCCGCTCATCAGGCCCGACGCGAAGGCATCGCCCGCGCCCAGCACGTTGAGCACCTCCACGCGCTCGCCTTGCGCGGTGAGCGCGTCCTCGATCCGCGCCGGCACGCCGGCCGGGATGAAGCAGCAGCCGGAGGCGCCGCGCTTGACGACGAAGGCGGCCGGCGTCACGGCGCGCACCGCCTGCAGCGACGCGATGAGGTCGCCCGGCACGCCGCCGGCGATGAGGAACTCCTCCTCGGTGCCGATCAGCAGGTCGAACTCGGGCAGCACCGCCTGGAGCTGCGCGGTGACGCGCTCGTCGGCGACGAAGCGGTTGGCGCCCTCGCCGCGCTTGGTCAGTCCCCAGAGCACCGGCCGGTAGTCGATGTCGAGCACGCGCAGCGTGCCGTGGCGGCGCGCCGCGCCCAGCGCCTTCAGCGAGGCCGCGCGCACGCCGGACTGGCTGAGGTGCGTGCCGGTGATCAGCAGCGCGCGGCATTGCGCGATGAAGTCCGCGCGGATGCCCTCGGCGTCGAGCGCCATGTCGGCGCAGTTCTCGCGGTAGAACAGCAGCGGGAAGGTGTCGCGGTCCTTGAGCCCGAGCAGCACCAGCGCGGTGAGGCGCTGCGCATCGATCTGCACCTGCGAGACGTCGACGCCTTCGCGCTGCAGCGACTCGAGCAGGAAGCGTCCCATCTGCTCGTCGCCGACGCGCGAGATCATCGCGGCCCGAAGGCCCAGGCGCGCAGCGCCGAAGGCGATGTTGGCCGAGGAGCCGCCGAGGTACTTGGCGAAGCTGGCCACGTCCTCGAGGCGGCTGCCCACCTGCTGCGCGTAGAGGTCGACGGCGAGGCGGCCGAGGCAAGCCAGGTCGATGGGGCGGTCGGCGGGGATGTCCAGTCCGGTCGGCCTCATATCGTCACGCCCTCCAGCTCCGCCATCAGCTTCTGCATCTCCGCCCCGCCGGCCATCATGTCGAGCACCTCGTCCTTGCTGACGTCGCCCTTGGCGAAGGTGCCCAGCGACTTGCCGCGGTTGAGCAGGGTGAAGCTGTCGCCGATCGGATAGGCGTGGTTCACGTTGTGGGTGATGAAGATCACCGACACGCCGCGTTCGCGCGCCTTGTGGACCAGCTTGAGCACGTTCACGCTCTGCTTGACGCCGAGCGCGGCAGTGGGCTCGTCGAGGATCAGCACCTTGGCGCCGAAGTGGATGGCGCGGGCGATCGCCAGGCACTGCTTCTCGCCGCCCGACAGGGTGCCGACCATCTGCTCGGGGTCGCGCACGCGGATGCCCATCTCGGCCAGGCGCGCGCTCGCCGCCTCGCCGGCGGCGCGGTGGTCCATCACGGGCAGCACGCCGAACAGCCGGCGCACCGGCTCGCGGCCCATGTAGAAGTTGCGCGCCACGCTCATCAGCGGCACCAGCGCGAGGTCCTGGTAGACGGTCGCGATGCCGCGGTCGAGCGCTTCGCGCGGCGAGCCGAAGCGCACCGCCTCGCCTTCGACGCGGTACTCGCCCTGGTCGGGGCGGTGCACGCCGGCCAGCGTCTTGATCAGCGTCGACTTGCCGGCGCCGTTGTCGCCGAGCAGGCAGTGCACCTCGCCGCGCTTCAGGCGCAGCGTGACGCCGTTGAGCGCGATGACGGCGCCGAAGAACTTGCTGACGTTCTCGAGCTGGAGGATGTGGTCGACCATCGCTTCAGCGCCTCCCGAGCGCGACGCGCCGGCGGATGAAGTTGTTGAAGACCACGGCCACCAGCAGCATGCCGCCGAGGAAGACGCGGTACCAGTTGTTGTCGATGCTGGTGTAGCCGATCCCGATCTGAACCACGCCGAAGATCAGCGCGCCGAGCGAGGCGCCGACCACGGAGCCGTAGCCGCCAGTGAGCAGGCAGCCCCCGATCACCGCCGCGATGATGGCCTCGAACTCCTTCTGCAGCCCGCGGTCGGCGGCGGCCGAGCCGGCGTCGGCCACCTGCAGCACGGCGAACAGCGCGGAGCAGGCGGCCATCAGCACGAAGAGCAGCATCTTCACGCGTGCCACCGGAATCCCCGTGTTCTTGGCCGCCAGCGGATCGCCGCCCACCGCGAGGATCCAGTTGCCGAAGCGCGTGCGCGCGAGCATGTAGGCGCCGGCCAGCGTGAGCCCCAGCCACCACACCACGACCTTGGGCACGCCGACGGCGAGCGCCTTGCCGCCGTCGCCTGCCGCGAGCACGCCGGCACCAGCCAGCGCGTCGAACAGCCCCGTGAGCACGTGCCCGGCGAAGAGCGCATGAAAGAGCGCGTCGGCGGCCACCAGGTCGCGCAGCACCGCGTCGCCGTGGGTGCTGATGATGGTCTTGCCGGTGAGCATCACCGACACCGCCAGCGACAGCCCGCGCAGCACGAAGAAGAAGGCGAGCGTGACGATGAACGACGGCAGGCCGGTCTTGACGACGACGTAGCCGTTGAACGCCCCGAGCAGCATGCACAGCGCGAAAGTGAACAGCGTCGAGGCCCACAGCGGCCAGCCCCAGTACAGCGCCGGGATCGACAGCATCATGCCGGCGAAGCCGATCATCGAGCCGATGGACAGGTCGAACTCGCCGCCGATCATCAGCAGCGCCGCGCCGACGGCGATGATGCCGAGGAAGGCGGACACCGTGCCCCAGTTGACTGCGCCCTCGGCGCTGAACATGCCCGATCCGCCGGCGACGACGCCGAACAGCGCGAACACCAGCACCGCCCCCGACAGCGAGCCGAACTCGGGGCGGCCGAGGAAGCGCCGCCAGGGCGAGACGGCACGCAGGCGCTCGTCGGGGGTCGAGGCGGCCAGCGATGCGGAGGTGGCGAGGGTCATGGCCACGTCTGCCACGTCGCGCCGGTCAGCGGAACTGCCCGGCGTACCGCTCCACCTTGGCGATGTTCTCCTTGGTCACGAAGCCGGGCCCCGAGCCGATGTGGCGGCTGCCGAAGGCCGGCGCCAGGCCGTATTCGGCGAAGCGCGCCTTGGTCTTGGAGTTGGCCTTCACCGCCTCGGCGACCTGCTTCAGGTCGGTCGTCTTGAGGTTCTTCATCGTCGCCAGCACGGCCACCGGGATGTAGCCCTGCAGATACGGCTGCTGGTCGATGCCGAACTGCACCGAGCCGTCCTTCACGCCGCGCGAGATCTCGTCGGACAGGTCGAAGCTGGCCACCCAGATCTTTCCCTTGAGGCCGGACTTCTCCAGCGCCTTCAGCGTCGGGTGCGCCGACGTCGGTCCGAGCGTCAGCACGGCGCCCGTGCTGGGGTTCTGCCGCAGGTAGGCGGAGACCTTCGACTCGATCGTCGTCGGGTCGTCGCCGACATCCAGCGTGGACTTCTTGTAGTCGACGCCGATCGCATCGCCGAAGCCTCGGCAACGCTCGAACGAGGCCGGGTTGGTGGCGTAGTGGTTGACGCACAGGAAGCTCTTGATGCCCTTGGCCTTGGCGCGCTCGCCCGCGCCCTTGCCGGCTTCGTATTCGGGCTGGCCCACGTGCATGATGGCGCCGAGCTTCTCGCTTTGCTCGACCGTGCCGGAGTTGATCGTGATGACGGGGATCTTCTTCGCCGTCACCTTGCCGATGGCGCCCTGCAGCACCTGGAAGTCGGCGATCGTGGTGATGACGCCGTCGTAGTTGGAGGCCGCCGCCTGCTCGATGAGGCGCGCCATGTCGGCCAGGTCGCCGGTGGGTGGATTGCGGTAATCGACCTGAACGCCGTAGTCCTCGCCGGCCTGCTTGATCGCGTTCTTGATCGTGTTCCACCACGAATCGGAATCGGGCGCATGGCTGATCAGCACGTACTTGTCGGCATGCGCCGCGCCGGCGACCAGCAAAGCGGCCGCGGCCAGGCCGCGCGCGAACCACTTCGTCGAGGGAAGGCTCATGGGTTGTCTCCGTTTGTGGGTGGTGACCAAGTCTAGGAGTCGCTCGCAGCATTTGCAAATTTTTTTCTATTTGTTGATTTGGTGGAAACCCGGTTTCTATTTGACGGACGCGCTTCCTATACTTGCTGCCATGCCAGCCGCGGCCCCGCCCAGAACGATCGAGCGACTGCTCAAGGACATCTCGTCCGAGTTCGAGTCACTGAGCAAGCAGCTCAAGCTGATCGCGCGCTACGTGGAGCAGCACCGCGACCACATCGGCCTCGAAGGCATCCAGGACATGGCCGAGCACTGCGGCGTGCAGCCGTCGGCGGTGATCCGCTTCGCCAAGCACTTCGGCTTCTCCGGCTTCTCGGAGATGCAGAAGATCTTCCGCGACGGCATCTCCAGGCAGCTGGCGCCGAGCCGCAACTACCAGGCGCGCATCCGCGAGGTCATCGCCTCCGGGCAGGGCGAGATGAGCAGCGCCGACATCGCGCGCGAGTTCATCGGCGGCAGCATCGCGGGCATGCAGGAGCTGCAGCGCTCGCTGCATGCACCCAGTTTCGTGAAGGCGGTGGAGCTGCTGGTGCACGCCGACTGCGTGTGGGTGGTGGGTTCGCGCCGCTCGTTCTCCGTCGCGGCCTACCTCGACTACGCGCTGCAGCACACCGACAAGCGCATCCAGCTCGTGAGCGCCTTGGGCAGCATGCACGAGGGGCAGCTGCGCTCGCTGCGTGCGGGCGATGTGATGATCGCGGTGTCGTTCACGCCCTACGCCGAGGAAACGCAGATCTGCACCGAGACCGCGGTGCAGCGCGGCGCCAAGGTCATTGCCATCACCGACAGCCGGATGAGCCCGCTCGCGCGCGGCGCGTCCGCGGTGCTGCTGGTGCAGGACAACAGCACGCTCGGGTTTCGTTCCCTCACCAGCACGATGGGCCTGGCGCAAAGCCTGTTCATCGCCCTGGCCTACCGGCTGGAGCTGGACTACCAGCCGACCCAGCAACAGGCGCTCGCCCAGCACTCGCCATGAACAGACAAGTTGCCCTTTTCGGCGCGGGCCGCATCGGCCGCATCCATGCCGCCAACCTCGCCGCGCTGCCCGGCGTGCAGCTGCGCTACGTGTGCGACCCGGTCGCTGACAGCGCGGCTTCGCTGGCGCAGCAGGTCGGCGCCCAGGCGGCGACCCTCGACCAGGCGTTCGAGGATCCGGCGATCGACGTGGTCGCCATCGCCTCGCCCACCGACACCCACAGCGACCTCATCGGCCGCGCGGCGGCGGCGCGCAAGCACATCTTCTGCGAGAAGCCGGTCGACCTCTCGGTGCCGCGTGCCGTGGCGTGCGCCGAGTCGGTGAAGGCCGCGGGCATCGCCTGCATGATCGGCTTCCAGCGCCGCTTCGATCCCACGTTCAGCGACGCGAAGCAACGCCTCGCCCGCGGCGACATCGGCGAGGCCGAGGTGCTGGTGATCACCAGCCGCGACCCCGGCGCGCCACCCGCGCAGTACCTGAAGGGCTCGGGCGGCATCTTCCGCGACATGCTGATCCACGACTTCGACGTGTTCCGCTGGATCCTCGGCGACGAGGCGGCCTGGCTGTCGGCCACCGGCTCGTGCCTGGTCGATCCGGCCATCGCCGAAGTGGGCGACATCGACACCGCGGCCGTGACGCTGCGCACGAGAGGCGGGCGGCTCTGCCAGATCAATGCCTCGCGACGGGCCGCGTACGGCTACGACCAGCGCTTCGAGGTGCTCGGTTCGCGCGGCCTGCTGGCCTGCGGCAACCACCGTCCGACCGAGGTGATGCAGATGGATGCGCAGGGCGTGCACCACGACAAGCCCGAACACTTCTTCCTGCAGCGCTACCGCGAGGCCTACCGGCTCGAGGTGGCGCACTTCTTCGAATGCCTGCAGAGCGGCGCGCCATTTCGCACCTCGATCGACGACGGCGTCGCGGCGCAGAAGCTCGCCGATGCGGCGACCGAGTCGTGGCGCTGCGGGCAGGCGGTGGCGCTGTGAGCACAGGGACGCTGCGTGTCGGCATCGCCGGCCTCGGCCGACTGGGCCGGCGGCATGCCGAGACCCTGGCGCGGCATACGCCCGGCTGCTCGCTGGTCGCGGCCTGCAGCCCCGTCGACGCCGAGCGGGACATGGCCCGGCACGACTTGCAGGTGCCGCGGGTCTACGCCGACTTCGACCGCTTCGTGGCCGACCCCGAGCTCGACGCCGTGGTGCTGGCCACGCCCACTCCCCTGCATGCCGACCAGACCATCGCGGCACTGCGCCGCGGCATGCATGTGTTCGTCGAGAAGCCGCTGGCGCTGAACGTCGAGGACTGCGAGCGGGTGGAGCGGGTGGCCGCCGAGCACCCCGGGCAGGTCGCGATGGTGGGTTTCGTGCGCCGCTTCGATCCGAGCTATCTGCATGCGCGGCAGGCGATCGCCGACGGCGCGATCGGCAAGCCCTTCCTCGTGCGCTCGCAGACCTGCGACCCGCTGGACGCCACCGGCGCCTTCATCCGCTTCGCGCCGAGCTCCGGCGGCATCTTCATGGACTGCAGCGTGCACGACATCGACGTCGCGCGGTGGATGCTCGGCAACCCGCGCGCCACGCGCGTCTACGCGAGCGGCATGGTGGCGGTGCACGAGGCGCTGCGCGACATCGGAGACGTCGACAACGGCCTGGCGATGATCGAGTTCGAAGGCGGCGCGCAGGCCATGCTGTATGCCTCGCGGACTTTCGCGCACGGCCACGAGACGCACAGCGAGATCATCGGCACGGCCGGCAAGCTGCTGGTGGGCCATGGCGCGGCGCGCGATCGCGTGGTGCTCAGCGATGTGCACGGCGTGCGCCACCAGGCGGTGGCGGACTTCTTCGAACGCTTCGGCGAGGCGTTCGGCCGCGAGATGCAGGCCTTCGTGTCGAGCTGCCGCGGCGAGCAGGCGCCGGCCCTGTCGCTGTCGGATGCCACCGAGGCCACGCGCATCGGCCTGGCGATCACGCGCTCGTGGCGCAGCGGACAGGCGCAGGCCGTGTAGGCGGGCGACGCCCTACTGGATCGCCCAGCTCACGATCTGTCCTGCCTGCAACGCCCCCGACAGCCGCTTGTCCTCTTGCCCGCCGCGCAGGCGCACGATGGTCGGGATGCTGCGGATGCCGAAGCGCGACGACAAGCGCGGATTCGCGTCGCTGTCGACCTTGGCGAACACCGCGCGGCCCTTGAGCTGGCGCGCCGCCTGCTCGAACTGCGGCGCCATCATCCGGCACGGGCCGCACCAGCTGGCCCAGAAGTCGACCACCACCGGCAGCTCGGTCCTTGCGGTCACCGCGTCGAAGTTGGCATCCGTCAGCGCGACCGGCTCGCCCGGCAGCAGCGGCTGGCCGCAGCGCCCGCACACGGGATCGTCGGCGAGTCGCTCGTCGGGAACGCGGTTGGTGGCAGTGCAGTGCGGGCAGGCGATGTGCATGCGGGCGATGTTGCCTCGCCGCGCATGCGGGCGGTGGCCGCCGCGCCCAAGTCATCGTTGCGCGTAGGCCTGCTGAGCCTACGGGACCGGGTACCGCGGCCCCTCTCCCGGCAGCGACAGGCTCGGGATCACCAGTTGCACATCGGGCAGGGCCTTCACGATCGCCTCGGCCCGCGCCGCCTGCGCCGCATCGGCGATACATCCCTGGAGGTACACGAAGCGGCGCTCGGCGATGACCCAGATCGACGTCCCCGCCGACACGGCGGCGTCGCCCCGCAGGGCCGCGACCGCGGCTTCGGCGATGCGCGCGTCGTAGCGATAGGCATTCGGCTCGCTGCACTGCCCGGCGAGCCAGCAGCTGGTGCCGCGTTCGACGCGGTAGTGCGCTTCCTGCAGGCGCTGCGCCTCGGTGTACGCCGGTCCGCGTGGCGCTGGGCAGGGGCGGTCGCGGGTGGCCTGAACGAAGGGGTCGTTGAACGGGTTGAGCGACAGCACGTCGGCGGCTCGCGGCTCGGGCGCGGGCGGTGCGCTCGCGCATGCCGCAAGCAGCAAGGTGAAGACAGCCGCTCTCATCCCGCCTCCTTCAAGTCGCGCGCCACCGCATCGCCCAGCACCTGCATGAAGGCCTGGATGCGCGCCGTGCGGCGCAGGTCCGGGTGGGTCAGCACCCACAGCGGGGTGCTCAACGCCTCGATGGTCGCCGACACCGCGACCAGTTGCGGCTCGTGCGCCGCGACGAAGGTGGGCAGCACGCCCACGCCCAGGCCGGTGCGCAGCATCGCCACCACGCTGTTGAACATGTCCACCCGCAAGCGCACCTGCTGCGCGGGGATGTGCTCGAGCATCCAGCGGCCGTAGCGGTTGCTCGGCTCGCGCTCGAAGGAGATCCACGGCGCGTTGGCGAGCAGCGCCGGAAGCGGCGTCCGGCGCTGCGGCAGGCCGGCGGCGCCTCGCCTGGCATACACGCGGTACTGCGCCGTGCCCAGCGTGCGCCCGACCCAGTGCTCCGGCACCTGGCGCGACAGCCGCAGGGCGACGTCGGCCTGGCGCCGCGACAGGTCGAGCAGCGCGGCGCTCTCGGCGACCTCCACCTCGATGCCGGGGTGCCGCAGCGCGAACTCCGCCAGCGGGCGCGGCAGCAGGTAGGCCATGGTGACGAAGGCGGTGGTGACACGCACGCTGCCGGTCAGGCGCAGGTCGCGGCCGAGCAGGCGGCGTTCGAGGTCGTCGATGCGCGGCGCGACTGCACGCGCCTCGTCGGCCACCATCTCGCCGGCTTCGGTGGGCACGTACCCGCCGCGCCGCCGGTCGAACAGCCGCGTGCGCAGGCGCGCCTCCAGGGCATCGAGGCGGCGCAACGCCGTCGTGTGGTTCACGTTGAGCGCACGCGCCGCGCCGGCCAGCGAGCCCGCCTCGGCCACCGCGAGCGCCACACGAAGGTCGTCCCAGTCCATCGCACGAGGCTAGCGGCGAGTGTGCAAAAACGCAATGTTGGATTGCAGATCGCCCCATTGAGTGTGCGTGAACGCAGGCCTAGAGTCATGCCATCCCCTTGAGGAGGCCGTCATGCAAGTCCCCTGGTTCCTCGCCACCACTCCCGCGCCGCGCCGTCCGGCCGCCCCTGCGCGCCGTCCGTTGCGCTCATGGTGGTCGCGTCTGGGCGAGCGCCTCGTCGCCTGGGGCGACCGAGCGCATCACCATCGCATGGGCAGCTGGATGCGGCGGTAGGAGGCGCCTAGAGCGGCAGTTCGGCGAAGTAGCGCCCGCCGTGGAAGATCAGCGGCTGCGCGGATTCACGCCGCTCGCAATGTTCGACCTCGCCGACGAAGATGACGTGGTCGCCTTCGGCGTAGCGGCTGCGGTTGAAGCACTCGAAGACGGCGGCCGCACCTTCGAAGATCGGCGCGCCCGCGCGTCCCTCCCGGTAGGCCACGCCGGCGAAGCGGTCGGCATCCTTGCGCGAGAAGCGCTCGGCCAGCTCGCGCTGCTCGGCCGCCAGGATGTTGATCGCGTAGTGCGACCCGCGCGTGAAGTGCGGCATCGATCCGGCCAGCCGCGACAAGCTCCAGAGCACCAGCGGCGGATCCAGGGAGACGGAGTTGAACGAGTTGGCCGTGAGACCGATCGGCGCGCCACCGGCGTCGCGCGCGGTGACGATGGTGACGCCGGTGGCGAACATGCCGAGCGCCGCACGGAACTGCTCGGCGGAGAAGCTCGGCGCCAGCGCCTTGGAGACGGGGGACATGCGCGCATTGTCCCGGATCGGGAATTCACCGTCGAAGCCGCAGCGAACGACTGCGCCGTGACATAGTCGGCACGATGCGGCGCGGGCCATCCCCACGGGGAATAAGCCTCGACAAGCCCGCGTACACCTCTCGTGAACGCTCCGACGACCTTTCGCCAGCAGCTGCTCGCCACCATCCCGCGCCTGCGACGCTATGCGCGCTCGCTGGTGTTCGATCACAGCGCGGCCGACGATCTGGTCCAGACGGCCCTGGAGCGAGCGCTGGCCCACTGGCACCAGTTCGACCAGCGACGAGACATCCTCGTGTGGGTGCTCAGCATTGCGCACAACGCCCACATGGACGAGCGCCGCCGCCATGCGCACGTGCTCGCCGTGGAACCGCAGGACCTGCAGGACGGGCCCGATGCCGTGGCCGGCAGCGTGCCGGATCCGGGCCTGCGCATGGACCTGCTGGCGGCACTGGCGCGCCTGCCGGTCGAGCAGCGCGAGCCCTTGCTGCTGGTCTCGCTGGAGCAACTGTCGTACGCCGAGTGCGCCGAGGTGCTGCGCATTCCGGTGGGTACCGTGATGTCACGGGTGTCGCGCGGGCGCGCTGCGCTGCGCGCGCTGCTCGACGGTCATGCCCCAGCACCTGCGGGAACGCGCGGTCTGCGTCGCGTCGTTTGATATGAATCCGACTGCCTTCAACGAACTTCCGCTCGACGACAAGTTGTCCGCCTGGCTGGACGACGAGCTCGCCGCCGACCAGCGCGCCCAGGTCGAGGCGTGGCTTCACGAGCATCCCGACGACGCCGCGCGCGTGCGGCTGTGGGCCGCCGACCGCGACGCGGTGCGCGCGCGCCTGGCCTCGTCCATCGAGGAGGCGGTGCCCACGCGGCTCGAGCAGGTGGCGTGGAGCCAGGCTCCGTCGACCGCGCACCCGGGCTGGCTGCGCTGGGCCGCCGTGATCGCGGCCTTCGTCGTCGGCGCCGCCGCCGGCGCCTTCACGATGTGGCGGCTCGACGACGACGGTCCTTCGTTCATGGCGAAGGGTGGCTGGGAGCAGCGCGCAATGGTGGCGCATGCGGTCTACGTGCCCGAGGTCCGCCACCCGGTGGAGGTGGCGGTTGCCGGCAAGACGCCCGAAGACAGCAAGGCGCAGGAAGAGCACCTGGCCCGCTGGCTCACCAAGCGCATCGACCGGCCGGTGAAGCTCGTCGACCTGCGCGAGCAGGGCTACGAGCTGGTGGGCGGCCGCCTGCTGCCCGACGCCGGCGGACCGTGCGCGCAGCTCATGTACCAGCGCATCGGCGAGGCCACGCCGAGCCGCGTGACGGTGTACCTGCGCAAGCCGGACGCGAACACGCCGGCCGCCTTCCGCTACGAGCGGCACGGCGAGCTCGGCATGTTCTATTGGATCGAGGGATCCACCGGCTACGCGCTGGTCGGGTCGCTTCCGCGCGACCAGCTGCTGACGCTGGCCGAGGCGATCTACAAGCAAGTGCAGAACTGAGGGAGCCGTACGTCGTGCGGCTAGGCGGCAGTCGCGCTGCGCGCGATCGCCGCTTCGATCTGCTGCTGCACCTTGCGCGTGCCGCGCAGCACCATCACCACGTCCATGTCGGCCTGCGGCGCGACCGCTCGCCCCACCTCGTCGACGCTGTCGGGGTCGTTCATCAGTGCGTTGGCCAGCGCCGAGATGGCGCAGATGGCGCGGCGCTGGATGTGCATCGGCAGCTCGTGCGTGGAGTTGACGATGACGTGGTAGCGCACGCTGTGCACCGCGGACGGCGCAAGGCCCCAGCTCTCGCACAGGGCGGCGCCGAGCGCATCGTGGCTGACGCCGAACTCCTGGTGCTCGAGGAACAGCAGCTCCTCGTCGTCCTTGGCCGCCTTCAGCATCGGACGGTAGCGTTCGGAAGCATGGCGGTACAGCACCGCCTTGCCGCATTCCTCGAAAAGGCCGGCCGAATGCGAGGCCCACGGATCCACATCGAGCGCCGCGGCGATGCGGCCCATCAGCAGTCCGCGCGCGCCGGCGCGCTCCCACACCGGCTCGAGCTCCAGCGCCGGCGGGAACACCGCCTTCAGCCCCATCTCGAAGGTGACGGCCGCGACCTCGCGCGTGCCGAGAAACGTGATCGCCTGCTGCACGGTCTGCACGCGGCCGGCCAGGCCGTACAGCGAGGAGTTGACCGCCTTCAGCACGGCCGCCGCCAGCGCCATGTCGGATTCGATGAGCCCCGACAGTGCCTGCAGGTTGATGTCCTCGTCGGCCAGCAGCAGCGACAGCTTCACCAGCGCCTCCGGCTGCGCCGGCACATCGATGTTGAGGGAACGAAGTTGGGCGTCGACGGGCATGGCGGTATCTTTCGCAGGCGTTCACCGGGCATGCTAGGCGGGCTCCCACCGGCCGATGCCCGGAACAGCCGGCGCCCGGTCGCCCAATTCGAAGGAACAGCGCGAAGGAACAGCGCCCATGAACTACGCCGTCGATCCGGACATCGCCGTCGCCCGCACGCTGCCCGGCACGTTCTACCGCGACGAGGGCGCCTACGCGCTGGCGCGCGAGCGCGTGTTCGCACGCACCTGGCAATGGATAGGCGACAGCGACGACGTGGCCGCGCCGGGCTCTCTCTCGCCGCGGGAGATGCTGGCCGGCTGCCTGGACGAGCCGCTGCTGCTGGCACGCGACGCCGCGGGCACGCTGCGCTGCATGTCGAACGTCTGCACTCACCGCGCCAACCTGCTGGTGGCCGCGCCATGCCGCGCCGAGCAGATCCGCTGCCGCTACCACTCGCGCCGCTTCGACCTCGCCGGCCGCATGACCTTCATGCCCGAGTTCCGCGAGGCGCGCGACTTCCCGTCGGCGTCGGATCATCTGCCGCAGGTGCCGTTCGGCGAGCTCGGCTCGCAGCTGTTCGCCTCGGTCGAGCCGGCCGCGCCGCTGGACGACTTCCTGGGCGACGTGCGCTCGCGCCTGGGCTGGCTGCCGCTGCACGGATTTCGTCACGACGCCTCGCGCGACCGTGATTTCGAGATCCAGGCGCACTGGGCGCTGTACGTCGAGAACTACCTCGAAGGGCTGCACATCCCGTTCATCCACCCGGCGCTGAACCAGGTGCTCGACTTCAGCCGCTACCGCAGCGAGCTGTACCGCTACGCCAACCTGCAGCTCGCGCCGGCGCGCGACGGCGAGCCGGCGTTCGACCTGCCGCGCGAGTCGCCCGACCACGGCCAGCGCATCGCGGCCTATTACTACTGGGTGTTCCCGAACCTGATGCTCAACTTCTATCCGTGGGGCCTGTCCCTCAACCTGGTGCAGCCGCACGGCATCGCGCGCACGCGAATCGCCTTCCGGACCTACGTGCGGGATGCGAGCAAGCTCGACAGCGGCGCGGGCAGCGGGCTCGATCAGGTGGAAATGGAGGACGAGGAAGCGGTGGAAGCGGTGCAGCGCGGGGTGCGCTCGCGCTTCTATCGGCACGGTCGGTATTCACCGGCGCGCGAACAGGGTGTGCATCACTTCCATCGGCTGCTGGCGGAATTCATGGCGTCATGACCGCAGGAAGGCGTCGTACCCCGTCTTCACGATCAACGCCCCGACGACCACGATGAACACGCCGCGCACGAAACCGGCGCCGTGCTTCAGCGCGAGCCGCGTGCCCAGCAGGCTGCCCAGCACGTTGGCCAGCGCCATCACCAGGGCGATGTGCCACCACACGTGGCCCTTGAGCGCGAACAGCACGAGCGACGCGAAGTTGGTGGCGCTGTTCAGCAGCTTGGCGCTGGCGCTCGCATGCAGGAAGTCGAATCCGAGCAGCCGCACGAACAGGAACACGAAGAAGCTGCCCGTGCCGGGACCGAAGAAGCCGTCGTAGAAGCCGAGCACGACGCCGATGCCCGAGGCGAGCGCCGCCTGGCGCACGCCCACGTGCTGCGGCGCGTGCGTGCGGCCCAGGTCCTTGCGCGCCAGCGTGTACAGCAGTACTGCGAGCAGGATGAACGGCAGCGCGCGGCGCAGGCCATGGGGGCTGACCTGCGTCACCGCCCACGCGCCGGCCAGCCCGCCCGCGAGCGCCGCCACCGCCGCCGGCGCCAGCGCGCCCCACGGCAACTGGACGCGGCGTGAGAACTGCACCGACGACCACGCCGTGCCCCAGATTGCCGCACCCTTGTTGGTGCCCAGCAGCGCCGGCGGCGGGGCGGTGGGAAAGACGCTGAACAGCGCAGGGATCAGGATCAGGCCCCCGCCGCCCACGATGGCGTCGATGAAGCCGGCGAAGAGAGACGCGAGGGTAACGGTGAAAAGCTCGAGCATCGGAGGCGGCGGGCCCATGAAAAAGGGCGCCGGTTCACCAGCGCCCTTTTCATTCTGACATTGGCCGTTGCCGGCCTCGCCGTCCTGTGCGGTGTCGGGCTTGGCCTTTCACCGCGTCTTCTGTCTCCTCAGACCCCCGCCCTGCAGAGCACACAAATGGTGCCTGCCGCGAGAACCGGGACTTTAGGCCCGCTGTTTGCGCGCGGCATCAGTGGTTTCCCTGCGCCGTCCCGGTGCGCCGGTTCAAGGGGTGACGGGCGGCAAGAACAGCGTGACGGTTGTGCCGCGCCCGGGCTCGCTGGCCACGTCGACGGTGCCGCCGTGCAGCTCGGCGATGCGCTTGACGATGGCCAGTCCCAGCCCCTTGCCGCCCACCCCCGTGGCCGGCGCGACGCTCTGGCGGCTCTGGTAGAACCGATCGAACAAGTGCGGCACGTCCGCGGCCGCGATGCCGGGCCCGGTATCCGCCACCGCGATCTCGACGCGCGCGTCGCGGTGGCGCGCCGCCAGCGTGATGCGGTCGCCGGCGCGGCTGAACTTCAGCGCGTTGTCGATCAGGTTGGCCACCGCGCGCTCGAACAGCTCGATGTCCAGCGCGACGATGCAAGGCGCCTCGCCGTCGTGCACCATTTCCAGGCTCACGTGCTGCTGTGCGGCGCGCTCGCTGAAGCGCAGCGCGATGTCGTCGAGCAGCTCTGCGGCATCGAGCACCTCGGCCTGCAGCCGGAATGCCGGCTCGTCGAGCTGCGCCAGGTCGCCCAGCGACTGCACCAGGCGCGCTGCATTGCGCGTGTTGCGCAGCGCCATCTCGATGAGGCGGCGGTCGTCCTCGCGCTGCGCATCGCCACTCCAGCGGGTCTCCAGCGTCTCCAGACACGCCACCGTCGCGGTCAGCGGCGAGCGCAGGTCGTGCGACAGGTTGCTGACTCCCTCCCGCCGGAAATGATCCAGCCGGCGCAGCGCCTCCCACTGCTGGCGCAGCGTGGCGAGCATGGCGCGAAAGCCGGCCGCGAGCCGACCGAATTCGTCGCGCGCCGATGCATCGGGCAGGGCGATCGCGTGAGGGTCCGCGGCGCCGCCGTCCAGCCCTTCGCGGGAGACCGCCGCCACCGCATCGCTGAGCTGGCGCAGCGGGCGTGTCACGGTGGCGATGACCCAGACGGCGAGCAGCGTCGCGATGGTCACCACCGCGACGATGGCGGCGAGGGCCGGCTTGGCGATGGTGCTGCCGAAGAGCGCCAGGCCGCCCTCGGGCACCTGCGGCCGGTGCGCCACCAGGTACAGGTAGCCGGCAACTGCCTCGTCCCGGCGAATGACGGCGCGGCGCACCGGCTTGGCGGCGATGACCGCGTGGGCGTCCATGCGCTCGGGGTCGTCGCCCATCACGTAGGGCATGGGCTGCGCGCTCACCGCCTGCAGCACCGGAGTGAGCGCCACCTTGAAACCGGGCGGCAGCTTCGCCTGTCCGGTGAACGCGAGCACGGTGCCGCGCGCGTCCAGCAGGTAGAGCTGGGCGTCCGGCTCGAACAGCACCAGGTTGCGCAGGAAGCCGACGAACTCTTCCGGATGCCGCTCGTGCATCTCGAACAGGTTGTCGTACATCGCCACGACCCGGCCGAGGAAGGCATTCGCCCGGTGGTAGGTGGTCTCGTGCTCGAAGCGCTGAAAGGCGTAGAGCACGGTGGCGATGACGCCGAGCGCGGTGAGCACGCCGGTGATGAAGATGGTCAGCGCGATCTTGAGGCGGACGCTCATGCGGGGCGGGCGGCCGACGTGCTCGTCGGGCGGGAGGTGGTCGTCATCGCGGCGCTTCGCGCATCTTGTAGCCGGCGCCGCGCACGGTGAGGATGAGCTGCGGCCGCATCGGATCGGCTTCCAGCTTGGCGCGCAGCCGGTTGATGTGCGTGGTCACCGTGTGCTCGTAGCCGTCGTGCGTGTAGCCCCATACCGCGTTCAGCAGCTGACCGCGCGAGAACACGTGCCCCGGGTGCTGTGCGAAGTGCAGCAGCAGGTCGAATTCCAGCGCGGTGAAGTCGAGCAGGGTGCCGCGATAGCGCACCTGCCGCTTGGCCGGCAGGATCTCCAGGTCGCCGTTGCGCACGACGCTGGGCTGGGCGGCGGCCTGCGCCTGCGCCGCGCGCAGCAGGTCGGCGCGACGCAGCAGCGCCTTCACGCGCGCCAGCAGCTCGGCCAGCGAGAACGGCTTGGTGAGGTAGTCGTCGGCGCCCAGCTCCAGCCCGAGCACGCGATCGAGCTCGGTGGACTTCGCGGTGAGCATCAGGATGGGCGTGCTGCGGCCGCGGGCGCGCAGCGCCTTGCACACCTCCAGCCCATCCAGGCCCGGCATCATCAGGTCGAGCACCAGCAGGTCGCTCGACTGCTCGTTCTGGCTCTCGAGCGCCGTCACGCCGTCGGCCACGGCCGTCACCTCGTAGCCGGCGTTGCGCAGGTTCATCACGATCAGATCGCGGATGTCGGCCTGGTCTTCGGCGACGAGGATGGTGGAGGCCATGCGCCATTGTCGCGGCCGGCGCCTGCGTTCTTACGCGAATGTGATCGTCCTGTGATGGTTCGCGAGGGCCCCGCGAGGCGCGGCAACGAGAGTCGATCCCGTTGCACGACGACACCGAGGAGCCCGCAATGAACGCCCAAGCCGCTTCCGTTTCCTGGCCCGACATGGTCTCCCACCGCGGCTACCTGGTCCGCTTTGCCCAGCGCCGGCTGCACGACCCGATGCTGGCCGAAGACGTGGTGCACGACGTGTTCGAAGCCGTGCTGTCGGGCCGCGCCGCATTCGCCGGCCGGGCCGCGCTGCGCTCGTGGCTCACCGCCATCCTGAAGAACAAGATCGTCGACCTGGTGCGCCAGCGCGCCGGCCTGGACAGCTGGGAGCAGATCGATGAGGAGGGCGAGGACCGTGCCGACACGCTCGCCTGCCCGCAGCCGCGGCCGGACGAAGTGGCCGAGCAGCGCCAGGCGCTCGCCCGCACGCTGGCCCGCATCGAGCAGCTGCCGGAGGGCCTGCGCGACGTGATCCGGCTTCGCGTGCTGCAGGACCAGCCGACCGAGGCGGTGTGCGACGCGCTGGCGATCAGCGAGGAAAACCTCTTCGTGCGGCTGCACAGGGCGAGAAAGCAGCTGGCCGCTTGAGCGTGCGCGCATATCGATAGAAGCAATCTGCCGTTGCGGCGGTTGCGCGGTTTTCGCAGAATGCAGAGCCTTTTTATGCGTTCTGCGCGTTAGCCATGAATTTCCAGCAACTGCGCTCGGTGCGCGAGACGGTCCGTCGAGGCTTCAACCTGACCGAAGTCGCCGCGGCCTTGCACACCTCGCAGCCCGGCATCAGCCGCCAGATCCGCGAGCTGGAGGACGAGCTGGGCATCGAGATCTTCGTGCGCGCCGGCAAGCGGCTGACCGGGCTGACCCCGCCGGGCGAAAGCGTGCTGCCCATCGTCGAGCGGCTGCTCCTGGACAGCGACAACCTGCGCCGGGTGGGCCAGGAGTTCAGCGCCCAGACCAGCGGGCGCCTGTCGATCGCCGCCACGCACTCGCAGGCGCGCTACGCGCTGCCGGCCGTCGTGCGCGACTTCCGCCAGCTGTATCCGCAGGTGGTGCTCAGCCTGCACCAGGGGTCGCCCCGCCAGGTCGCGGAGATGTTGCTGACCGGGGAAGCGGACCTGGGCGTGGCCACCGAGGCGCTGGCGCATTACGTCCAGCTGGCGGCCATGCCGTGCTACCGCTGGACGCACAGCGTCGTGGTGCCGCCGGGCCATGAGCTGCTGCAAGGCCACCTCAGCCTGCAACGGCTGGCGCGCCATCCCATCATCACCTACGAGACCGGCTACACCGGACGCATCCACATCGACGAGGCCTTCGCGCGCGCGGGCCTCAAGCCCAGCGTGGTCCTGTCGGCGATGGACGCCGATGTCATCAAGACCTATGTGGAGCTGGGCATGGGCGTGGGCATCGTCGCCTCGATCGCCTTCGACGCGGAGCGCGACCGCAGCCTGAGGGCGATCGATGCCGGCGCGTTGTTCGAGGTCAACGTGACCCGCCTGGCGGTGCGCCGCGGCACGTGGCTGCGCGGCTACGTCTACGCCTTCATCGAAGCCTTTGCGCCGACCTTGACCCGCGCGGCGGTGGAGCGGGCGTTGGAGGGCGAGGGCGAGGTGGAGGCGGCCTCGCCTTGATGCGTGCCCGTTCTCAAATCGCCGCCGCCGGATCGAACTGCTCCGCGCTGAACGTGGTGACGCGCCGCGGCCGCAGATGCACGGTCGCTCCCGCGCGCAGGCCCAGCGACTCGCGCAAGGCCAGATAGTCTGCGCGCGGCAGCTCGACGTCGACGTAGCTGCCGTCGTCGACGCGCTTGAACTCGAGGCGCGTGTTGGGCCCCACCGTCAGCGCCTGGGCCAGGGTGGCCGCGATCGCACCGTCTTCGGCGCGACCCAGGATCTCGAGCTCGTGCGGACGCACGTAGCTCACGTCGCCGGAGCTGCCGCCGGCTCGGTCCACGCGGCCGTGGAAGAGGTTCACGTCGCCGAGGAACTGCAGCACGAACGGCGTCGCCGGGTGGTCGTACACCTCGTCGGGCGGACCGTCCTGCTCGATGCGGCCGTGGTTCATCACGACGATGCGGTCGGCCACCTCCATCGCCTCTTCCTGGTCGTGCGTGACGAACACGCTGGTCACGTGCACCTCGTCGTGCAGGCGACGCAGCCAGCGGCGCAGCTCCTTGCGCACCTTGGCGTCCAGGGCGCCAAAGGGCTCGTCCAGCAGCAGCACCTTGGGCTCCACCGCCAGCGCGCGCGCCAGCGCGATGCGCTGCCGCTGCCCACCGGAGAGCTGGTGCGGGTAGCGGTCGGCGATCCAGTCGAGCTGCACCAGCTTCAGCAGCTCCATCACCTTGGCGCGGATCTCCTTCTCCGGCGGCCGCGTTGCCTTGGGCCGCACGCGCAGGCCGAACGCGACGTTCTCGAAGATCGTCATGTGTCCGAACAGCGCATAGTGCTGGAACACGAATCCGACCTGGCGGTCGCGCACGTCGGTGTGGGTGGCATCCTCGCCGTGGAACAGCACCGTGCCGGTGTCGGGCACCTCCAGCCCCGCGATGATGCGCAGCAGCGTCGTCTTGCCCGAGCCCGAGGGGCCCAGCAGCGCGACCAGCTCGCCGGCGCGGATGTCGAGGTTGAGGTTGTCGCAGACGACGGTCTCGCCGAAGCGCTTGTGAAGATTGCGCACCTCGATGCTCATTCGCTTCTCTCCTGGACCTTGAGATCCGCCTTGACGCGCTGCTCGACGACGAACTTGAGCACCAGCGTGACCAGCGCCAGGCCGGCCAGCAGCGAGGCCACCGCGAACGACGCGGCGAACTGGTACTCGTTGTAGAGGATCTCGATGTGCAGCGGCATCGTGTTGGTCTGCCCGCGGATGTGGCCCGACACGACGCTGACGGCGCCGAACTCGCCCATCGCCCGCGCATTGCACAGGATCACGCCGTACAGCAGCGCCCACTTGATGTTGGGCAGCGTGACGCGGCGAAAGATCTGCCAGCCGTTGGCGCCCAGCACGCGCGCCGCCTCTTCCTGCTCGGTGCCTTGCGCCTGCATCAGCGGAATGAGCTCGCGGGCGACGAACGGGAAGGTGATGAAGACGGTGGCGAGCACGATGCCGGGCACCGCGAAGATGATCTTCAGGTCGTGGTCGCGCAGCCATTCGCCGAACCAGCCCTGCAGGCCGAACACCAGCACGTAGATGAGTCCGGAGATCACCGGGCTCACCGAGAACGGCAGGTCGATCAGGGTGAGCAGCACATTCTTGCCGCGGAAGTCGAACTTCGCGATGCACCAGGCGGCGGCGATGCCGAACACCAGGTTCAGCGGCACGGAGACGGCGGCCGCGATCAGCGTGAGCTTGATCGCCGACACCGCATCCGGATCGGTGATGGCGGCGAGGTAGACCTCGGCGCCCTTCTTGAACGCCTCGGCGAACACGATGGCCAGCGGCACGAACAGGAACAGGCTGAGGAACGCGAGCGCGATGCCGATCAGCAGCCACTTGACCCACCTCGGCTCGGTGGTCGCGTCGGCGATGCGGCGCGGGGCGACGGCCGGCGCAGCGGCGGAGGCGGGCGCGGCCTTGACGGGAATCGCGCTCATCACCGGCCCTGCCTCGCCCGCGCCCATGCCTGCAGCGCGTTGATCGCGAGCAGCAGCACGAAGGCCGACACCAGCATCACCACCGCGATCGCCGTCGCGCCGGTGTAGTCGTACTGCTCGAGCTTGGTGATGATCAGCAGCGGCGTGATCTCGCTGACCATCGGCATGTTGCCGGCGATGAAGATGACCGAGCCGTATTCGCCCAGCGCGCGTGCGAAGGCCAGCGCGAAGCCGGTGAGCAGTGCCGGCGTCACGATGGGCAGGATCACTTTCGTGAAGGTCTGCCAGCGCGTCGCGCCGAGTGTGGCCGCCGCCTCCTCGATCTCCTTGTGCAGGTCTTCGAGCACGGGCTGCAAGGTGCGCACGACGAACGGCAGCCCGATGAAGGTGAGCGCGACGAAAACGCCCAGCGGCGTGAAGCTCACCTTGAACGGCAGGTGCGAGCCGATCCAGCCGTTCTGCGCATACAGCGCCGTGAGCGCGATGCCCGCCACGGCCGTGGGCAGGGCGAAAGGCAGGTCGACCAGTGCATCGACGATGCGCTTGGCCGGGAAGTCGTAGCGCACCAGCACCCAGGCGACGACGAGGCCGAAGAAGGCGTTGAGCAGCGCGGCGCCGAACGACGCGCCGAAGGTCAGCCGATACGACGCCAGCACGCGCGGCGCGCTGACCGCCTCCCAGAAGGCCGGCCAGGTCATCGTGAAGGTCTTGAGGAACGCCGCCGACAGTGGGATCAGCACGATGAAGCCGAGGTACAGCAGCGTGAAGCCCAGCGCCAGGTCGAAGCCCGGCAGCACGCTGTGCCGCCTGAGAAGGACGCGCGAGAAGACCATCGGTCAGGACTTCTTGCCGGCCTTCAGGATCTGGTCGTAGGTGGCCCCGTCGTCGAAGTGCTCCTTCTGCGCCTTGCTCCAGCCGCCGAACACCTCGTCGATGGTGAAGGTGTCGACCTTCGGGAAGTCCTTGGCGTACTTGGCCAGCAGCGGCGCGGAGCGCGGGCGCAGCTGGTGCCTGGCGGCGATCTCCTGCGCCTCGTCGGACCACAGGTATTTCAGGTAGGCCTCGGCCTGCTTGCGCGTGCCCTTCTTGTCGACCACCTTGTCGATCACCGCCACCGGGTTCTCGGCCAGGATGCTCCACCTCGGGTAGACGACATCGAAGTCGCCTCCGAACTCCGCCTTGATGAGGTTGACCTCGCTCTCGAAGGTGGCCAGCGCGTCGCCGATGCCGCGCTGCGCAAACGTGGTGGTGGCGGCGCGGCCGCCGCCGTCGAAGACGGGCACGTTGGCGAAGATCTTCTGCACCAGCTCACGCGCCTGCGCCGGCGACTGCCCGGCCTTGATGGCGGCACCCCACGCAGCGACGTAGGTGTAGCGGCCGTTGCCGGTGATCTTGGGATTCGGGATGACCACGCTGACGCCCGGCCGTGCCAGGTCGGCCCAGTCCTTGATGCCCTTGGGGTTGCCCTTGCGCACCAGGATCACCGTGGTCGACGTGGTCGGGGCGCTGTTGTTGGGCAGCCGCTTCGCCCAGTCGGCGGCCAGCAGCTTGCCGCGCTCGGCGATGGCGTCGATGTCGTTCGACTGGTTCATCGTGACGACGTCGGCTTCCAGCCCGTCGATCACGGCACGCGCCTGCTTGCTCGAGCCGCCATGCGACTGGTTGACCGTCAGGTCTTCGCCGGCTGTCGCCTTCCAGTGCTTGATGAAGGCGGCGTTGTAGTCCTTGTAGAACTCGCGCGCGACGTCGTAGCTGACGTTCAGCAGCGTCGGCCCCGCGGCATGCGCCGCAGGCACCGCCAGCGCGGCGAGCGGAAGGGCGAGGACGAGGGCGCGGCGCAGCGCGCGGTGGTCGACGAGGGGCATGGGATTGGGGCCGGAAGGCGGCCGGGAGAAATCGAGCCGTGCATCGTAGGCAAGACACGGCCTGCGATGAAGGACTGATTTCTTCGTTTCTTATGAGGAAAACGAATGTTCGGATTCCGCTGCCACGCCCTGTCCCGGCCTATTTGCCGTAGATCTTGTCGAACACGCCGCCGTCGGCGAAGTGCGTCTTCTGCGCCTTGGACCAGCCGCCGAAGACCTGGTCGATGGTGAACAGGCTCACCTTCGGGAACTGCTTGGCGTACTTGGCCGCCGCCGCGGCGTCGATGGGGCGGTAGTAGTTCTGCCCCGCGATGTCCTGGCCCTCCGCCGAGTACAGGTACTCGAGGTAGGCGGTGGCGACAGCGCGGGTGCCCTTGCGGTCGACCACCTTGTCGACCACCGCCACCGGCGGCTCGGCCAGGATGGACACCGACGGCGCGACGACGTCGAACTTGTCCGGACCCAGCTCCTTCAGCGCCAGCAGCGCCTCGTTCTCCCAGGCGATCAGCACGTCGCCGATGCCGCGCTCGACGAAGGTGGTGGTCGCGCCGCGCGCGCCGGAGTCGAGCACCGGCACGTTCTTGTAGACGCTGGCCACGAACTCCTGCGCCTTCGCGTCGCTGCCGAACTTCTTCTGGGCATAGCCCCAGGCGGCGAGGTAGTTCCAGCGCGCCCCGCCCGAGGTCTTCGGGTTGGGGGTGATGACGCCGACTCCCGGCTTGGCCAGGTCGTCCCAGTCCTTGATGCCTTTCGGATTGCCCTTGCGCACCAGGAACACGATGGTCGAGGTGTAGGGGGCGCTGTTGTGCTGCAGGCGCTTCTGCCAATCCGGCGCGAGCAGCCTGCCCTTCTCGGCGATCTCGTCGATGTCGTAGGCGAGCGCGAGAGTCACCACGTCGGCGTCGAGGCCGTCGATCACCGAGCGGGCCTGCTTGCCCGAGCCGCCATGCGAGGTCTTCACGACCACGTTGTCGCCGGTCTTGGCCTTCCAGTGCTTGGCGAAAGCCTTGTTGAAGTCCTGGTAGAGCTCGCGGGTCGGGTCGTACGAGACGTTCAGCAAGGTGACGTCCTTGGCGAGCGCCGCGCCGGCAGCGGCGGCGAGGGCCAGGGTCAGCAGCGAGGAGCGGATGAGGCGGGTCATGGAAAGGGATCCTGGTTCGAAAGGCTGGAGCGCATCGTAGGAAGGAGCGCGGGGCGCCCGAACGAATCAAACTGCGATTGCTTATTCGGTTTGCGAGCAACGCCGGCCCGTCACACCGCGAAGGAGAACTCCAGAATGCCGGCTCTCTGTGGACGGCGTGCGCGCTCGACCCTCCGGATCAGCGATTGCGTGATCTGCAGCGCGCGCGGCAGCGGCCCGAAGCCGGCATCGACGTTGATGTGGCCCACGTCGCCGAGGTTGATGCAGCGTGCGCCCCAGCGGGCGGCCCACGCGGCGGCGTCGGCTGCCGGCATCCAGGGGTCGGTGTCGCTGGACAGCAGCGTGGCAGGCACGCCCAGCCGGCGCTGCGGCACGACCTCGCCGAGACCGAAGCGCGCCGGCGCGGCCGGCGCGACGAACAAGGCACCGGCAATCCCGCCTTCGTCGCGCCGCGGGCGCTGCGCCAGGTGGTGTGCCAGCGCCAGGCAGCCGAAGCTGTGCGCGACGGCGATCCACGGCGTGTCCGGATCACGGGCCGCCGCCTCGCCGATGCGTCGCGACCAGCGCAGCAGGTCGGGGTCGGACCAGTCGTCCTGCTGCACGCGCACCGCGTTGCGCCAGTGCGCCTGCAGCCAGGTCTGCCAGTGCGCCGGGCCGCTGCCGTGCAGGCCCGGGACGATCAGCACGCGGGCGGGCTTCACGGCATCACAGGGTCGCGATCGACACTTCGGTCGACTTGACCAGCGCGATCACCGGCTTGCCGACGGCAAGTCCGAGCTCCTTCACCGACCGCGTGGTGATGACCGAGGTGACGATGAGGCCCGCGGGCGTCTCGACGTCGATCTCGGAGACCACCGGTCCTTCGATGATCTCCTTGACGCGGCCGCGGAACTGGTTGCGGACGTTGATGGCGGTGATGGTGCTCATGGCGGCTCCTGGGCGTTGGACGAGGCACCACCTTAGCGAGGCCGACCGCCCCGGCGAACGAACGAATGCGCCTGCGCAAATTCGGTTTGCGCATGATCGCCGCGCGGCGGCTCCCGCCAGCTTTCAGGGCGAGGGGGTGGGGATCACTCCGGCCGAAACCCGGTCGCGTACCGCGCCTTCACCGCCGCGCGCAAGCGGATGTCCTCCGCTTCGCGCGCGGCCTGCACATCGCCGTCCGGTCCCATCGCCCGCCGCTGGTCCTCGACCAGGCGTGCGGCCTGCGCCTCGTCGTTGAAGCCGGCCGCGGCCCTGGGCAGCAGCGCGGTGCGGCTCGTCGTGCCGGCCAGCGCGGCCCAGCGCGCCCAATGGGCCACCGACCAACGGTACGCCAGCTCGCCGAACGGCGACTCCAGCGCCATGTAGCCCGGCACGGCGGAGGCCACGTTGCCCGGCGCCGCCGAGCCCTTCAGGCAGGCGGCGAGCAGCTCGTCGGCACGCGCCGCGTCGCGACCTGCCGCCAGCGAGCGCGCGAACAGCTGCCGGTCCTCTTCCGCTTCGGTCCGCCCGAGCCGCGCCAGCAGCCGGTCGAAATGGACGCGGTCGGCATGGCGGCCGACGGCGCCGATCACCGCGGCCCGGATGGAAGCCGGCAGCGCGCCGCGGCCCGCCTCGTCGCGGTCGAAGCGGCGCACGGCCTCGGTGACCACCGCCGGATCGTCGAAACGCGCGAGAAGGGTGATCAGCCCCGCGCGCAACTGGAGGGTCTGCGCGTCATCGTCGGCCCGCGGCTCCCACCCGAGCCGCGCCAGCTGCGGCGCGAGCAGCGAGCGGGCGTAGGCGTGCAAGGCGGGTTGCGCCGCCGTGCCGGCAAAGACGCGGTCGAGAAGCTCGAGCTGCGCGCCGGCGACCTGCCACAGCGCCGTGCGGCCGGCCCCCTGCACCTGCGGCAATGCCGAGAGCAGCCGCAGGTAGGGCGGCATCGCGACCTCGCCCGCCTGCAGCAGCGCGAAGGTGTCGCTGAGCAGCGTGACGCGGTCGACCGGCGCCAGCGCAGCGAAGCGCGCCGTCAGCGTATCGAGCTGCGCCGGCTCGTAGGCGACGCGGTAGAAGCCGATCCCGCCGGCGTTGGCGAGGACCGGCCCGTCGTCGCAGCCGCCCAGCTCCACGGCCGCCTGCGGCTGCGACAGCAGCACGGTGCTCGAATGGCGCCCCTGCAGCAGACGCACCGGGATATGCCAGCGCTGCGCCGGCAGCGGCGCGGACGACGTGCTGAAGCGCGATTGCGCCAGCGTGACGCGCGTGCGCCCGGCCTCGCAGGCCGTGCTCACCTGCACCCGCGGAAAGCCGGACTGGTCGGTCCAGCTGGAAGTCACGGCGAGCACGTCACGCCCCGACGCCTGCGCCATGTGGTGCCACAGGTCGCCGGCGGTCGCATTGGAGAGCCGGCGCTCCTTCATGTACGACGCGAGCCCGCGCTGGAACACGTCGGGTCCGATCCATTGCTCCAGCATCCCCAGCACCGCGCCGCCCTTGGCGTAGGTGATGCCGTCGAAGACGTCCCACACCGCCGTCTCGCTGACCGGCCCCGAGCGGATCGGGCGGGTCGCCGCGCCGGCGTCCTGCGCCATCGCCTGATCGACCGGCACGCGCCGCTGCAGCGGCACCTCCCAGGCCGGATTGAAGCGGTCCATCGCCTTGTCCTGCATCCAGGTGGCGAAGGCCTCGTTGAGCCAGATCTCCTCCCACGATGCGGCGGTGACGAGGTTGCCGAACCACTGGTGGGCGATCTCGTGCGCCACGGTCGCATAGACGTCGCGCTGCGTGTCCGGGCTGCTGCTCTTCGGATCGAACAGCAGCATGTCCTCGGCATAGGAAATGAGCCCCCAGTCCTCCATCGCGCCCCAGCGCGTGCTCGGCACGGCGAGCTGGTCGAGCTTGGGCAGCGCGAACGGCACGCCGAAGTACGCGCTGTAGTAGGGCAGCAGCTCCTTCGATGCCTGCATCGCGTACCGCGCCTGCGGGCGCCGCCCCGGGGCGGTCAGCAAACGCAGCGGCACGCCGGCAGCCCGGCCGGTCAGCACGTCGAAGCGGCCGACCGCCACGCTCACCAGGTAGGTGGGCATCGGCGGGGTGGTCTTGAAGCGATGCACCGCGCTGCCTCCTTCCAGGCGGCGGCTGGCCCGCGGCATGTTGGAGACCACCTCGAAGCCGCCCGGCGCGCGCACCCGGATGTCGAAGGCCGCCCGGAACGCCGGCTCGTCGAAGGCCGGGAACACGGTGCGCGCATAGATCGCCTCGAGCTGGGTGGCCAGCATGAGCTGCCTGCCCTGAGGGCCGTGCGGCGCGCGGTACAGGCCGTCGCCATACGCGCGCACCTTGCCGGAATAGTCGATCTCGAGCCGGTACTCGCCCGCCGTGATGACCTGCCCGTCTTGCGGCGCCAGGCGCCACATCTGCGCAGCCGGCTGGGGCGTGATGGCGAGCTCGCGCGGGGCCGCCGCCGACACGAGGCGCGCCCTGCCCGCGGCGAGTTCGTGCGCGTGAAGCTCGATCGCGGCCATCGGCTCGCGCACGCGCAGCGCGATCGCGACGCGGCCCTCGAACCGGTCGCGCGCCGGGTCGAGGTGGAGCGTCAGCGTGTAGTGTGACGGGACGACCTGCTTGGAGAGCCGCCCCGGGGTGGTGTCGAACTGGAATCGCGCCTGCGCCGACGCCGCCGCTGCCGCGGCGAGCGCGAAAGCGGCAACCAGCGCCACGGCAAGGCGCCGCCGCATGCTCATCGTCCTGGTCTCCCCTGTGTGGTGGGCGCGGCGTGGGCTGTGTCGCCCGGTCGCGCCTGCGGGCCCGACTGTAGCCGGTCTAGACCACTTTCGTCGCCAGGAAGGCCAAGCCCGGCGTGAGATGCTTGACGAGCGGCGCGGGCACGCACTGCATCAGCAGCCGCACGCCGCGCCCTTCGCCCTGCACGAAGTCGGGACGACGCCGCGCGGCGCGCACGGACGCGGCATCGGTGGGCACGTAGTCCTTCGGGAAGCGCATCTCGGGGGCGGCCCAGTACGACGTGAGCCGCGCGAAGCCGGCCTCGCGCAGCAGCGCCGCCAGTGCCCGGTGCGAATGAAGCATCCCGCCCGGCCGCGCATGGCCGCGCCGGCGCAGCAGCCAGCGCCACAGCGAACGAGGCAGCGCGCTGCCGAAGCGCATGCTGTGCGAGTGCTCGTCGGCTTTGCCGATCAGGTACCGGATGGCGAAGCGGTTCTTGGTCGACAGGTACAGCGACCCGCCCGGCCGCAGCACGCGCGCCATCTCGGCGAGCAGCCGGCGTTGCACGTCGACCTCGCGCTCCTCGGGGCAGCGCGATGCGCACCATTCGAACACCAGGTTCAGGACCACCACGTCGAAGCTGGCATCGGGGTACGGCAGGCGGCAGTCGTCGCCGCCGGCGGCGACCCGCACGTTGGCGTAGCCCTGCTGAGCGCAGCGCTGGGCCACGAACTCCGCCTGGCCCGAGACCACCTCGAGCGCGGACACCGAACGGGCGCGCCGCGCCAGCAGCGGCGTGAACTGTCCCAGGCCAGGGCCGATCTCCAGCACGTCGCTCGCCGGCGTGATCGGCAGCAGGTCGATGAACGACGCTCGCTCCGGCTGCGTCACGTAGTCGACCATGCCGGGTTCGCCGCGGTACACGCTGCGCAAGGCAGCCTCCCAGCCGTCGCGGCGAGCAAGCTCGTTGAGCCGCGCGAGCTTGCGGCGCCCGACGTCGCTCTCGGCCGAGCCGAAGCGCAGGAACTGCGGGATGCCGCCTTGCAGCGGGTAGCTGGGACCGCCCGGCGCGCCGCGCAGCGCATCGCCCTCGCCGTGCAGCGGCAGGTGCGTCAGCGGGCAGGCATAGGGCCGTTCGAGCAGGGAGTCATGGGCCATCGGAGTCGGGTCCTTTGTCGTCGTGTCAGAAGGCTTGGCGCAGCGTCGCATGGCACGCGTCGGCCATCTGCGCGAAGCGCTGCATCGGAAAGTGCTCGAGCTGCATCGCCATGCGGCCCAGCGCGGCCAGCAGGCAGCCCGCGGCATCGTCGCGGCCGCACTCCAGCAAGGCGCAGTGACGCTCGAACTCGCGGGCGAGCGCGGCGCGGCGCGGGCGCATCGACTGCGCCAGTCGCACGAGGTCGAAAAACGCGTAGCCGCAGGAATCGGAGCCGGGCCAGTCGATGACGATGAAGCGCTCGCGCCATGCCACCGCATCGGCCAGGCCGGTGGCCGGGCGCAACAGCACGTTGCCTTTCCACAGGTCGCCGTGCATCAGCACCGTGCGCGGCCACCAGCCGCCTTGCTGAAGCCGCTCGGCCGCGCGCTGCGCGTCGTCGCGCACGGCGGCGGTGACCGCGTCGAGCGCGGCCAGCCGCTGCAGCGGCTGCACGAAACGCCACTCGAGCTCGTCGTCCTGGATCGGCCGCAGCGTGGCCTGGTTGACGGTGAACAGCCAGTCGAACAGCGCGGGGCTGAGCGCCTGGCGCTGCACGCGCCACGCCAGCCCGCCCGCGGCAAGTTCGCGGCAGTGCGGCAGCACGGCGTAGCTCAGCGCGCCGATGCGCCCCAGCGCCAGCGGATCCAGGATGTGCCGCGAAGCGCGCAGCGGCAGCGAGGCCTTGGAGCGCCTCGCGCGGTCCATCGCGCGCTGCACCATGTCCGGCGCCTCGGGCGGGGCGCACAGGATGACCGCGCGAGGCCGGCCGGCGGCATCCGTCACGCTCAGCACGCAGCAGGCATCGGGTCGCGGCACGACGTGGCCGAGCGGCGCCATGCGCAGTTCGCCGGGGCGCGCGTGCAGCAGGGCAGCGACCCGATCGCCGAGCTGATCGGCCAGGGCCTCGCAGCCGATCGGCTCGGTCGCATTGGCGCTCGCCATCTGGGCCATTCGGCGGCGCCTCACGCCTGCCGCATCGGAAAAGCCGTCGGCACGGTTGTCATCATCCGGTCGCAATCGCCCCCTACAACGGTCCGCCTCATGGTCCTCCTCCAACCGATGCTCATCAATGCCCGCGCGCTGCTCGAAGCGTTGTTCCTGCGCCGGCGCGCGGCCGACGAGACGGCCGCCACGGCGCAGCGCGGCGGTTCGGATTCCACCACGCCGGGGCCGGGCGCGTCGGAGCATCCGGCAAATGGCGTGCCCGAGGAGTGCGCTGCGCCGCCATCGGATCGCTGTCTGCAGGCCGCACTCGTGATGCGGCGGGTGCGTCACTTCGAACAGGACGTCGGCCGCGGCGCGTAGGCAGGCCGCCGACCCTCGAAGTCGGCGCTGATGACAAGAGGCACGGGTTGCGCTGCTGCATTGACCCCGCTTGCCAATGCCATTCGTGGGACATCACTTTGCACTCGAGAAGCGCCGCCGGGAGAAGCGCGCTGCGATGATCCCCACATCGCTTGCCGTGGCCCGGACCCGCGCGTGCCAGGTGCGTGCACGGGCAAGCCCCTTCAGTCCCATACACCGACCATGAGCTCTCGTTCACAACCCTACGCCCCCGCCGCCGATCCCTTGCCCACGAACGCCATCCGCACCGACATCCACGGCCTCGACGCCGGCGAGGTGCAGGTGCCGACGCCGACCGGGACGATCCCGGCCTATCGCTCGGTGCCCGAGCGGCGCGGCCACCATCCGATCATGCTCGTCGTGCAGGAGATCTTCGGCGTGCACGAGCACATCCGCGACGTGACGCGCCGGCTGGCCAAGCTGGGCTACTTCGCGATCGCCCCCGAGCTGTATTTCCGCCAGGGCGATCCGCGAACGTACGACAGCATCGACGAGCTGCGCGACAAACTCGTCTCCAAGGTCCCCGACGAGCAGGTGCTGGCCGACCTCGACGCCACCTTCGAATGGGCCCGCCAGCACGGTGGGGACGGCTCGCGCCTGGGCATCACGGGCTTCTGCTGGGGAGGCCGCATCACCTGGCTCTATGCCGCGCACCAGCCCAAGGTGAAGGCCGCCGTCGCCTGGTACGGCCGGCTCGCCGGCCCCAAGCACGGGCTGCAGCCGCGCCACCCGCTCGATGTCGCCGGCCAGCTCAAGGCGCCGGTGCTCGGCCTGTACGGCGGACAGGACCCCGGCATCCCGCTCGAGCAGGTGGAGCAGATGCGCGCGGCGCTGCGCGAGGCGAACAGCGCGTCGCAGGTGCTGGTGTATCCGGACGCCGGCCACGCCTTCTATGCCGACTACCGGCCGAGCTATCGCGCCGAGGCGGCGGAGGACGGCTGGCAGCGCATGCAGGCCTGGTTCAGGCAGCACGGCGTGCAGCCGTAGACGTCCGCGGTGAGGTCTCAATAAAACGAAACACGGCGATACGCCGTGGAGAAGACGCGCGTCGTCAGCCCCTGCACGATGTGCTCCTCGTTCAGACAAGGAGCACACGATGAAACCCTGGCTCAAGCGCACCTTCGTCGGCCTTTTCGGCGCCTCCGCGCTGCTGGGCGGCGTGGCCGCCTGCTCGCATTCGCACTACGGCCACGGCGGCTGGCAATCGATGGGGCCGCAGGACGCCGCGAAATTCAAGGCGCGAGCGGCCGACAAGGTGGCCGACAAGCTCGACCTCGATGCCGCGCAGAAGGCCAAGCTGACGGCGCTGCTGGACCGCCTGCACGAGCAGCGCACCGCGCTGCACGGGACGACCGACCCGCGGGCCGATGTGCAATCGCTGATGAAGGACGCCACGTTCGACCGCTGGCATGCGCAGGATCTCGTCAACGCCAAGCTGAATGCGCTGCGCGAGAAGAGCCCGCAGGTGATCGCCGCGCTCGGCGACTTCTACGACAGTCTCAGGCCCGAGCAGCAGCAGAGGGTTCGCGAATTCCTGCAGCGCAGCCACCGCTGGGGTCACCACGGCTGAACGGGTGGGGCGCACGACAATGCCGCCATGCGCCGCATCCTGCTGATCGACGACGACGAGCGCCTGGCCGCGCCGCTGGCCGCCTATTTCAAGCGCGTCGAGTTCGAGCTCGACGCTGCGCTGCGCCCCAGCGAAGGTCTGGCGATGCTGCGCCGGGGACACTACGACGCCGCCATCCTCGACGTGATGCTGCCCGAGATGGACGGCTTCGCGCTGTGCCGCGCGATCCGGCGCGAGAGCGACATCCCCATCGTCATGCTGACCGCGCGCGGCGAGGTGATGGATCGCGTCGTCGGCCTGGAGATCGGCGCCGACGACTACCTGCCCAAGCCCTTCGAGCCGCGCGAGCTGCTGGCGCGGCTGACGACGATCCTGCGCCGCTCTCGTGCCGCCGACCACGCCGCGGGCGCGCGCCGGCTGGTGTTCGACGGCCTGGACATCGACCTCGACCGGCGCGAGGTGCGGCGAGAGGGGGCGCTGCTCGATCTCACCGGCACCGAATACGAGCTGCTCATCCTCCTCGCGCGCGAGCCGGCGAAGGTGTTCACGCGCGAGCAGATCCTCGAGCGCCTGCGCGGCCAGTCGGCCGAAGACCTCTACACGCGCGCCGTGGACATCCTGGTGAGCCGGCTGCGCAAGAAGCTGGAGCCGCTGGACTGCATCAAGACGCTGCGCAACGTCGGCTATGCATTCACCGGAGGCCGCGCGTGAGCGCAGCCGCGGCGCCGGCGTCGCGGGGATGGCGCCAGAAGTGGCACGCCGCGCGGCGAAGCATGCGGCATTCGCTGAAGTGGCGCCTCGTCGGCCTGTTCCTGCTGCTCGCGCTGGCGACCACCGTCACCTTCGTCGCCGGCGTTCGCGAGATGGTGCGCGGCGGCTGGCAAGGTTACGGCCGGCCCCTGACCTCGCACTACCTCGACCTCCTCACGGCGCAGATCGGGACGCCGCCCGACGTCGCGCGCGCACAGGCGCTGACCCGCGAGCTGCCGCTGTCCATCCGCATCGACGGCCCGCGCGTCAACTGGGACTCGCATCCCGAGGCAACACGCCGCTGGCAGCGCTGGCACCCGCAGTGGCCCGACGGCGAGCTGCATCGCTTCCACGTGCGTCGGCTCGACGACGGCCATCGCATCACCTTCGCGCTCGCCGATCCGCAGACGGTGATGGCCCCGCACCTGATGGGTTGGAGCACGCTCGGCGTGCTGCTGCTGCTGACGCTGCTGGCCTTCGCGCTGGTGCGGCGGCTGCTGCGTCCGCTGGACGACATCCGTGAGGGCGCAATCCGCTTCGGCCAGGGTGACCTGACGCACCGAATCCCGCTTCGCCGCCACGACGAGCTGGGCGAGCTGGCCCAGCAGGTCAACACGATGGCCGACGAGCTGCGCGCGATGCTGGACGCCAAGCGCGCCCTTCTCCTGGCCATCAGTCACGAGCTGCGCTCGCCCTTGACGCGCGCCCGGCTGAACGCCGAGCTCGTCGACGAGAGCGAGGCGCGCGCCGCGCTGCTGCACGATCTGGCCGAGATGCGTGACCTCGTCATCGACCTGCTGGAAAGCGAACGGCTCGCTTCCGGCCACGCCGCGCTGCAGCCGGAGGCGAGCGACCTGAACCGGCTCATCGACGAGACGCTGGCAAGCGGCTTCGCGGACCGGCCGGTGACGACGGCGCTGGCCAGCGGGCTGCCCACGCTGCCGCTCGATCGCATGCGCATGCGCCTGCTGCTGCGCAACCTGCTCGACAACGCGCTGCGCCACAGCGATGCGGTCGTCGTGCGCACGGAGCGCGCAGGCGATCGCGTGATGCTGGTGGTGCGCGATCACGGGCCCGGCGTGCCGCCGGAACACCTTGCCCAGCTGACGCAGGCCTTCTATCGCGTCGACGCGGCGCGCCAGCGCAGCACCGGCGGCGTGGGGCTGGGCCTGTACCTGTGCCGCCTGGTGGCGCAGGCGCATGGCGCGACGATGTCGATCCGCAACGCGTCGCCGGGATTGGAAGTCAGCCTGTCCTTGCCTTTGTAGCCTTCGCAGGTCGGGGTTCCGCTACCCTCCACCCCAACCCACGAACGACGTGACGCTGACCGTCCGCCCCATCCTGCTCGCCCGCTCGCTGCGCGCCTTCGGCGACGGCGCGGTGGCGGTGCTGCTGCCGGCCTACCTGCTCGAGCTCGGCCTCGGCCAGCTCGAGGTCGGGTTGATCAGCACCGCCACCTTGCTCGGCTCGGCCGCCGCCACGCTGGCGGTCGGCGCCGTCGGCCATCGCTTCGCCACTTCAGGATGGCTGCGCGCCGCGGCATGCCTCATGGTGGCCACCGGTCTCGGTTTCGCGGGCTTCTCGTCGTTCTGGCCGCTGATGGCCGTGGCCTTTGCCGGGACGCTCAACCCCAGCTCGGGAGACGTGTCGATGTTCCTGCCGCTGGAGCATGCGCGGCTCGCCGGCGCCGCGCAGGGCGAGGCGCGCACGGCACTGTTCGCGCGCTACAGCGTGCTGGGCGCCCTGTGCGCCGCGGTGGGTGCGCTCGCCGCCGCGCTGCCCGATGCGCTCGCGCAGCGCTCGAACTTCAGCCGGCTGGAGGCGCTGAAGATGCCTTTCCTGGTGTACGCCGCGATCGGGCTGGCGGTGTGGTGGCTGTATCGGCGCACCGCCGCATCCGCGATGACCGCGGCCGACGCGCCTGCCGCGCCGCTCGGGCCTTCGCGCGGCATCGTGGTCCGGCTGGCCGCGCTGTTCTGTGTCGATGCCTTCGCCGGGGGCCTGGTGGTCAACTCACTGCTGTCGCTGTGGCTGCTGCAGCGCTTCGGGCTGTCCCTGGCGCAGGCCGGCGCATTCTTCTTCTGGGCCGGGCTGCTGAGCGCAGCGTCGCAGCTCGTCGCGCCCCGGGTCGCTGCGCGCATCGGCTTGCTGAACACGATGGTCTTCACGCACATTCCGGCCAATGTCTGCCTGGTCCTCGCCGGCCTCGCGCCGCAGCTTTCGCTCGCGCTGGCGCTGCTGTTCGTGCGCAGCGCGCTCTCGCAGATGGACGTGCCGACACGCACCGCCTACGTGATGGCCGTCGTGACGCCGGCCGAGCGCGCGGCCGCCGCCAGCTTCACCGCGGTGCCGCGCAGCCTGGCGTCGGCGCTGAGCCCGACCTTGGGTGGCGCGCTGTTCGCCGCAGGCTGGATCAGCGCCCCGCTCGTGCTGTGCGGCCTGCTGAAAATCGCCTACGACCTCGCCCTGTGGCGCGCCTTCCGCCGCCATCGGCCTGCGGGTGAATGAAAGGAGTACTGACCATGCCAGACCCCGTCGCACCGGCCGGCCGCTTCGTGCGGCTCGGTCCGCGGCTCGCCACGGCAGCGCTCGTGCTGGCGCCGGCCTGCGGCCTCGCGATGCTGCTGGCCGGCATCGGCTACCGCCAGCAGTGGTGGGGCGTCGGCGCCGGCATCCGCACGATGATGGGCGCAACCGGGGGCGCGCTCGCGGCCGCCTTGCTCGCCGCGCTGGCGATCGTCGCCGGAGTGCGCGGGTCGTCGCGCCGCACCGTCGTGCTCGCAGCGATCGCCCTGGTGATCGCCGCGCTGGTCGCCGCGCCGCCGCTGGCGATGGCGCGCAAGTCGACCCGCGTGCCGCCCATCCACGACATCACCACCGACACCCAGGATCCGCCGCGCTTCGTCGCCGTGGTGCCACTGCGTGCGGGCGCACCGAATTCGCTCGACTACGACCCCGAGGTGGCGGCCCAGCAGCGCATGGCCTATCCCGACATCGCCCCCGCCATGCTCGACGTCCCGCCGGCGCGCGCGTTGCTGCTGGCCGAGCAGGCGGTGCGCGCCATGGGCTGGGAGATCGTGACGGTGTCGCCGCACGACTTGCGCATCGAGGCGACCGCGACGACCCGGCTGTTCGGCTTCAAGGACGATGTGGTCGTGCGCATCCGGTCCGCGCCTCAGGGCAGCCGCGTCGACCTGCGCTCGGTGTCGCGCGTCGGCCGCAGCGATCTCGGCGCCAATGCCGAGCGCGTCCGCGCCTATCTGCAAACCCTGCACGCGCTGGGGCGCGGCGGGTGATCGCCGGCATCGACTTCCTCGCCTCGTCGGACGAGGTCGCGCGCCGCCTGATCGGCGTGACGGTGCTGGTCGACGGGGTGGGCGGCCGCATCGTCGAGACCGAGGCCTACGACCGTTCGGACCCGGCGTCGCACAGCTACGGCGGCCCCAACCCGCGCAACGCGACGATGTTCGGCCCGCCCGGGCACGCCTATGTCTACCGCTCCTACGGCATCCACTGGTGCCTCAATTTCGTCTGCCGCGAGTCAGGCCACGGCGCCGGCGTGCTGATCCGCGCGCTCGAGCCGACGCAAGGTCTGGACGTGATGCGCGAGCGGCGCGGCCTGGACGACGAGCGCCTGCTGTGCGCCGGCCCGGGCCGCGTATGCCAGGCGCTCGGCGTGACCCGCGAGCACGACGGGCTGCGGCTCGATGCGCCGCCGTTCGAGCTGATCGAGCCGCCGCGCCGTGCGGCCGTCGTGCGCGGGCCGCGCATCGGCATCTCGAAGGCGGTGGACGTGCCCTGGCGTTTCGGACTCCGCGGATCGCGCTTCGTCAGCCGGCCGTTCCGCTGAGCGGCGCGACGTCAGCGCTCGGTGGGCGCTTGCGCCTCGTCGTCCTGTGCCTTCGGCGGACGGCGGCGTGGCGTGTCGCGGTGATCGCCACGCTCTTCCTCAGGACTCTCGGGATGGGTCTCGCCGACGCGCGTGTCGGTGGGAAAACTGGGCTCGCCGCTGTTCAACGACGTCGGAAAGTCTTGAGGACGGGTGGCCATCTGCGGTCCTTTTGCCGAGGCAGGTGATCGAAGACTAGGCGATGGCACCGCGCGCGACTGTAGGACAGCGCCTCGCTCACTTTTCGCTACGGGGCGCCGGGATCGGCGTGATCTGCACCGCGAGCACCTTCCAGCGTCCGTCTTCGCGGACATAGGTGTCGATGTAGCGGTAGTGGGTGTCGAAGCGTTTTCCCTGGTAGCGCCCGGTCATGCGCGTCGTCGCGCTCAGCAGCGCGGTGTCGCCGTGCAGCAGCACGGTCAGACCCTCGACGGTGTACGGCTCGATGACCAGGTCGGGGTCGACCAGCTCGTCGATGAATTGGGCGCGTTCGGTAACGCTGCCGTCACCGCCGATCTGGAAAAAGCGCCGGGCCATGTTGGCTTCGATGGCAGCGCGGTCCTTGCGGACGATCGCTTGGTCCCAGGCATCGGCCTGGGCGACGAGCTGCCGGCGGGTGCTGTCGTCGGTGCCGCCGGACGATGAGGCGCAGCCGGCCAGCGTGAGCACGGCCGCGGCGCGCCAGAAGACTTTCGGAAGCGATGTCATCGCGCGGCAGTGTAGGTGGGAACGCTGCAGTGCTGGACGACGTCGAACGCTCGAGGAGGCGACGATGAACACCTTGCCCACGCCCACGACTGCGGCCGATGTCGAGCTCGACGACATGGCGCTCGCCCGCCGCATTGCCGAAGGCGACTGCGCCGCCTTCGAGCGCCTGATGCGGCGCCACAACCGACGCCTGTACCGTCTCGCGCGGGCCACGCTGCGTGACGACGCCGAGGCCGAGGACGCGCTGCAGGAAGCCTACCTCTCGGCCTACCGGGCGATCGGGCGATTTCGCGGCGAAGCGGCGCTGTCGACCTGGCTGTCGCGCCTGGTGCTCAACGAATGCCTGGGACGACTGCGTCGCGGTGCCCGGCGTCACAACGTGATCCCCATGATCCAGGGCAGCGACCCCGAGCGCATAGACCTGGAGGCGATGGCCCCGGCGGAAGCGGACACCCCCGATCAGGCGCTCGGCCGCTCCCAGATGCGCACCTTGCTCGAGCGCAAGCTCGACGCGCTGCCCCAAGCCTTCCGCATGGTGTTCGTGCTGCGCGCGGTCGAGGAGATGAGCGTGGAGGAAACCGCGCAATGTCTCGACATTCCCGAGGCGACGGTGCGCAGCCGGCACTTCCGGGCGCGAGGCCTGCTGCGCGAGGCGCTGGCCCAGGAGATCGACCTCGCCGAGCGCGACCTGTTCGAGTTCGGCGGCGCGCATTGCGACAGGGTCGTCGCCCAGGTGATGGAGCGTCTACGTGATCCCTCTCCCGCTGGCAGGAGAGGGCCGGGTTGAGGGGCGCGCGCAGCCCTGCTTCCTCAACGCTGTCGCGAACTGCTCCGCCGGCACCGGCGCGTTGAAATAGAAGCCCTGGAACTCGTCGCAGGCGTGCTGGCGCAGGAAGTCGGCCTGCTCGCGCGTCTCTACGCCCTGGGCCACGATGGTCAGGCTCAAGGTGCGGCCCATCGCGATGATGGCTTCGGCCACATGGCGCTCGTCTGGCGTGCTGCACGCGCCGCGGATGAACGAGTGGTCGATCTTGATCGTGTCGAGCGGGAACTTCTTCAGGGCGGACAACGATGAATATCCCGTGCCGAAGTCGTCGATGGCGATGCGAACGCCCTCGGTCTTCAGCGCCCGCAGGATGCGCAGCGTGCGCTCGTTGTCCTGCATGAGCGTCTTCTCGGTGATCTCGAGCTCCAGCAGGTCGGCCGGCATGCCGGTCTCGGCCAGCAGCGCGCGGATGTCTGGCACGAGCGCGTCGTCGTTGAACTGCCGCGGCGTGAGGTTCACCGCCGCCACCAGCGGCGGCAGGCCCTGTGCCTGCCACTCCATGTTCTGGCGGCAGGCCGTGCGCAGCACCCACTTGCCGAGCGGCACGATGAGCCCGGTCTCCTCGGCAACCGGCAGAAAGCGCAGCGGCGCCACCAGGCCCCGGTCGGGGTGCTGCCAGCGCAGCAGCACCTCCATGCCGGTGATGCGGTCGCTGCCGGTGTCGCGCTTGGCCTGGTAGTGCAGGCGGAACTCCTGGCGCTCCAGCGCACGACGCAGGCTGGCCTCGAGCGCCACGCGCTCCAGCGAATGCGTGTTCAGCCGCGGCGAGTAGAACTGGTAGTTGTCCTTGCCTTCCTTCTTCGCGTGGTACAGCGCGATGTCGGCGTTCTTGGCCAGGGTCTGCTCGTCGGTGCCGTCCTCCGGGTACACGCTGATGCCCACGCTCGCGGTGACGCGGAACGCGTGACCGATGAGCGTGAAGGGGTTGGCCACGGCGGCGATCACCTTCTGCGCCACAGTGGCCGGGTGGACGGCGTCGACGAGATCCGTCAGCAGCACGACGAATTCGTCGCCTCCGAGCCGCGCGACGGTGTCGCTCTCTCGCAGGCAATCCTTCAGCCGCTGCGCCGCCTGCTGCAGCAGCTTGTCGCCCGCCTCGTGCCCCAACGTGTCGTTGATCTGCTTGAAGTGATCGAGGTCGACGAACATCACCGCGAGCTTGCGGTGGTAGCGCAGCGACTGGCTGATCGCCTGGTCCAGCAGCCGGTTGAACAGGCGCCGGTTCGGCAGGCCCGTGAGCGCGTCGTGCAGCGCCAGGTATTCGGCGCGCTCCGCGTGGGCCAGCCGAGCGCGGCTCTCGCGCAGCTCGCTCTGCGCCAGGCGCACCGTCTCGGCATACAGGTTGGCGTTGTCCAGCGCGATCGCCAGCTGGTGCGCGATGGCCTGGAGGACGGCGACCGTCTCCGCATCGAAGGCTTTGGGCCGTGCGCTTCGCAGATACAGCACGCCCAGCTCGCGCTCGGCCGTCTTCAGCGGCAGCACGAGCTGCGACGCGCAGGCCTCTGATGAAGCGGGGACTGCCGCGCCGTCCGCCAGCACGGCCGCGTGGTCCAGTCCGAACTGCTCGCACAGCAGCCCCGCCACCTGCTGCTTCATCGCCTGCGGGTCGCGCATGCGACCGACGGCATTGGACACGGCGACCACGGTGCGCAGGATGGCCGCCTGCTTGTCGATCACCGACTGCTGCAGCTCGCGCTGCAGCTGGTGGTTGGCGCTCAGGTCGTAGATGAGGCCGGGCACCAGCCGAAGCGAGCCGAGCGCGGTCTCGATCATGTTGTCGGCGGTGATCAGCTCGGTGTCGACGTACGCCCGACGCGGGACGCTGCGCCCCTCGAGCGCGGAGACCGCCACCTCCAGCGCGCGATCTGCGATGCGCTGCGGCATCTGCCGGATGGTCGCCGCCAGGGTGCCGTCGCGGACGCACAGCAGTGCCTCCGGCAGCGCATCGAAGCCGGACACGAGGATGCGGCCCGCGAGGCCGGCTTCGGCGATGGCATCGATGGCGCCCAGCGCCGCCTCGTCGCTGGCCGTGATGAGGGCATCGAGGTCGGGGTGCCGCGCCAGGAGGGCGCGCATGAGCTCCGCGCCGCGGCCCTGGCGCGACATCGGCGTGACCCAGTCGAGCATGTCCTCGTGAACCAGCGAGATGCCGGGGTAGCGCGGCAGCAGGCGATGGAAGGCGGCGTTGCGCAGTGCGCCGGCGGGCAGACGGTCGTCGCCCTGGAAATACGCCACCTTGCCGCGGGCGCCCATCCGCTCGAACACGAATTCGGCCACCCGGGCGATGGCCTTCTCGTTGTCGCTCCCGACGGTGCAGATCACCGCAGGGTCATCGATGAAGGAATCGAGCGTGATCACCGGAACGCCGGCCGCCTGCGCCCGGCGCAGCAGGGCCAGCAGGGCGGGATCGTTGCCGCCCATCGGCTTCATCACGAGCGTGTCGACGCCATCGTCGAGCAGCTTGTCCAGCGCGCTCGCCTGCTCAGCCACCGACAGCGCGGACACGTTGGACAGCCGCAGGCCGCGACGCGCGGCCTCGGTGCGCATGCAGCTTGCCACCAGCGTCCAGATGAAAGCCCCTACCCAGGGGGCGGAGAGGACGGCGCCGATGTGCTGCATTGTTCTTCCCCAGTCAGGCGAATATAGGACGATGCTCACCGCCAGACAGGCGAAATACCCGAGGAGCTGCCATGCTGCATCCGCAAGCCCGCGCACTGCTGTCGCTGATCGACGAACGCGGCGTGCCGCCCATCCACACGCTCGCGCCGGACGAAGCCCGGCGCATGTACCGCGAGCGTCGCTCCTTCACGCAGCCGGCGCCCCCCGAGGTGGCCGAGGTGCGCGCGCTGTCGGCGACCGGCCCGCTCGGCGAGATTGCGCTGCGGTTGTACCGGCCGCTGGGCGCCCTCGCGGGCGAACGACTTGCGGCGCTCGTCTACTACCACGGCGGCGGCTGGGTCGTGGGCGATCTGGACACGCACGACACCTTGTGCCGCCAGCTTGCCAATGCGGCACGCTGCGCCGTGGTGTCGGTCGACTACCGGATGGGGCCGGAGCACCGCTTTCCCGCGGCGGTCGACGATGCGCTGGCGGCAGCGCGCTGGGTGCATCGCGAAGCGCCCGGGCTCGGGCTCGATGCCACGCGGCTCGCGGTGGGCGGCGACAGCGCGGGCGGCAACCTGGCCGCGGTCGTCGCCCTCGCGGCGCGCGAGGCCGCCGATCCGCCTATCGTCTTCCAACTGCTGATCTATCCGGCGACCGACAACACCTGCGCGCTGCCTTCGCACCGCAGCAATGGACAGGGCTACCTGCTCACGGCGGACACGATCGGGTACTTCCGCGGCCACTACCTCGCCGAGGCAGCCCAGCAGCGCGACTGGCGGGCCTCACCGCTGCACCATCCGGACCTGTCGGGGCTGCCCCCGGCCCTGGTGCTGACTGCCGGCTACGACCCGCTGCGCGACGAAGGACTGGCCTTTGCGCAGCGGCTCAGCGAAGCCGGCGCGCGCTGCACCGAAATCTGCTTCGAACGGCAGATCCACGGCTTCATCACCATGGGCAAGGTGATCGACGAGGCCAACACGGCGGTCGCGATCTGCGCCGCGGAGCTTCGGCGGTCGCTCGCGTAGGCTGCCGGCGATCAGATCGTCGCGAGGGCTTGCGCCAGATCCTCGCGCAGGTCCTCCACATCCTCCACTCCCACCGACAGCCGAACCAGGGCATCGCCGATGCCCAGCGTCTGCCGCGTCTCCAGCGGGATGGTGGCGTGGGTCATGATGGCCGGGTGCTCGATGAGGCTCTCGACGCCGCCGAGGCTTTCGGCGAGCGAGAAGATGCGCACCGCCTCGAGGAAGCGCCTGGCACCGGCCAGATCGGTCTTCAGGTCCATCGAGATCATGCCGCCGAAGCCACGCATCTGCGCCCGGGCCAGCGCATGCTGGGGATGCGTCTCCAGCCCCGGGTAGTGCACCCGCGCGACCTGCGGCTGCGCTTCGAGCCAGCGGGCCAGCTCGAGTGCGTTGCTGCAATGGCGCTCCATGCGCAGCGCAAGCGTCTTCACGCCACGCAACGCGAGGAAGCTGTCGAACGGGCCGGCGATGGCGCCGACAGCGTTCTGCAGGAAGCCCAGCCGCTCGCGGATCGCGTCGTGACGCGCTTCCCGGCCGACCACGGCCACGCCGCCGATGACGTCGGAGTGGCCGTTCAGGTACTTGGTGGTGGAGTGGACGACGATGTCGAAGCCGAGCTCCAGCGGCCGTTGCACCCAGGGGCTGGCGAAGGTGTTGTCGGCGGCGCAGAGGATGCCGCGATCGCGGCAGATCTGCGCGAGCGCCCGCAGGTCCGCCAGACGCAGCAGCGGATTGGTCGGCGTCTCCACCCACACCAGCCGGGTCTGCGGCGTGATCGCGGCGACCAGCTTGCCGGGGTCGGTCAGGTCGACGAAGCTGAAGCGGTGGCCGGCGCTGCGCGCGCGCACCCGTTCGAACAGGCGGAAGGTGCCGCCGTACACGTCGTCGCCCGACACGATGTGCGCGTTGGCGTCGAGCAGCTCCAGCACGGTGGAAATGGCGGCCAGCCCGGAGGCGAACGCATAGGCCTGCGAGCCGCTTTCGAGGTCGGCCACGCAGCGCTCGAAGGCCCAGCGCGTCGGGTTGTGCGAGCGGCCGTAGTCCAGGCCCTTGTGCACGCCCGGGCTCTGCTGCACGAAGGTCGAGGTGGCGTAGATCGGCGGCATGATCGCGCCGGTGGAGGGGTCGGGCGCCTGTCCGGCGTGGATCACGCGGGTGCCGAAGGCGCGCGGTTTCGATGGGGTGTCGTGGCTCACGTGAGCGTTCTCCGCAGGTGGTTCAACAGGTCGAAGCGGGTGATGAGGCCGTGGAAGCCGCTCCCGTCGGCGACGATGGCGACCAGGCCCTTGTCGAGCACCGCTTCCAGGTCCGCCAGGCTGGCCTGGGGCGAAAGGGTCTCGGGGGCATCGGTCATTGCGGTGCTGACCGTGGAACGAAATCGCGCCGCATCGGCATGCACGCTCAGCAGCAGGTCCGACTCGTCGAGCACGCCCACGAGCCGGCCTTCATCGAGCACCGGCAGCTGCGACACATCGGCCGCGCGCATGCGCGCGAACGCCGTCAGCAGCGTATCGCCCGGGCCGACGCTGACCACCGCGCCTTCCTCGAAGCGGCGCGAGATCACGTCGCGCAGATCGCCGTAGCGCTTGCGCGCCAGCAGGCCCTGGTCGAGCATCCACTGGTCGTTGTACATCTTCGACAGGTATCGCGTGCCGGTGTCGACGACGAAGCTGACCACGCGCTTGGGGGTCTTCTGCTCGCGGCACCAGCGCAGCGCGGCGGCGAGCAGCGTGCCGGTGGACGAGCCGCCGAGGATGCCCTCGGTGCGCAGCAGCTCGCGCGCGGTGCCGAAGCTCTCCTCGTCGCCGATCTCATAGGCGGCGAAGACGCTGGACAGGTCGGCGATCGACGGGATGAAATCCTCGCCGATGCCTTCGACCGCCCACGAGCCGGCCTCGCCGACCTTGCCGCTGCGCGTGTATTCGGCGACCACCGAGCCCTTCGGATCGGCCAGGACGATGCCGAGCGCGGGCTGCACCTTCTTGAAGTAGCGCGACAGCCCGGCCAGCGTGCCGCCCGAGCCGACGCCGCACACGATCGCGTCGACGTCGTGCCCCATCTGCTGCCAGATCTCGGGCCCGGTGCTGGTCTCGTGCGCCAGCGCGTTGGCGGGATTGTTGAACTGGTCGGCGAAGAAGGCGCCGGGTATGTCGCGGGCCAGTCGCGCGGCCAGGTCCTGGTAGTACTCCGGATGGCCCTTGCCGACGTCGGAGCGCGTGATGTGCACCTCGGCGCCCAGCGCCTTCAGGTGCAGCACCTTCTCGGTCGACATCTTGTCGGGCACGACCAGCACCACGCGATAGCCCTTGGCGCGGGCGACCAGCGCCAGGCCCAGTCCGGTGTTGCCGGCGGTGGCCTCGACCACCGTGCCGCCCGGCTTCAGGCGGCCGTCGCGCTCGGCGGTGTCGACCATCGCCAGCCCGATGCGGTCCTTGATGGAGCCGCCCGGGTTCTGCGACTCCAGCTTGAGGAAGAGCTGGCAGCAGCCGGTGTCCAGCCGCGTCACCGGGACCAGCGGCGTGTTGCCGATGAGGTCCAGCACCGCGGGGCGGGTGGAGGTTGTCGTCATGCCATCACCTTGTGGGTCAGCCGTGGGGCCGGCGCGCCATGCGGGTCGCGCGGGCGGCGCGCCGAGGAAATGGCATCGTAGCCCGGATGCACTCCGGGCAACAACCAGGGCTACAGCGCGTCGAGCACCGACTGCGCGTAGGCGCGATCGCCTTCGTCGTCGATGCCGGCGAGCAGCGCGCGCAGCGCTTGCAGATGTGCGGATCGGTCGTCGCCCGCGCGCGCCAGCGCCTCGTGCGCGAAGAAGCGCTCGAACGCATCGGCGCCGTTGGCTTCGCAGATCGCGAGGCAGGAGCGTGCATGGGCGAGCGCCTGTTCAAGGTCGCCGAGCGTCGCCGCGCAGCGCGACAGCATGTAGTCGGCGCGTTCGACGTTCACCCAGGTGCCCGCCTGCAGCCACACGCGGCGCGATTCGCGCGCGGCATGCATCATCAGCTCGTCCGTCGCCGGCGACGAGCCGGCCTCCTGCAGCTGCGCGGCCAGGTTGTGATGGCAAGCGGCCAGCGCCTTCAAGGCCGGCGCATCGTCTTCGCGCGCCAGCGCCGTGGCCGACTGCAGCAGCGCGCGTGCAGCGGCGGCATCGCCGCGCGACGCATGCCCGCAGGCTGCATTGCCGTGTGCGCGGATCGCGACGGCGACCGGCACGCCACCGGCGGGCGTCGCCGTGTCGCGCATCAATGCGGCCGCCAGGCGGGCCGCGGCGATGGCCCCCAGCGCGGCCTCGTCGCACCGCATGTCGGCCACGCGCTGCAGGCAGCGCTCCATCGCCGCCGCGTCGCCGCGATGGCTGATCAGGACATGCTGCGCGAGCGCGAGAAACGATGCGATCTGCTCGGGCGCGTGCGCGAGCTGCGCTGTCTGCGCCTCCACGCGCGTCGCCACCCCGGCTTCGTCGGTGGCGTGGTCGGTCCAAGCTTGCTCGATGAAAGCGGCCATCGTCGTCATCGCTACTCCTTTGCCAGCGCTGCGGCCAGCCAGCCCAGCACCCATGGCCAGCCGACACGGTGAGTCTCCAGTCCCGAGAAATCCGGCCGGAAGCCGCTGTGGCGAAGCGCGAGCCGCGTGCCGCCGCGCTGTGCCTCCAGCTCGAAGCTCACCTCGGTGAGCGGCAGCCGATCCCAGCTCGGCTGCCAGCTCAGGCGCAGACGCCGGTCGGGCACGACTTCGAGCACCGTGCCTTCGATGTGGTGGCGCCGGCCGTTGGCCAGCCGCACTTCGCAGCGCCATGGCGCACCTTCGTCCGCGCGCAGCTGCCAGTCGTGGGTGGTGTACACGCCGGCGTCGCCCCACCACGCGGCCAGCAGCTGCGGCGTGGTGAGCGCGCGAAACACCCGCGATGGCGGCGCGGCCAGCCACACCTCGCCCTCGATCTGCATGCCGGCGACGACGACGCGCGGCTCAGTCATCGCGCTCCACCAGCCGCTTCAGGGTGCCCAGGCTGGTCTCCCACACGCGCCGCTGCATCGCGAGCCAGCGCTCCAGCTCGGCCAGCGGCCGGGCGTTGACGCCATAGAAGGCACGCCGCCCTTCGTGCTCCTCGCTGAGCAGGCCGGCGCGCTTGAGCGTGCGCAGATGCTTGGAGATCGCCGGCCGGCTGACGGTGAAGTGCGCCGCCAGCTCCTCGACGTGCAGGCGCCTGCGCGCCAGCAGGTCGAGGATGGCGCGCCGCGTGGGGTCGGCCAGGGCGGCCAGGCACGCGCTGCGTTGTTCGTCTCGGGACAGCGGCATTGCGCTATCGTAGCCATGTGGTTACGATGAGGTCAAGCATGACGACCGCCCTCATCGAGCAGCTGCAGGCATTTCCCGCGCGGGTGGCGCGCTTCGTGGCCGGGTTTCCGGCAGCCCGGCAACGCACACGGCCGCCAGGCGGCGGCTTCTCGCTGGTGGAGCATCTGTGCCACCTGCGCGACCTGGAACGCGAAGGCTACGCCACGCGCATCCGCCGCATCCTCGACGAAGACCTGCCCGAGCTGTCCGAGATCGACGGCAGCACGCTGGCGCTGGAGCGCGACTACCAGCAGCAGGACCCAGGGGCGGCGCTGCGCGATTGGCAAGCAGCCCGCGAGCTCACGGTGGCGCTGCTGCGCGAGCATCTGCCGCGCGACGGACAGCGCAAGGGCATCTTCGGCGGTTTCGGCGTGCTCACGCTGGCCTCGCTGGCCGAGGGCATCGCGGCGCACGACCGCTCGCACTGGGACGAGCTGCAGGCGCTAGGCCACTAGGAGGCCTCGCGCACGCGCTGCGGCAGGCCTTGCACCTCGGCGTTGTCCACCGGCTTCATGTCGCCGTTGACGGCGCTCTGAACCAGCCGCGCCAGCGTCTGCGCATGCGGCGTGATCGTGCCGAAGAACAGCACGTCATCGCCGCGCGCGATCATCAGCGTGGGGAAGTTCTCCACGTCGACGTGGCCCATCACCTCGTCGTGATCCTCCACGTCGACCCAGGCGAAGTCGGCAAGGCCGGCGAAGTGGCGCGCCTGTTCGTCGAACACCGGCCGCCAGTCGCGGCAGGTGCCGCACCATTGCGCGCAAAGGCCGGCCACGAGCAGACGGGGGGACGGGGAGTCGGCGGACATGGCGCGAGTTTGCCTCGGCAGCGAGCGCTCGCAGGCTTGGGGTTATCCGCCGCCTGGCGGCGGACCCACGACCCTCAGCTCTCCTCCAGCACCCACTGCGCCGCTCGCTCCGCGATCATCAGCACCGGCGCATTGGTGTTCCCGCTGGTGATGGTGGGCATCACGCTCGCGTCGGCAACCCGCAACCCGCGCATGCCGTGCAGCTTCAGCCGCGCATCCACCACCGCCAGCGGATCGCCGGCAGGACCCATCTTCGCCGTGCCCACCGGATGGAAGATCGTCGTGCCGATGTCGCCGGCCAGCTGTGCGAGTTCCTCGTCGCTCTGGAACTGCGTGCCGGGCTTGACCTCCTGCGGCCGGTACCTCGCCAGCGCCGGCTGCGCGACGATGCGACGCGTGAGCCGCAGCGATTGCGCGGCCACCCGGCGGTCGTCCTCGGTGCCGAGGTAATTGGCGCGGATGCTCGGTGCCTCCAGCGGGTCCGGCGCGCGCAGCCTGACGTGGCCGCGGCTGCTCGGGTTGAGGTTGCACACGCTGGCGGTGAAGGCGTTGAACGGATGCAGCGGCTCGCCGAAGGCCTCGAGCGACAGCGGCTGCACGTGGTATTCGAGATTGGGATGCGGCTGCGCCGCGTCGCTGCGCGTGAAAGCGCCGAGCTGCGACGGCGCCATGCTCATCGGGCCGCTGCGCTTGAGCAGGTACTCGAGCCCGATCCAGGCCTTGCCCCACCAGTGGCGCGTCATCGTGTTCAGCGTCTTGACGCCCTGCACGCTGAACACGGCGCGAATCTGCAGGTGGTCCTGCAGGTTCTCGCCGACGCCGGCAAGCGCATGCTGCACGTCGATGCCATGCTGTTGCAGCAGCGCCGGATCGCCGATCCCCGACAGCTGCAGCAGCTGCGGCGTCGCGACGGCGCCGGTGGCCACGATCACCTCGCGCGCGGCCTGCACGCGCAGCCGCTCGCCGCCGCCATGCGGGATGACTTCGACACCGCTCGCGCGCAGCCCGGCAGCGTCGCGCTCCAGCACCACCCGCGCGATGTGCGCCCCGGTCCACACCTGCAGGTTCTCGCGCGCCATCACCGGCCGCAGAAAGGCCTTGGCCGCATTCCAGCGGATGCCGCCGCGCTGGTTGACCTGGAAGTAGCCGACGCCTTCGTTGTCGCCGCGGTTGAAGTCCTCGCTGTGCGGAATGCCGGCCTGCTGCGCGGCCTGCGCGAACGCATCGAGCACGTCCCAGCGCAGCCGCTGCTTCTCGACCCGCCACTCGCCGCCCTGGCGTTGGCCGGTGCGGTCGAAGCCGGGCGCCGCGTGGAACGCATCCGCGCCCTTGTAGTAGTCCTCGTGCTTCAGGAAGAACGGCAGGCAGTCCGACCAGCTCCAGCCGTCATTGCCCAGCGCGCCCCAGTGGTCGTAATCGCGCGACTGGCCGCGCATGTAGATCATCCCGTTGATGCTGGAGCAGCCACCGAGCACCTTGCCGCGCGGGTAGCGCAGGCGGCGGCCGTTGAGGCCGGGGTCGGCATCAGTGTGGTACAGCCAGTCGGTGCGGGGGTTGCCGATGCAGTAGAGGTAGCCGACCGGGATATGGATCCAGTGGTAGTCGTCGCGGCCGCCCGCTTCGATGAGCAGCACGCGCCTGGTGCGGTCGGCGCTGAGCCGGTTGGCGAGCAGGCACCCCGCCGTGCCTGCGCCGCAGATGATGTAGTCGTACGTCGGCGTGGTCATGAGGCGCGATTGTGGAGCGGGGCGCCGGCGGGCTCGCTGCGCGTCAACCCGTACCAGTCGATGCGCCGGGTCGCGACCATCACGCCGGCGAGCACCGCGAACAGCAGCACGGCGCCGAGGATCAGCGCGGTCTGCTCCAGCTGCAGCAGCAGGTAGAGCGCGCCGTACAGCGCCGCCACGCCGCCCCCGAACGCCAGTCCCGCACGCCATCCGCCGAGCAGGTGGCGCGCGTAGAACGCCAGCAGGGCGACGCAGGCGGCGGCAGCGATCGCGTACGACTCGCCGAACGGCAGGTGCTCCGACAGTGCGAGCAGGAGCAGGAAGAAGATGCTCAGCGCGCAGCCAACGAGCAGGTACTGGACCGGATGCACTCGCAGCTGGCGCAGCACCTCGATCATCCCGACAGCGGCGAAGGTGAGTCCTATGAACAGCAGGCCGTACTTGATCGCGCGATCGCTCAGCGAATAGGGATTCACCGGGTCGATGAAGGCGACGTCGAAGGCCTCGATGCAGCCGGCCGTGCCGACGCCCTTCGTCTCGGGCCGCAGTGCGCGCCGGTCGCGCGAAGCGCCGGCCTGCATGTCGGGCGTGCTGCCATGGGGGGCGCACAGCAAGGCGCGGCGCGCGAAGTCGTCCGGCGCGGTCGTGGCCAGCGAGGAGACCTGCCATGTCGCGCTGAAGCCGTCGTGCCGCACCTCGCGCGTCACCGGCAGAAAGCGTCCGCCGAACGACGGATGCGGCCAGTTCGCGGTGAGCTGCACGCGCGTGTCGTCGGCCACGGGCGCGAAGCCGAGCGCCGCGGTGCCAACCAGCTCCAGCGCGAGCTCGGCGCTGAACGGCGCGTCGGCGTTGCGGGGCAGCTCCGGCAGCACGGCATGAAAGCCGCGCGGATGACTCGGATGACGAGTCCCCGAACGGACCGCGAGGGCTTGGCCCGCCGCGGTGATGCGCGCATGCCGGATGCCGCGTGCATCGCTCAAGGCCACCATCAGCACCGGCGCGGCGCAGGCCACCCGTGAGCCGGCATGCTCGCCTTTCGGACTGAGCGCGGCGAGCGAGTTCCAGTGCGCCTGGACCGTCGCCTTGCCGGCGTAGGTGTTCACCTTGAACAGGCCGCGCCAGCGGGGCTCCAGGCTCGCATCGGCCTGCACCGCCAGGCGGCTCGGCGCTGCCGTGAGCATGAACTCGCGGCTCGCCGCCAGGGACTTGCGGTCGGCGCCGTCGCCCACCACCGAGTCCCACTGCTCGGTGCAATGGCTGACGAGCACCGGGCCGGCCAGCGCCTGGCGGCCGGCCTGGCTCTGCTCGACGCTGCGCTCGGCTTCGCGCAAGCGCTCGTGGCGTTCTTCGACGAGTGCGCTGACGCGCGCGAGGGCCAGCGTCAGCAATCCCACGATGCCGATCACGGCCAGCAGCTTGGGGACGACAGGATGGATCTTCATCGGTGCGCTCCATGAAAGGCGCGCACTGTCGATCGCGGCGATGAAAGGTGGATGAAGTCGGCGTGAAGCGGACCTCGCGGGGTCACTTGCCCATGCGCTTGAGGGGGCCGAAGCAAGCTTTCAGATTCGGCTCCTGGCAGACGACATGCATTTCCCGCGACGGCTCGAACAGCAGGTAGTTGGTGTGCTCCTGGCCCGTCTCGTCCTGCTCGATGTCACCGCAGTCCTTGCCGCCATGGTCCTTGGTGATCTTCATCGTCAGCGCGTAGAAGCCGCGAGCATCGGGCTCCCGGGACACGGTGTAGGTGTTGTCCGAACGCTCGGCACCACTGGTGACGGCGGCGGTGCCGTCGGGGCGGAAGTCGTAGACCTCGGTGCAGCGGTTGACACTGTTCGTCCATTGCCACTTGCCGACCAGCGGGTGCGATGCACCGGCGGGATCGGGCGCCTGCGACACGGCGGGCCCTGCCGCGACGAAAACCCAGGCCAGCGCGACGACGAACTTGCGGTCCATGGAGCACCTCGCTCAAGAGTGCGGAGGCCGTTCCCGCGATGTCTCGCGCGCGGCGGCCCTCCGCGGATCAGGAACGGCGATTGTCGCGCAGCGTGAACCGCAGGCAGTCCGCGGCCTCACGCCTGCCAGACCCCGTACCCTCGCTCGCGCAACGCGATCGCCAGCTCCACCTCCATCTCCCTTGCGCCCTCGTACGGCATCGGGTTGTAGACCTCGTACAGGCGCGGCAGCAGCCGAAGACCGTAGCGCTGCACGAAGCGGTTCGCCTGGATGCCGGCCTTGTGCCTGTCGAATCGCAGGTCCGGGTCGGTGCCCGTCATGCCGACGTAGACGAAGGGCAGTCCGAGGCGGTGATCGGGATTGGCGCGCCGAAATCGCGGCTCGTTCCACACCGAGTCGTCCAGCTCGACGACGTAGACGTGGTAGTGGTGCAACGGCGCGCGGCGCTCGTTCGCGCGCACCCGCTCAGCCCAGCAGCTCGCGCTGCAGCTTCTTCGGCAGCCTGGCCAGCACCAGCTCGTGCGAGCGCGTCACCAGTCCCTTCAGCTGGGCGAGCGGCAGCGCCTTCGGGTCCTTCAGCTGCACCCACTTCACGCGCGCCAGGTAGGGCGCCGGGGCGAAACCCGGCAGGCCGGTGATCTCGAGGAAGCGGTGATCGTCGACCTTGAACGAGCAGCCGTCCCAGGGACCCGGCTCGGGCCCGCCGGCGAAGAACATCTTGCCGCCAACGCTGGCCACCCAGTCGCAGCCCCACTTGATGTCGGCCGTGGCGGCGGGCAGCGAAGCGGCGTGCGTCTTCAGGGCGGCAAAAGTCATCGGGGATCAGCGGGTGGTGGCAAAGAAGCCGGCGCGGACCGACACATTGTCCGACCACAGGTCCTGCCTCGACAAGCTCGACAGGGCGAGCAGGATCTGCCCCTTGGCCGCGAGCACCGGCACCACCTTGAACGCGGCCAGCGCATACAGCGCCTGCAGCGCCGCCAGCCGCGCGGGCCGGTCGACCGCGACGACGAGCCGGTCGCGCTCGAGCATGATCGGCAGCGCGCGGTGGGCGATCGCCAGGCGCAGCGGCAGCTTGCGCGCCGCAGCGTGCTCTATCGGGAAGCGCGTGAGGTCGACGAAGGGATATCCCATCTTGTGCGCGATCGCCGTCTGCAGATCGGCCTGCGAGATGACGCCCAGCGCGACCAGTCGCTCGCCCAGCGGCAGGTCGCCCAGCGGCTCGGCCAGGGCCCGCTGGAGCTGCTCGGGCGTCGCCATGCCCAGGTTCTGCAGGGACTGTCCGATGGGCACCACCGGCATGCGCATCTGACGCGCGAGGGCGTCCATGAGCTGCGCCGGCGTCGCGATCCAACGCTCCGCCGCGAGGTCCTGCGCGGTCGGCCCGAACTCGCACCGGCTGTAGGCGCAGCGCGGGACGAATGCGCGCAGCAGCGAACGATGGTCCGATGAAGGCAGGAACAGGAACAGCCCGGCGTCGGTCTCGACGTGGCCGGCGCAGCGTCCGACCAGCACCTCGTTGCTGTCCGCGGTGACCAGGCGGTACTCCCGCTCCTGGGTCGCCGCCGGAACGCGCTCCGACGGCAGCCCGGCACGCGGCTCCAGGCCTCGCAGCGGGTGGTTGAGCACCAGGCGGCGAAAGCGCGAGAACGGCAGGGCGAGCGTGGCGCCGTCGAAGGTGGTGCGCAGGCTCAGCGTGCCGCCGGGCACATCGATGCCGGCGATGAAGCCGTCCACCGCCGTTCCCGACGCCGTCTCGACCCGGCAGGGCTGCACGACATCGATGTCCGGCGGCGCCTCGTGGCGCCAGTCGTACGGCAGGGGGGGCCACCGCCACGGATCGGGGGGCTCGTCGAAGAGCACCGGGAACGGCGGCATCGGATCGAGAAGGGGCGCTTGGTCGTTTGCAGACATGGACCGAAGGCGGGACATCGTGTTGCCGGCACCTTACACGCGCGGCCTGCTTTCGCGTCGTGAACAAAGACCGCAATCGGCCATGCCAGGGTCGGCGCCCCGCGAGTGGGTGGTGGCGTCACACGGCGTGGCCTCAGCGCGGCAGGGTCGGCAGCGGCTCCACGCCGTCGGCAATCTCGGGCGGCGTGTGCGCCACGTTCAGCACCAGGTTGATCATCGAGAAGTAGCCGATGAGCCCGGTGAGATCCACGACGCCGTGCTCGCCGAATCGATCGCGCGCCACGCGGTAGGTGGCGTCGCTGACGCCGCGCTGCTGCAGCAGCTCGCACGTGAAGTCGTGCACGCAGCGCTCTTCGTCGTCCATGCCGTCGGGGCGCCTTCCTTCGCGCACCGCGGCGATCGTCTGCGGCGCGGTTCCGGCCTTCAGCGCCAGCGGCACATGAATGCACCACTCGAACTGCTGCGACCAATGACGCGCCACGATGAGCGTGGCGAACTCGGATACGCGCGCCGGCAGCGCGCTGTGAAAGCGCAGGTATTCCCCGACCTTCTGCACGCGCGCGAGCAGCTCGGGACTGCGCAACAGCGGGATGAACGGTCCCATCACCGCCTTGCGCGGCCCGGCGATCAGTTCGTCGGCGGCCGCGCGCTGCGCGGCATCGAGCGATTCCCGCGGCAGCGGGGGCATGCGGTCGGTCAGGCCTTGGGGGTGCGGCGATGCGGTCATCGAGGGCTCCATCGGTCAGCGGGTTGTCGGGAAGGGGCGCCGGGCTTCGAGCGCATCAGCAGGGCGGCGGAGCTGGCCACCAGCAGCACCGCGGCGAGGGCTGCCGTCGGCCAGGCGCTCGCGCCGGCATCGCCGGCGCCGACCAGCAACGGCCCGATCAGCTGGCCGGTGCCGAAAGCCGCCGTCATCGCAGCCATCAGGCGCGGCGCCGCCGCCCCGGCGACGCGTCGCGCTTCCTGCAGGCCGGCCATGGTGGCCACCATGAAGGTGCCGCCGATGCAGACGGCGCTGCCGATCAGCGCCGCGATGCTGTGCGGCGCGAACGCAGGCAAAAGCACGCCCGCGGCCATCACCATCTGGCTGGCGGCCCACAGCACGCGCGCCGACAGGTGGCGCAGCAGGACACCGCCCAGCAGCGTGGAGACCGCCGCGGCCGCGCCGAAGATGGGCCAGGTCCAGCCGAACACCGCGGGGTCGGCGACGAGCTCTCGCGCCGCGGCGGGAAGGAAAGTGGCAGGCAGGATGTAGCCGAAACCGAAGGCGCCGTAGCAGGCGACCAGCGTCAGCGCCGAGCGGGGAAAGGCCGCCCGTGCTGCGGCAGGGGCAGCCTGCCGCGAAGCCTCGGGTCGCAGCGTCGGCCAGCTCCACGCCGTGACGGCCGCGGCCACCCCACCGAGCAGCCACCAGCCCGTCGTGGCCGGCTGACCGGCCAGTCCGACCCCCATGGCTGCGAGCCCCGCGACCACCATGCCGACGCCGACCCCGGCGTAGACACCGCCGGCCGCATCGGTCCTCTGCTGCGAAGCGAGCACTGCCAGGGCCCAGGCGGAAATCCCCACCAGCACGAAGGCGCTGGCGGCACCGGCGGCGAACCGCAGCCCCAGGCCGGCCACGAACGGCGGTGCCAGCGCCATGCCGAGCGTCGACACCGCGACGGCCGCCAAGCCCGCACGCGCCGCACGTCGCGGCGCCGGATTCCAGGCGATGCAGGCCAGCGCGCCCAGCAGGTAGCCCAGGTAGTTGGCGCCGGCCAGCCAAGCCCCCTGCGACAAGGCAAGGCCGTCGGCCTGCATCAGCGGCAGCAGCGGCGTGAAGGCAAAGCGTCCGATGCCCATCGCCGCGGCCAGGCCGGCCAGGCCGGTCAGCAGGGTGCGATGTGTCGTGAGCGGTGCGCCGGAGTCCATCGCCGAATCGTAGGTGGACATGGCCTTCGCGGATATTGAATAATTTGGAACGACTCTTTCTCCATTCGAGAACATCGCGGAGAGCCCCATGGACCTCGCCGACCTGCACATCTTCAAGACCGTGGTGGAGGAAGGCGGCATCGTGCGCGCCGCCCGCAAGCTCCATCGCGTGCAATCGAGCATCACCATGCGCATCAAGCAGCTCGAGTCCTCGCTGGGCGCCGAGCTGTTCTATCGGAGCAAGCAGCGGCTGCATCTGTCGCCCAGCGGCGAGCTGCTGCTCGACTATGCCGAGCGGCTGCTGCGCCTGTCCGATGAAGCGCGCCAGGCGTTGAGCGGATCGGCGCCGCGCGGCGTGTTCCGCCTGGGCGCACTCGAAAGCACCACCGCAAGCCGGCTGCCCGGCGTGCTGGCCAGCTACCACGCGGCCTGCCCGCAGGTGCGCGTGGAGCTGACCACCGGCACCAACGATGCGCTGACCGCCGCCGTTGCCGAGCGCCGCCTGGACGCCGCGTTCGTGGCCGAAGCGCCCACCGCACCCGGCCTCGCGCACCAGCCGTTGTTCACGGAGCGGCTGGTGCTCATCTCGTCGACTCAACGCGGCGCCATTCGCGGGCCGCAGGATGTCGAGGGCGACTCGCTGATTGCCTTTCCCAGCGGCTGCGCCTACCGGCGCGTGCTGCAGCGCTGGCTCGGCGCGGCGCACACGCCCGCCACCCGCGTGCTCGAGCTCGGGTCCTACCACGCGATCGTCGCCTGTGTGGCTTCGGGCACCGGCATCGCACTGGTGCCCGAATCGGTGCTGGACACCGTCAATGGCGCCGAGGTGCGCCGGCACCGCCTGCCGCGCGCGGTGTCGCATGTCGTCACGCCGCTGATATGGCGCAACGGCGAGCAGTCGGCGCCGTTGCTGGCGCTGCGCGAGCTGCTGGCGCGCTAAGGGTCAGCGCGCCAGGTGCGAGGCCAGCACCGGGAACAGCTTGGTCAGTCCATCGGCCAGCAGCTCGACCGCGAGCGCCGCGAGGATGAGTCCCATCAGCCGGGTCATGATGTTGATGCCGGTCTGGCCGAGCACCTTCGCGATTCGCCCGGAGGCCGAGAAGACGACGAAGGTCGCCACCGCGACGACGACGCCGTAGCCCACCAGCACCGCGAGCTGCCACCAGTGGCGCGTCTTCTCGGCGTAGATGACCATCGTGGAGATGGTCGCCGGGCCGGTCAGCAGCGGGATGGTGAGCGGCACCACCGCGATGCTGGCGCCGGCGTCGACCTTGCTGGCGCCTTCGCTGACGTCCTCCTTGCGACCCTCGGCCGGCTGAGCGTTGAGCATCTGGATCGCCGAGATCAGCAGCAGCGTGCCGCCGCCCACCTGGAACGACGCGAGCGATATGCCGAAGAACTCGATGATCTTGAGCCCGGCGATCGCGCTGACGGCGATGACGATGAAGGCGGTGCACGCGCTGACGCGGATCGTGCGACGTCGCTGCTGCGGCGTCAGGTTCTGCGTGAAATGGATGAAGAACGGCACGACGCCGATCGGGTTGACGATGGCCAGCAAGGCGATCAGCGGCTTGAGCAAGTCCATGGGCGATTGTCTCGTCAGGCCGCGAGCCCACGCAGGTAGCGAAGGCCGGCCACGGCGCGCGGGCCATACCAGCTGATGGCTTCGCCGTCGACGATGCGCACGGCCGCATTCGGACACAGCGCCCGCGCCGCGCCTACGTGCTGCGCGCCGAAGGCATACGGCTCCGAGCTGAGCAGCACCTGCTGCACCTCGGCCAGCCAGGCCTCGTCGCCGCGCACGACCGGGTAGCGCGCGGCGCCCTGCGCGCCGCCATCGACGGCCGGCAGTGTGTCCCAGTGGACACGCGCCAGCATGCGGGCGATGTAGGTGTCGCGCGCGACCGTCATCCACGGCTCGCGCCAGATCAGGTACAGCACGTGCTGCGGCGCATGCCGCTCCCGCTGCGTCAGCGCCAGCTCGTGCGCGATCGCCTCACGCAGGCCTTGCGCGGACGAGGCGACCCCTTCGATGTCGTCGAAAACCGCGGCGATCTGATCGATCAGCTCGAGGTTGTCCTCGGGCGCATTCGGGTGCGTGACGACGATCTGCGGGCGCTCGTCGGCCGGCCATGCCTGGATCGCCTGCACGGTGTCGAGACGGTTCTCGTCGACGTTGACGAGCACATGGGTGGGCGCCAGGCGGCGCAGCTTGGCGAGGTTCACGTCCTTGGTGCCGCCCACCTTGGCGATGCGCCGCACCACGTCGGCCGGATGCACGCAAAACCCGGTGCGCGCGACGAGCAGCTCGGCCATCCCGAGCGCGACGACGAGTTCGGTCAGGCTGGGCACCAGGCTTGCGATGCGCAACGCGGCTGCCATGCTCAGCGCGCGTCCTCGACCATGGCGAGATAGACCGAGCACGTCCCGCGCAGGTACACCAGGCCCGGAAGGACCAGCGCCAGCGCGAACACCACGCCGCCGCCGACCAGCGCCGCACCGGCGTGCTGGCTGGATGCAGCGGGACCCACGCTGCGCAGGCCGCGGCCGAACAATCCTGCCATCAGCTCGGCGGCGGGCACGTCGATGCCGACCACGCGCACGGCCACTTCGGACACCACCCTGCCCCCGGCAGCGACGGCGAAGCTGACCAGCGCGCCGACGCCGGCGGTGAGCAGACTCACCGCGGCCATGAGCAGCGCCACCGTGAGCAGGCGCTGGCGCATCCACCGCCAGAGCTGACGCACCAGGGTCCACACGCCTGCGCCGGCCCACACGCCGGGCGCCGCGAGCGGCACCACCACCGCCACCAAGGCCAGCAGCGCCACGCCCACCCCCACTACGCCCAGCGGCACGGCCAGCCCGAAGAGCCAGGGGCCGAGCACCGGCCCGCTCACCGCGACACGGCACAGCCAAAGCACCGCAAGCAGCAGCGCGGCCAGCGCCGCGTAGCCGATGGCGATGACGAGCAGCGCGAGCAGCAGCCGGTGCGCGGTCAGCAGCGAGGTCCGCACGGCATCGGGCACATCGCGCACCGCCAGGCCGCGCGCCTGGTCCATGACCAGGATGCCGGCGGCATTGCCGCCATAGAACGCGACGAACAGCGCCGCGCCGGCCTGAAGCGGTCCCCACCAGCCGCCGCCGCTGAGCAGCGAGGCCTGCGCCATCGCCGTGAGCAGGCCGGCGAGCGCAAACGTGAACAAGAGCAGATACAGCGCGCGCCCGTTGCGAACGGCGTCGACGCTGCCGAGTACCAGGCTCAGCGCTTCGAGCGGACTGCGCGACGAGGGGCGCACGAAGGGATCGGCAAAGGGGTCGATCATGGTGCGCAGCAGGGTTTCCAAAGGATGCGACCCCGGGTTTTCACGCAGGAGCGCTCGGCGGTTTTTACCGCTGGTGACGAGCGGCGGCGAGGGTTTTACCGGGTACCTCGAACGGCTGCCCGAAAACAACACTTTATTCGGCGCGGCTTTGCGCACGATTTCTCGTTTACTTGATAATGGAATTTCCAGTTCGGTAGCAGCGCCTTTGCTTGAATGGTTCAGGATAGGTTGACGCTCCAAGGTCTCACTGGGTTTTCAGGAACGAAAGGCGCTCTCCAATGGGCAACAAACTTTACGTGGGCAACCTCGCCTACAGCATCCGCGACGACGATCTCCAACAAGCTTTTGCACAGTTCGGCACCGTGACTTCGGCCAAGGTGATGATGGACCGTGACACTGGCCGCTCCAAGGGCTTCGGCTTCGTGGAGATGGGCTCCGACGCCGAAGCGAAATCCGCGATCGAAGGCATGCATAGCCAGGTCCTCGACGGCCGTGCCCTCGTCGTCAACGAAGCACGCCCGCGCGAAGAGCGTCCCGGCGGCTACGGCGGCGGTGGCGGTGGCCGCTACGGTGGTGGTGGCGGCGGCGGCTATGGCGGCGGTGGCAGCGGTGGCTACGGCGGCGGTGGCAGCGGCGGAAAAGGCGGCTACGGCGGTGGTGGCGGCGGCGGAAAAGGCGGCGGCTACGGCGGCGGTGGCGGCGGAAAGGGCGGCGGCTACGGCGGCGGTGGCGGCAGCCGCGGCTACTGAGCCTCGCAGCATCCAGCAGCAAACAAGGCGGTGAGCTTTCGGGCTCGCCGCCTTTTTATTTGGCTCATTCGCCCAGTCGCCGCTTTCGCGGACGGCCCGCAAGCACCGCATCGAAGAGGGCGTTGGGCAGCATGCGCAGCAGCTTCGACACCACGCCCATCTGCCACGGAATGGTGCGAAAGCTCGCCCCGGCGGCGATCGCATCGAAGGCCTTGTGGGCGAAGCGCTCGGGTGCCATCAGGAAAGGCATTCCGTAGCGGTTGTGGCGCGTGAGCGGCGTGTCGATGTAGCCGGGGGCGATCGTCACCACCTTCACGCCATGAGGACGGCACTCGCCGCGCAGGCTTTCGCAGTAGCTGATCACCGCGGCCTTGCTCGAGCAGTAGGCGCCGTGACCCGGCAGGCCGCGGATGCCGGCCACGCTGGCGATGCCCACCAGGCGTCCGCTGCCGCGCTCGCACATCGCGCGCACGAAGGGCTGGAAGGTGGCGGCCATGCCCAGGTTGTTGGTCTCGTAGGTCGCGCGCATGACCTCGAGGTCGTCGAGAACGGCCGTGTCGATGCCGACGCTGATGCCGGCGTTGGCGATGACGACGTCCGGCACGCCTTGCGAAGCGATGCAGTCCCGTCCGGCGCCGGTGATGCTGGCCACGTCGCGCACGTCGGCCGCGTAGACGGCGAACTCTTCAGCCGCGATGCCTTGCGATTGCGCCCACGCCGTGACCTCGGCGCCGCGGCGCGCGGCCAGCGCGAGCCGATAGCCCGCCGCGTGGTACCGCGCGGCCAGCGCCTGGCCGATGCCGCTGGAGGCGCCGGTGATGAACACCAGGGGCGCGCGCGTCACTTGCGCGGACCCGTCGGGGGAAACTGCGCCGTGACGCGACCCTTGAGCTGGACCAGCCGGTCGAGGTGGTCGTAGTCCATGGACTCGGCGCGCACCTCGGCGCCGCCGCGTGTCACCGTCACCGGCAGGTGCGATCGCAGGCGCTCGGTGTTCAGGAAGGCATGCAGGAACTCGCCGCGGAACTCGATCGGCTCCTCGCCGCCGAGAGCTTCGCGCACCACGTGCGCGCCGCCGCGCAGCTGCACCTCACTGCCGTCGGCGTTGGACAGCGCCATGCGCGCTTCGGCGCGCGTGACGCGGCCGTCCGGGGCGACCGCGCGCAGGCGCACGTTGTCGATCTCCAGCGTGTCGGTGTCCGGGTAGTGGCGCATCGTGTCGCCTTCGATCTGAGCGCGCATGGTGCCGTCCGGCGCGAAGCGCCGCACCATGAAGTTCGACATCACGTAGTCGGGCTCGTGGCGCAGCGGCGCGGCCGGGCGTTCGGGATCGGGCGTCGGCGTGTTCTTCACCAGCCACCAGCTTCCGAGCGCCAGCACCGCCATCACCAGCAGCGGCAGGTAGGACGACGCCTGCTCCAGCAGGCGGGCCGTCCACGGCGGACGCGGTGCCGGCGCGGCTCGCGCGGGCACCGGCGGGGCGAGCCCGACGGCAGGGTCCTGCAGCGGCGTGGCGCTCATGGCGATTCGTCCAGCGTGACCAGATGACCATGCAGCAGCGTCGTGTAGCGGCCGGCCGCCGTGAGCAGCAGATCGCAGCATTCGCGCGCCGCGCCATGGCCGCCGGCCGCGGCCGTGACGTGGTGAGCTACCGCCTTGGCTTCGGCATGGGCGTTGGCCGGCGCGCAGGAGAACGCCGCGCGCATCATCAGTGGCAGATCGGGCCAGTCGTCGCCCATCACCGCCAGCGCGTCCCAGCCGACCTGCAGTGTGCTCATCACACCCGCGGCCGCCGCGAGCTTGTCGTGCGCGCCGTAGACCGCATGCACGATGCCGAGGTCCGCCATGCGCCGACGCACCGCGGGCGAGTCGCGACCGGTGATGACGATGACGACGATGCCTCCTTGGGCGAGCAGCTTGAGCCCATGGCCGTCGAGCGTGCTGAAGGCCTTGAACTCCTCGCCGCGCTCGCTGAGGTAGATGCGACCGTCGGTCAGCACACCGTCGACATCGAAGATCGCCGCGCGGATGCCCTGCGCCTTCAGCAGCAGGTCGGGCGCGAACGACAGCGCCGCCACGGGGAGTGCCGGCGCCATCAGATCACTTTCGCCCGCATCAGGTCGTTGGAGTTCAACGCGCCGACGAGCAGCCCATCGCAGTCGAGCACCAGCACGCTGGTGATGCGGAACTGTTCCATCACGTCAGCGGCATCGACCGCCAGCGCGTCCTCGCGTACCAGGCGCGGGTTGGGATGCATGACGTCGCGCGCGGTCAGGCCGCGAAGGTCCATTCCCTGCTCGAGCAGCCGGCGCAGGTCGCCGTCGGTGAAGATGCCGAGCACGTGGCCCTGCGGGTCCGCGATCGCGGTCGCGCCGAGGCCCTTCTTGGTCATCTCGCGCATCGTCTCGATGAACGGCGTGTCGGGCAGGACGCGCGGCACGGCGTCGCCGCTGCGCATCACGTCACGCACGTGGGTCAGCAGCTTGCGCCCCAAGGCTCCGCCGGGATGAGACCGCGCGAAGTCTTCTTCGCGGAAGCCGCGTGCGTCGAGCAGCGCCACCGCGAGCGCATCGCCGAGCGCCATCTGCGCGGTGGTGCTCGCCGTGGGCGCAAGGTTCATCGGGCAGGCCTCCTGGTCGACGGCACTGCTCAGCACGATGTCGGCGTGCCGCGCGAGCGTCGATTCGGCGCGTCCGGTCATGGCGACCAGCGTGACGCCGACGCGCTTGAGCGCCGGCAGGATCGCCGCCAGCTCGTCCACCTCGCCGGAATTGGAGATGGCCAGCACCACATCGGCGGACGTCACCATGCCCAGGTCGCCGTGGCTCGCTTCGGCCGGATGCACGAACATTGCAGGCGTGCCGGTGGAGGCCAGCGTCGCGGCGATCTTTCGGCCCACGTGGCCGCTCTTGCCCATGCCCATCACGACGACGCGGCCGCTGCAGAGAAGCATGGCCTCGACCGCGCGTGTGAAGCTCTCGCCCTGCCGCGCCTTCAGACCCAGCAGCGCCTGCGACTCGATGTCGAAGGTCTGGTGGGCGAGGTGCAAGGCGCGCTGCGCGTCGAATGAGGGTTTTGCAGGCACGGTGCGGCGCCGGGTGTCCGATAGGATGCGCCGATTGTAGGCATGGGCCTTGCGAACGGTCGCCGTGCGCCCATCACCCTCGCGGCATGGCTTCAACTCTCGAACTCGTCCTGCTCTACCTCGTCGCCGCGGTGGCGGGAGTGGTCGTGTGCCGCCTCGTCAAGCTGCCACCGATGCTCGGCTACCTCACGGTCGGCGTGGTGATCGGTCCCAACGCGACCGCGCTGGCGCAAGGCTCGACGGGCATGCAGCACCTGGCGGAGTTCGGTGTCGTGTTCCTGATGTTCGTCATCGGGCTCGAGTTCAACCTGCCCAAGCTGAAGAGCATGCGCAAGCTGGTGTTCGGCCTGGGGCTGAGCCAGGTGGTGCTGACCATCCTCGCGGCGCTCGCGGGCAACGCGCTGCTCGGCTGGGTCGTCGTGCAGGCCGGCGCGAGCTGGGGCCTGGGCTGGAAGGCGGCGTTCGCGCTCGGGGGCGCGCTGGCCATGAGCAGCACGGCCATCGTCGTCAAGCTGATGGCCGAGCGCCTCGAGCTCGAGAGCGAGCATGGACGGCGCGTGATGGGCGTGCTGCTGTTCCAGGATCTCGCGGTCGTGCCCCTGCTGGTGCTGATCCCCGCGCTCGGTTCGGAGCCCGAGGCGCTGTTGCGCGAACTGGCGCTCGCGGCGCTGAAGGCTGCCGTGCTGCTGGCCCTGCTGCTCGTCGGCGGCCAGCGCGTGATGCGCTGGTGGCTCACGCAGGTCGCGCGGCGCAAGAGCGAAGAGCTGTTCATCCTCAACCTGCTGCTGGTCACGCTGGGGCTGGCCTACCTCACCGAGTTCGCCGGCCTCTCGCTTGCACTCGGCGCCTTCATCGCGGGCATGCTGATCGCCGAAACCGAATACAAGCACCAGGTCGAGACCGACATCCGGCCGTTCCACGACGTGCTGCTGGGCCTGTTCTTCATCACCGTCGGGATGCGCCTCGATCTGGTGGCGGTGGTCCAGCAGTGGCCGCTGGTGCTCGGCCTGTCGCTGCTGCCCGTGCTGTTCAAGTTCGGCCTCGTCACCGGGCTCGCCAAGCTGTTCGGCGCGCAGACGGGCGTCGCGCTGCGCACCGGCCTGTACCTCGCGCAGGCCGGCGAGTTCGGCTTCGTGCTGCTGGCGCTGGCGACCGACGGCGGGCTGCTGCCGCCGTCACTGCACACGCCGGTGCTCGCGAGCATGGTCCTGAGCATGCTGGCGACGCCGTTCATCGTGATGTACAGCAATCGCATCGTCATGCGGCTGTCGGCCAACGACTGGCTGCTGCAATCGGTCGCGATGACGACGATCGCCAAGCGCGCCATCAACACCGAGGCGCACGTGATCATCGCCGGCTACGGTCGCAGCGGCCAGAACCTGGCGCGCATCCTCGAGCTCGAGCGCATCCCGTACATGGCGCTCGACCTCGACCCCGACCGCGTTCGCCAGGCGGCCGCCGCCGGCCAGAGCGTGGTGTTCGGCGATGCGGCACGCCTGCAGAGCCTGATGGCCGCGGGGCTGGCGCGCGCCAGCGCGGTCGTCGTGAGCTATCCCGACACCGCCTCGGCGATGAAGATCCTGCGCCTGGTGCAGGCCCACGCCCCCAAGGTGCCGGTGCTGGTGCGCACGATCGACGACAGCGACCTGGAACGGCTGCGCGCCGCCGGCGCGACCGAGGTGGTGCCCGAATCGGTGGAGGGCTCCTTGATGCTGGCCAGCCATGCGCTGGCCCTGGTGGGCGTGCCGATGCGGCGCGTGATCCGCGTCGTGCAGGAGCAGCGCGATGCGCGCTATTCGCTGTTGCGCGGCTACTTCCACGGTGCCGACGACGACACCGCGGACGAGCTGCAGACGGCGCGGCTGCTGAGCATCACGCTGCCGTCGGGCGGCGCGTGCGTCGGCCAGACGCTCGGCGAGCAGGCGCTGCACGCGGTCGGCGTGAATGTCGTGTCGCTGCGTCGCGCCTCGGGGGCGGTCACCAAGCCGTCCGACGCGCTGGTGCTGGGCGCAGGTGACACGCTGGTCCTGTCGGGCCTGCCCGAGCCGCTGGCGCTCGCCGAAGGCAAACTGCTCGGGGCATCCTAGCTGGCGCCGTGCGAGCCGCGCGGTGACAATCGGCGGCGCGATGAACACCTCCGCTCGCATCGACAGCCCGGCCGACTACATCAAGCGGCACATCCGCACCGTGCCCGACTGGCCGGCTCCCGGCGTGCAGTTCCGCGACATCACGCCGCTGCTCGCAAACCCGCGAGTGTTTCGCGTGCTGATCGATCAGTTCGTGCATCGCTACTTCGACGTCCGCCCGAGTGCCATCGCCGGCCTCGACGCGCGCGGCTTCATCATCGGGTCGGTGCTGGCCTACGAGCTGAACATCGGCTTCGTGCCCATCCGCAAGAAGGGCAAGCTGCCATTCACGACGGTCGAGGAAACCTACGAGCTCGAATACGGCTCGGCCACGGTGGAAATGCACACCGACGCGGTCAAGCCCGGCGACCGCGTCGTGCTGATCGACGACCTCATCGCCACCGGCGGCACGATGATGGCCGGCATGCGGCTGCTCGAGCGGCTGGGTGCCACGGTGATCGAAGGCGCGGCCATCGTCGACCTGCCCGAGCTGAACGGCTCGCAGAAGCTGCGGTCGGCCGGTTTGCCGCTGTTCACCCTCGTCAGCTTCGAAGGCCACTGAACATGCGAAGGGCCTGTGACGGGCCCTTTTCGCCGATGCCGCGCGCTTCGGCTACGAGAACGGGATCTGCCGCGCGATGTTGGCGCGCATGCGCACCGCCATCACGCCGCCGGCGGCGCGCAACAGCTCGAGCGCCAGGGCCGGCGAGCGCTGCGACATCTCTTCGAGGCGCGGCCCGCGCAGTGCCCACACCGCGCACGGCGTCATCGCTTCGACGTTGGCCAGGCGCGGCGCATCGCTGAACAGCCCGGGCTCGCCGACCACCGATCCCGCGCGCAGGATGGCGATGCGATTGCTCCCCGGCGGGCCGCCGGTGATGAAGACCTGCAGCGAGCCCTCGGCCAGGAAATACATCGTGCGGTCGGTGTCGCCTTGCTTGATCAGAAGATCGCCGGCGCGGATGTCGTGGCGGGTGAGGTACGGCGCGACCGCCCGCCATTGATCGGCCGACAGGCGCGCGCGGAACGCATCTTCCGCATTGAGCGTCTGGATCGCCTGAACCAGCTTGTCGAATTCCATGGTCCTCCGCGCGCTGACTGCCGTGGCCAGCCCTCCTGCATTGTTCGTGCGGCAATTATTGACTGGCCACCCGGCCGCCACAATCGCCAGACCCCGGGGAAAGCGGCCCGCCGGTCGCTCGGCGAGCGCCGTTTGTCACGAAGCGCCCGACCCTCACTTCCCGATACAAAAGCGGCTGAAGATGACACCCAGCAAATCATCGGGAGTGACCTCGCCGGTGATCTCGCCGAGCGCGCGCTGCGCGAGCCGCAGCTCCTCGGCGAACAGGTCGAGTGCAGGGTCGCTGCTGTCCGCCTGATGCTGCGCCGCCTCGAGGTGCTCTCGGGTTCGACGCAGCGCCTCCACATGCCGCGTGCGCGCGATGAACAGGCCCTCGGGGATGGCGTGCCAGCCGGCCAGCTCGAGCAGGCGGCGGCGCAGGTGATCGAGGCCGGCGCCAGTCCTGGCCGAGACGACGACGCCTTCGAGGACCTGCGCCGGCGCCTGGACCGCGTCGGCCTTGTTGAAGACATGCACCAGCCGTCCGCCGTGCAGCAGCGCCGGCGGCAGCCGGGCCGCGATCGCGGCGTCGCCGGCCGCGTGTTCGGCCTCCCCATGGCGCGTGAGGTCGTGCAGCAGCAGCAATGCATCGGCCCCTTCGATCTCGGCCCAGGTCCGCGCGATGCCGATTCGCTCGACCTCGTCGAGCGTCTCGCGCAGGCCTGCGGTGTCGATCACGTGCAGCGGCACGCCTTCGATCTGGATCGTCTCGCTGACCTTGTCGCGCGTGGTGCCCGGAATGGGGGTGACGATGGCGAGCTCGGCGCCGGCGAGCGCGTTCAGCAGCGAGCTCTTGCCGACATTCGGCTGCCCGGCGATGACGACCTTGATGCCCTCGCGCAGCAAGGCGCCCTGGCGTGCGCGATCGAGCACCGCGTCGACCTGCGCGACGATGCGGGCGAGCTGGCCGCGCGCATCGGCCTTCTGCAGGAAGTCGAGTTCCTCTTCGGGGAAATCGAGCGTGGCCTCGACCAGCATGCGCAAGGTGACGAGCTGGTCGGCGAGGGTGCGGATCTCGACGGAGAAGCCGCCGGCCAGCGAGCGGCTCGCCGAGCGCGCGGCGGCTTCGGTGCTCGCCTCGATCAGGTCGCTGACCGCTTCGGCCTGCGCGAGGTCAAGCTTGTCGTTGAGGTAGGCGCGCTCGGTGAACTCGCCCGGCTCGGCCAGGCGCAGTCCGATGGCCCGGCCGGCTTCGAGACAGCGCGCCAGCAGCAGCTGCAGCACGACCGGCCCGCCGTGCGCCTGGAGCTCGAGCACGTCTTCGCCGGTGTACGAATGCGGCGCGGGGAAGTGGATCGCCAGGCCCTGGTCGATCGGCTCGCCTTGCGCGTCGAGGAACGGCAGGAAGCTCGCATGTCGCGGCGTCAGTGCGCGGCCGCAGACCGCATCGATCAGCAGAGCGAGGTCGCGCCCGGAGGCCCGCACGATGCCGACCGCGCCGCGACCCGGGGCGGTCGCGATGGCGACGATCGGATCGCGGTGGCGCGGCAGCATCCGCCGATTGTCTACTTGCCGATGACGCCCAGCCGCTTGTTGATCACGTACTGCTGCGCGATCGACAGGATGTTGTTGGTGAGCCAGTACAGCACCAGTCCGGCCGGGAAGAAGAAGAACATCACGCTGAACACCAGCGGCATGATCCACATCATGCGCGCCTGCACGGGATCGGGCGGTGTCGGGTTCAGCCAGGTCTGGAACATCTGGCTCGCGGTCATCAGCAGCGGCAGGATGAAGTACGGATCCTTGACCGACAGGTCGGTGATCCAGCCGATCCACGGCGCGTGCCGCATCTCCACCGTCGACAGCAGAACCCAGTACAGCGCGATGAAGAACGGCATCTGCACGAAGATCGGCAGGCAGCCGCCCAGCGGGTTGACCTTCTCCTCGCGGTAGATGCGCATCATCTCCTGCTGCATCTGCTGCGGCTTGTCCTTGTAGCGTTCGCGCAGTTCCTGCACCTTCGGGTTGATGGCCTTCATCTTGGCCATCGAGCGGTAGGCGCTCGCGTTGAGCCAGTAGAAGGCGATCTTCAGCAGCACCACCAGCGCGACGATGGCCCAGCCCCAGTTGCCGATCAGCTTGTGCAGCCAGGTCAGCAGGGCAAACAGCGGCTTGGCAAGGATGGTGAACCAGCCGTAGTCCTTCACCAGCTCGAGGCCCGGTGCGAGCGTCTCGAGCTTTTCTTCCTCCTGCGGTCCGGCGAACAGCACGGCGTCGAAGAGCTGCTGGCTTGCCGGCGCGAGGGCCGGCAGCGTGAAGATCTCGGAGACGACGTAGGTGCGGCGGCCGTAGTCGGTCTGGTTCGCATCGAGCGCGCGGACGCTGAACTCGCGGCGCAGCGGCGCGTTGTGGATCCAGGCCGACGCGAAGTAGTGCTGGACCATGCCGATCCAGCCGGTGTCCGCGACCTTCTCGTAGCTCGCGTTGCCCTTGTCGATGTTGCTGAACTCGATCTTCTGGAACTTGGCGTTCTCGGTGTACACGGCCGGGCCGGTGAACGTGAAGTAGAAGCTCGATTCGCCGGGCAGCGGATTGCTGTCGCGCACCAGCTGCAGGTACAGCTGCGGTGCCGGGACCGGTGCGCTGCCCACGTTGCGGATCTCGTGGCGCACGTCGACGGTGTAGCGGCCGCGGTGGAAGGTGTAGGTCTTCACCAGCTTCACGCCGCCCTGCTCGGGCGACTCGAAGCTGATCGACAAGGTGTTGAGTCCTTCCCGAAGCGTGCGCTCGCCCGGCACGACCTTCATCGCGCTGAGGTGATTGGGCAGGCCGCCAGCGCCGAGCAGTCCGCTTTGCGCCAGGTACACGTGCTGGCTGCTGCGGTCGAACAGGACGACGTTCGGCGGCGGCACGCTGCTCGCCTTGCCGGCGCCGACGAGCGCAAGGAACGGCTCGTACCAGGGCTTGTCGACCGCCTGCTTCTGGGTCAGCAGCTCCAGGTACTCGAGCGTACCGCCTTGGCTGTTCAGCCTGGCTTTCACGAGGTCGGTGGTGATCTCGACGATCTCGGCGGCAGCCGCTGCGGTGCCTGTGGTCGCCGGCGCGGCCGCGTTCAACACGGGCGTCGCCGTCGACGAGGGCAAGGTGGCTGTCCCGGTCGCGGGGGCCGGGGCAGGCGCGGTCGCCGCGGGACGGCTGGGGGCCGGCGACATCAGCGAAGGCTGCCCCGTGTGCTTCATCCAGGCGTCGTACAGCAGAAACAGCGAGATCAGGAAAACACCCCACAACAGGGTGCGGCGCATGTCGGTCATGTGATGTTCTTTTCGCGGGGAAGAAAGGATCGGAACAGGCGCGGCGGCTCGTCCGGCACCGGGTCGTGTCCGGCAGCGCACCAGGGTCCGCAGCGAAGCAGTCGCCTGGCCGCCAGGTAGCTGCCCGCGGCCGCACCGTGACGCTCCAGCGCTTGCAGTGCATAGCGGGAGCAGGTCGGCTCGTACAGGCAGCGGCTGCCCAGCCAGGGACTCAGCCAGAAGCGATAGAAGCGCACCAGCGCCATCAGCAGGCGGCGCGGCACATCGGCCAGATCACGCAGCAGCGACATCGGACACTCAGGCGGAAGGCGACCGGCGCACCGCGTCGGCCAGCAGGGTGTCGAGTTCGAGCCGCGCCACCGCGCTCAGCGCGGCCGACGCCGCGCTGGTGAACTGTTCGCGCGCAAAAGGAGCGCGCAGCCGCACCACCCACAAGCCTGCCGGCAGATGAGGTTGGCGGCCCACCGCGGCACGGATCTGCCGCTTCAGCAGGGACCGCGTGACGGCCCGCCGGGCATGCCGCTTGGGCACGACGGCGCCCAGCCAGACCCGGTCGGGCGGGCGCGCCGCATCCGGGTCATCCACAGCCGCGGGCGAGGGGGCCGAGCTGCCTGTTGACAACTCGGTGGACAAACCGGGGATGACTCGGCGGGACGGCGTCCCGGGGCGGGCCTGCAGGTGATGCAGCGCGAAATGCGAAGTCCGCGCCCGGGTGGGCGCGGACAACACACGTTCGAAGTCGGCAGAACGCACGATGCGGCCGATCACCTGGCCTCCTGCGTGGAGACGGCGGACCGGCGTCGCGCTCAGACCGACAGGCGCTTGCGGCCCTTGGCGCGACGGGCGTTGATGACGGCACGCCCTCCGCGGGTCTTCATGCGAACGAGAAAGCCGTGAGTGCGGGCGCGGCGAACCTTCGAAGCTTGGTAGGTGCGTTTCATGTTGATTCCTGGAGTGAGCGGCCTACCGGATACGGACCGCCGTGGCGCTGAACCGAACCAGATGCCTTGTGTTGGCGATTTGCCTTTGACGATTTGCCTTGGCAACTCGCGCGTGGACACATTGCGCCGTCGCGGGCACGTTGCCGCGCCGTTGCAAGAAAGGCCAAGT